>NZ_CP135963.1:2400000-3142948 GCF_032460525.1 Geodermatophilus sp. DSM 44513 | reverse complement strand
GCGGCAGCACCGCGCCGGCGGCCAGGCGTCCCTCGGCGACGGCGCCGCGGACCTCCGCGACCAGCCAGGCGGTCAGCCCGCCCCGCGGTGCGGCCCGCCGGTGCAGCTGCAGGAAGTCCGTGCCCTCGCGCCCCATCGCCCCTCCTCGGTCCACTCGATCGGTCCACTCGGACGTGCCCGGATCGGACCTGCCCACCGGACCGGTCCGCGTCCAGGCTGACCGGGTGGTCAAGCCCCCCGCACCCCCTGTCCCGGGGGTCGCCCCGGTCGCGGCCGCGCTGCCGGGAGCGCTGGCGATGACCTTCGTCGGCGGCAGCGTGGCGGTCTCCGGCCTGCTGGCCGACGCCGCGCTGGCCACCACCCAGGCGCTGCGCTACGCCGTCGCCTGCCTGCTGCTGGTGGTCCTGGCCCGGTGCACCGGACGCCGCCTGGTGCGCCCGCGCGGCGCCGAGTGGCCCTGGCTGCTCGGCGTGGCGGTCGCCGGCCTGGTGCTGTTCAACGTGGCGCTGGTGCGCGGCGCCGGGCACGCCGAGCCTGCGGTGCTGGGCGTGGCCGTCGCCTGCGTGCCGGTCGTCCTCGCCCTGGTCGGCCCGGCCCTGGAGGGCCGCCGCCCGTCACCGGCCGTGCTGGCTGCGGCGGCGGTGGTGACCGCGGGTGCGGTGCTGGTGCAGGGCCTCGGGCGGGCCGACGCGGTCGGCCTGGCCTGGGCGCTGGTGGTCCTCGCCTGCGAGGCGGCCTTCACGCTGCTCGCCGTCCCGGTGCTGCGCCGGCACGGCCCGTGGGGCGTGTCGGTGCACGCGACCTGGCTGGCGGCCGCGGTCTTCGCCGTCCTCGGCGTCACGACCGAGGGCCCCGCGGCGGTCACCGGGCTGCGGGTGCCGCACCTGCTGGCCGCCGGCTACCTGGCCGTCGCGGTCACCGCGGCCGCCTTCGTGCTCTGGTACTCCACCGTCACCCGGCTGGGGGCCGGCCGCGCCGGGCTGCTCACCGGGCTGGCGCCCGTGGCCGCCGCCGGCACCGGGGTGCTCCTCGGCGGGCCGGCCCCGGCGCCGGCGGTCTGGGGAGGCATCGCGGTCGTCGGTGCCGGCCTCGTCCTCGGCCTCACCCCCGTCGGGCCGGCCCGGTGGTGGTGCCGACCGACAGGGAGACGTCGAGCACGGCGTCGGCCGGCCGCCGTCCGGCGAGCAGCTCGGTGACCGCCCGGCCGACGACGCGGCCCTTCTCGGTGGTCGGCTGGACGACGGTGGTCAGCCGCACCGGCGGCAGCCAGGGCAGGTCCACGCCGTCGAAGCCGGCCACGCTCACGTCCTCGGGCACCCGCAGGCCGAGGGACTCCGCGGCGCGCAGCACGCCGGCGGCCAGGATGTCGCTCTGCGCGACCACCGCCGTCGGCCGGTCCGCGGCCGGGACGTCGAGCAGTACCCGCCCGGCCGACTCGCCCTCCTCGACCGCGTTGGCCGCCGCCTCCCACACCGGTACCGGGCCCAGGACCTGCTCGACGCCGAGCATCCGCTCCCGCACGTCCAGGTAGTGCACCCGCGCGCGGCGCTCCGCGGTGACCGGGCCGCGGGTGCCGTCCAGGCGCAGCGGAAGCGCGACCACCGCCACCCGGTGGTGCCCCAGGTCGGCCAGGTGCCGGGTCAGCTCGGCGGTGCCCGGGCGGTCGTGGATGCCGACGAACACCACGTCGTCCACCCGTGGCCCGTCGACGGCGACGATCGGCACCTCCCGGCGACGCAGGTGCTCCAGGGCCGGGTCGTCCTCGAGCCCGCAGGTCGCGTAGACCACCGCGTCCAGCGGGACGTGCGCGAGCTGGGCCAGCGTCGGGCCGTGCCGGTCGGCGTCCCCGGGCAGCAGCAGCAGGCCGACGCCCAGCGGGCTGAGCACCTCGGTCACCCCGTCGAGCAGCTGCACCGCCACCGGGTCGCGGAAGGCGTAGGCCAGCCGCTCGCCGATCACCGCCCCGACGACCCCGCTGCGCCGGGAGCGCAGCGAGCGGGCGACCGGGTCCGGGCCGGCGTAGCCGAGCTCGGCGGCCGCGGCCAGCACCCGGTCCCGCGTCGCCGGCGCGACCCGCTCGGAGCCGGAGAAGACCAGCGACGCCGTCGACGGGGCCACCTCGGCCCGGGCGGCCACCGTGGCCAGCGTCGGGCGGGTCCGGTCGCTCACGGTCGGCGCGCTCCTCGTCGGGTCGGGTCCGCCGACGCTACGACCCTGCGGTCCCGCGGTCGAGGAAGCGATCATCGAATCGATTCGATAGAGTGACCGGGACGCCGGCACACGGAAGGACCCCTGGTGCACCTGACCTCCTCCACCGCCTCCGTCGAGCGCGCGCGGGTCGCCGTGGCCGTCGCCTTCGTCGTCAACGGGTTCGCCTTCGCCTCGTGGATCTCCCGGGTGCCCGCCGCCCGCGACGCGCTCGGCCTGTCGTCGGCGGGGCTGGGGCTGCTGCTGTTGTGCATCGCCGTCGGCTCTACCGTGGCGCTGCCGCTCACCGGCCCGGTGGTGCACCGGATCGGCCCGGCCCGCGGGGTGTCGGCCGGCGCGGTCGTGGCGGTGGCCGGCCTGCTGCTGCTGGCCCTCGGCCTGGGCTCCGGTCAGGTGCTCGCCGCCGGGGCCGGCCTGACGCTGGTCGGCGTGGGCGTCGGCGGCTGGGACGTCGCCATGAACATCGAGGGCGCGGCGGTCGAGCGGCGGCTGGACCGCGCGCTCATGCCGCGGCTGCACGCCGGGTTCAGCGTGGGCACCGTCGCCGGCGCGCTGCTCGGGGCGGGCGCGGCGGCGCTGGCCGTCCCGCTGGCCGCCCAGCTGGTGGTCACCGCGGTCCTGGCGCTGGGCGCGATCGCGGTCGCCACCCGGTCCTTCCTGCCCATGGAGCCGAGGACGGCGGAGGAACACGCGGCCGGGTCCGGGGTCGGGCGGGCCTGGCGGGAGCCGCGCACGCTGCTGGTCGGCCTGTCCACCCTCGCCTTCGCCTTCACCGAGGGCACCGCCAACGACTGGCTGGCGGTCGCCCTGGTCGACGGCCACGGGGTCGGCGAGGCTGCCGCGGCGGTCGGCTTCGCCGTCTTCGTCGCCGCGATGACCGCCGTCCGGGTGGTCGGCGGCACGCTGCTGGACCGCTTCGGCCGGGTGGTCGTGCTGCGCACCGGCGGGGTGACCGCGGTGCTCGGCCTGCTGCTGTTCGTCACCGCGCCGGCCGTGCCCCTCGCCCTGGTCGGGGCGGTGCTGTGGGGGGCGGGCGCGGCGCTGGGCTTCCCGGTCGGCATGAGCGCGGCCGCCGACGACCCGGCGCTGGCCGCCGCCCGGGTGTCGGTGGTCAGCTCCATCTCCTACACGGCGTTCCTCGCCGGCCCGCCGCTGATCGGGTTCGTCGCCGAGGTCACCGGGGTGCTGCAGGCGCTGCTGGTCGTCCTCGCCGTCCTGGCCGCCGGCCTGCTGGCCGCCGGGGCCACCCGGCCGCTGCGGACCGCCGACGCCGGGTAGCCGCCGGCGCCGGGCGGCCGGTGGTCAGCGCCGCCGGCGCCGGGCGGCCAGGACGACGAGGACGAGGGCGGCGCCGGCGAGGGTCCACCGGGCCGCGTCGCTGGACCGCAGCAGGCCCACCGTGTCGACGTGCACCCGCCGGGTGCCCCACAGCAGCCGGCCGACCGGTGAGTCGACGCCCGCGCCGACGACGGCGACGTCCCCGGTCGGTGCGGCCAGCACGCCGGTGAGGCCCTCGGTGGCCAGCCGGTCCGCGAGGCTCGCCACGCCCGCGCGCGGCGAGCCCACGCCGGCGGCCCGTGCCGCCGAGCGCAGCTGGTCGACCAGCCCGCGGACGTCGTCGGCGACCACCCGCACCCGCCCGCCGGAGGACTCCACCCGCACCGGGGCGCCGTCCACCTCGATCGAGAGGTCGGCGACCACCTGCAGGCGTCCGCCGTCCGGCGTCATCCCCGGCTGGCGTTCTCGGACGTGGTGATCCGCAGCGTGCCGTTGAGCCGCCAGGTCGCCCGCGGGGAGTCCGGGCCGGTCTGCCGCGGCACCTCGACGACCATGTCGACGAACTCGTAGTTGATCGCCGCGCCCTTGCCGGTCAGGTAGCTCCACATCTCCTTGCCGAGGTCGGCGAAGCTGGTGGACTCGTGGGACTTGATGTCGCGGCCGCCGGTCGCCGCGTCCCTGCTGGTCATGCTCGTCATCGAGGTGGCCTCGCTCTGCTCGGTGGCTGGCGGGGACGCCCGTCGCGCCCCCGGCCCAGCATGTGTCGCCGTCCCCGGCCGCGCCAGCCGACCGCGAGGTCCGGGTTGGCGCGCCGGGCGGCCGGGCAGGACACCCCCCATGGCCTTCTCCGCAGCCCCGGACCGCTACGACTCGATGACCTACCGGCGCACCGGCCGCAGCGGCCTGGACCTCCCCGCCGTCAGCCTGGGGCTGTGGCACAACTTCGGGGACGACGTCCCCCTCGACCGCCAGCGCGCCATCCTGCGCCGCGCCTTCGACCTCGGCGTCACCCACTTCGACCTGGCCAACAACTACGGCCCGCCCTACGGCAGCGCGGAGGTCAACTTCGGCCGGCACCTGCGGGACGACCTCCGGCCGTACCGCGACGAGCTGGTCATCTCCTCCAAGGCGGGCTACGACATGTGGCCGGGCCCCTACGGCCAGGGGGGCGGCGGGCGCAAGTACGTGCTGGCCAGCCTGGACCAGTCGCTGGCCCGGATGGGCCTGGAGTACGTCGACGTCTTCTACTCCCACCGGCCCGACCCGACCACGCCGCTGGAGGAGACCATGGGCGCGCTGCACACCGCCGTCCGGTCGGGGCGGGCGCTGTACGCCGGTATCTCCAGCTACTCCCCGGAGGACACCGCCCGGGCGGCGGAGATCCTGGCCGACCTCGGGACGCCGCTGCTGATCCACCAGCCCTCCTACTCGATGCTCAACCGCTGGGTGGAGACCGAGGGGCTGCTGGACACCCTCGAGGACGTCGGCGCCGGCTGCATCGCGTTCTCCCCGCTGGCCCAGGGGATGCTGACCGACAAGTACCTGGACGGCGTCCCGGAGGGCTCGCGCGCCAGCCAGGGCAAGTCCCTGTCCACCGACCTGCTCACCGAGACCGCCCTCGGCCACGTGCGGGCGCTCGACGACATCGCCGGCAAGCGGGGGCAGAGCCTGGCCCAGATGGCGCTGGCCTGGGCGCTGCGCGACCCGCGGGTGACCTCGGTGCTCATCGGCGCGAGCAGCGTGGCGCAGCTGGAGCAGAACGTCGCGGCGCTGGACCGGCTGGACTTCGCCGACGACGAGCTGGCGGCGATCGACGAGCACGCCGTCGACTCCGGCATCGACCTGTGGGAGGCCCCCCGGACGGCGGTCGGCGGGTAGGCCGCTCGAGGGGGAGGGAGGCGCCGTGGACCTCGACGGGGTCGCCGACGAGCTGTACGCGGTGCCGCCGGAGGAGTTCGTCGCGGTGCGCACGCAGCGCCAGCACGAGGCCCGGGCGGCCGGGGACCGCACCCTTGCCCGCGAGGTCGGGGCCCTGCCCAAGCCGACCGTCGCGGCCTGGGTCTGCAACCTGCTGGCGCGCGAGCAGCGCGCGGAGGTCGAGGGCCTGGTCGAGCTCGGCGACCTGCTCCGCCAGGCGCAGGAGAGCCTGGCCGGCGACCAGCTGCGCGCCCTGGACCGCCAGCGCGCCCAGCTGCTGGGCGCCCTGACCCGCCAGGCGACCGCGCTGGCCCGGGAGCGCGGCACCCGCGTGGGCGGCGCGGTGGAGGCGCAGGTCACGGACACGCTGCGGGCGGCGATGGCCGACCCGGAGGCCGGCGCGGCGCTGCTGTCCGGCCGGCTCGCCGCGGCGATGTCCTACAGCGGCCTGGGGACGACGGGCACCCGGCCGGCGCTGCGGATCGTGCCGGCGCGCACCGGGCCGACACGGGAGACCGCCGGGCCGCGGAGTGGCGCCGCCGCGCGCCGGGCCGCCGAGGAGGAGACCCGGCGGGCGGCCGAGGAGCGCCGTCACCGCGCGCTGGAGGAGGCCCGCCGGGCCGCGGAGGAGGCCACCGCGGCAGCCGCCGAGGCCGTCGCCGCCGCCGGGGAGGAGCGGCAGCGGGTCGACGACCTGGACGCCCGCCGGGCCGACCTGCAGGCGCGGGTCGCCGAGCTGTCCGACGAGCTGGCCCGCACCGAGGAGCAGGCCACGCGGACCGCCGAGGAGCTCCGCCGGGCCGAGCGGCAGCGCCGCGCCGCCGAGCGGCACGCCACCGAGGCCGCCGAGGCCCGTGACCGGTCGCTGGCGGCGCTGCGCGCCCTGGAGCAGCACTGACCCTTGCCGGGCGGACCCTGCGGGCCGACACTCCTCGGCACATCCCGACGACCTGCGGAGGCGTCCGTGAGCACACCCCAGGAACCGGCGACCGAGGGCACCTCGGCCGACCACACCCGCAGCGGTGCCGACGTCGCGGAGGCGATCGAGGTCGCCGAGCGGGGCAGCGCCGCGCCGGAGGGGCACGGCCGCGCACCCGGGCCCGGCCCGGCGCCGGTCGAGCGGACCGCCGGGGACCCGGCGATGACGCAGGGGCAGGTCGTGCAGGCCGACGGCACCCCCACGGGGGGCACCGGCGCCGGCCCGGCCGCGCCGGAGGGCGTCGGGGGCGGCGCCCAGTCGGTGCAGGGCGCCCGGGCCGCCGACCGCGAGGCCGCCGGCCCGTCCGGTCACGACAGCTAGCTCCACAGCTCCACGCGCACCGGGTGCGCCCGGTGCCGCGGCGCCGGCCCGGCCAGCAAGGCGCTGGTCGCGTCCGAGGTGGTGAGGAACCGCTGCAGCGCGGTCGCCGCCGCCCCGGCCCGCCCCCCGCCGGGCACCGCGGCCCACCACATGCCCGTGACCGGCGTGCCCTCGACGGCCAGCCGCACCAGCCGCCCGGCGCGCAGGTCCGAACGGACTGCGTGGCCGAGGGCGAGCAGCACGCCCTCACCCGCGCGCACGGCGGCCAGCGCGTCGGCCGCGCTGGCCATCGGCACGACGTCCCGCTGCAGGTCGGCGCACCCGGCCCGCTGCAGCCAGCAGCGCTCCTCGGTGCCCGGCTCCAGGTCGGCCGGCCCGGCCAGCCACGGGCCGCGGCGCAGGTCGGCGAGTGACACCCGGCCCTGCCGGGCCAGGGGGGAGCCCGGCGCGGCCACCACCACCCGCTGCCAGCGCAGGAACGGCACCGCGTCGACCGCCCGGTCGTCGAGGGGCACCGGCCGGACGCCGAGCACCACGTCGGCCTCGTCGTCGGCCAGGGCCGCCGCGGTCCGCGACGCCGGGCAGACCCGGAGCGTCACCGCGGCGCGGGGCACCCGCCCGGTGAAGGCGGCCAGCGGCCCGGCGAGGTGCTCCGCGCACGCCGCGGTGGCCACCACGCGCACCTCGCCTGCGGTGGTCGCCGACGCCACCTCCCGCCGGGTGCGGTCGGCCAGCCGGACCAGCTCGCGGGCCCGGGCGGCCAGCGCCCGGCCGCCCGGGGTGAGCTCGATGCCGGTGCCCGCGCGCCGGAACAGCGGGTCGTCGAGGTCCGCGCGCAGCGCGGCGACCGCTGCCGACGCCGCCGGCTGGCTGATCCCGAGCGCCTGCGCCGCGGCGCCGACCGAGCCCAGCTCGGCCACCGTCGCGAACACCCGCAGCTGGGTGAAGGTCATGGTCATCCAGCCTCACAACCGACCGGTTATGAGCATGTTGACACCACTGTGGGCCCGGTCACAAGATCCGTCCACGGGCTCGGCCACAGCCCCCGGAGGGAGTCCCCGTGCAGGTACCCGCCCCGTTCGACTACGTGCGCGCGACCAGCGTCGCCGACGCCCTGGAGCTGCTCGACCGCCACGGGCCCGAGGCCCGCGTCGTCGCCGGTGGGCACAGCCTGCTGCCGATGATGAAGCTGCGCCTGGCCCGGCCGGACTGGCTGGTCGACCTGGGCGACCTCGCCGAGCTGCGGCACGTCACCCGGGACGGCGACGAGCTGCGCATCGGCGCCCTCACCCGGCACGCCGACCTGCTGGCCTCCGACGTGGTCGGGGAGCTCTTCCCGATCGTCCACGACGCCGAGCGGGTCATCGCCGACCCCGTCGTCCGCAACCGCGGCACCATCGGCGGGTCGCTGGGCCAGGCCGACCCCGCCGAGGACCTCACCACCGTGTGCGACGTGCTGCGCGCGCAGGTGGTCATCGCCGCCCGCGACGGGGAGCGGGTGCTCGACATGGCGGAGTTCCACCGCGGCCCCTACGAGACCGCCTGCGAGCAGGACGAGCTCATCACCGAGGTCCGCCTGCCCGTCCGGCCGCGGTCGGGCAGCGCCTACGAGAAGGTCGAGCGCCGCGTCGGCGACTGGGCCGTGGCCGCCGCCGGGGCCCAGCTGGTGCTGGACGACGACGGCACGATCACCGACGCCACCGTCGGGCTCACCGCCCTCGGCCTGGAGGGTCTGGCCACCGACGCCGCGGCCGTCCTGCTCGGGACGCGCCCCGGGGAGGACGTGTTCGCCGAGGCCGGCCGGCTCGCCGCGGAGGCCAGCCGGCCGGTCGAGGACCAGCGCGGCCCGGTCGACTACAAGCGCCACCTCGCCGACGAGCTCACCCGGCGGGTGCTGCGCAGCGCCGCCGCCCGCGCCGGCGTACTCACCCCCACCGCCTGAGGAGGCTGCGGCATGCAGGTCACGATGACCGTCAACGGCACCGAGGTCACCCGGGACGTGGAACCCCGGCTGCTGCTCGTCCACTTCCTGCGCGAGACGCTCGGGCTCACCGGCACCCACTGGGGCTGCGACACGAGCAACTGCGGCACCTGCGTCGTCCTCGTCGACGGCCAGCCGGTCAAGTCCTGCACCACGCTGGCCGCGATGACCGCCGGCCACGAGGTGCGCACCGTCGAGGGGCTGGCCGACGGCGCCACGCTGGACCCGGTGCAGCAGGGCTTCATGGAGGAGCACGGACTGCAGTGCGGGTTCTGCACCTCCGGCATGATGCTCACCGCCCGCGCGCTGCTCGACCGCGAGCCGGACCCCGACGAGGCCACCATCCGCGAGGCCATCTCCGGGCAGATCTGCCGGTGCACCGGCTACGCCACCATCGTCCGCTCGATCCAGTGGGCGGCCGCGCACCCGGCCGCCCCCGCCGACCGGGAGGTCCCGGCATGACCACCGTCCAGGAGCGCTCGGCGATGCCGCAGGAGCGCGAGTCCAACCCCGCGCTCACCGACCCGGACCGGCCGATCGGCTTCGGCCGCGTGCAGCGCAAGGAGGACCCCCGTTTCATCCGCGGCCGCGGGCGCTACCTCGACGACATCGTGCTGCCCGGCATGCTGCACGGCGCTGTCCTGCGCTCGCCCATGGCCCACGCCCGGCTGGTGAGCATCGACACCACCGAGGCGCTGGCCCACCCGAAGGTGCACGCGGTCATCACCGGCAGGGACCTCGAGGCGCTCAACCTGGCGTGGGCGCCGACGCTGTCCGCCGACGTCCAGGCGGTGCTGGCCACCGACAAGGTGCGCTTCCAGGGTCAGGAGGTCGCCTTCGTCGTCGCCGAGGACCGCTACTCCGCCCGCGACGCCCTCGAGCTCATCGACGTGGAGTACGAGGACCTGCCGCCGGTCGTCGACGCCCGCCGGGCGCTGGACCCGGACGCGCCGGTCATCCGGGACGACAAGGACGGCCAGACCGACAACCACGTCTTCGACTGGGAGGCCGGGGACGCCGCCGAGACCGAGGCGGTGTTCGCCCGCGCCGACGTCGTCGTCAGCCAGGAGATGGTCTACCCGCGGGTGCACCCCGCGCCGATGGAGACCTGCGGCGCGATCGCCGACTACGACCCCGTCGACGGCAAGCTCACCCTGTACGAGACCACCCAGGCCCCGCACGCGCACCGCACCCTCTACGCGATGGTGGCCGGCATCCCGGAGCACAAGATCCGGGTGGTCGCGCCGGACATCGGCGGCGGCTTCGGCAACAAGGTCGGCATCTACCCCGGCTACATCTGCGCCGTCGTCGGTTCGATCGTGACCGGCAAGCCGGTCAAGTGGGTCGAGGACCGCTCCGAGAACCTGATGAGCACCTCGTTCGCCCGCGACTACACGATGCGCGGCGAGGTGGCGGCCACCCGCGACGGGAAGATCCTCGCCGTCCGCACGCACGTGCTGGCCGACCACGGGGCGTTCAACGCCACCGCCCAGCCGACGAAGTACCCGGCCGGCTTCTTCTCCATCTTCACCGGCAGCTACGACCTGGAGGCCGCGTACTGCTCGGTGACCGGCGTCTACACCAACAAGGCGCCCGGCGGGGTGGCCTACGCCTGCTCGTTCCGGGTGACCGAGGCCGTCTACCTGGTGGAGCGGATGGTCGACGTCCTGGCCGCGGAGCTGGGGATGGACCCCGCCGAGCTGCGGGTGCGGAACTTCATCCGCCCCGAGCAGTTCCCGTACGCCAACAAGACCGGCTGGGTCTACGACTCCGGGGACTACGAGCCGGCGCTGCGCATGTGCCTGGAGCAGGTCGGCTACGACGAGCTGCGCCGCGAGCAGGCGGAGAAGCGGGCCCGCGGGGAGCTGATGGGCATCGGGGTCTCCTTCTTCACCGAGACGGTGGGCGCCGGCCCGCGCAAGCACATGGACATCGCCGGGCTCGGCATGGCCGACGGCGCCGAGGTGCGGGTGCACCCCACCGGCAAGGCCGTCGTCCGGCTGTCCGTGCAGACCCAGGGGCAGGGCCACGAGACGACGTTCGCGCAGATCCTCGCCGAGGAGCTGGGCATCCCCCCGGAGGACGTCGAGGTCGTGCACGGCGACACCGACCAGACGCCGTTCGGCCTGGGCACCTACGGCAGCCGCTCGACCCCGGTCAGCGGCGGCGCGGTGGCCCTGGCCGCCCGCAAGGTCCGCGACAAGGCCCGGCTGATCGCCGCGGCGATGCTGGAGACTCGCCCGGAGGACCTGCAGTGGGAGAAGGGCCGCTGGTTCGTCGCCGGTGACCCCTCGGTGGGGAAGACGATGACCGAGATCGCGATGGGCGCGCACGGCACCGTCGAGCTGCCCGAGGGCGTCGAGGGCAACCTCGACGCCGAGGTCACCTACGACCCGCCCAACCTCACCTTCCCGTTCGGCGCCTACGTCTGCGTCGTCGACGTCGACCCGGGGACGGGCAAGGTGACCGTGCGCCGGTTCGTCGCGGTGGACGACTGCGGCACCCGGATCAACCCGATGATCGTCGAGGGGCAGATCCACGGCGGGCTGGCCGACGGCGTCGGCATGGCGCTCATGGAGTTCATCGGCTTCGACGAGCAGGGCAACTGCCTGGGCGGGTCGTTCATGGACTACCTGATCCCCACCGCGATGGAGGTCCCCGACTGGGAGACCGGCTACACGGTCACCCCGTCCCCGCACCACCCCATCGGCGCGAAGGGGATCGGGGAGTCCGCCACGGTCGGCTCCCCGCCGGCGGTGGTCAACGCGGTCGTCGACGCGCTGGCGCCGTTCGGCGTCCGGCACGTGGACATGCCGTGCACCCCGGCCCGCGTGTGGGAGGCGATGCAGGGCCGGCCCACCCCGCCGATCTGAAGGACCGCGCACAGTCGATCTGAGGAGTCACCGTGACCGTCACGGAGCGTGCCGCCGAGCTGGTCCGGCGGCGGGAGCCGTTCGTGCACGCCACCTTCGTCCGGGCCCAGCGGCCGGCCAGCGCGCACGCCGGGGACACCGCGCTGGTCCGCGCCGACGGTGTCGTCGACGGCTTCGTGGGCGGCAGTTGCGCGGAGTCCTCGGTGCGCGAGTACGGGCTGATGACGCTGACGACGGGCGAGCCGCTGCTGCTGCGGATCGTGCCCGGCGGGGCGTCGGGCACGGACGAGGAGGGCGCGGTCACCGTGGCCAACCCCTGCCTGTCCGGCGGCTCGGTCGAGATCTTCCTCGAGCCGCGGGTGCCCGCCCCGCACGCGCTGGTGGTCGGCGACAGCCCGGTCGCCGAGGCGCTGGTCGCCCTCGGTCGCCTGCTCGGGTTCGCCGTCGACCTGGTGTCGGGGGAGGACGCGGCGCCCGCGGCGGGGGACGCGGCGGTGGTGGTCGCCTCGCACGGCCGCGGGGAGGAACCGGCCCTCGGCGCGGCGCTGCGGCTGGGCGTCCCCTACGTCGGGCTGATCGCCAGCCGGATCCGCGGCGCGGCGGTGCTGGCCTCGCTGGACGTGCCCGACGAGCAGCGCTCCCGGGTGCGCAGCCCCGCGGGTCTGGACATCGGCGCGCGGACGGCGGCGGAGATCGCCCTGTCGGTGTGGACCCAGGTGGTCGCCGAACGGCGGGCAGCGGAGCGGGCCGCACCGCCGGCGTCCCCGGCGTCACCGGCGGCCCCCGCCCGGGCCGTGGACCCGGTCTGCGGGATGACCGTCGCCGCGGTCGACGCGACCCCGCACGCGACCGTCGACGGCGCGACCACCTGGTTCTGCTGCGACGGGTGCCGCACCAGCTACCTCGCCGACCCGGCCCGGTATGCCGCCGCCCCCTGACGGCCGGGTCGCCACCCGGCCGGGTGCCGAGGACGAGGTGCGGGCGCGGGTCCCCGACGTGGCCGCCCTCGGTGCGGCGCTCGACGACGCGGACTACCTCGCCGACCCGGGGCTGGCCACCGCGCTCTTCCTCGCCGTCCGGCTGCCCCAGCCGCTGCTGCTGGAGGGCGAGCCGGGGGTGGGCAAGACCGAGGCGGCCAAGGCCCTGGCCCGGGTGCTGGACACCCCGCTGTACCGGCTGCAGTGCTTCGAGGGCATCGCCGCGGCCGAGGCCCTCTACGAGTGGAACCACCCGCGCCAGCTGCTGGGCATCCGGCTGGCGGAGGCGGCCGGCGCGCCCCTGGCCGAGGAGGACCTGTTCGCCCGGGACTACCTGCTGCCCCGGCCGCTGCTCCAGGCGATCGAGCACCCCGGGCCGCGTCCGGCGGTGCTGCTGCTGGACGAGATCGACCGGGCCGACGCGGAGTTCGAGGCGTTCACCTTCGAGGTGCTGGCCGAGGCCGCGGTGACCGTGCCCGAGCTCGGCACCCTCCGCGCGGCCCACCCGCCGGTCGTCGTGCTCACCTCCAACCGGACGCGGGACCTGCACGACGCGCTCACCCGCCGCTGCCTGTACCACTGGATCGACTTCCCCCCGCCGGACCAGGTGGCCGAGATCGTCCGCCGCCGGGTGCCCGGCAGCGCCGAGCCCCTGGCGGTCGCCGCCGCGACGGCGGTCGGCCGGCTGCGCTCGCTGGACCTGGTCAAGCCGCCGGGCATCGCCGAGGTCGTCGACTGGGTGGCCGCCCTCGACGTGCTCGGCGTCGACCGGCTCGACCCGCCGGCGGTCGAGGCCAGCTGGGGGTCGGTGCTCAAGAACCGCGACGACCAGGAGCTGGCCCGCGCCCGGGGCGCGGCCTGGGTGACCGCCGGTGGCTGACCTGCCGTCGGTGGGCCCGGGCCCGCTGGCGGTCGGCCTGACGACGGCGCTGCGCCGCGCCGGGCTGCCCACCACGCCGGAGCGGGCCGCGGGGCTGGCGCGCGGGCTGCAGCTGGTCCCGCCGGTGGACCGCAGCGCGCTGTACTGGACCTGCCGGGTCGCGCTGGTCACCGACCGGGCCCAGCTGCCGGTCTTCGACGCCGTCTTCTCGGCCGTGTTCGACGGCCGGCTGGACCCCGCGGACACCCGCGGCGACCCGACGGCGCCGCTCGCGGTCGGCTCCGAGCCGACGGTCCGCCCCGCTCCTCCGGACCGCCGCCCCGGCGGCGGCACCGCCCCCGGGGGCGCCGTCGCGGGTGCGGGCAGCGGGGAGGACGACGGCGGCGCGGCCGAGCGGGACGTCGTCCTGGCCGCCGCGTCGGCCGAGGAGCGGTTGCGGCACACGTCCTTCGCCGACCTCGAGCCCGACGAGCTGGCCGCCGTGCGCGCGCTGGTCCGCCGGATCGCGCTCGCCACCCCGGAGCGGCGCAGCCGGCGGACCCACCCAACCGCCCGCCGCCGGGACCGGCTCGACCTGCGCCGCACCGTCCGGGCCGCCCAGCGCGCCGGCGGGGACCCGGTGCGGCTGCTGCACGCCAGCCGCCGCACCGAACCGCGGCGGCTGGTGCTGCTCTGCGACGTCTCCGCGTCGATGGAGCCCTACACCCGCGTCTACCTGTCCCTGCTGCAGGGGGCGGTCGGCGGGGCCCGGGCCGAGGCCTTCGTCTTCGCCACCCGGCTGACCCGGCTCACCCGCCGCCTGGCCGGCCGCGACCCCGACCGGGCCCTGGCCCGGGCGGCGGCCGCAGCACCGGACTGGGCCGGCGGCACCCGGCTGGCCGCCGGGATCGGCGAGTTCGCCACCGGGCCCGGCCGCCGCGGACTGGCCCGGGGGGCGGTGGTGGTCGTGCTGTCCGACGGCTGGGCGACCGACGACCCCGCGGACGTCGCCGCGGCCATGCTGCGGCTGCGCCGGCTGGCCCACCGGATCGTGTGGGTCAACCCGCGCAAGGCCGCACCCGGCTACGCACCGCTGGTCGGTGGCATGGCCGCCGCGCTGCCGCTGTGCGACGCCTTCGTCAGCGGTCACAGCCTCGCCGCGCTGGAGCAGGTGGTCGCCGCCCTGGGGGCCGCTCGAGCCGGGCGGGATCAGGACACCCGGCTCGCCGCACGGGTGGGGTGAGCGCCCCGTCGGGTGCTCGGCGACCCAGCCCACCACCACCACCCCCCGAGGAGGCAACAGTGACCGCCACCGACACCGACACCCTCGACCTGGAGATCGCCATCGCCCACGCGGCCGTGTGCGTGGCCCGCGCCGCCGCGGCCCGCTGCCCGTCGGGGGAGAACACGCGGTGGGTGGCCGAGGCGCGGGCCCGGGTCGACGCCCTGCTGGACCGGCGCCTGGCCCTGCGCTGAGGGGACCGGCCGGGCTGCGCACCCGCCCCGGTCCCCCCAGCATGGGCGCCATGACCCAGACCCCCGCCCCCCGCGTCGCCATCGTCACCGGCTCGGAGTCCGGCATCGGCCGGGCCACCGCCGTCGCCCTGGCCGGGGCCGGCTGCGACGTCGGCATCACCTGGTACCGGGAGCAGGCCGACGCCGAGGCCACCGCCGCGGAGGTGCGGGCGCTGGGCCGCCGTGCCGAGGTCCGGCACGTCGACCTCACCCGGCTGCCCGAGGCCGCCGACGTGGTCGACGAGCTGGCCGAGGCCCTCGGCGGGGTCGACGTCCTGGTCAACGACGCGGGCACCGGGCACGCCAGCTCGGTCCTCGACACCGACTACGCGACCTGGCGCGAGGTGCTGGCCACCGACCTGGACGCGGCCTTCCTCTGTCTGCAGCGGGCCGCCCGGCGGATGGTCGCCGCCGGCCGCGGCGGGCGGATCGTCAACATCACCAGCGTGCACGAGCACCAGCCGCGGGTGGGCGCGGCGGCCTACTGCGCGGCCAAGGGCGGGCTGGGCCTGCTCACCCGGGTCGCGGCGATCGAGCTGGCCGAGCACGGCATCACCGTCAACGCCGTCGCGCCCGGGGAGATCGCCACCCCGATGACCGGTCAGGCGGACGAGGACCCCACCGCGCCCGGCCACGAGCGGCCCGGCGTCCCGCTGCGCCGGCCCGGCGACGCCCGCGAGGTGGCCGCGGTCGTGGCCTTCCTCGCCTCGCCCGAGGCGAGCTACGTGACCGGGTCCTCCTACGCCGTCGACGGCGGGATGCTGCAGATGGGGCCCATGGCCGGGTCGCACCTGACCACCGACGACTGGCGCCGTCCCTAGGAGGACCGTCCTCCCCCCCACGCCTCGCAGGCTCGGCGCGGGCCCCTGGAGGACGGCCGTTCCAGTCGCTCTAGGGGCGGCGGTCGCGCTTGGCGCGGTAGAGCTCGGCGTCGGCGCGCATCAGCATCTCGGTGAGGGTGTCGCCGGGCTGGGCGGTCGCCGTCCCGGCCGACCAGGGCGCCGGGTGACCCGAGCGCAGCCGGGCCAGCAGGTCACCGGCCCGGTCGGCGTCGGTGCCGGGCAGGCTCAGCACGAACTCGTCGCCGCCGTAGCGGCCCAGCAGGTCCGACAGCCGCAGCTCCGCGCTCCACGCGCCGGCCAGCGCCTGCAGCAACGTGTCGCCCGCGCCGTGGCCGAGCCGGTCGTTGACGGCCTTGAAGGAGTCCAGGTCGATGAGCGCGACGGTGAACGGCTCCCCGCTGCGCAGGGCGTGCGCCAGGCTGCGCTCGGCCGCCGCCTGCCAGGCGCGCCGGTTGGCCAGCCCGGTGAGCGGGTCGGTGCCCGCCGCGCGGTGCAGGTCACCGGAGATGCGCGCCTGGGCCTCGGTGAGGACGACGACGGTGACCAGCGTGGTCAGCCACTGCGGGAAGAAGCCCGACGGCGTTGCGGCCAGCGCCCCGGCGGTGGTCGCGGCCAGCAGCAGCGCGACGTGCAGCCGGGCGGCCCGGCGGGAGAAGGAGTGCGCGGCGAACACGGCCACGGTCACCATCGCCGGGCCCAGGCCGACGATGCCGACGGCGGTCGCCGAGCGCCAGGCCAGCAGACCGATCGCCACCGACGGCAGGGCGACGGCCGCGTGCAGCGCGCGCGGGCCCAGCCGGTCGCGGCGCAGCCACAGCACCCCGGCCCCGACGGCGCCGAGAGCGGCCAGGGCCCACAGCAGCCCGATCGGGGACCGCGGCGACGCGGGTACCAGGGCGCCCACGGCGCACAGCGCCGCGCTGACCGCGTACAGCAGCGCGAGCAACGCGATGCCGCCTGGTCGTGCCGTGAGCATGGTCCCCCCGTTCGTCCAGGTCAGGATCACCCGCCCGGACGACACTCCGCAGCACTGCGTGACCGTCTCCACCGCACGGGGGGTCCCCGACGCCCGACCGGGCGACCCCCGCCACCACCCTGCGTGGCCTCCGCGTCACCCGCCGGTCAGCTCGGTGGGCACCGTGACCACGTCGACCATGGCGCCGCGGCGGTGCACGGTCACCGGCAGCGGCCGGCCGATCGCCTCGGCGAACAGCAGCCGCTGCAGGCTCTGCGCCTCCGCGACCGGTCGCCGCCCGGCCTCCAGCACCAGGTCCCCGGCCTTGAGCCCGGCCCGGTCGGCGGGCGACCCGGGGACGACGTCGACCACCCGCAGCCCACGCCGCCGCCCGGTGCGCTCGGCCAGCGGTGCCGGCAGCGGCGCGGGCGTGCTGACCAGCCCCAGGTAGGCCCGGCGGACCCGCCCGTCGCGGACGAGGGCGTCGACGATCCGGCGGGTGGTGTCGTTGACCGGCACCGCCAGGCCCAGCCCCCAGCCGGCGACCGCGGTGTTGACGCCGACCACCCGGCCGGCGGAGTCCGCCAGCGCCCCGCCGGAGTTGCCCGGGTTGAGGGCGGCGTCGGTCTGGATCACGTCCTCGACCACCCGGGCGGTGCGGCCCTCCCGGGTGGGCAGGGACCGGCCCAGCCCGCTGACCACCCCCGCGGTCACCGAACCGGCCAGCCCGAGCGGGTTCCCGACGGCGACGACGAGCTGGCCCACCCGCAGCGTCGCCGCGTCCCCGAGCCGGGCCGGCGGGGGAGTGGCCCCCCGCGCCCGGACGACGGCCAGGTCGGACAGCGGGTCGGCGCCGACGACGTCCACGTCGGTCTCGGTGCCGTCGGCGAACACCGCCCGCCCGCCACGGGCCCGGCCGACCACGTGCGCGTTGGTGAGCAGCAGCCCGTCGCCGGGCACGACGACCGCCGACCCGGCGCCGCCGCGCCCGCCCGGCCCGGTCACCTGCAGGGCGGCGACGTGCGGGGTGAGCTCGGCGGCGACGGCGGTGACGACCTGCGAGTAGGTGTCGAGCAGGTCGGAGTCCACGGGACCGGTCACGGCACACCTCCAGCTGTCTTGATTACCTGCTTACGCCAGTGAACTCCCCGGGGACCGTGGGCGGGAGCGGTCACGCCGTGGGCGAACAGGGACGGCGATACTGGCGCGGTGACGGTCCCGGCGAGCGCCCGGCGAGCAGCGGCGGAGCAGGCGTGGGCGCGGCTGCGGCCGGGCCTGGCGGCCGAGGCGGTCGCCGCCCTGGGCCCCGCGGAGGGCGACGCCTTCCTCGCCCGCGCCGACCTGGCGCTCCACGACGTCCACGAGCCGCTGGCGACCCTGTACGGGGAGGACGCCGCCGACGGGCTGGTCGCCCGCGCGCTGCGCGCCGCGCTGACCGCCGCGGCCGAGCGGCCGGAGGCGCTGCGCCGCCTGGACCGGCGGCGGGAGATCGACCCGGCGTGGTTCCAGCGGTCCCGTGTGCAGGGCTACGTCTGCTACGTCGACCGGTTCTGCGGCACGCTGGACCGGCTGCCCGAGCACCTCGACCACCTGGCCGGACTGGGCACCACCTACCTGCACCTCATGCCGCTGCTGGCGCCGCGGCCCGGGGAGAACGACGGCGGCTACGCGGTCGTGGACTACCGCGCGATCGACCCCCGGCTGGGCACCATGGCCGACCTGGAGGACGTCGCCGGCGCGCTGCACGACCGCGGCATGGCGCTGTGCATCGACCTGGTGGTCAACCACACCGCCCGCGAGCACCCCTGGGCGCAGGCCTGGCTGGCCGGCGACCCCGCCTACGCCGGCTTCTACACCGCCTTCCCCGACCGCACGCTGCCCGACGCCTACGACGCGACCATCCCGGCGGTGTTCCCCGACCGGGCACCGGGCTCGTTCAGCTGGGTGCCGGAGGCCCGCGGCGGCGCCGGCGGCTGGGTGTGGACGACGTTCTGGCCCTACCAGTGGGACCTGGACTACACCAACCCCGAGGTGACCCTGGCAATGCTGGGGGAGATCACCTGGCTGGCCAACCGCGGCGTGGACGTGTTCCGCATGGACGCCGTCCCGTTCGTGTGGAAGCGGCTGGGCACCAGCTGCCAGAACCAGCCCGAGGGGCACACCCTGCTGCAGCTGCTGCACGCCCTGACCCGGCTGGCCGCCCCGGGCGTCGTCTTCAAGGCCGAGGCGATCGTCTCCCCCGACGACCTGGTCGCCTACCTCGGCGGCCACGACCGCTACCGGCCGGAGTGCGAGCTGGCCTACCACAACCAGCTCATGGTGCTGCTGTGGAGCAGCCTGGCCACCCGCGACGTCCGGCTGGCCCGGCAGTCGCTGCGCCGGATGCGGCCGGTGCCGCCGACGGCCACCTGGGTGACCTACGTGCGCGGTCACGACGACATCGGCTGGGCGGTCACCGACGCGGACGCCGCGGCGGTGGGGCTGGACGGGTTCGCGCACCGCCACTTCCTCACCGACTTCTACGCCGGCCGCTTCCCCGGTTCGTTCGCCCGCGGCGCGGCGTTCCAGGAGGACGAGGCCACCGGGGACGCCCGCATCTCCGGGTCGGCGGCCTCGCTGTGCGGCATCGAGGCGGCGCTGGCGGCCGGGGACGACGCCGCGCTGGACGCCGGGGTGCGCCGGCTGCTGCTGCTGTACTCCGTCGCCTACGCCTACGGCGGCATCCCGCTGCTGTACATGGGCGACGAACTGGCCCTGCGCAACGACACCGGCTACCTCGCCGACCCCGCGCGGGCCCCGGACAACCGGTGGCTGCACCGCCCGCCGATGGACTGGGCCGCCGCCGCCCGTGCAGGTGACCCGGCCACCCTGGAGGGGCGGGTGTGCGCCGGCATCCGGCGGCTGGGGGAGGTGCGCCGGTCGCTGCTCGCGCTGCGCGGCGGCGTGGACTCCGTGGTCGTCGACGCCGGCAGCGACGCGGTCCTGGTGTGGCACCGCAAGCACCCGCGCAGCGGCACCTTCGTCGGGGTGGCCAACTTCTCCCCGGACCCGCAGGGGGTGGACGCCGACACCGTCACCGGCTTCGGCGCCTTCGCGCAGGTGCACGGCAGCGACGGCGTCCTCCCGGTGCGCGACGGGCGGGTCGTCGTCCCCGGGCTCGCGTTCGCCTGGTACGCCGAGCCGTGAGCGTCCCCACCCGCGCCGACCAGCCGAGAGCCGCTCACGGGCTGGACGACAGGCTGAGGCGCTGGTGGGGCCGGATCACAGAGGCGGTCCTCGCCGGGACCGGGGGCGGACTGGTCGCCTCCCGTCGACCGGCCGTGTCGACCGGCAGCACCCATCCCGATCCCCACGGCTCGCACAGACCGAAGGCTGGCTCATCAGACAGCCAGTGATCACCGCCAGCGGATCGCTGATCGGCCAGCCGGCCGGGTCAGCTCGGCCGTCGAGCGGCGAGGACGACCTGCGCCGGCGGAGCGGGAGCGGACGGATGGACAGGAGTCGGCGGGAGGCGCAGCTCGGCGACCAGCTGGAGGCCGGCCCGGGAGAGCAGGGCGGCCAGGCGCTCGGGCTGCCACAGATGAGTCGTCCAGGTGACCGGCATGCCGTAGACCTCGCTGCGCTCGATCTCGCCATCGCCGATGTGCGTCCCCAGCAGCAGCTGCCCACCAGGAACCAGCGCCCGGGCGAACGAGACGAGCACGTCGGGCAGCACGTCGCGAGGCAGGTTGAACAGCGACCACCAGCCCAGGACACCACCCAGGGACTCCTCGGCCAGATCGAGTGCAGTGGCAGAGGCGACGGTGAACCGCAGCGTGGGGTGCAACCGGCGGGCGTGCGCGATCATCCGCGGTGACAAGTCGACACCGGAGACGTCGACGCCCAGGCCCGCCAGGTGAGCGGTGACCGTTCCCGGGCCACAACCCACGTCGAGCACCGGGCCGAGGGCGCGGACACCCTCGGCGAACGCTCCCAGCGCGGCGCGCAGCCACGGAGCCGGCGCCAGGTCACCGACACCCGTCGCGACGTAGTTGTCGGCTACGCGGTCATAGGACGCCCGAACCGTCGACAGGTCCGCAGGCTGCACAACCGAGTCGGCCACGACGACCGAGACTAGAGACTCGTCAGGGCTGACCCGCCAGTCGCAGACGCCCGCGCGTCACCGCTTGGGGACCCCTGCGGGACACCTGCCGCGACCGCGTCGCGGACTACGGACGTCGCCGCAACGGATTGGCCCCACGGACTCAAGCCCAAGGATCAGGACGGCTCGGGGACATCCCGCCGCTACTCGCCCGTCGAGCCGTCGATGGCCTCACGCATGAGGTCGAGATGACCGTTGTGACGCGCCGTCTCCTCGATCATGTGGACGAGCGCGAAGCGCAGGTTGAACGCGTGGTCGGGCGGCTGCTTCGCCACGTCGTCGAGGTCATGAGAGTTCGCGACGACCTGACGGGAGGCGGCGCACTCATCGACGTACCGCGCGATGCTGCCCGCGAGTGTGTCGTCGTCGGCGAGCTCGAATCCCGTCCGGGCGGGATCTTGGTCCGGCCACGGCGGCGCAACGTCGGACGCGGTACCCCGAGCAGGTGTGGCGATGGTTGCTGGCGTGTCAATGGCACCGTCTCGCCCAGGAAGAGGCCCTCGTCGCCCGCACCGCCGAGGTCGGTGACGCTATCGGCTCAGCGGTGACCGCCGCCCGGCTGGTCCGCGACATGATGCGGCCGGCGCTGCTGCTACAGCGCCATCACGCCCCGTACAGCAAGTGGCTCGGCACCACATCCACCGCCCACGCGCATCTGGACGGCCTCGCGGACCACCTGGCTCGGGCACTTGCCGCCACGAGGGCTGAGGAACGGGAGCACTAGGGCTGAGGAACGGGAGTCAGCGCTGGCCGGCGCCTGGACTGCTCTCGGCAACCGGCACAACGCCGCAGGACTCACCAACCCGGTCGCGGTGACGATCGGGACCTACCACAGCCGGCCGGCCCGCTCACGGCCGACCGCTTCGGCGACGCCCTGCTGACCACGGTCTCCGACCCGCTGCTGCGGATCCTGACGCCGATCGGCGCTGTGGACCCGATCGCCGACAACACCGACGTGCTGAGCACACCCGCGCTGTACCGGCGCCCCGCCGACCTCTACCGCGCAGACCGAAGCAGCCGACCTGGGATGTGCGATCCCGACGACCAGGGTGACTCAGGCGCTCCGACCTACTCGCGATCTGGCCGGGCCTCTGAGTGAGCAGCGTCCCGCAAGCCGAGAGGTCAGCGGCGGCCTCCTCGACGACCTGGTCATCAGAGACGTGCTCCCCGCAGGAGATCCCTCTCCTGCACGGCAATGACAGGGTGATTCCATGCCGATCCAGCTGTGTGTCCTGCTGTGGGAACATCCGGGACGGGCCCAAGACCTCGCTGCGTTCGAGGATGAAGTACTCGCGCTCTTGTCGCAGCACGGCGGTCGCCTCATCTCGCGACACATCGTCATGGAACGACACGATGGCGACCCGCTCGAGGTCCAGCTGATCGAGATGCCGGACGAGGAAGCGCTTGCTGAGTACCTGCGCGATCCGGTGCGGGTCCGACTCGCTCACACGCATGACCGCGATGCCGTCATCGCGCGGACACAGCTCCTACGCGTCGAGCCCCGCCGTCAGCAATCTGTCCCGTAGGGGATCCGGCACCGAGACGCCCTACGTCTTCGCGGCCCTGACACGCAGCGGTCGCGACTCACTGAACGGCTTGGGGTTCAACCAGCCAGATCGGGTGTCCGCCGCAGCCACCACTCGCCGATCGCGACGTGCATCACGAAGGCCAGCCAGAAGGCGATGCCGAACATCACCGGATCGGGCGTGGCCGGCGACGTGCCTCGGGAGATCGCCTGCTCGACACCCTCGAAGATGCCCACCCAGATGCGGATCGTCCCGATACCGATGCTGACTGCGAAGGCGCGGATCATCCACCGACGGTGTCGTGACACCTCGTCGCGTCGGATGGCCGAGAAAGCGATGAACAGACAAGCGAGGAACCAGATGCCGAACACCACTGTCGCGGCCGCCTCGAGGGCGCCGCCCCAGGCGAGGGGGATGCCGAACAGCAGCGCGAACACCCCGGATACCAGCGCACAGGTGAGCAGGATCCGCCCCAGGCGCCGATGGACGTCGTAGTGACGGGTGCGGAACCGCCGGGACAGCTGAAACGGGGCCCCGAGGAGGTAGATGACACCGGGCGCGATGTGTGAGTAGGCGAGCACCGGGTGCTCGACGTAGCGCTCAGCGAAGTCGTCATCGGGCGGGGTGCCAGACGAGATGTGTGGCCAGTCCACGACCACCCGGATGGCCGCGAACGTGACCACGATCGCGACGAGCGTCCCGATCGCCAGCGCAGTGCGGCGTATGAGCCGTGGGCTCGCCGACTGCACGGTCGCCATGCCGCGGAGTGTTGCACGTAGGAGACGGTCGACGAACTGAACGACCTCATCGTGTCCTGACGGGAAAGTGACCCTCACTAGGGGAAACCCCCGTCGGCGATCTCCCGCAGGAGGATGGCTCAGCGGGCCTCGGCGCTGAGCACCGCGGACGAGGGCCCACCACGGCAGGCTGACCGTGGCAATGTGATCCCATGGGCAGCTCGGCACTGGACGACGCCTTCACCGTTCCGCACTTCGCATCCTCCGTGCTCCTGGTGATCGACACGCAGGTGGACTTCCTGGACGGCGGCGCGAGTCCGATCGCCGGCACGTCAGACCGACTGCCCGAGATCGTGCGGCTGATCGAGGCGTACCGGTCGGCCGGCCGGCCGATCGTCCACGTGATCCGGCTGTACGACGGAGACGACGTCGACCTCGTCCGCCGGGCCGCCATCCGAAATGGAGCCCGAATCGTGCGGCCCGGGTCTGCCGGCGCCCGGATCGCTCCGTCTCTACTGCGCGGCGCTGACGTCGAGCTTGACAGCGACGTTCTTCTCGCAGGCGGGATGCAGCGTGTGGGGACCAATGAGGTCGTGCTCTGGAAGCCCCGGTGGAGCGCCTTCTACCGCACTCCGCTGGACGAGTACCTACGGGAACTCGGGGTCGACACGGTCGTGGTGGCCGGCTGCAATTTCCCCAACTGTCCGCGGGCCACGATCTTCGACGCGAGCGAGCGCGACTACCGGGTCGTCGTGGTCGAGGACGCAACGTCGCAGATCACGCCTGATCGTCTTGCGGATGCCGTGAGACTCGGGACTTGCGCCCTGCCGACCGAGGCTGTGGTCCATGAACTGGCCGCAGAGCCCACGACACGGCGATAGCCAGTGCCGCCGGTGCCCGGGACACACGCGAGCGGATCCCCGGATCCAGACTCGTCTTCGTCCGACCCGGCCAGCCCGGCGTCCAGGTCTCCGTCGAGTCGTGACTGTCCTCGGTGATCCTGTCGACGGGGGGCACCCTTCCGACCACCACGCCGTCATGTGCAATCTGACATGGGTCATCGGGGCCTGACGAAAGCCCGTCCCGGTAGCCCAACGCGCTACGGCGACGTCCGGTGCGTCAGAGGTCGGAGCTCCCGCGTCCTGCGGGCGGATCCCTGTGCTGTGCCGGGATGAGGTCTCCGACCGGCGCCTGAAGGCGGCTCTAGACACCCTAGGGGAACCTGGGTGCGGTGCAGCGCGTGGAAGAGCAATTCGTTGGCTTGGGCGACGGGGCGCAGTTGTGGACAGCGGTCTCCGGCTCGGGGACTCCCGTCGTCCTCTGCCACGGCGGCCCAGGGCTGTGGGACTACCTGACCGACGTCGCGGCGCTGCTCGACCACGCGCACACGGTCATCCGCTTCGAGCAACGCGGCTGCGGCCGATCAACCGGTCGCGGAGGCCCCTTCACCGTGGCGCAGGCAGTGAACGACCTCGATCGAGTCCGTCGAGCGCTGGGCATCGACCGCTGGGGGGTGCTCGGGCACTCCTGGGGTGCAGAACTGGGCCTGAGGTACGCCGCTGAGCATCCCGAACAGGCCACTGCCGTCGCCTACGCCGCCGGCATCGGTGCCGGCACCACCTTCCGGGAGGCCTACCTCGCCGAACGGGACCGCCGCCTCGGCGGTGAACTCCCGCGGTGGCGCGAGCTGGACAGCCGCATCCGCACACCGGAGGAAGAGCGGGAGTGGTGCTTGCTGCAGTGGCGCCCGGACTTCTCGCCTGCGGGTGACCCAGCGGCGCACGCCGAGGCGCTGTGGCAGACGCGTCCCGCCGGCGTCGAGGTCAATGCGCTGGCCAACCGACAGTTGTCGACCGAATGCACCGGCGACGATCTCCTCGCCTTGGCGCAGGACATCTGGGCGCCCGTCACCATGCTCCTCGGTGCAGACGACCCCCGGCCGTGGACAGCCACAGACGAGTTGCTCGGGCACCTGAAGAACGCTCGCCGAGTGGTCCTCGACCATGCCGGCCACGCGCCGTGGCGCGAACGTCCAGCTGACTTCCAAGCGCTCGCTCTCGACGCACTCCGACCTGGACGGGTCGAGTCTGAGCCCGACACTCGCTGAGCATGGGCAAACGCCGACGGGTGCCGCTTCGTGACCGCAGGAACTCCAGTTCGACGTGAATCTGTCGCGATTCCGCTCGTCCGTCAGTGGAGGGTCAATAGCATCAAGACCTCGTCGCGGTGATCCGTCCCCGAGAACCTTAAAGCGTCAGGCCATCGGCCAACCTCTCGCCATCCGAGGCGACCGTAGTACTCCTCAAGGCCCAGTCCTCCGCGTGCGGCAAGGTGTAGCTGAGTGAGGCCGAGGTCGTCCCGTGCACAGCGTGCGGCTTCTCCCATCAGCAGACGTCCGATGCCGGTACCGCGGTCCTGCGGGGACGTCTGGACTCGGGAGATCTCACCCCAGTGCTGCGTCAGCGAATTGTTGTTGACTCTGAGCAGCAACCAACCGCTGACGGTATTGCTCGTGGACGCGACGAGCAGGCGGCTGCGCTGGGGATGAAGGGACTCGATCATCGTCGCGCTGGCGGAGCGAACCTGGTCTTCATCAACGGGAGGGAACGGGAATCCGACGGCGCCACCGGCATCGGCAACCGCGCGCCAGCACATGGCGAGATCCTCGCTGGTTCGTGGATCGATCATCTCCGGTGTGGTCAGCCACGTAAGGGAGGTCTGCTGAGCATCCTGATCCACGGTGATCACCCTGTCATCCACGGTGATCCTCCGTCAGCCGGACCGGCTGGCCCGCTCGATGCCCGACGCTCGGGCGATCGCCGAAGAGCTCACCGTGCGCCAGGTCCGGCTCAGCCTGGGCGGGTCGGTGTACGACCCGCACGACCCGGTCGGGCGGCTGTTGTCCAACGTGCTGGCGATGGTCGCAGAGTTCAGAGCCAACCTGATCCGGCAGCGCAGCCGCGAAGGGATGCGCAGCCGCGAAGGCCAAGGGGAAGCTGCGCGGCAAGCAGCCCACGCTCAATACTCGTCAGGAAGCCCACCTGGTGGACCTCTCCCGGCAGCGCGAGCACAGCACCGCCGAACTGGCCGACCTGTTCGGCGTCGCTCGCTCCATCGTCTATCGCGCCCTCGAGCGCGACCGAGCCCGCGGGCACACGAACGGTCACCGGACGGCGGCCATCAGCGTGGGCGTGAGTAGCTGAGCCAGCCGCTGACGAGAGCCGAGGTCGTCCCGCCGACACGACCCTTGCGGGACGACCCGGTCACTCACGACAGCCTGCCCGCGCGTTCCGCAGCAGATTCCTCCTGCGACATGTGGTCGCTGCTGCCACGGCGCGCTGCGCCCAACACGAGAGGCAGAGCCGAAAACCTACCGGCGCAACCGGTGGCGCCGGTGCGGGCCGCCTGGTTTGCATGACCTCGGTGGCGCTGGCGCTCCGATCTCGAACCAGCGACGCGTCGTCGCATGAGCCACCGGGCGGGTCGCCCGGTGAGCAGCCCAGTGGCAGCGCGCGCTACTGCGAAGCGGCTGCGCATTCCGGACCGCCCGGAGGTTGCCGGCCCGGCCGTGCTCTGAGCGGTGACGGACCCCGTGCCGCGACGCGTTTGCCGCGCGCGTGTCCTGGTTGACTCTCGACCTTGTCGAGGCCGGACGGTCGGCCATGTGGAGGAACACGTGCGGGGGATCGGCCAGATGGCCCGGGAGTCCGGGCTCTCGGTCAGCGCCCTGCGGTTCTACGACGGCGCCGGCGTGCTCATGCCGGCTCGGGTGGACCCGCAGAGCTCGTACCGCTTCTACGGCGACGACCAGGTCGTCACCGCCCGGCTGATCGCGCGGCTGCGGCGGGTGGGCCTGCCGCTGGCCGACATTCGCCGGGTGCTTGAGCACCGCCGGGAGCCATCGGTGGTGGAAGAGGTCCTCGGGGCGCATCTCGCGCGACTCGAGGACGGGCTGGCCGACGCCCGCTGTGAGCTCTCCGCAGCCCGAGCCCTACTCGACCAGGAGAAGTCCGTGACCGCGTTCCCTGCCCCCGTCTCCATCCGCACCACTGCCGCCGAACTGGCCGCCGCCCTGCGCGCCGTCGGCCACGCCGTCGGCAAGGATCCCGAGCTGCCCATGCTCACCGGCGTCCTGCTGGACGTCGACGACGCCGCGGTTCGGCTGGTTGCCACCGACCGGTACCGGCTGGCCGTGTCAGCGCTGGCGGGCGCGGAGCCGAACGGCGAGCTGAGGGCACTGCTCCCGGTGGCCCTCGTCGATGAGGTGCTCGCCGCCTGCGGCGACGACGGCCCCACCACGATCTGTGTGGAGGGCGACGCGATCACCGTCGAGATGCCCGGCCGCACCGTGTGCGGGCAGCGGCTGGATCACGACTTCCCCGACTACCGGCGGATCCTGCGGAGCTCGGGCGCCCACCGCGTGGACTCCGAGGCCGCGGCGCTGCGGGCTCAGCTGGCGGCCGCTCCGATCCTGCCGGTATCGACCGGTCCGGACGGGGCCGAGGAGACCGCGACGGTGCTCACGTTGGGGTCCGTCGAGATCGGCGTGAACCGCGAGTTCCTGCTGGAGGCGCTCGAGGTGGGCGCAGGTGGGCAGCTGGTGCTGGAGCTCGACGGTCCGATCGCACCGCTGGTTCTCCGCGACCCGGCGCGTCCCGGTGACGTGCGCATGCTGATGCCCATCCGCCTTCCCTAGACGGCGGCGATCGCACGCTGAGCGCGGTCCCGAAGCACCGTGTCCGCGCTCAGCGCGCAATCGTCCAGTCCCCACGCCCGCGGCCGGACGACGTCGACGTCCTGCACCGGTTCGTCGTCGAGTTGGCCGAGGCCGAGCAGTTCCCCGGTGAGGTGACTGCTCGGCCTGAGGACCTCGCCCGCGCGCTGTTCGGTGAGGACGCGGTCGCCGAGGCGGTGCTGGCCACCTGGGAGGAGCAGCCGGTCGGCTTCGCGTTGCACTACCCCAGCTACAGCACCATCACCGGCCGCGCCGGCGTGCACCTCGAGGACCTGTACGTCAGCGCCGAGCACCGCGGCGCAGGCATCGGTCTGTCCCTGCTCGCTCACCTGGCGCGCACCGCCGCGCAGCGCGGCGGCCGGCTGGAGTGGTGGGTGCTGCGCACCAACGATCCCGCGCTCCGGTTCTACCGCCGGCTGCGCGCCCGCGGTCTGGAAGAGATCGAGGTCATGCGTCTGGACGGGGAGCCGCTGCAGGCGCTGGCAGCCATGCTGCTGCCGGAACGGCTGTCGCTGGGCACGTGACGGCGAGTTCTTCGGCCGGGCCGGTCTCGAGCACGCTGCGGTCTGCGCTGGCAGCGAACACCCTGCGTACAGGGCCGGTGTGGCACCTACGGTCACGACCATGCCGCAGAGCGCTGACACCGAGACCCTCCGGGCGGCCGAGCGGCGCCTGCAGGCCGCCCAGCTGGCCTCCGACGTGGACGGGCTGGACGAACTGCTCGACGACGCGGTGCTGTTCACCGGGCCGGACGGCAACCTCTACTCCAAGGAGGACGACCTCCGTGCCCACCGGAGCGGCCACCAGGTGCTGAACCGGGTCGAGGAAGAAGATCTGCGCATCCTGGTCGCCGGTTCCACCGGGGTCACCTTCTTCCTCGGGATCCTGGAGGGAACCGTCGGAGGGGAGCCCTTCGCGGCTCGGATGCGCTACACCCGCACCTGGCACCACGACGCAGCGAGCGGCTGGAGGATCGTGGCGGCCCACGCCGCCATCGTGAGTGACACGTAGGTCAGACCGGCTTGGCGGCGCTCGGCGTCCCCGTCGCTCGCACTACGTGCGCGGCTGTCGATCCAGGCTGCGGGTGAAGACGACGCGGTGCAGGCCGGGGCCGTCGTGGTCGCTGTGCACCGGGATGCCGTCCACGGTCTGGTCGCCGGGTTCGATGTCGAAGCCGAGCCAGGTGTGGAAGGCGATCGAGGCCCGGTTGCCCGGGCTGGTGATGCACCCGACCTCCCGCGCGCCCCGGGCGCGGACTGCGGCGGTGAAGCGCGTGTAGGGCCAGCGTCCCAGGCCGGCGCGCTGAGCGGCCGGGTCCACGCCGACGACGTGCACGTACGCCGCGCCGGGCCGGGCGGGGGAGAGGAACCCGACCAGGAAGGCCGCCAGGCACCCGTCGTCGTCCTCGATGAGATGGCTGGTGTCGGTGAAGTGCTCGAAGAACAGCCGGGGCAGCAGCGCGGCCCGCTCTCGGGCGCCGGCCTGCCCGCCGAAGCCGGGCCACCAGTGGCCCAGCACCGCCTGCACCCGCGCGTGGTCGTCGGGGCGGGGGTGGCGGTGCGACCAGCCAGGTGGCAGGGCGGGCGCTGACGGCTCGGTCACCGGTCGCTCCCGGTCCGCGCCGGCCGCAGCTGCGGCGCCGGCCCGGCCACCAGTGCACCCAGCCAGCCGACGACGACCGGGGTGACGATGTCGGCCAGCCGGCCGTAGCCGGCGGTCGAGGGGTGGAAGGCGTCCCCGGCGGCGACCTCGGCGACCCACACCGGCTCCTCAGTCAGGGCACCGAGGTCGACGAACGGCACCGCCCGCCGGGTGCACACCTCGGCCATGCCGGCGGCCAGGTCCGCCGCGCGGGCGCTCGGGGCGGGATCGGCCACCGGCGGCGGGCCGACCACCAGGGCCGCCCAGTCGGCGGTGTGCGCGTCGTCGAGCACGTCGGCCAGCAGGGCCAGCGTCCGCTCCCGGCGCACCCGCCGCCGTCCCTGCTGCTCGTCAGCGTCGTTGGTGCCGAAGGCCAGGACGACGCCGAAGCGGTCGCCGTCCTTGAGCCGACTGCGCGCCTCACCCAGCCAGCGGCGGGCGATGTCCACCGACGTGTCCCGGCGCACCCCCAGGGTGTAGACCGTCAGGCGCCAGCGAGGATCACGCGCCGCAGCCACCACCGGACCGACCCACCCTGCGCCGGTCGGGTCCCCGACCCCGGCGGTGAAGGAGTCCCCGAAGACGCACAGCCGCACGTCCGACGGGGCCATCACGACATGGCGGGATCGCCGCTCCAGCACGTGCGGTCGCAGCGGCGGCGCGACACGGGAGTGCACGCGACGACGCCCCAGCTGGCAGGCACATGCGACATGACTGTCAGCATAGTCATGCACGAGCACGCATGGTCAGTCACCTGCCTCCCCGGTTTTGCCTGGCCGGCTGCCGAGCGAACAGCAACGGGCCGATGCGCACACGTGAACGCGATGAGCGAAGTGCCCGAACTCCGGAACAGGCCCCAGGGCACACTCCGCCAGCCAGCCGCCGTCGTCCCACAGCGGGGTCCGCCTGCGGCCCCCCATGTCAGCGAGCGGCCGCTGCACGTTCGAGGTCGCGGAAGTCCAGGACGAAGGCGGACGAGCCAGTGACCGGCTCTCCTGCGGTCTCGGTCCTGCGCTTCAGCTGAGCGGGCGAGGAAGTCGCCTGCTGCTGAGGCGGCGGTGTGCGAGGGCTGCGACGGCCAGGCCGGTGGGGGCGAGCAGGTACCAGCCGCTGAGGGCGGCCAGGACCAGGATCGGCGGAAGGGACACCGCCGCGGCCCACCAGCCGGCCGTCCTGCGGGGCAGCAGGCGCAGGGCGGCGATCAGCCCGGCGCCGTAGACCGCGACCTGGGAGGCGGTGGTGAGCAGCACGAGGTGCTCGGTCGACCACCCGAGGACCGTGACGGCGGCCAGGCTGACCAGCGCCTGCACCGTGACGACGGTGAGGCTGCGGCGGGGGACGGTGCCTGGTGCCGAGGCCAGCCAGCCGGGTGCCTGCCCGCTGCGGCCCATCTCCCCGCCGAGCTCGGCCAGACCGGCCACGTAGGCGTTCGTGTTCCCCAGCGTGACGACAACCGCCAGCACGGCTGCGGCGGTTCCGGCCGCCCCGCCGATGACCGTGCCGAGCAGCTGGGTCACCGGTGCGCTCCCGCCGGCGTCGATGCCGGGCACGGTGAGCAGCGCGAGGGTGGTGCCGCCGGACAGGACCGCGACGACGACCAGGGTCATCGCCGTGGCGCGGGGGACGTCGCGCCGGGCGTCGGCGAAGCGGCCGGTGAGGTGGGCGGCGGCCTCCCACCCGGTGAGCAGCCAGAACAGGACCAGAACGGCGGGCGCCACCGCCGCCCAGCCGTTCGGTGCGAACGGGGTGAGTCGCTCGAGCGCGACGGCGGGGGCGACCAGCGCCAGGACCGCCAGCAACCCGCCGACCAGCACTGTGGTGAGGGCCACCTGCATCCCGCCGGAGACCTGGACGCCGCGCGCAGTGGCCGCGGCGGCGACGGCGAGGACCAGCAGTGCGGTGCCCAGTTGGGTCGCGGTCCCGCCGCCGACGGCGGCCTGGACGTAGTCCCCGGCGAAGAGCCCCATGGCGGGGACCCCGAGCGGCACGCCGAGGTAGAACCACCAGGCGGTGACGGCGCCGGCGGCTGGGCCCACGCCGCGGACGACGAAGCTGGAGACCCCGCCGGCGGCGGGGAAGCGCGCGCCGAGCGCTGCGAACGTGACGGCCAGCGGCACGGACAGGGCGACGAGCGCTGCGACGGCGACCAGGGCGGCCGGGCCGGCGTCGCGGACCGCCAGGCCGGGCAGCACCAGGACGCCGGTGCCGACCACCCCGGCGATGGTCAGCGCCGTACCGGTCACCGGCCCGAGCCCGCGCTCCGTGCGGGCGCAGCGGGGGTTGTCGGTGTCCGGCGCCGTCGTCACCGGAGGAGCTTCACCAAACCGGGCGCCACCGGACCAGTGGCCAGATGGCCACCTGTCGGCAGTATCGAGCCACTAGGGTGGCGGGGTGCGTCCCCACGTCGTCGCGGTGCCCGTGCTGGACGGGATGCCGGCGTTCGACATCGGGGTCGCCGGCGAGGTCTTCGGGATGCCGCGCCCGGACCTGCTGTCCCGGCCCTACGAGGTCCAGGTCTGCGGCGTCGGCGAGGAGCTCGTGCGCCTGCAGGGCGCGCCGCTGGTCCTGCGGGTCGACGCCGGCCTGGACGTGCTGCGCCGTGCCGACACCGTGGTGGTACCGGCTCTGGCGTCCGTCGACGCAGAGGTGCCGGGCGAGCTCGTCGACGCCCTGCAGGCGGCGTTCGGGCGGGGGGCCCGGGTCGCCAGCGTCTGCACCGGCGCCTTCGCCCTGGCTGCGGCCGGGCTGCTCGACGGGCGGCGGGCCACCACGCACTGGATGCACGCCGCGGTCCTGGCCGAGCGGTTTCCCGCCGTCCACGTCGACCCGCACGTGCTCTACGAGGTGGACGGTCAGGTCGCGACGTCGGCGGGCACCGCGGCGGGGATCGACCTCTGCCTGGAACTCGTGCGCCGGGACCACGGGACGGCGATCGCCGCCGAGGTCGCCCGGCGGCTCGTCGTCCCTCCGCACCGGCAGGGCGGCCAGGCCCAGTACGTCTCCACCCCGCTACCGACGATCCCCGACTCGGCGCTGGCACCCCTGCTGGACTGGGCGCGGTCCCGCCTGGACCAGCAGCTCACCCTGAGGCTGCTCGCTCGCCGGGCCGACACCACCACCCGCACGCTCACCCGCCGGTTCACCGCCGAACTCGGGCTCCCGCCGCTGCAGTGGCTCACCGCCGAGCGGGTCCGCCGGGCACGTCAACTGCTGGAGGACACCGGCCTGTCCATCGAGCAGGTCGCCCAGCACAGCGGCCTGGGCACGGCGGCCAACCTGCGACTGCACTTCACCCGCCAGACAGGGACGACGCCCACCGCCTACCGGACGGCCTTCACGCGGCGGACGGCGGCGAGCTGAACTCACTGCTCAGAGGTACGTGCAGCTGCACGCACGAACTCCCGTGTATGACGACCGCCGACCGGCGGTCGCAGCACGGAAGCGCAGATCGTCGACAGTCGCGGCCGCCATTTTGAGCCGAATCCGGGCGCAAGAAGGTCGCTGGAGTGCAGCGTGACGGTCTCGTCGCGCCCCGTTCGAGGAACCCGCACCGGAACCCGTGGGCGCGCTCGTTTGGTAGGCCGACGATGCCCGCGAGGGGATGCCCCTGCGGTGAGGGGGGCGGGACTCCGACCACGTCACTGAAGGCGGCTTCAGGGACGTGGTCTCCGAGGTCGCAACCCGGTGCGCCGCACGCATCAGCCGCTACGGTCCGGCCGTGACGCAGGGAGGGAACACGCCACGTCATCCGTCCACGGCCGACTTCGCTGACGAAGTCAAGCCCTACTTCGGGGCGGTGGGGGCCGTCGCGCTGTTCGGCACCCCGGCAGAAGTCGCTGTCCCGATCGTGCGTCGCCTGCGCCGCCAGTCCGGTGTGTCGGCTGCTCCAGGTTTGATGAACCTGGTCAACGGCATCGTCGCCCTGGGAGTCGCACACCACTTCCGACGGCGTCCAGCGGAGTGGGAGCGATGGAGGCACAAGCGCATCCCGCGTTGGGCGGGGATGTCGGGCCTCATCTACCTGACGCTGTCCCCTGCGGCGGCCGCACGATAGACGCGGGGCGTGATCCTCTCAGGACGATCTCCGTTGTGGGGAGGACTCGTCTCGCCCATCGGACTGCTTCAGGTCTCCATAGCGCTCGTGGCCCTCTCCCGCGCTCGAAGGGCGAAGACCTCTGAGAAGAGGGGGATCGCCGAGGATGACCCCGACGCGAACCACGGAGCCAGCAGGCCGTAGTGGGCTCGCTCAGGGTGACTCATCCCGATGCAGAACGGCACCGCAGGCGTCGCAGCGATCGTCCGCCCCCGACGGCGCACGGCAGGCGGGGCACCGAAAGCGAGGCGGAGAATTGGGCGGCACGGTCGGCGGTGGCGACGTCGGCCAGCGCCACTCGCTGCGGCGACGCCAGATCGCAGGCACAGGAAGTCGCACGTCCTCAGCGTGACACGCGGGACTCGCGTCGAGGCGCGGCACCTGGCCCTGATGGGCCGCTCCGGAATACCAAGCGGCCTCAGGGACACGCGAGCGGTCAGGGAGAGGCGCGTCGGTCAGGCCACTTGTGCCTGCGCCACAGCGCGACTGTTGCCTCAGTGAGCGGGAGGCCCAGGCAAGCGACGGAAGCGATCGCAAGACCACCGGGCCAGGTGTCCACTCCACCGAACGCCCACATCAGCAGGGAGCTGAGCAGGGTCGAGCCCACGTACGCGACGAAGACCCATCCCCAATGCCTCATGGTCGGGAAGCTAGAGGGACCCGAGCCCCTCGATGTGCGCTCTCCGGCGACGGGTGGGCGCAGTTCACCGCAAGGGAGGACACGAGCCTGTGTCTCCCAGGACAGGCCCTAGATGCCATCTGCGTGGTCGTCGCCCCGGTGCCCGCCATCGGAGTGATGGGCAAGAACCCGTTGGAGCAGTGACACCAACTGCTCCCGCTCCCGGGGCGCTAGTGGCGCCAGGAGCGCGGCCGCGGCAGCTTGCACGCGTACGTCCAGGGAGCGAAGTTCAGCCTGCCCCGCAGTTGTGATCCGCAAGGCATTGCGTCGCCGGTCCCGGTCGTCCGGCGCACGCAGGACGAAGTCCTCGCGCTCGAGTTCGTTGAGGGCAGCAACCAGATCGCTCCGGTCGACACCAAGGCGCCTGCTGAGCTCGGCCTGGCTGATCGGGCCGAACTCCGCGAGGCCGGCCAGCACCGCGTAACGCAAGCGCACGCCCGGGCGCCCGAAGGACTCCGCGACAAGTCGATTCGCGCGGCTGGCCACCTGGTTGAGCAACCAGGACGGCAGAACCCACAGCCGGCGCGAGGGAGCCTGCACCGGTTCGGTCGCATGCTGATCGGCCACCAGACGATCCTACTGAATCGTTGGAAGTCCAACGATCTGTTACGTTGGAGATCCAACGAAAGTCGATGTCTGGAGCCAGGCCGTGAGCCGCACATCCACACCGTCCCCTCGGCCTTACACCCCCATCTCCGGCCGCATCTGGCGACTGGCCGTCGTTCTGGCCCTCGGCGGGGTGATGGCCGGCCTGGACGGCTCCATCGTCAACGTCGGCCTGGCCACCATCCGAGACGACCTCGACGCGTCCCTGACGGCGATCCAGTGGGTGTCCAGTGGCTACCTCCTCGCACTGGCCGCAGCCCTGCCGGTCTGTGGCTGGCTGTCCCGGCGCGTCGGTGCCGGGCGATTGTGGCTGTGGTCCCTGGCCGGCTTCACGCTTGCCTCGGGGCTGTGCGCCGCGGCATGGAACGTTGAACTGCTCATCGTGTTCCGTGTCCTGCAGGGCATGGCCGGGGGCCTGCTGGTCCCCACCGGCATGACCGTGCTGGCACAGGCCGCCGGCGCCTCGCAACTGGGACGCCTGATGGCGACCTCCAGCGTGCCGGCCATCCTGGCCCCCGGCGTCGGGCCGGTCCTCGGAGCGGTCCTGCTGGCGCAGCTGTCTTGGCACTGGATGTTCCTGATCAACGTCCCGATCGGCCTAGCCTCGCTGGCCGTCGGCGTGCGCACCGTCCCCGTCAGATCAGCAGGCGAGGACGAGGCAGGTCAACCGCTCGACGTCCCAGCCCTGCTGCTCGTCGTCCCGGGGCTCCCCCTGCTGGTGTACGGCATCACGCACGCCGCCGAGACCCGCAGCCTGCTGACGGCGGCGGTCGCGGGCCCACTGGCGCTGGGCCTGGCGCTGCTGGCGGCCTTCACCCGCCGGTGCCTGACCTCGCCACACCCCCTAGTCGACCTCCGCCTGTTCGGCGACCGGGTCTACCGGGCGGCTTCGGTCGAGGTCCTGTTCAACGGGGCAGCGCTGTTCGGCGGCCTCATCGTGATGCCGCTGTACTTCCAGCTGCTGCTCGCCCGCGACATCATCGACACCGGCCTGCTCCTGATCGCCTTCAGCGTCGGCGCGGCCGTGACCTTCCCGGTCGCCGGACGCCTCACCGACCGGTTCGGAGGCCCACCCGTCGCCGTCGCCGGCCTGCTCGTCACCGCTGCCAGCACACTGCCCTTCGCGGTTCTGCCCGCCGACCCCGACCTGGTCCTCGTCGAAGCCCTACAGGTCATCCGCGGAATCGGCCTCGCGCTGTCCGGGATGCCCGTCGTGACCACCGCCCTGGCCGCCGTGCGACGCCATCAGATCCCCGATGCCACCACACAGGTCAACGCGCTCTCCCGCGTGGGCGGCGCTCTCGGCAGCGCGCTGTTCATCGTCGTACTGACCGGCCAACTCCCCACCGACGCCACCGGCCCCGCGACCCTGGACGGCTTCCGGAACACCTTCTCCTGGCTCGCCGCCGCGACCCTCGGCGCCCTCGTCGGCGCCGTGTGGCTGCTCCACGAGACCCGACGCGCCGGCACCCACACGACGCCCCCACCACGCACACCGACTCGGACGAAGACGGAGACCACTTCATGACCCGCATCGCCATCATCACCGGCAGCACCCGCCCCGGCCGGAAGTCCCCAGACATCGCCGCCTGGGTCCACCAGGTCGCCAGCCAACGAAACGACGCCGACTACGAGATCGTCGACCTCGCCGACCACGACCTCCCACACCTTGAGGAACCTGTCGCAGCCGCCATGACCGGGGACTACCGGCACTCCTACACCCGCCGGTGGTCCGAGACCATCGCCGCATTCGACGGCTACATCTTCATCACCCCGGAGTACAACCACTCGATGCCCGGCGTCCTCAAGAACGCCATCGACCACCTCTACACCGAGTGGCACGACAAGCCCGCCGGCTTCGTCGGCTACGGCACCCACGGCGGCACCCGCGCCGTCGAACAACTCCGGCTGGTCATGGGCGAACTCCACATCGCCGACGTCCGCTCTCAGGTCGCTCTGTCGCTGTTCACCGACTTCCACAACGGGACCAAGCTGGCCCCAGGCGACCACCAGGTGACAGTCCTCCACACGATGCTCGACCAGGTCACGCGCTGGGCCAACGCCCTGGCGCCGCTCCGGATCAGCTCAGGACGGTGAGCCCGGAACTTGAGCCAAGCGACCTACGGTGCGCGCATGGTCGCCGAGGGCACTCAGGGACTCGGTCGCCGCGGTGTCGCTGATGTCAGGGCATGGTTGGAAACCACTACCCACATCAGGAGGGACCCGTGACGACCCAGGGGGAAGCGATGGCCGCGCGGCCGGCCCGGCCCCGGGTGGGCGGCGAGCGGGAGCTGCTCGGCGCCTACTTGGACTTCCACCGTGCGACGGTGCTGGCCAAGCTCACCGGTCTCGACGACAAGGTGCTCCGACGCCCGGTCGCGCCGACGACCATGTCGCCGCTCGGGCTGCTCCGGCACCTCACCTTCGGCGAGCGGTACTGGTTCTCACACGTCTTCGCCGGCGATGAGGCCGACGTCCCGCAGGCGGTAGGGGACCAGGACCGCGAGTGGCAGGTCGGCCCGGACGAGTCGACCGCTGGGCTCAGGGCCGAGTACGAGGCTCAGGTGGTCCGCTCACACGCGGTGCTGGCCGCGCATGGGCTGGACGACCTGGCCCGCCGCCCGCCCGACGGCGAGCCGCACTCGTTGCGCTTCGTGCTGGTGCACGTGCTGGAGGAGACCGCGAGGCACGTCGGTCACCTCGACGTGCTGCGCGAGGCGCTGGACGGAACGACCGGGGAGTGAGCGCGGCCTTCAGCTTCACGACCCCGCTCGACCTCGGTGCCTTCCGACACCCAGGAAGCGTCCCGGCAGCCGATCCTCTTTCGCGTGTCCCGCGGGACGATCGGCTAATGCGGCGGTTCGCAGATGGTGCGGACGTCGTCGATCAGCGCCTGAGCGGCAGTGACCGCCGCTTGCAGCTGGTCGGGCCGGTCCCCGAGATGGGCCAGGACGCCGTGGGCCCGGACGGTGAAGTCTGGCGGTGCCGCGGGTAGGCGCCCGGCTGAGGCGATCGCGCCTTTCTCGTTGACCAGCCACCGCCCTGCCCGCCCGTGCAGGGCGTGCGCGCACAGCAGCACCACACGGAACACGCAGCCGGCCACGTAGGCGGTATCCGCCCGTGACACCGCCTTGCGCGCGCTGTCCAGGGTGAAGCCGGCCTCCCACAATCTCGCGACCAGGGCTCGGCCGAGGGGGTCCGGATAGGTGGCCATCTGCTGCTGCAGGGCGACCAGCTCCCCGGTGGGATCGGCCAGGACTTGGGCGAGCGCGAGTTCTCCGGCGTAGGCGAAGTCCGGCACGCCGAGTGGGTGGCCGACCTGCGCGTGGAAAGTGAACTCGCCGCGCTGAGCTGCGGCCCAACACGAGCGCACCCGGTCCACATCGCGGTAGATCCAGTCCACCGCCGTACCGTCGATGCGCAGCCACGCTCCGCCGTCCACCCACGGCCCCCACGCCCCGGGCTCAGTCACCTGCGCACCGGGGCCGGCCAGTTGCCGCGCCAGCGCACTCAGCGCGTCGACGTCCAGGGGCTGGCGGTAGTACAGGCCCAGGTCGACGTCGGAGTCCCTCGTGTGCTCGCCACGGGCACGACTGCCGCCGAGCACCACGCCGACCACGCCGGAGACCCCAACCACGTGGTCCGCCAGGTTCCCGAGACGCTGTTCACCGAGCACCTGATCATCCTCGCCGACCCGCGATACCACCCTGGCCGCCGACGCGGTGTCGGATGGGGGAACGGTCAACGGCGACGTCCTCGGCGACCTGGCCCTTGGAGATCCTGGTCGCGCAGGGGATCGGTCAGCGGCAGGGTGCGACCCGGTCAGGTGTGTTCGGTGAGCAGGACGGCGCGGGTGCCCGGCGTGAGGGCTTGGAACAGGTGAGGAGCGTCGCCGGGGTAGGTGACGTAGTCGCCGGGCTGTAGTTCGACGGGGTCCTCGGTGGGGCCGAGCAGGGCTCGTCCGGAGGTGAGGACGACGTGTTCGACCACGCCGAGGGCGTGCGGCTCGGAGATGCGTGGTTCGTCGGGTTCGGCGTGGACCAGGTAGAGGTCGCGGCGGGCGCGGGGTGGGCTGGCCGACAGCAGGGTGGCGGTGTAGTCGACGCGCTCGGAGGCGACCGCCGGTCCTTCGCCGGCGCGGATGACCTGCACCCGGGTGCGGGGTGGGTCCACCAGGTGGGCGAAGGGCACGTCCAGGGCGGTGCTGAGCGCCCAGAGCGTCTCCAGGCTGGGGTTGCCGGTGCCGGCCTCCAGCTGGGACAGGGTGGACTTGGCCATGCCGGCGCGCCGAGCCAGCTCGGTCAGGGACAGGCCGGTACGAGCGCGCTCGCGGCGCAGCGCCCGGGCGACCATCGCCACCGGCGCAGGGGGAGGCTCGACCACCGTTCGATGCACCAGCCCTTTCGTTCGTTTTGACGAACACGCGTGAGGGGTTCACTGTATCGGCCATGCGTTCGCTGTGGCAGTCTCTGCCGGCCGACGTCCGCCGCGCCGTGGTCCTGGTGTGCGCCGCCGACGCCGTCGTGGGCGCGGCCTTCGGTGCGCTCACCGTCGGCGCCGGGCTGCCGCTGTGGCTGCCGGTGGCCCTGTCACTGGCCGTCTTCGCCGGTGCCGCGCAGTTCCTCTTCGTCGGCGTGATCGCCGCCGGCGGGACCCCGCTGTCCGCGGTCGCGGCCGGGTTGCTGGTCAACGCCCGGCTCGTACCGCTCGGCCTGGCCGTCGGCGACCTGCTGGGCCCCGGCTGGCTGCGCCGCCTGGCCGGAGCGCACCTGCTGGTCGACGAGACCGTCGCCTTCACCCTGGCCCAGGGCACCGCGGGCGCACGCCGGGCGGCCTACTGGACCTGCGGAGCCGCGCTGTTCGTCTGCTGGAACCTCGGGGTGCTGGCCGGCGCATTCGGCGGCGCGCTGGCGCCCGACACCGCCGACCTCGGCCTGGACGCCGCTTTTCCCGCCGTCCTGCTGGCCCTGGTCCTGCCCACCCTGGCCGACGGCGCCACCCGGCGGGCCGCGCTGGTCGGCGCGGTCATCGCGGTGGCGACCGCTCTGGTCCTGCCTGCCGGGGTCCCGGTGCTGCTGGCCCTCCTCGGCGTGCTCGCCGCGCTGCCGGGGCGACGCCCACCGCAGACCACGCAGGGGGGCTTTCCGTGAGCGTCGACCCGGGCCTGGTGACCGCCGTCGCGCTGCTGGCCACCGGAACTCTCGCCTTGCGGCTGAGCGGGCTCCTGCTGCGCCGCCGGATCGACCTCACGCCCCGCACACAGACCCTGATCGCCACCACCGTCGCCGTGCTCTTCTGTGCCGTGGTGGCCACCTCCACCCTGCTGCAGGACGGCCAGTGGCCCGGCCCGGCCCGACTGGCCGGCGTCCTCGTCGCCGGGATCCTGGCCTGGCGCGGGACACCGCTGGTCCTCATCGGCCTGGCCGCCGCCGTCACCACGGCCTGCCTGCGCCTCCTCGGCATCCCCTGACAGCGACGTTGCCGCCCATCCAATGCGCTCGTGCCCGTTGGGCGATCCGCGCGTGGGACGGTCTTGTCCACTCGGCGGGCGGCGTGGATGCAACCGCCCGTCGCGGGCGCCGGGCCAGCAGTCAGAGCCATGACGCGTAGGACGCCCCCACCCGGACCTGCGCGTGCATGAAACCGAGCACTGGGACACTGCCCCGCGTGCCAAGTTCACAGATCGAGGTCCGTCGGCAGTACAGCCGGGCGGACGAGATGGCCATCATCGATGCGGTCCACGAGTCCCTGGTCGCGGCGTTCAAAATCCCACTGGGTGACAAGCACGTGCGCCTGGTCGTGCACGAGCCACATCGGTTCGCCACCGCACCACGGCTGTCGCAGCCGGACCGCTACACCCTTGTGACCATCGACTGCTTCGCCGGTCGCTCCGTCGACGCCAAGCGCAGCCTGTACCGGGAGGTCGTCGATCGGCTTTCGCCCTTTGGCATCCCCGAGGACCACGTCACCATCCTGGTCAGGGACAGCGGGACTGAGAACTGGGGCATCCGCGGTGGACGCGCGGCATGCGATATCGACCTCGAGTTCGACGTCCGGGTGTGACCGCTCGACGGATCGTTGGCCCGCGGAAGGACGCTCCGATCGACGATCCCTCAGGGGCACCGACGGATGGCTAACCGTTCGATGTGCACGTCGCCGGTGGCGCTCGGGCCCCTTTCGGTGGCGGCGAGATGGCTCGCCACCGTGGCCGCTCCCCATAGCGTGTGCCTCATGCCGCCTTCTGCAGATGACTTGCCCGGCGCGGTGGCCCGCGGCGGACCGCTCGACGGCAGCATGCTCGGCGAAGCGACGGTCGAGGAGTTCGAAGTGTTGATGGCCGACGGCTCGCGTCACCTCTACACGAGGACCCAGGAATGGAGTCTTGCCGCTCCTGGTGTTCGCCTTCGCCTCTACGCCTGGTCGGGGCGCCAGGGCAGCTGACCACCGCAGGGACGGACGTACAGATCACGTCGACCGCCAAGGCTGCCAACCCGACCTCGTGTTCAGGTCCCGCTGAGCATCCCCTGCGGGACGGCAGCCAGCCCCCAGGCAGTCGTCGGGTGTGCCGGTAGCCGTTCCGCTTACGGTGCGTCCGCAGACTCGAAGCGCTCCTGGTCGACCCGACCGTCGATCCGTTCCCGCAGCAAGTCGGCATGCCCGCAGTGCCGTGCGTACTCCTCGATCAGGTCAACGAGGACGTCGCGCAGCTGGACCTGCGTGGAGCCCATCGTGTCGAGGTCGGGCGTTTCCGCAACGAAGCGTTGGGCGAAGGCGACCTCGGTCCGCCAGGTTTGCCAGGCCTCCTCGACGACGTCTGTATCGGCGACCGCGCCGTTCCAGTCACGGTCACGGTTCTCATCCGTGCAGTACAGCCGCGGCGCATCCTGCCTGGCCATCTCCGGCGGAACCAGTGTCGCTCGACCTCGCTGATGTGCCGCACCAGCCCCAGCAGCGACATCGTCGACGGGGGCACGGACCGGCAGGCGAGCTGCTCGGCGCCGAGGTCCGTGCACTTCATCTCCAGCGTCAGGCGATAGCGACGCAAGTAGTCCAGGAGCAGGCTGCGTTCATCGCCGGTGGCCACAACAGTCTCCCGTGGGTCGTCGTCCGGGTCGATCCACATGTCCCGGTAGACGGTGGAACGGGTCCACCGAGCCGACATTGCCTCACCGGAGATCTCCTCAGCGGACGTACGGCCGATCATCGGCGACCGATGCGGCCTTCCGCCACCCGCGTGAGGGCCGCGGAACTGGTGGCACGGACGGTGGTTCGTTCTTCGGTGATGCGATGCGCGGGCACCTTAGAGGCCTCAGTTCTGGTCCCAGGGTGACTGATCCGAGGGTCACGAGCCCGTAGGCGCCGGCAGGCTTCAAATGTGCTGCCGATGCCTTCTGCGATGCTCCCCGATGTGGGATGGGAGGACCTGTCGGACTTCGAGCATGAGATGTACTGGGCGGTGGTCGAGGAATCCAGCCTGGCGGAGCTGCCGTTGGGGGTGACCGACGTCCTCCAAGGCGGATCAGTGGTCCGACACGGCCCGTGGGATCCAGCCGCCTGTTCGGCCTACCTCCTCGATTGGTTGACCCGGGGGCTCGTCGAGCTCTACGACATGCGGGTGGGGTACCCCACCAATCGACCTGAGGTCCCCGGGCCGCCGGAGACCCGGCACGGCCCCACCGGTGTCCTCCCATCCGAGCTAAGTCGGCGACTGCTCTCCGAGTGGGAGCACTGGGGCGACGACGATGAGCTGTGGATGTGTTGTCGACTGGTCGTGACCGACCTCGGGGCCCAGCATCTCGATGCGGCAGTGGGCCTCCGTCCGTGACGCACGCCGCATCGCTGCACCCTGGGGGAGGCTACCCGGGGACCATCGGGTCTCCTCAGGCGCTGTGCCGGCATGCCACCGTCGCAGCGCCACTCGGAGGTGGACGGCAGAGGTCCGGTCGTCGGGGCGGGCAGCTAGTCCAAGTCCTCGCTGATGACCCACGGGGAACCCTGGTCTTGTCGAACAGCCCGAGTTCCCGGCGGCATCGAATCCAAGCCGCTCAGCGAGACGTCGAGGTCGTACACATGGCTCTGGTGGACCAGTTGCGCGTTCTCCGCCATGGCCTCGCCGTCAGTCAAGTACTGCCAATCACCGTCGGCCTCGTGGTAGACCGTGAGGATTGGCCGCCCGGTGAAGGCGTCGCGCATCACGAAGACCAGCGGATCGTCTCTAACCATCACGTCACGCTCTCAGACAACGGCATAAAGCGACGCTCGGCCACGTCGGAAACCTGGTTCCAGCCGAGGAACGCTCAATGCAAGGCCGCCCTGTCTCGTAAAGGGGCCCATTCAGGGACACCTGGATGGGTGGCCGGGGTAGGCGCTGGATGGTTCTGGCGCGCCTACCTCGGGTGCCTGCACGGGCCCGACTCGAACGGGCAGCTCCCCTCCACAACGAGCGCATGGGCCAGGCGGGCAACCCATGCGCCGAGGCCGCGGCCAAGACTGGCGGGCCACCAAACCCGTCAGCCGGATCAGTGTGACAGCACGCGCCGTTGCGGCCGAGGACCGGACCGATGGCTGTCCCAAAGCGGCGCAGCTGTAGACCGTCCCCTGATCGACTCCACCGGGCGATGTCACTCATGGTCGACCGGAGTCACGATGGACGGGTGAGTCCGCTCCGCAGGACAGGGCTTCGGCTGTCAGCCGTCGCACTTGCCTGCTGGGAAGTTGTCGTGGTGGCGATCACCACGACCGACCCTGCGGATGGGGTCCCCATCGGGGCCGGCTTCTTCTACATCGTTGCGGTGCCGCTCTCGGCAACCGCGTCGCTGGTCCTGCTCGGCTCCCTGCGCACAACGGCGGTGGGGGCCGGGTGGCCCTCCCGACGGAAGGCAAAGGTGACGCTCCGCGTGGCGGCCGCAGCCTCGGCCATCGCGACGGTGGTCCTCCTGCCGGTTGTCCTCGTGGGCGGGGTGACGGACTCGATGCCAGCGAACGTCCTCGATGGGCTGTTGTTCTCGGGTCTAGGTGCGTTCGTGATCTCCACGCTCTTGTTTGGAACGATGCGTCCCTGAAGCCGCCTTCACAAAAAGGTCCGAAGCAGCGCCCCGCCGTCACCGCACAGGGATCCCCCGCGGGACGCGGTGACTCCCATCCCCCAGGGCCTTGGACGTCGCCGTAGCAGGTTCGGCTAACCAGACGCCTGCTGGGGGTGGGCTTCCATGGTCGACCAGCCGGCTCGCACCGATCGCCAGCACCGGTCCTGATGGTCGCCAGCGGCGACGAACAGTGCCGCGGCCGCATTCGGGACGTGGGTCTCGAGGACGGAGCGAGGAAGGATGCCGGTGAGTACGAGCATCATCAGGCCGTGGCCGGTGGCCCAAAACTGCGTCGCGACCGCTTCCGGGTCACAGGAGTCGGCGAAGCGGCCGGCCTGTTGGGCGCGGACGGCGCCGGACACCAGCACCTGGAAGGTCTGGGCGGCAGCCTGCGGGTCCTCGAGCTCAGCGGCGGTGTCGAACATCGCGCGGTAGAAGGCAGGGTTGGCCAGGGCGTTGCCGACGTAGGCAGCGCCGAGCGCCATCAGGTCACGCACCGGATCGGTCGTCTGCTCGACGGCGGCCAGGCGTGCGGTGAGTCGGGTGAAACCCTCCTGACGGACCGCTCGCCACAGGCCGGACATGCTGCCGAAGTGTGTGTACACCGCCATCGTCGAGGCGCCGGTGCCCTCTACCAGTGCGCGCAGGGTCACCGGCTCGCGACGGGCCAACATGGCCGCCGCCCGTTCGACGAGTAGGACGCGGATGCTGGCCGGCGCACCTCTTGACACTTGCCCAGCCTATATAACAGTGCTATGCAGATGGCAGCATAGCGATGCTATGTCTCAGCGCTTGTAGCACGCCCTGGCGCCGTGGACTGTGCCTTCGAGGAGGACTCATGACGGATCGACGGCGACCTCGATCAAGTGGAGGTTGGCAGGCGGTGTCTGCGGCCGCCGGTCGTCCAGCCGCAGTGCTCCTGGCGCCCGTGCTCGTCCGGCAGGGCCGACGGGTGCGCCGGGAGACCCCGCTGCTGCCCGAGGCCGCTGGCGACCGCGGTGGTCTCGAAAGTGGTCTTGAGGGTGCTGCCGGTGGCGAGGCGCCACTGCGGTTGCTGGTCGTCGGTGAGTCCTCCGCGGCGGGGGTCGGGGTCGCGTGTCAGCGCGACGGGCTGGCCGGACAACTCGCGGCCGAACTCGCTCGGCGCGGCGTGCGTGGCGTCGCATGGCAGGTGTGCGCGCGCACCGGCGCCACGGCGAGCGCGACTGCCCGCGAACTCGTACCGGCCGCGGGCGGGCGCCACGACCTCGTCGTGGTCGTGCTGGGCGTGAACGACGCGCTGCGGCTGCGCAGCCGTCGACACTGGCGCGAGCGGATCACCCGCGTCGTCGACGCCCTCCAGCCGCTGCTCACCCCTCAAGGACGGATCCTGCTCGCCGGAGTGCCCGATCTCGGAGCCTTCCCGGCCCTGCCACACCCCCTGCGCACCGTGCTCGGCTGGCACGCCCACGCCCTGGACCGCGAACTAGGCAGACTCGCTGCCCGCCGACGAGGCGTGCTGCACACGGCCGCGCCCCCGCTGACCGAGGCGCTGTTCGCCGACGACGGCTTCCACCCCAACGCAGCGGCATGCACCCGCTGGGCGCAGCACATCGCCGACCTCGTGGCGTGATGCCCGACCACAGCACCGGGAGGTGCTGGCCACCAGATTCCAGGTCGGTGGCGTCGTGGCGTCAGGGCAGTCGTCGGGCAACCGCCAGGCCAGTGGTGACGAACGACAAGAACTCGTCCGGGGCAAGCGTGTAGAGGATGTCCTCGCCCTGGGGCTCCAAGCCATAACGCCGGACACCCTCGTCGGTCCACACCGGAACTTTCGCCTGCAGCTCCGTGACGGTGACGCGGACGGTGCCTTCATCGGGGCCGGCGTCTGGTCCTTCGTTCTCCTCGCGGGCGCGGATCTCCGATTGCCACAGGGCAATCATGGTTGCTCTACGGCTGTCCCTCCACAGGACAAGCCCTTCGTTGGTGCCCCAAGCCCACAGTGCGTCATGCGTCCGTATGGACTGCCTGAGCTCGCGCATGCGCTGACTTCGCGAGGCCGGTCGCTGAGCACTGTCCACGAGGCAAGTATCGACGGCCCCGACCTATCCCTTAAGCCGCCTTCAGGGGACAGGTCGGAGTCCCGTCCCCTCTCACCACAGAGAGATTCCCCGCGGTACACACCGGCCAGCCACTGGTCGAGCGACTGAAGTGAGTCGGTAGCCGTTCGGCTTCTAAGACGACGCCATGTCGGCCGATGGCATCGAAATCGGGGAATGCCCAGGCTTCGGTTGACTCCTTGCCTGCGAGGCTTCAGCCTCGCTAGAAGGATCAGCATCGTGCCCAAGCCGTTTCCCAAGGAGTTCCGGCGGGACGTGATCGCGGTGGCCCGGCAGGGCGACCAGTCGATCGCTCAGGTCGCCAGGAGCTTCGGGGTCTCTGAGGCCCGCCTGCAGCGCTGGCTGAAGATCGCCGACCGCGAGGACGGCCGCACCGGTACAGGGTCACCCTCGACCGCCTCGACCGCCTCGACCGTCTCGACCGCCGGCGTCGACCTGGAGGCCGAGAACCGGGAGCTGCGCAAGCGGGCCAAGCAGCTAGAGCAGGAAAACGAGATCCTGCGCCGGGCGACCGCGTACTTCGCCCGCGACGTCTTCCCCAAAAGATGTACCTGCTGGTCCAAGACCTCGCCGCCGACAAGATCCCCGTCGCGGTGACCTGCCGGGTGCTCGGGTTCTCCAAGCAGGCGTTCTACAAGTGGCAGGCCAATCCGGTCAGCCAGCGCGACTGGGACGACGCGCATCTGATCAACGCCGCGATCGACATCCACCACGACGACCCGGAGTTTGGCTACCGGTTCATCCCGACGAGCTCGCCAACCAACGCGTACGGGCATCGCGCAACCGGGTCGACCGGCTGTGCAGCTCCCATCGCCTGTGGTCGGTGCACTCCCGCAAGGGAGGCCTGCACCGCACACCCGGACCACCCGTCCACGACAACCTGGTGCTGCGTGACTTCACCGCCGAGCAACCCAACCAGCTGTGGCTGACCTCTCGTGCGCGGAGCGCACGACATCACCGAGCACCCCACGGCCGAGGGAAAGCTCTTCAAGGACGCCTGCTCCAAGCGATCGTCGGCTACTCCAGCAGCGCATGATCAAAGTCGTTGATCATCGGAGCCACGAGGAGCAGGTATGTCAATTGACGATCTGTCTTCCCGCTGCGCTGACGGCGCAGGCAGCCCGATGGCCCCTCGCGAGCCGGCTTGGCGTGGGCGTCCCGTGCCAGCGGACTACCGAGAGCACGCAGCGCACCCCGACCACCCATCCAGGTTTCCCTGAATGGGCCGCTAACGGACACGCGTCCTCGGGGGAGAAGTTCCTGCAGAAGCGTCGTCAAGCGCAGCCTTCGCCGCTTCCGCGGAAGCGTCTCAGCGGTCCGGTGGCGTCCCTGGGAGTGGGCGGGACTGAGACACAAGCGGCTCTGGAGACGACCACGGGCTTCGGCGCCGCGATGCGTGACACTGTCTGCCGTGGGTTCGCAGGAGTACGCGACAGGGTGGTTTCCCAGTGACCGGACTACGCCGTTTCTCGAGCGCCTGCGCGTCCTCGCCCCCGAGCGGCTCGGCCACCTCGTCGGGCCGAGCGAGACCTGGGAGACCGACTACGCCGGCTGCCTCCTGATGGTCAACGTGCGGCAGGTCCCCGACGGGAAGTGGCCCGTCATCACCAACCACATCCAGGTCCGCTGGGACGACGGCTTCCTCGGCGGCTACTGGGGCGACACCTACCTCTGGGACGACTTCGACGCTGGGGATGAGGAGGCGCTCGTCGTTCGTGGCGTGACCATGTCTGACGAACAGGCGGCGGAGACCGCCGTCGTTTGGCTCGCGCAGCAACTGGCCCGGCCACTGGACCACCAGGTCTGGACGAAGGGGGAGGCGATCGTGGGCCAGAGGTGGGTCCTCGTCGACACCGGCCGCGAGATCGGCCGGCGGGGGAGCAGACGCGCACGCCGCGGGCCTCCGACGTTCGTCACGCGGCTGCGACCAAGGGAGTCATAGCGTCCGGCAGGCACCTCACTACTCGCGAGGCTCCACCCCCGCCCATCAGACCGCTCCGACCAGGGTGGCCCGTAGTGGGCCGCTAAAGGTCACTCGCCTTGCGGTCGAGCCGGCCGGCGACCCGCAGCCCCGTCCCAACAGCCGAACGGCCAGCGGTGACGTCCTCGGCGACCTCGACGATCCGCAGTGCCTGTCCCGCAGGGGATCCCTTTTACGGTGATGGCGGAGTGCGGCACCCGACGTGTCCCTGAAGGCGGCTTCAGGGACACCTTCAACCCGGGCAGGTGGAGTGGCGTCACGATGAGGCGCGCCGAGCCATCGCCTCCTCTACCAACTCTCGATTCTGCCGCCATAGTCTCCGCCCCTTGACTGACCGCCCCATGCCAGGAGCGTCGGCCCGCGCTTCCGCTTCCCGGGCCTGTTGGAGCCGGGACCGGAGCGCCTGCCCAGACAGCGCCTGCAGCTCCTCGGCGGTCCAGTCCACGTGCGGTCTCTTGGTCACGGGTTCATGATCGACCTGCGTCGGTTCGCTGTCCCTGCGTGAGCCGCTCGAGGGCACCTGACCTGCCGTGCCCGAGCCGATGTGCGCTGCCGGCGCGGGGCAGCACCGCTCGGTCCGCCGGTCAGGACAGCGCCGTGCGCAGCAGGTGCACGCCGTCGTTGAGCACCTGGCAGACACGGTGCACTTCGTTGGCCAGCCAGCGCGGCCGGTAGCTGGGGAGGTCGAACACGCAGGGCATGTTGGCAGCGACCGGTTCCCGGTAGCAGCGTTCAGCCAACCAGCCACGGTCGTGCCACGGGTCACCGATGCTCGTCGCCGCGTCCCCGGCGAAGTTCCAGAGATCCAGTGCCGAGTTCGCGCAGCCGCAGCCCCGGCCGCGTTGGGCGCCCTCGACGTGGCCGGCAATTCCGAGCGGCTGGCGCTGACGCTGCCCGTCCCCGTGCTCGCCGTCCTCACCGCCACGGCGACCCGCCGACCGACGCTGCCCGCCGCCTCTACCGACGACCGGGGCGGGCCCGGCCGGCGCCACACCTTCCCTGAGCCAGGTCCTCCGCCGGTGGGCACCGGTGCTGCTGGCCGTCTCCGTGGAGTTCGGCTTCCTCATCTGGGCCGTCACCCAGCTGCAGCAGACCGGGCTGACCGTGGGGGAGGCGCCGCTGCGGGCGCGGCGTTCCCGTTCGGCATGGCCGTCGGTCGCCTCACCGGAGGGGCTGCTGAGGATCTCGTCATCGGTCACGCTGGTCTCCTGTCGATGTCGGACGGGCGGATGGGGTCGCGGCCGAGGACGACCAGCGCCGCCAGCAGCGGCAGGGTGACCAGGAAGGCCGCGCGCAGGCCCACCGCACCGCTAACGGATCGGCCGGTGGCCCTGGTGACTGGGGCGTCCCGCGGCCTGGGCGCGCAGATCGCCCGGCGCCTTGCCGCCGACGGCTTCGCCGTCGCGGTCAACTACGCCACCTCTGCCGACGCCGCGGATGCCGTGGTGGCCGACATCCGCGCCGCAGGAGGGATCGCGGAAGCCTTCGGCACCGACGTCACCGAGGAGGCGCCGGTCGTCGCCTTGCTCGCCGATGTCCGCCAGCGCCTAGGGCCGGTGGCCGCGCTGGTCCTCAACGCCACCGGGCCTCAGCCGACCGTCCCGGTCGCCGAGCTGACCCGGAAGGCAGTGACCGCGCAGTTGGACTACTTCGTCAAGAGCCCCGTCCTGCTGGTACGCCATGCCCTGCCGGATCTGATGAGGGCTCGCTCGCCGCGGGTGGTGCACATCGGCTCCGACGTCGTCGAGCGCTTCCCCCACGGCAACGCCGCCTACGTGACAGCCAAGACGGCGCAGCTCGGCCTGGCCCGCGCGCAGGCCCGTGAGCTGGCCGCCCATGGCATCACGGTGAACACCGTGGCTCCCGGTTGGGTTCCGGTGGAACGGCACGCCGATGGTGACCCGCAGCTGTTGGAGGGGTACCGACGATCCGTTCCGCTGGGGCGGACGGGAACGCCGCATGACGTCGCGGCGGCGGTGTCCTACCTCGTCTCGGACGCCGCCGCCTTCGTCACCGGCGCACGGCTGCCCGTCAACGGCGGGAGCACCCTGGGGTGAGCGACCGCAGGTGCAGCACCGCGTGCCAGACCGATGCCCTGCCGTGGACAGGAGGTTCCGCCGATGCCCGGTCGAAGGCCTGAGGACCGGGTAGCGCCGCCTGCCGCCGCGCGGTGGGGGCCGTGGGCGGAGGGCAGCTGGCACAACCAACCGCCGGACGCTCACCTGGACGGCGACGACCTGCTCGTCACCGCCGCGCAGGGCAGCGACCTGTGGCGGACGACGTCCTACGGCTTCGTCCGTGACTCCGGACATGCGCTGCTCGCGCCCTTCCCGGACGCCACGGCCGTGGAAGTGCGTTTCCTGCTCGACTACGACCAGCAGTTCGACCAAGCGGGCGTGCTCGTGCGGGCCGACGAGCGGAGCTGGACCAAGGCTGGAGTAGAAGTCAGCGACGGCGTGCCCCAGATCGGCGCCGTCGTCACCCGCGGCGAGTCGGACTGGTCGGTGGCCCCGGTGCCGCACTGGACCGGGCGCGAGGTCACCGTGCGCGCCAGCAGACGGGGCAACGCACTGACCGTGCGGGCCCGCGTCGAGGCCGAGCCGTGGCAACTCGTCCGCGTCGCTCCGCTGCCCGTAGACGGAGCGCTGCAGGCCGGTCCCTATTGCTGCGCGCCCACCCGGGCCGGCCTGATGGTGCGCTTCCACTCGGTCACGCACAACCCGGCGGATCGATCTCTGCACACGGGATGACCCGAGGAAGGGACAGTCCTTGTTGTGTCGCGCTGTCAGGGTGAGTGCCGCATGCAGCGAGCGGTGGTGGTGGCTGCCGCCCGCCCCCCGAGGCTGGAGCCGGTTGACACCGATGTCGCGCCGTGGACAGCCAGCGAGCCCGGGTCACCCAGACGCGGAGGCCTGCCCGTCGGCTGTGAGCGGCTACTGCGTCGCGCACCTGCCGCGGCTGGGCCGGCGCCAGCAGCCACCACAGGAGTGGGCGCGCTCGCTCGAGCGAGCGTCGCGGTCACGGCAGCACAGCGAGGACCGTCGCGACGACCAGGGCGGCCGCGAGCGTCACGTTGATCACTCGGGACCACCGGCCGCCGCGGAGGACGGGCGTGATCGAGGCGCCGATCAGCAGCCAGCCGAGATGGATGGCGACGATCATCGCGGTCAGGAGGAGGAGCTTCGCGGCCGCGTCCGCGCCGGCATCCGGTGTCGATCGGGCACTGGCGAAGACCGCCGCGATGGCGAGCCAGGCCTTGGGGTTGGCGAGCCCGAGGAACACCCCGCCGGTCAAGGACGGGAGGCTGGCGGCGGCCGGCTGCTCGGACAGCGGCGCGGCGGTGGCGATGTGGAAGGCCAGCCAGAGGATGTAGACGACCGCCCCCACGGTCAGGACCGAGCCGATCGCGGGCACCGCCAGCAGCGCTGCAGTCAGGCCGGTCGCCACGGCGACCAGCACAGCGGTCGTCCCGAGGACGACGCCGGTCAGGTAAGGCAGGCACCGGCGCATGCCGAACGCAGACCCGGTGGCGACCAGGCTCATCGTGGTGGGGCCAGGACTGCCCATCACCGCCAGCGAGGCGAGCAGCAGCGACCCGATCGACCCTCCGGCGGCGGCCTGCTCGGCGAGCGACTCAGGCATGAGGGCCGCGATACGTTCCGGACATGTCCCGGACGCTAGGAGGCGCCCTCCCCAGCGGTCTTGGACGATCGTGCGGCCCGGGCGGGGACTCCATCCGCTTCGGGCCGGGCGCCCGGGGGTTCGAGCGGGCCGAGGTGCACCTGTCGTCGCTGACCTTCCGGCCCCACCGGCACGACACCTACGCGATCGGGGTCACGACGGCGGGTGTGCAGACCTTCGGCTACCGCGGCTCGCGCCGCATCTGTCTGCCCGGGGAGGTGCACGTGCTGCACCCGGACGAGGAGCACGACGGAGCCGCCGGGACGGACGACGGCTTCGGCTACCGGATCCTGTACGTCGCACCGGAGGCCCTGCGCGGTGCGCTGGGCGGCCGACCGCTGCCCTTCGTGGCCGACCCTGTCGTACGGGACTCGCGGGCGACACGACCGCTGGCTGCCCTCGTGTCCGACGTCGACGAGCCGGTCAGCGGCCTGCATGCCGCGGAGCTGGCCGTCGTCGTCGCCGACGTCCTCACCAGGCTGGGCCCCGGGCCGCGCCGGCCGCGGCCCGCGATCGACGAGCGGGCGGTCGAGAGCGTGCGCGAGTACCTGACCGCCCACGCCGCGGAGCAGACGAGCGCATCCACGCTGGAAGCCATGACCGGACTGGACCGCTGGTCGCTGGCCCGCCAGTTCCGGCTCGCCTTCGGGACCAGTCCCGACCGGTATCGCACGCTGCGGCGGCTCGGACTGGCCCGCGCCGCCCTGGAGGCCGGCCACCCGGTCGCGCACGCCGCTGTCGAGGCCGGCTTCGCCGACCAGAGCCACCTGACGCGCCAGTTCACTCGCGCCTACGGCGTGACGCCATCCCGCTGGCAGGCACTGCGCGCCTCACCGCTGCGGCGGGTCAGCTCCGGTCGCGATCAGGCCGGAACGGCCGACCGTCGACGATCGCCTCCTCGTTGCCCAGGACCGTGCGGCGGGAGCCGACCCACTCCACAAGCGGATCGGTCACCAGGACCTGGCGCAGGGGCCTTCTTCGGCCGGTCGCCCCGGTAGACATGGTGGAGCGGGTCGTCCAACGGGTTGTCCGGATTGATCAGCCTCGCGGCGATCTCCCGCAGCCTCGTCTCCTCCAGCGCCCGCCGGGACGCGTTGTTCGCGGCCACGACGGCCGCAAGCACCGCCAGTGCCGTTGGGTCGTCGCTCCAGGTGCTCGCGACGCCATCGCGATCATGCGTGATCCGAGCCCGTGGGCTCGCAGTGAGGCGTCGCCGGGCCCCTGGACGTCGAGGCGGCCACCGCGTGATCTTCTGGAGACCTCTCACAGTCCTCCGGCAGTTCGACGCGATGACCGCACCGAGCAGCACCCACCTCACCGCCTTCGACCAGATGGTGTGACCGGCCGACCCCGACGGCTTCCATGTCGGGCTGTTCGACGTGGCCTGCGGCGCGCATCTGGTGTCGCTCAGGATCGGTTCCCTCGTCGCCCAGCGGCCAGCCAGCGGGGCGACGGTGTCGGCGGGGAGCCTCTGCCTGCTACTGACCCGTGTCGGCGGGGGCCGCATCACACACCGGGCGGGCACGAGGTGATCACTGGCGAACGGCTCGTTGGTTGGCCCGGCGGGGAGGCGTTCGGTGCGGGGGTACCGGGAGCCCTCCCCGGCTGCTGTTCGTCGTCCTGCCTGCCGAGCGGGTGGCCCGGACTCGTCCCGCGCTGGAGGGGGCGATGCCCTGGGTGGGCGCACTGGTGCGTCAGCGGCTGGTCCGGGCGACGTGTGCTCGCCGGTGGGCCCCGGGGGACTGTCCCGCCCAGCGCGTGAAGGCGTGGACGAACGCGGAGGCCGTCGCGTAGCCGAGGTCGCGGCCGACGGCTTCCACCGACAGCGCCGTGGTCTCCAGCAGGTGGGTGGCGCGGGCGAGGCGGACCTCGATGTCGAGACTGCGGAACGAGGAGCCCTCGGCCGCGAGCGCGCGGCGCAGGGTGCGGGGAGACATGGCCACGTCGGCCGCGACCATCTCGAGGGTGGGGATGGGTCCGTTGGCCCGCTCGAGGCGGTGGCGCACCATCCCCGTCGCCCCGACGCGTGCGCGGCGGCGCTGGAGGACGGTGCGGCAGTTCGCGTCCAACTGCGCGACCACGGCCGGGTTGGCCTGGGGGAACGGGTCGTCGAGCTCCCGCGCGTCGACCACGATGCGATCCAGGGGGGCACCGAAGACCGGGCGAACGCCGAAGAGTGCGGTGTGGCGCTCCGCGTGCGGAGGGCGCGGTTGGACGAGCTCCACGCTCCTGGCCCGCATCCCCCGCCCGCGTAGCTGGGTGATGATCGCGTCGATCGCCGCGAGTTGGTGATCGATCAGGTAGGCGTGCAGGTGGCGCGGGTAGTCGCTCGGGTCCAGCGTGATCACCACGGTCGACCCGACCCGTTGGTGGGCCGAGCGAGGCAGCGGGTAGCACAGGTCCTGGTACCGGATGGACGACGCGAAGGCCTGGGCGAGGTTCTCCCCGTAGAGCATCAGCAGGCCCGTCATCCCGAAGGCGTCGAGCCGACAGCGGGCGCCGGAGTCCAGCCCGATGTCGGTGCGATCCGGCACGGCGGCCACGACGTTGTCGATCACGCGCACCTCGTCGCGGGTGGCGATCTCGCTGAGCGGGTCGGCCAGCAGCTCACGGGTGATCCTCGTTCCCCGCAGGCTCACGTCATCGGGGATCCGGGCGACCTCGAGCAGGTCGCGCACGCTCGCCGGGTGCCGGGGCGACGCCGGGTCGAGCATGGGCGAACACTAGCGGCTTGACCGGAATGAGCAACTGTCTGGCCGGAATGAGTATGGCCCAGCTCACCACCCGCCTGCACGATCAACTCCCCGGGCCGCACGGAGCGCACGGTCGCACCTCGCCGATGCGCCGCCCACCGTTCTCCATCGATCAACCGTCCGTCTGGCGACCCGCGGTCGCGACGGGTCGGTGCTCGAGGCCCGGACGACAGTGCCCCCTGCCCCGCCTGAAGGAGTGTCGACGTGACCACGGTGCCACCCCGAGTGCTCGCTTTCGATCCGGACCGTCTGCGCCGCGTCCGCGAGGCCCTCGAGTCCGACATAGCCCGGGAGCTCTACGACGGGGCGGCGGTCGCCGTCGGGCGAGCCGGGGACCTCACTGCACTGGAGGTCGTCGGCTTCGCCGATCGGGCAGCAGGGACTCCGCTCACCGAGGACCAGCTGCTGGTGCCCTTCTCGATCAGCAAGCAGTTCTTCAACACCGTCGTCCTCAGCTATGTAGAACGCGGCCTGCTCAACCTGCTCCAACCCGTCCACGAGGTCCTGCCCGGCTTCGAGGCCAGGGGGAAGCACCGAGTCGCGCTCTGGCACCTGTTGACCCACACGTCGGGGATCCTGTCCGGCCTGGCACCCCTGCCGCCGGAGGACCTCATCTACTACGAGAAGTGGACGGAGTACGCCGCGGCCGCCGCGCCGGAGGCCGAGCCGGGGACCCGGGTCATCTACTCGCTGCTGGCCGCTCAGGCGGTCATGGGCTCGATGCTGGTCGCCGTCGATCCCGAGGGTCGAGGGCTCTCCCGCATCCTCGCCGAGGAACTCCTCGAGCCGGTCGGCATGACCTCCACCAGCTTCGGGCCGCCGCAGAACGGCCGCCCGGTGGCCCCCGTGGTGCCCCGGTATCGCCGGCCCGCCGGCCTGTTCCAGCCCCAGGAGGTGCAGGGGGTGGGTGCCCTGCTCGCGATGGAGGGCGCCGAGATCCCGGGTGCCGGCTGCATCACCACGATCGGGGACGTCTTCCGGTTCGCCGACATGCTGCGCGCCGGCGGCATCGCTGACGGGCACCGGGTGCTGTCCCCGGCGATGCTCGAGCTGGCGACCCGGAACTGGACCGGCGACCTGCCCAACTCACTGTTCACCTACGCGCTGTCGAGCAGGCACTGGGCCGCGTGGCCCGGCAGTGTGGGCCTGGGCTTCTTCGTCCGCGGCGAGGGGTTGACCCCGGGGCCGCTGCCGAACCTGGGCAGCCCGCGCACCTTCGGCGGGTGGGGATCGGGGACCAGCCTGTTCTGGGTCGACCCCCAGCGGGACGTCGCGTTCGCACTGCTCACCACCGGCGCGCTGGAGGACTCCGACCACGTCGTGCGCTCCCAGCGGATCTCGGACATGGTCCTGGCGGCCCTGCGGTGACCGCCGACCGGACGGGGAGGGGCGACCCGAGCGTGCAGCAGCGCGTCGAGGAGTTGGTGGACCAGTACTCGGCCGCCGACCTCGCCGTCGCCGAAGCCCTGTGCGACCGCCATCCCGCCGACCGCGTGGCCGTCACCGTCGTCCGTGCCGGCACGACCTCCCAGGACCTCAGCTACGGCGAGCTGCGCCGCCGGTCGGAGCAGCTCGCGGGCGGCCTGGCACGGCTCGGTGTCCGCGCCGGCACCCGGGTCGCCACACTGCTCCCCAAGGGCGTCGAGCTGCCGATCACGCTGCTGGCGATGTGGCGGCTCGGTGCGGTGCACGTGCCGCTGTTCACCGCGTTCGGCGCGCAGGCCATCGCGCTGCGCCTGGCGGCATCCGGCGCGGAGCTGGTGGTCTGCGACAGCCAGCAGCGTCCCAAGCTCGATGCGGGACCGGACATGCCCGCCGACCCGCCGTGGCGGATCGTCGTCCTCGGCGCGGATGCCCGCGAGGGCGACATCCCCTTCGACGGTGTCGCGAGCGGGCCGGCGCGGGCCGCTGCCCCGCACGCCCAGGGGCCGGAGGGGCCCGTCATCCAGTTCTACACGTCGGGGACGACCGGCAACCCCAAGGGCGTCGTGGTGCCCGCCCGGGCACTGGCCGGGATCCATGCCTACTACGAGTTCGGCCTCGACGTCCGTGCCGATGACGTCTACTGGAACGCGGCCGACCCCGGCTGGGCCTACGGCCTCTTCTACGCCGTCGTCGCGCCGCTGGCCGCCGGCCGACGCACCATCCTGCTCGACGGCCCCTTCGCCCCGGAGCTCTTCCTCCGGGTCCTCCGTGACCTGGGGGTCAGCAACCTCGCCGCGGCACCCACCGCCTTCCGGGCCGTGCGGAGCTCCGGACTTCCCATACCGGATCGTCTCGTCCTCCGAGCCGTCTCCAGCGCCGGAGAACCACTCACCCCCGACATCATCGAGTGGTCGACCAGCGTCCTGGGGGTGCCGGTGCACGACCACTTCGGGCAGACCGAGGTCGGCATGGTGGTGGCCAACAGCCACCACCCCGAACTGCGCGCCCCACTGCGTCCCGCTTCCATGGGACGCGCCCTGCCCGGGTTCACAGCGGTCGTCCTCGACCCGGACGCGGACGTCCCCGCTGCCGTGGGCACGGTCGGCAGGGTCGCCCTGGACGTACCGGCGAGCCCGCTGTTCTGCTTCACCGGCTACCACCAGGACGCCGAACTGACCGCGCAGCGCTACGCCGGCGACGGCCGTTACTACCTCACCGGCGACAGCGGTCACATGGACGCCGACGGCTTCCTCTTCTTCACGGGCCGCGACGACGACGTGATCCTCTCGGCCGGCTACCGCATCGGTCCCTTCGACGTCGAATCCGTCCTCTGCACGCACCAGGCCGTCGCCGAGTGTGCCGTCGTCGGCCTCCCGGACCAGCTGCGCGGCGAGGTCGTGACCGCGTTCGTCGTCCTCCGGCAGGACACGGAGCCCAGCGAGGCACTGGCCGATGAACTGCAGACGATGGTCCGCACCCGCTACGCCGCGCACGCCTACCCCCGCCGCATCGACTTCGTCCCCGCTCTGCCCAAGACGCCCAGCGGGAAGGTCCAACGGTTCCTCCTGCGGCAGCACGCTCGCTAGGGAGGAAGGCGACCGGAGGCCGATCCCTCAGCGGGACGGTTGCGGGTCGCGGGGTCAGCCTGGGAAGGGTGCCTCCGGGTAACGGGCGGCGCGCTGGCGTTGCACCCGGGTGCGTTGGGCCGCCGCGACACAGGCGAGGACGGCGAGGGCGGCGGGGAGGACCGTGGGGTCGAGTTCCTGGCCGAACAGGAGCACGGATTCGGCGACGGTGAGCAGCGGCTGGGCGAGCTGGACCTGGCTGACCTTGGCGACTCCGCCGAGGGCGAGCCCGCGGTACCAGGCGAAGAAGCCGAGGAACATGCTGACCGCGGCGGTGTAGGCGAAGCAGGCCCAGCCCGAAGCGCCGGCCGCGGGCGGCTGGATGGCGACGTCCATGAGCAGCACGGGCAGCAGGACGGGGGTGCTGAGCAGCAGCGCCCAGCAGATCACCTGGTCGGCGCCGAGCACCGGGGCGAGCCGGGCACCTTCGGCGTAGCCGACGGCGGCGCACACGACGGCTGCGACGGTGAGCGCGTCGTCGGTGGTCGGCAGGCCGCGTCCTTGCACCAGTGCGAAGACGGCGACCGCGACCGCACCGGCAGCGCAGGCGGCCCAGAACGCCGGCGACGGTCGCTCCCCGGTGCGCAACACCCCGGCCACAGCGGTGGCGGCCGGGAGCAGGCCGACGATGACTGCGCCGTGCGCGCTGTCGGTGTGCTGCAAGGCGAGCGCGGTGAACAGCGGGAAGCCCACGACCACGCCGGCGGCGACGAGCAGCAGGCTGGGCAGCAGCGACCGGTCGGGGAGCCGGGCGCGGCGCCAGGTGAGGTAGCCGGCAGCCAGGACGGCGGCGGCCACGGCCCGTCCGGCCGTGGCGAACGTCGGGCCGAGCTCGCGGACCGCGACCTGCGTGGTGGGCAGGCTCAGGCTGAAGGCCAGCACGCCCACGGAGCCCCAGGCTTGGCCGTGTAGTAGCAGCCGGCGCTCATCGACGGTAGCGCTACTCTCACCTGACATGGATGACGGTAGCAGCACGGCCCGTGTAGCCCGAGCCATGCGCGGCCGTGCCGCGGCGGCGCAGCCGGGCACCCGGCTGCCATCGACCCGTGCGCTCATGGCCGAACTCGACGTGGGCCCCGGCACCGTCGCACGGGCTGTCGCCCGTCTGGTGGCCGAGGGCGTCCTGGTCGCCGAGGCCGGCCGGGGCACCTTCGTCGCGCACCGGCACGGCCAGGGCGCGCGGCAGGGCCGGCCGGACACCGGCTGGCAGACCGTGGCCCTCGGTGAGGCGCGGGTCGACGGCCGGGACGTCGCCGCCCTGCTCGCACCCGCTGCTCCCGGCGTCCTGGTGCTGTCCACCGGTTACCCGTCGCCGGACCTGCAGCCGCTGGCCGCGCTCTCCGCTGCTGCGGTGCGGGCGGCCCGCCGGCCCGGTGGATGGGCGCTGGCTCCTGCCGCGGGCCTGCCCGAGCTGCGCTCCCTGCTCGCCGCCGTGGCGGGCGCCGACCCCGGTGACGTGCTGGTGGTCCCCGGCGGGCAGGCGGGGCTGTCCGCGGCGCTGCGCGCCCTTGCCCCACCCGGAGCGCCGGTACTGGTCGAGGTGCCCACCTACCTGGGTGCGCTGGCCGCTGCGCGTGCCGCTGGGCTGCGACCGGTGCCGGTGCCCACCGACGTCGGTGGGCTGCGCGCGGACCTGTTGCCCGCGGCGTTCGCCACGACCGGCGCACGGTTGCTGTACACCCAGCCCACCTACGCCAACCCCACCGGCACGGTGCTCGAGCCCGGGCGGCGCCCGCAGGTCCTGGCCGCCGCCCGCGACGCCGGCGCGTTCGTCCTCGAGGACGACTGGGCCCGTCACCTTGCCCTCGACGCGCCCGCCCCGCCGCCGCTGCTGCACGACGACGTCGACGGGCACGTGGTGCACCTGTCCTCGCTGTCCAAGGCCGTCACGCCCAGCCTGCGCGTCGGCGCGCTGGTCGCCCGCGGTCCGGCCGCAGCCCGGTTGGCCGCCGTGCGCCTCGTCGAGGACTTCGGCGTTCCCCGCCCCCTGCAGGAGACCGCGCTCGAGCTCCTCGGCGCTCCGGCCTGGCCACGGCACCTGCACCGGCTGGCCACTGCGCTGCGTCGGCGCCGTGACCACCTGGCCGCCGAATTGCGGCGACACCTGCCGCACGTCGCCCCGGCTGCGATTCCACGCGGCGGCCTGCACCTGTGGCTGTGCCTGCCGCCCGACGTCGACGACGTCGACCTCGCCGCCCGCGCCCGTGCGCAGGACCTGCTCGTCGGAGCCGGGCGGCCCTACTTCGTCACCGAGCCGCCCGCACCCCATCTTCGCCTGAGTTACGCCGGCGCCACCGAGGAGCAGCTCACCGCAGGGGTGCGACGCCTCGCCGACCTCATCCCGTAGGCCGAACGGCCAGCGAACCCGCTCCGGGGCGGGACTGCACCTGAGGCCGTCGTCCCGTGGGGGCTGCTCCGGCGGCGGCGCGGAGGGGCGTCGGCGGCAGGACGGGCCTGCGGTCGTTCCGGCGTGTCCATGACCGAGGCGTCGACGTGGGCTTCCCGCGTCGGCTAGGGCGTGGGCAGAGTCCGCCGGCGGGCCGCGACCTCGTCGTAGAGGTCCTCGACCGACATCCCGAAGGAGTCCGCGAAGCTCTCCCGCCACGGCTGGCCGCCGGCCACCGCGCGGCAGAAGTCGGCGAACGCGGCGGGCCCGGAGGTCTCGGCCAGTACCCGTGCGCCGAGCTGGAACAGGCCGTAGGCGTCGGCTGCGGCGGCCGAGCTGCGCTCGTAGTCACCGAGCTCGTCGCCCGCCTCGGGCAGCCCGCCGAACCTGCTGATGTGGTCGTCGGCGTCCTGCTGCGTGGCCAGGCCCGCCTGGATCAGGGCCGCGTAGGCGAGGTGCTCGGCCATGCCCTCGAACAGCCACTGCCACTCGTGGTCCTCGCCGTCCCGGAAGCAGCCCAGGTGCGCCTGCAGGTTGTGCACGTGCTCGTGCGCGGCGACGTAGGCCGGATACCGCCGGTCCTCGCTGACGGCCTGGCGCCAACGGGGGTGCGCGGCGTTCAGGCAGATGAAGTCCGCACCGTCGACCCAGGCCGTGGCCACCGACGTCGGACCGAGGAGGAACCCGCAGCCCTGCGACCACGACACGCGCACCTGCACGGGGCCGGGCACGTCCACCCCGACCTCGGCGTCCAGGTAGCCGTCGATCGCGCGCAGCCCGTCGCGCAGCTGCGCCACCTCCCCGGCGGGCACACCGTCTTGCACCTCGAGTCGGAACGGGGTCCCCGCCAGCGGCTGGACGTCGGCCGGAAAGCGGGCCAGCCACGCGACGACCCCACCGGCGACCACCAGGAGGACGACCGTGGCGATCAACCCGGCGCGCAGCCTCCGGGACAGCCGCCTCATGGCCCTCGACCCTAGGCCCGCGCACCCTCGGCCCTGGTCCGACACGTCCCGCCGAGCCCGCCCGTGACGTGCCGCTCGTCACTCGCCAACGGCACGGACGGGCTGCCGCAGGATGGTGCGCAGCCGGTCGGATGCGACCTTGCGGGCATCGCCGAGGTAGATCTCGTGGTGCCGGCCGACCATGCGCAGGCCACGGGCCGGGATGACGTCGTGGTGCATCCGCGCCAGCACGGCCGCCTCGTCGTCGTAGGAGCCGATGTGCAGCGTCTGCACGCACCGGCCCTCGCGGAGGGCCTGCAGGCGGACGTCGTCCAGTCGAGCCGGGTGGTTCTTCGCGCCGGCCTGCCGCACGGCGGTGGCGAAGAGGTCGTGATCGATCCATCCCGGCACCATGATCATCAGCGTCCAGTCCCACCGGGACTTGTCGCGCGAGGTGGTGAAGGACTCCATCTCCTCGGCCCACCACAGCCCTTCCAGTGGCATGACGACGTAGTCGCGTCCCAGGTCGCGCTTGCTGGCGAACTTCAGCTTGTAGGCCACCGGGTAGAGCGCTGCGGCTGCCTGCGTGAACGCCGGCGAGGTGTTGGGGTCCCCGTGCCCGTCGATCATGAGGTACTGCAGCTCGGGGACGTCGACGAGCCGGAACTGGTGGACGGTCGCCTGGTAGGCGTCGAGCTCCTTCCTGAGGTCGATCTTGGTCGTCACCGCTCACCTCCTGTCCCCGCCTGCGCCGTGCTCCTCCGTGCAGGATCATGACGGGGAGAGATCCGGCGCGCACCAACCGGCGTCCCGAGGAGAGATCCCTGTGCCGTGACGTCGGAGCGAGACCTCGGACCTGTCTCTCCAGGCGGCTGTCGGAGACAGGCTGTCTTGCTAGCGCCCTGGTGATCGATCATCGAGCTTGCGCTTGTGGCGGCGCACTTTCTCGGAACGCCAGAGCAGGGAGACCTGTAGGCAGGCGGCCACCACGAGCAGAACCGCGACGTACGGCCGCAACTCCGGCGGCTCCATGCGGACATGGAAGAGGGCGACGGTGCCGCCGATGAGCACCACAAGGCCAAAGAGCAGAAGAGCCTGCATGAGGCGGCTTGCCATCACCGCCGGGGTCTCGTCAGACGAGCACCAGAACTTCATGCTCTCGAACCCGGCTCATCCATGACGCCCCCGATCTTGCGTGCTCGGTGGATGACCCTGACATCGCCCGACCAGGGGACTGCAGCGCCAAGCCCTTGTCCGGACCTTCATCGGCGAGTGCGCGCCGCCGCGCGACCAGTCGCGGCCTGGCTCTCATGCTCCCCTCACGACGAGCTCGGCCGGTGTCCCGTGGCGGTCCTCTGTGCCACCAAGGGACACGGGCGATCTCAGGGCTCCAGTCGGTCTTGCCTTTGTCGCACTGCCCACTCACCGACAGAGCAGAGTCCCACGATGACAGCCGGGGCGATCAGCCAAGCGATGTGCAGGCCGAAGGCAATGGCGTACATCGCGACCACTGTCGCGGCGAAGGCGAGGAGCCTCAGGTGCCACGGCTTCAGTCGGGGCTCGGACATGACGAGATGGTGCTCATCGCGCTTCGCCCGAAGGTGTCCATCGCGTCCGGCTCATCCGATCGAGTGACTTCCAGGTGTCCCGGATGTCCCAGAGGCCGTCTTCGGGGACAGGTCTGCTGTATCGGTCGGCCGTCACCGCACGAGGAACCCGCTACGGCAACGTCTCCGCGGTCGATCTCCTCGCCACCGGCGTCTCGCAGGGGATCTGCTTGCGGGTCGTGTCGCCGCCGGCCTGGGCGGGCGTCGCTGCTGGGCTGGAGTACTGCACACCGGCCCGCGAGGTGCAGCGAGGGTTCCGGGACGGAGCCGGGTGATGGCGCTCAGGACACACCCGGGCCGTTGGGGTGTCGAGTCGGCGTCGAGTCCGGGCCGCGACCCAGGTGTCGGACAACACCTCCTTCCGAGCTCCGAGTCATCACCGGGATCGGCCGCGAGCACTGGTGTCAGCGACGGCTGACGTGCAGGGTGGGCCGGTAGACGAGCTCCTGGATGTCGCCGTCGAGCGTCCGGTTCTCGAGCAGCTCGAGATCGAAGTCGCCGGCACCGCCGAGGACGGGGTCCGTTCCGGTCCTGCCAGTGATCACGGGGAAGATCGTCACCTGGATGCGGTCGACCAGGCCGGCGGCCATCAGGGCCCAGTTCAGCGACAGGCTGCCGTGCGAGCGCAACGGCACCCCGGACTCCTCCTTGAGCCGGGCGACGATGCCGATGGCGTCGCCGCGCACGACAGTTGCATCCGGCCAGTCGAGGGGTCCTTCCAGCGTGGAGGACACCACCGTGGCCGGCATGCTCCGCATCCGGGTGACCCACGGGTCACGCACCTCCGACACCTCGGTGCTCGAGGCCAGCATCTGCACGAACTGTCGAAACGTGGTGGCCCCGAAGACCATCCGCTGCTCCCCGTCGAACGAGGCGAGGCGGTGGTCGAGCAGCTCGGGGCCCTGCTTGCCCCAGTAACCGCCCCAGTCGCCCTCGCCCCCATAGGAGCCGTAGCCGTCGAGGCTGGAGAAGACGTCGAAGGTATAGGTAGCGGTCATGGGGACACGAACCCCAGCACCTCGGTGGAGGACAGCAGCGCGGCGTCCTGGTCAGCCGCCGGAAGCGAGACACTCAGGACCCTCGTCGTCATGGTCATGCCCGAAAAGACCCGGCGTCCCCCCGGAACTCATCGGTCCCGCCCCTCGTACCGCAGAGGATCCCTGACCGGACACCGCGGCGCCCCTACCGGCGCAGGCCTGTGTATGGCGGGCCGCCGGGGAGGTGCTCGAGCCGCGGTGTGATCACGTCGAAGCCGAGGCGTCGGTAGAACTCCTGGTTGGCAGGGTCGGAGGTTTCGACGTAGCACGGGAGCCCTGTGGCGTCGGCTTGCTCCAGACCGGGCCGCAGCACGCGCTGCCCCCAGCCCTGGCGCTGGGCGCGTGGGTGCACGCCGAGCGCCTGCAGGTACCAGTGCGGATCGCCGGGATGGCTGTGTTCGGCGGCAGCGCTGAGCCGCGCGAAGGCCGGGAAGGAGCGCGGGGCGGCCATTGCGGTGCGTAGCAGCGCCGGCGCGGCCCGCGCCTTGCGCGCTGCCGACCACGGGAAGGCCCCTGGCGGCAACCACACGGCGACGGCCAGTGCTCCGTCCCCGTCGCCGGCGATGCTGCTGCCGCCCAGGGCTGCCGCGTCGGCGAGGCTGGCGCGAAGGAACGGCAGCAGGGCACGACGTCGGACCGCGGGGTCGGGCCACAGGTGTCGGAAGGCGGGGTAGTCGGCGTGGCTGGCCGACAGCACGGCCGTCGCCGCGGCGACCTCGCTCTGGTGCAGCGGGCGGACCGCCGCGTCAGCCGGTGCCACTGCGCACTCCCTGGGGTGGACGAGCGCCCGGCTTGACGCGTCGCGGTGCACCGCTGACGACGTCGGGCCTCCGACGGCCCGCGGCATGGGCGAGTGCGACGAGCACGGCGGTGGTGAGAGCGATGGCGGCGGCCGCGCCGAGGGCGCGGAGCGGCTGGGTGACGACGAAGGTGGGTATGAGCCGGTCGGGCACGGCGACAGCGCCGACGAAAGCTGCGACGAGCCCGAAGTAGCTGCCGCGCATGTGCACCCGGTGGGCGCGGACGTCGTGACGGCGGGCCGCGCGGAGGCCTAGGAGGACACCGGCCAGGGTCACGACGGACAGGACGTGGAGGAAGCTGAGGCGCCCGTCGCGCAAGTCGCGGATGGCGAAGGAACTGGTGGCTACGAAGGCCATTCCTGCCACCCAGCACCACCCCGCGGCGCGATGGGCGGCGTCGCCCTTCCTGCGCCGCAGGAGCACCTGGCCACCGAGCCCCAGGCACACCAGAGCGCTGGTCGCGTGCCCCACGAGCAGGACGGTCCAGCCAGTCATCGCCGCACCTCGCTCTCACCGGACTCCAGGGCTGCAACGAGCCGTCGGGTGTAGGTGGCGTACTCCGCGTAGGGCACGCCGCTGCGGGCGACGAGGTCGGCGAAGCGGCCCTCGAGCACTTTCCGGCAGGCCTCGACGCGCTCCTTGCCGGCCGGTGTGAGGGCGAGCCGGCGACGGTTGCCGCCGGCGGGGTCGGGAGCAACGTCCAGGAACCCTTCGTCGGCGAGGACGGCGACCATCCGGCTGGTCGAGGGCTCGGTGACGCCCAGCCGCTCGGCGAGGACCCGTTGGGTGGGGGCTCCCTCGCCGACGAGCAGTAGCGCCAGGAAGCGGCGGTAGGGCAGGCCGAGCTCGGCGCGCAGGATGCGGTCCGCGGCCCTGTCCAGGCGTGCGGTGAGTACGTGCAGATCGAAGGTCAGCGAGCTCGCCACGCACGCAGCCTAAGAGTTCTAAGTTAGAAGGGCAAGACAGGTCCCTGCCCGCTCCTCACATCGACGGGAGGTCCCGGCTAGAACCGCCGAGGGCGGGTCCCGTAGCCGATCCCGTACGGGACGCGGCCACTCCCATCCGCCAAGCCTTGGGCGTCGCCGCAGCGCGTTCCGGCTACGGGACGAGCTTCGCGTCGTCCGATACCCGGTCCTGGGTGAGGTGGAGACCGATGCGGTCGACGCTGCGGGCGGTGTTAGACAGCACGACCGCAGCGCTGCTGTGGTCGGGCGCGAAGCCGGCGAAGGAGCGGAAGCCTCAGGTGCCGCCGTTGTGCCACACGATGCGGCCGCCCGCGGGTGTGTTGAGGATGAGCCAGCAGAGCCCGACCTGGATCCGCGCCGCCAGCCTCGCCTGGGGCTGCTGGGCGAGGGTGAGGGCTTCGCCCAACGCTCCGGGTGGCGGCTGCAGGCAGGCGGCCAGGAAGCGCAGCAGGTCCTCGGCGCTGGAACGCAGGCTGCCGGCCGCGGGCATGAGGTCCTTCAGCGGCGGCCTCAGGCGGCCGTGAGGCGAGTGGCCTGGGAGCAGCCGGTCGACCCGGGTGGCGGGCACGAGCACGGAGGTGTCGGCCATTCCGAGCGGGTCCAGGATCCGCTCGGTCAGCAGCTGCTCGTAGACATGCCGGCGCGGGCGGCGAGCGCGTCGCCGAGCAGCCCGACCGCCAGACTGGAGTAGCGACCCCGCGCGCCGGGGGCGCGGCGTGGACTCTCAGCGGCGACCAGGCGGTGGTAGTCGGTGTCGGTGACCGCCGCCCAGGGGTCCTGGCGGCGCAGGCCCAGCGAGTAGCCCAGTTCGCGTCGGCGCATCGCCTTAGGGGAGTTGGGCAGTCCGCTGCGGTGGGTGGCCAGCTCCAGCAGCGTTGGCTCACGATGGCGCCAGGCCGGCCGCGGCTGGGGAAGGTGGGCCGACAGCGTCTCGCCGAGGGCGACCTCGCCGCGCAGGACCATGTCAGCCAGCAGCACGCCGGTGAAGGCCTTGGTGATCGATCCGATCTCGAACAGCGTCGACCCGTCGAGCGCCGCGCCGTCGGCCGACCAGCCGCCCACGGCTCGTCGTCCGCGGCGGATCGTCCCGGCGACGACGGCGTGGTACCCCGTTCGACCCAGCGCCGCGATCCGCCGGGTGAGTTCCTCGTCGGTTCCGGTCATGCTCACAGTCAGTCCTCAGTCCTCAGTCCTCAGTCCGAGCAGCCCGCGACCGCCGTACTTGCGGTGCACCGTCTGCTTGGACACTCCGAGCTGGGCTGCCACCTCCGCCCAGGACATGCCCAGGTTGCGGGCGCGCCGGACCAGTTGAGCCTCCGTGCGCTCGGTCACTCGGCGGAGTTCCGCGACAGCCCGCAGAGCGCTACGGGGGTCGTCGTCACCGGCCGCCCGGGCGAGTTTGGTCAACTCGGTCACCTCCATGGCGATCACTCCGCACCACTACCGTCAGCATTTTGACGACCGCGGTAGGCGAGCAGTCGGCACCCCGTCAACAAGTGCTGACGAGAGCGGCTCGAAGGCGGTGGGCGGTGGCCGGCACGTCTCGGTGGCCGATCCCCTGTGGGACGGCGCTTGATGCCTACCCCATGGCGCCAGCTGGGCCGGTAGCCGTTCCGCTTGCGGAACGGCTGGCCGTCGGGTGGTCAGGTGCCGACTTAGTTGCCTTGCGACACCATGCCGCTCATGGGGCCGAGCAGCGAAGAAGGGGCCGCTGGCTACGTCGACCTGCGCGCGACCGTCCTGATGCGGTCCGCTATGTCACCGCCGGGCAGTTGCTCGAGGAGGCGGCGCACGAAGTCCTGCAGCGGCTCAGAGAGGCGGGCCTACCGATCCCCGACCGTCGGTAGCCCGTCGCCACCGGTGACGAGCCCCGGCATCGAAGGTCGCAGAGATCCAACACATGCGGTAAGCCACTTGACGGCTGAGTCATGTTGAGGCGGTGGATGCGCCGCCCGGGGCAGCAGCGCCATCGGAGCCCCTGTCCAGCGAGCTGCTGGGCTTCCCCACCGACACCCGCGCTCTGATCGTCAACTGCGATGACCTCGGCATGCACGAGTCGGTGAACGCGGCCGTGTTCGAGGCGGTGCAGGAGGGGATCGCCAGCTCGGCCAGCCTGATGGTGCCCTGCCCGGCAGCCGAACAGGCGATGCACGTGCTTGGCCGTACACCGTCGATGCCCTTCGGTATCCACCTCACCTTGACCCGAGACGGACTTGGTCACCGATGGGCGCCAGTAGTTCCGGCCGCGACCGTGCCCTCCCTGGTCGACGGGAACGGGCTGCTCTTCACCAGCGCCGCCGCACCACAGCTGCTGGCCCAGGCGCGCCTCGAGGACGTCGAACGGGAACTGCGCGCCCAGATCGACACGGTGGCCCGCCGCGGGCTGACGCCCACCCATCTGGACTGGCACGTTCTCGCCGACGGCGGCCGTCCGGACTTCCTGGACCTGACCATGGACCTGGCACGCGAACACGGTCTGGCGGCGCGGGTGTGGCTGGAACCCGGCCGGCGCACAGCCCGCGGTCGTGGGCTGCCCGTCGTCGACCACGACTTCCCGACAGCTTCGCATTGCCCGTGGCAGGCAAGGCGGAGCGCTACGTCGAGGCGCTCCGTTCCCTACCGGCGGGGTTGAGCGAATGGGCGGTACACCCGGCAGTGGGTGAGGAAACTGCAGCGGAGGCCGACCTGGGCTGGGCGGTCCGTCGCTCCGACCACGCTTTCCTGTCGTCCCGCCTCGCTCGCCATGTCCTCGACCAGGAGGACATAGTCGTCCTCGACTACCGGAGCCTGCAGCGTGTCTGGGCGGCGCTGGCGGGGCCGAGTTAGCCGAATGGGTCGGTGGCGCGGCGCAGCGCCAAGGAAGCTGATCCGATCACTGGCTGGCCATGGCCGAAGCAGGCGACCTCGACGTCGAGGGCAGCCAGGTGCTGCAGGGAACGCCATGCGCCGTCGCGGTCGATGTTGAACGGCCCGAGGACAACCTGGCCCTGGTGCTCGGCGATGGTGTCACCAGTAATCAGCAGGCCCGACGCTGGTAGGTGCAGGGCGATGCTGCCGGGCGTGTGCCCCGGCACCGACAGCACCACGGCTTCCTCGCCGAGGTCGAGTACGTCCTGGTCGGCGACTTCTCGATCGACTCGACAGACCGGGGCAGGTCGCAGATCGCCCGCCACGACCGCGTGCAGCTGTTGCTCGGCTGGCGTGAAGGCCGGCGGTGGACCGGGCTGCTCGCCGCGGACGAAGGCAGCGTCACCGGCCCCGACGATGACGCGGGCTCCGGACCAGCCGGCCACGTCGGCCGCCGAGCCTGCATGGTCGTCGTGGAAGTGAGTCAGGACGATGTGGCGCAGCTCCTCTGGCGGTACGCCGAGGTGCTGCAGCGCGGCGCGGATCGCCGGGCCGCTCCCCGGCGGGCCGGTGTCAATCAGCGTGGCTCTTTCGGCGGCGCGCCAAAGGTAGGCGTTGCTGATGCCCAGCGGCAGCAGGTGCAGGCCGGGAAGCACTTCGTGAAGGTCCACGGCCCTGACGCTAGAAGGCAGCGCCGTGAGCAACGACCGTTTTCGCTACAGGGTGATCTCGAGCGTCAGGCAGCCAGGACGAAGTCCCCGCCGCGCACCTTGAGCCTCGGCCGACGGGTGGACAGCTCCCGCAGCACCGCACCGAGGAGTTCAGGGAGAGCTGGGCCAAGCGCAATGCAGATGGCCGCGAGGACCTCAGAGGAGGGCTCCTTGCGGCCGCGTTCAACCTTCGACAGGTGCCCGACCGACACTCCGGCGGCGTCAGCGACCTCGCGAAGCGTCTTGCTCTGGTCCAGCCGCACCTGACGCAAGACCCGCCCAATCAGCTCTCGTAGCAGCACCCAGTTCACCCTGCCAGTACCGAAAGGACCTTCCACTCCACCCCCCTTCATCGAGACGCGACCCAGTCAGCAGTCGTAGTTGAGCCAGGCTGGCGCGAGCCGTCCCGAATGGGGAACCCCCTACGGCCACGCTCGAGGGTCCCGGAAACTCGACGCCCACGTCCCACATGGGGATCCGCTTGCGGTGATCACCCGACATGCTGCTGAAGGACCTCCGCAAAGTCTCATGAGGGTTGGCCTACCGGCAGGCGTCCCGGTGCGATCACCTGCTACCTGAGTCGACGGGCTGTCGCGGGCGACGCCGGTAGGCGCTGGGCGCGCAGCCGACTAGCGCGGCGAAGTCGCGGCCGAAGTGGGCCTGGTCGAACCAACCGTACGTCGCCGCGAGGTCGGCCAGCGACCCGGCGTACCCCTCGTCCAGGGCGGTGACGGCGTCGTGCGTGCGGTAGCGCGCCAGCACCCACTTGGGCCCGACGCCGACGTAGCTCGCGAAGAGCCGCTCGAGTGCGCGGCGGCCGACTCCGTGTCGCTCGACGACCTGGTCGACCCGCAGCAGCGACCGATCGGCCAGCATGTCGGCGACGACGCGCAGCAGCAGGTCATACGACGAGTCGGTCGCGGCGGGCAGGAACGCCCCGAGCGCGGCGCAGGCAGCAGCGGTCGCCTCGGCGGGCGGCATTCCGGCGGTGAGGTCGTCGAGCTTGTCGTGGACGATGACGGGTAGCACGTCCCTGGCCGTGACGGTGCGGTCGACCAGCGCCTTGGCGTCGTGGCCGGTCAGCGCGGTCAGGGCTCCTGGCCGCAGCTTCACGCCGTGCACCCACCCGCGACCGTGCACGTCGACATCGAAGCGGCGGGTGGTCACGCCGGTCACGAGCACCTGCTCGCCGGCGGCCTCGGGTCGGCGCGCGGTGCCGCGTTCGACGGTCACGTTGCACGACGGGTGCGGCACGACCGCGCTCGGGAACGTGGTGCCGGGTGGCAGGTCCCACCGCAGCGTCCAGTGGTACTCGACCCACGGCACGAGCGCCGGCGACGTGTCGGTGCACTGGAGCGCGACGTGGCGAGCGAACTCCTCGGGCCGCAGAATCCCGGCGCGCGTCGTCGTCGCATTTCTCCTAGTCGGCACTCGGCCAGCCTAGGAACGATTGGGGACGTGACTGATGCCGCTGAGACCGCACCGACCGCCACCTTGAAGATGACCACCCTCGACGCCGGGGACGTCGGCGCCGAGGCGACATTCTGGGCCGGCCTGCTCGGCTGGGAGGTCGCCCACCAGCAGGAGGAGTACGCGATGCTGACAGGACCGTCGGGCGCGCCCGCCCTGGGCATCGGGCTCGTCGCTGATCACCGGCCGCCATCGTGGCCCGACGTGGGCGGGCGCAAGCAGTTCCACCTCGACCTCGCCTGCGAGGACATCGCCGCGACCGAGGAACATGCGCTCGGTCTCGGCGCGACGCTCGCGGACCCCCAACCCGGCGAGACCTGGCGGGTGCTGGTCTCGCCGGCCGGGCACCCGTTCTGCCTCACCGACGCCGCGAACTGGTAGGTCTCGCCCACGCCCTTCACAAGTCGCGCACAGGCCGCCGACCTGGGCGGCCTATTGCTCCTCAGTGCGCGGTTCGACGGCCTCGTCACTGTGGATGACGAGGGTGTCGGGCCCTGCTCCCGCGTCCTCAAGCCGCCAGATGAGCTCTCCGACGTGCCGTTGAAGATGCCGCCACTGGTCGTCCGGGTGCGTAGTGCCCCCGTCGAGCTCTCGGTGCTGTGCGAATGCCTGCAGGTAAGCCTTCAATCCCGCCAGAAGCATTATCAGGTCGTATCCAGATAGCTTTACGTCGTACGCCGCGTCAGGATTCATCCCGCCACCTTAGGAAGTCGTCAATACGCCGCCCGTTGAGCGATCCCCCGCCGGGAGGCCGCGTCGGCGCTTGTCCGGTGAGAGGCTGGCGCGGTGATGGCGTGGGACCACAACGCGTGCTACCGGCGTGACGTGCTGGCCGCCGTGCCGCCGGGTACGACGCGGGTACTGGAGTTCGGCTGCGGCGCTGGGTGATTGACCGCCGCGCTCGTGGCCCGCGCCGGTCACGTCGACGGGGCTGAGAGCCAGTCGGGGTGAAGCTTTACGCTCACCTGCCGATCTGTAACAGACTATTATGGCTCGCTTTAGGAGGTCTTCGTGTCGGTCAGCGCAGTTGTTGCGGGTAGTCCGGTGGTCAATCTCGCGTTTCGCCAGGTCCAGGTGAACAGCGCCCAGAAGGCAACGTCGCTCAAGGGCGAGGGACCGGGCGGCACTGAGGGCGCTGAAAGTGATGGCCTCTCCGCGATCGTCAAGGCGCTGAAGAAGCAAATGGACAATGCCCAGAAGGAGCTGCAACGCCTCGTTGAGACGAATGCGGACGAGCAGGCGATCCGGCTGGCAAAGCAAAAGGTGCAGATGTGCGCATCGGCCCTGGCCTCCGCGCTGACGAAGCAAGCCGAGGCCGAGAAGGCGGCACAGCAGGCTGCGACCGGGGATCAGTACATGTAGCGGCACGGTCGGGTGACGCCACCGCTTCGAAGGCACCCTCCGAAAGTTCGCCACCGACTCGGCCAGCCCTTCTGCACTGTGGTTGGCAGCACCGACCACGGAAGAAGGCCGCCTGGCATGCGACGGTGCCGAGTAGTCACGCTGGGGACCTGCTACGGCATGGTCCCGTCCGCTCGATCCTCGCGGCGCCGGCGTCCCGTGGGGGATCCTCGCGCGGGACGCACACAAGGGGAACCCTTACGAGCCAGTCGTTGCGACAACCGCTTGAAAGCGGCGGCCGCTTAAGGACAGTCCGATGCGCTGCCGCAGATACCTTGCTGGCCGTTCCGCAAGCCGAACCCTCACCGGTGTTGGGACAGGTCAGGACGTAGGCCAGGAGGCGGCCGTCCCGGATGAGCCGCCCGGAGACATGCCCGGTGACGGGGCGGCATACGGACGGCTCAGCCGACCGGCTCCGGGAGCGCGGCACGTCCGCCGCCCGCCAGCGGGCCACCTGGGCGGCCACCGGCGACCGGCGCGCGATGGCCCCGGGCACCGTCCGGACGGCGCGCCCGGGGCCGGGTGACCGGCTGGCCGGCGGGGTAGCGGGACGGGCATGACCGAACCCCGTCCCCTCGCCCTCGTCACCGGAGCGTCCAGCGGCATCGGCTTCGAACTCGCCCGCCAGTTCGCCGAGCACGGCTTCGACGTGCTGGTCAACGCCGAGGACACCGGCATCGACACCGCCGCAGCCAAGCTCCGCAGCTCCGGCACGCAGGTGTCGGCCTTCCGCGCCGACCTGCGCACGGCCGAGGGCGTCGAGGCCCTCCACGACGCCGTCCGGGCCACCGGGCGCCCCCTGGCCGCCGCCGCGCTGAACGCCGGCGTCGGCCAGGGCGGGGCGTTCCTCGACAACCCGGTCGAGAAGGAGGTCGAGATCATCGACCTCAACGTGACCTCGACGGTGCGGCTGGCCAAGCTCGTGCTGCGCGACATGGCGGCCCGCGGGGAGGGCCGGGTGCTGTTCACCTCCTCGATCGCCGCGACGATGCCCGGATCGTTCCAGGCCGTCTACAACGCGTCGAAGTCCTTCGTGCAGTCCTTCGCCGAGGCGCTGGCCGAGGAACTCGAGGGCAGCGGCGTCACGATCACCTCGCTGATGCCCGGGCCGACCGAGACGGAGTTCTTCGAGCGCGGCGAGCTCATGGACACCAAGGTCGGCACCAGCCCCAAGGACGACCCCGCCCAGGTCGCCGCCCAGGGCTACGAGGCCCTGATGGACGGCGAGCGGAAGGTGGTCGCCGGTTCGCTGTCGACCAAGGCGCAGGGCCTGGCCAACAAGGTGCTGCCCGACGCGCTCAAGGGCAAGGCGCACCGGCAGATGGCGGAGCCGGGCTCCGGGGAGTGACCAGGCGCGCGGCCGCCGGCCGGCTCACCGCCCGGCCGGTGGCCGCACCCGCTGCCGCCCCCTACGCACCGGGGCTGCACACCGTGGCGCCCGGGCCGCGTGCCCGGACCCGGCTGCTCGTGCCCGGTGGTCCGCCCCGGCCCCGGCCGCTGCTGGTCTTCTTCCACGGCGCCGGCGGCAGCCCGGAGCAGTCCCTGGCCGCGGTCGGCGAGCCGGCCGGCGTCCGCGACGTGCTGGTGCTGGCGCCGGCCTCGGCCACCGCCACCTGGGACCTGCTCGCCGGCGGCCTCGGCCCCGACGTGGCTGCCCTGGACGCCGCACTGGAGTCCGTCCTCGCCCGCCAGGCGGTGACCTCGGTGGCGTTCGGCGGCTTCTCCGACGGCGCGTCCTACGCGCTGAGCCTCGGGCTGGCCCACGGCGAGCTGGTCGACGCCGTCCTGGCCCTCTCACCGGGCTTCGCCGCCCCACCGCGGCTGGCCGGCCGTCCTCGGGTGTGGATCTCGCACGGCACCGACGACCGGGTGCTGCCGGTCGACCGGTGCGGACGGCGACTGGCCCGCGACCTGCACGCGAGCGGTCACCCGGTGACCTACCTGGAGTTCGACGGCGGCCACGTCGTCCGCCCCGAGGACGTCACCGCAGCCCTCACCACCTGGCTGGGCGCACCGGCCTGAGGCCGTGGCGCGCCCCTCCGCGCGCGAGAGGCCCACACCGGCCATTAGCGCGCGAAAGGCCCCCGGCAGGGGGTCCTCGCTCAGGCGGACTCGCGGGTCGTGACGTCGGCCGTCGCGGCGGTGGCGTCCTTGGGGCCGCCGGTCTTGGAGGCCGCGAAACCCGGGCCGAGCTGCTCGAGGGCCAGCCGGCCGTAGACCTGCTGCTGGGTGGCCACCCGCTGGGACCGGCCGCGGCCGAGGAAGCTGACCGCCCAGTGCAGCACCGTGGTGATGCGGCTCTTGAAGCCGACGATGTAGACGAGGTGCACGACCAGCCACAGCACCCAGGCGGTGAAGCCCTCGAACTTCGCGCCCTTGATGTCGGCCACCGCGGAGAACCGCGAGATGGTGGCCATGTTGCCCTTGTCGCGGTAGCGGAACGGGCCGCGCGGCTCACGCCCCCGCGCCCGCCGGACGATGGCGTCGGCGGCGTACCGCCCGCCCTGGATGGCCACCTGCGCCACCCCGGGCAGTCCGCTGGCCACCATGTCACCGACGACGTGCACCTCGGGGTGCCCGGGCAGGGTGAGGTCGGGCAGCACGCTGATCCGCCCGGCCCGGTCGACCTCCGCCCCGGACTGCTCGGCGAGCAGCCGGCCCAGGGGGCTGGCCTGCACACCGGCGGCCCACACCTTGGTGGCCGCCGAGATCCGCCGCACCTCGCCGCCGGCGTCCCTGACCGTCAGGCCGTCGGCGTCCACGTCGGTCACCATGGCGCCGAGCTGCACCTCGATGCCCATCTCGTTCATGTGCCGGCGGGCGCGCTCGCCCAGCTTCTCCCCGAACGGCGGCAGCACCTGCGGCGCGGCGTCGAGCAGGACGACCCGGGCCTGGGTCGGGTCGATGGAGCGGAAGTCGCGGCGCAGCGTGCGGTGGGCCAGCTCGGCGATCTGCCCGGCCATCTCCACCCCGGTCGGGCCGGCGCCGACGACGACGAAGGTCAGCAGCCGGTCGCGCTCGGCCGGGTCGCTGGACAGCTCGGCCAGCTCGAAGGCGCCGAAGATCCGGCCGCGCAGCTCCAGGGCGTCGTCGATGCTCTTCATGCCCGGCGCGAACTGGGCGAAGTGGTCGTTGCCGAAGTAGGACTGGCCGGCGCCGGCGGCCACGACCAGCTCGTCGTAGGGGTGCACCGTGGTGCGGCCCAGGATCGTCGACGTCACGGTCCGGCCGGCCAGGTCCACGTCGGTGACCTCGCCGAGCACGACGCGGGCGTTCTCCTGGTGGCGCAGCACCTCCCGGGTGGCCGGCGCGATCTCGCCCTCGCTGAGGATGCCGGTGGCCACCTGGTACAGCAGCGGCTGGAACAGGTGGTGGCTGGTCTTGCCGATGACGGTGACGTCGACCGGGGCCCTGCGGAGGGCCTTGGCCGCGAACAGCCCGCCGAAGCCGGAGCCGATGACGACGACCCGCAGCCGACCGGACGGGGAGGCGCCGGCGGGGCCGGTCACCGGTGGTGTCGTCATGATGACCTCAGTCTCCCACCTCGGGGTCTCCCGCCCGGGCCGGCCAGGAGCGATCCGGACCACACGCGTCCGACGTGGTGACCTACCCGCCGCCGGGCCGCTCACTCCGTCGCGGTAGACCGGTCCGGTGCCCGCACCCGCGCCCCGGCCGGTCCTCGTCCCCGGCCTGGGCCTCGACGCCCGCTCCTCGGCGCGGCTGCGGGCGGAGCTGGCGGCCGACGTCGTCCTGCTGCCCGGGATGGGGCGGTCCGGCCCGGTGCCCCCGGTGGACCGGCTGGCCGGCCTGCTGCGGGGCCGGCTGGGGGAGGGGCCGGTGTTGCTGGTCGGGCACTCGCAGAGCTGCCAGGTGGTGGTCGCCGCGGCCGGCGACCCGCGGGTGGCCGGGCTGGTGCTGCTCGGGCCGACCACCGACCCCCGGCTGCGGTCGGTGCCGCGGCTGGTGCGGGCCTGGCTGGCCACGGTGGTGCGCGAGCCGTGGTGGCAGCTGCCGCTGGTCCTCCTCCAGTGGCTGACCACCGGACCGGTCGCCATGCGGCAGCTGTGGCGGGTGGCCGCGCCGGACCCGATCGACGTCCGGCTGCGGGCGGTCGCGGTGCCGGTGACCGTGGTCCGGGGCACCCGCGACCGGCTGTGTCCGCACGACTGGGCCGCCGCGCTGGCCGCCGCGACCCCGGCCGGCCGGCTGGTCGAGCTGCCCGGGGCGGCGCACATGACGGTGCAGACCCACCCGCGGGAGGTGGCGCGGCTGCTGCGCCGGGCCGGCGCCGGGCCGGCCTGACCCGTCCGCCACCGGGCCCGTGCCGGTTTCCGACGCCGGCAGGACGGTCATCCACCAGCTGCGCCCGACCCGTCGACCGACCGAGACCGAGGAGGGCCCGTGCAGGCCAGGGACGTCATGACCCGCGACGTGGTGACCGTGCACCCGGGGACGTCGGTCCGGGACGCGGCGCAGGCCATGGCCCGGGGCGGGTTCGCCGCGCTCCCGGTCGTCGACGACGGCCGCCTGGTCGGCATCGTCGCCGAGGCCGACGTGCTGCGCGACCGGGTGCCCGAGGACCCCCGGCTGCACCTGCGCCGCGACGACGCGGCGCCGACGCCGCCGCCGTCCCCCCTGGTCGGTGGGGTCATGACCACCGCGGTCCGGTCGGTCGGGGCGGCCGCCGACGTCGCCGACATCGCCCGCCTGCTGGTGCACGAGCGGCTGCGCAGCGTGCCGGTCGTCGACGGGGACCGGCTGGTGGGCATCGTCAGCCGCCGTGACCTGCTGCGGACCCTCGTCCGCCCGGACGCGGAGATCGCCGAGGAGCTGCGGCGGCTGGTGGAGCGCTACACCGGGGAGCTCGACGCGTGGTCGGTGACCGTCGCCGACGGGGCGGCCACCGTCCGGCGCACCCGGGGCGCAGCGCAGCCCTCGGCCGGGGTCGAGCAGCAGGCGCTGGCCGCGCTCGCCCGCACCGTCGGCGGGGTGGTGGGCGTGCGCGTCACCACCGGGACGCCGGACGGCGGGGACCCGGCGCCCGCGGACTGAGGCCGCCGGAAGCGCCGGGCCCGCCTCGCGGCGCGGGGAGGTCGCGCCGGTGCGTGTCACGATGTGCGCGTGGCCCACTCCTCCGCCTCGGCCGGCGCGCTGCTGCGCCACGTGCGCACCGGCCGCGCGCGCAGCCGGGCGGACCTGGAGGACCTGGTTGTCAGGCGCCGATGCTGACCGGCGTCTCCATGCCCTGGGCGCGGTGGCTGCCCACCGAGCAGTAGAAGACGTAGTCGCCGTCCTCCAGGGTCACCTCGAGGGTGGCCGACTCGCCTGCCTGCAGCACCTCGGTCCCGGTGACGTCCTCGCCGTCCCGCTCGACGATCAGGTTGTGTGGCAGCTGGCCGTCGTTCACGACCTCGAAGGTGTACGTCCCGGGCGTGGCGACCTCGCCGCCGAGCTCGATGTACATCTCGCCGAGGCTGGCCGCGACCGTCTGGGCCTCGGCCTCGGCGGGGCTCTCCGCGGCCGAGGAGGGAGCCGGCGTGCCCGCCTCCGCGCTGCTGGACGGGGCCGCGCTGCTCATCGGAGCCTCGCTGCTCGCCGGGGCCTCGGCGGTGCCCTCGCCGGCGGTGCCCTGGTCGGCGGAACACCCGCTGACCAGGACGGCACCGGCGACCAGGACCAGCGCGGCGGCGCGGCGGGCGGAGCGGGTGGGACCGGTCGGGTGCGACACGCGGGCCTCCAGGGTCGGGCGGCGGACCACCCGGACGGCGGTCCCGCTCAGGACTGATGGTGCAGGAGCCGGAGCCGGTCCTGCACCCGGCGTTCGACCGTCACCGGTCCACCGGATTGCCGGCGGTGCTCAGCGGCTCCCGCGACGCGAGCGCCCGCTGAACGACGACGCCGAGTGGGTGCCCGCCCGGGCGGCCAGCTCGGCCCGGGTGCGCGCCGGGCCCGTCGTCCGCGCCTGCCCGCGGGCGGACGCCGACGTCCCGCCGCCGGCCGGGGTGCCCGCCTGGCCGCCGGAGCGGCCCGACCCGCCGGCCGGCCGACGCCGCCGGCCGCCGCCCTGGCCCTGCGGCTGGGGCTCCGGTGCGGGGGCCGGCTCGACGTGCGGTGCGGCCGGCCCGGTCAGCTCGGTGATCTCGGCCGCGCCGGGGCGCACCGCGTTCACCGTCGGGGTGATGCCGGCCTGCCGGGCGAGGGTGCGCACCTCACCGGCCTGGTCGGGCGTGGTGACGGTGACCACCGCGCCGCCGGCGCCGGCGCGGGCGGTGCGGCCCGAGCGGTGCAGGTAGGCCTTGTGCTCCGTCGGCGGGTCGACGTGCACGACGAGGGCGACGTCGTCGACGTGGATGCCGCGGGCGGCGATGTCGGTGGCGCACAGCACCCGGATCTCACCGCTGCTGAAGGCCTCGAGGTTGCGCTCGCGGGCGTTCTGGCTGAGGTTGCCGTGCAGGTCGACGGCCGGGACGCCGGAGGCGGTCAGCTGCTTGGCCAGCTTCTTGGCCTGGTGCTTGGTGCGGGTGAACAGCACGCTGCGGCCCAGGCCCGAGGCCAGCTCGCGGACGACGGCCGGCTTGTCGGCGGCCTCGACCCGCAGCACGTGGTGGGTCATCGTCGACACCGGCGCGACGGCGGGGTCGACCGAGTGCGTGGTGGGGCTGGTCAGGTAGCGCTTGACCAGCACGTCGACGCCGTTGTCCAGGGTGGCCGAGAACAACATCCGCTGGCCGGTCTTCGGCGTCCGGTCCATCAGCCGCTTGACGCCGGGCAGGAAGCCCAGGTCGGCCATGTGGTCGGCCTCGTCGAGGATGGTGATCTCGACGGCACCCAGGTCGGCGTGCCCCTGGCCGATGAGGTCCTCCAGCCGGCCGGGGCAGGCGATCAGCACGTCGAGGCCGGCGGCCAGCGCCTGCACCTGCGGGTTCTGCCCCACGCCGCCGAAGACGACGGCGGTGCGCATGCCCAGCGCGCGGGCCAGCGGGTCGACCACGGCGGCGACCTGGTTGGCCAGCTCACGGGTCGGCACCAGGATCAGCGACCGCGGCCGGCGCGACTGCCGGGGGCTGTCGGAGGCGGCCAGCCGGGCGACCAGCGGGAGGCTGAAGGCCAGGGTCTTGCCCGAGCCGGTGCGCCCGCGGCCGAGCACGTCGCGCCCGGCGAGGCTGTCCGGCAGCGTGGCCACCTGGATGGGGAACGGGGCGGTGATGCCGCTGGCGGCGAGCACCTCGACCAGCGGGGCGGGCACGCCGAGGGCGGCGAAGGTGGTGTCGGTCGGCAGCACGGTGGCGTCACGGCCGACGGGGACGCCACCGGTGGGGACCACCGGCGGGGCGGGCACCGGGGCCTGCGCGGCGGCGGGGGCCTGCTGCGGCGCGCCGGCCGGACGGCCGCCGCGGCCGCGGCCACCGCGGCTGCGCCGGGGTCGGTCGGTGCCGCCGGTGGCGGGGCGGGCGGGGTGCTGGGGGGAGGTCATGGGTTCCTCGAGGTCAGAGTGGCCGCCGGGCACCTCGGGGAGCGCGAGCGCAGGCGCACCTGCACGGGACAGGGCGGGCTCGGCTCGTCGGCGAGACGTCGGTCAGCCGGGCGCACCGGGGTGGCGCAGCCTCAGCCCGACGTCGGTCCATGCCGCTCCGGATGAGCGAGGGCGGCGCCGGTACACCCCACTCAACCAGATGCGGTGCGCGACTGTGCCTGAACGCGCAGGAGGCGCCGCTCACACGGGTGAGGCGCCGCTCACAGCCCCACCGCGGTAGGTGCGACGGTAGGTGCCCGGGGCCACGCCGATGCTGGCCCGCAGGTGCTGGCGCAGGGAGGCCGGCGTGCCGAAACCGGCCTGGGTGGCGACCCGGTCGATCGGCGCGTCGGTGGACTCCAGCAGCTGCCGGGCCAGCGCGATCCGCTGCCCGGCCAGCCAGCGCAAGGGGGAGACCCCGGTCTCGTCGCGGAAGCGGCGGGTGAAGGTGCGCACGCTCATCCGGGCGTGCGCGGCGAGGTCGGCCAGGGTCAGTGGCCCGTCCAGCCGCTCGACGGCCCAGGCGCGGGTGGCCGCCGTCCCGGCGTCGCCGGCCTCGGGCAGCGGCCGCTCGACGAACTGGGCCTGCCCGCCCTCCCGCCACGGGGCGACGACGTTGCGGCGGGCCACCTGGTTGGCCACCCCGGAGCCGTGGTCGCGGCGCACCAGGTGCAGCAGCAGGTCGATGCCGGCGGCGTTGCCGGCGGAGGTGAGCACGTCGCCGTCGTCGACGAAGAGCACGCCGGGGTCCAGCCGGACGGCGGGGAACAGGCGCTGGAAGGCCGCGGCGTGCATCCAGTGCGTCGTCGCCGGCCGGCCGTCGAGCAGCCCGGCGGCGGCGAGCACGAAGGCGCCGGTGCAGATCGACACCATCCGCGCGTGCTCCGCGGCGGTGCGCAGCGCGTCGGCGAGCCCGTCCGGGAGCGTGCCGTCGGCCATGGCCGGCCCGCCCTGCACCCCGGGGACGACGACCGTGTCGGCCCCGGCCAGCAGGGTGGCGTCGTGCTCCGGGGTGACCGAGTAGCCGGCCGAGGTGCGCACCGGGCCGCCGTCCAGCGTGGCCACCCGCACCCGGTAGAGCCGGTGGCCGTCGTCGTCCACCGCGGACTCCAGCAGCCGGTGCGGCAGGCCGAGCTCGAAGCCGATCGTGCCGGGCAGCGCGAGGACGGCGACCTCGTGCCGCCGGCCCGGTGTCGTGGCCGGTGTCGTGGCCGGTATCGTGGCCGGTGTCGTGGCCTGCGTCATGGCCGGATCCTTGCACGCGTTGGCCAGCGGGCCACTGTCCGGCCGGCTGCCCGTCGGCCATGCTGACCGCCGTGACCCGCACCGCCGCGACGAGCACCGCCGCGCCGCGCAGGACCGGCGTCCACCCCGCCTGGTGGGTCGCCGCGGTGACCTTCCTGGCGCTGGTCGGGGCCGCGGCGTTCCGCGCGGTGCCCGGGGTGCTCATCGACCCGCTGCGGGCGGAGTTCGGCTGGTCGGTCACCACCATCTCCGCCGCCGTCGCGGTCAACATGGCGCTCTACGGGCTGACCGCCCCGTTCGCCGCGGCGCTGATGGAGCGGTTCGGCATCCGCCGGGTCGTCGTCGCGGCACTGCTGCTCACCGCCCTCGGCAGCGGGCTGACCGTGTTCATGACCGCCAGCTGGCAGCTGGTGCTGCTGTGGGGCTTCGCCGTCGGGCTGGGCACCGGGTCGATGGCGCTGTCGCTGGTCGCCACCGTCACCGGGCGGTGGTTCGTGGCCCGCCGCGGCCTGGTGTCCGGCGTCCTCACCGCCGGCGGGGCGACCGGGCAGCTGGTGTTCCTGCCGCTGGTCGCCTGGGCCGACACCACCTGGGGCTGGCGCTCGGCGTCGCTGGGCACCACCGCCGCGGCGCTGGCCGTCGTCCCCCTCGTGCTGTGGCTGCTGCGCGACCGGCCGCGCGACGTCGGCGCCATCCCCTACGGCGGGACCGCCGCCGACGACGTCGACCCGGTGCGCACCGGCGCGGCGCGGACGGCGGTGCGCGGGCTGGTCTCGGCTGTGCGGACGACGCCGTTCTGGCTGCTGGCCGGCGGCTTCTTCATCTGCGGGCTGTCGACCAACGGGCTGGTGCAGCCGCACTTCATCCCGGCCGCGCACGACCACGGCATGCCGATCACCACCGCGGCCTGGCTGCTGGCCCTCGTCGGGGTCTTCGACATCGCCGGCACCGTGCTGTCGGGCTGGCTCACCGACCGGGTGGACCCCCGACTGCTGCTGCTGGCCTACTACGGGCTGCGCGGGATGTCGCTGTTCCTGCTGCCGGCCCTGTTCGGGCCCGAGCTGCAGGTCAGCATGATCGCGTTCATCGTCTTCTACGGCCTGGACTGGGTGGCCACCGTGCCGCCTACCCTGGCGCTGTGCCGGGAGTTCTTCGGCGCCCGCGCGCCGGTGGTGTTCGGCTGGGTGTTCGCCTCCCACCAGCTCGGCGCGGCGTTCGCGGCCTTCGGGGGTGGGGTCGTCCGCGACGTCACCGGCTCGTACGACCTGGCCTGGTTCCTGGCCGGGGCGCTGTGCGTCGCGGCCGCGGCCATGTCCTTCCTCATCCCCCGGACCGCACCGGCCGTCGTCGGCAGCGCGCTCCCGACCGACCGCGACGAGGCCGCGGCCGCCCAGGCCCACGGCTGACCGCCAATATCGCGATAAGGGCGGTCCGATTGCGAATATCGCGATAAAGGCGGTCCGATCGGCGATGTCGCGATGAGGGCAGGGTCAGGAGGCCGCGAGCGCGAGGCGGACCCTGCTCACCAGTTCCTCGAGGTCACGCATGTCGGCGGCGGTCACGCGGATGACCCGCCAGCCGGCGGCCCGCAGCTGCTCCAGGCGGACGTCGTCCCGAGGGACCTGGTCGTCGGTGAAGTGGTGGGCGCCCTCGTACTCGACGGCGAGCCGCGCCTCGGGCCAGGCCAGGTCCACACGGGCGAGGAAACGGCCGCGGTGAAAGACCTCGAACTGGGGCACGGGTTCCAGCCCGGCGAGCACGAGAGCCACCCTCAGCCGTGACTCCTGGGGGGACTCGGCCCGGGGGTCCACCAGCGGTACGGCCCGCCGCACGCGGCTGACACCCCAGCGCCCACCGCCGTCCTGGAGCAGGCGCCCCAGGTCGGCCACGGACACCTCCTTCGCGCGGACCATCGCGTCCAGGGCAGCGACGGCGGTCGTCAGCGGTTCGAGGGCCATGACGTCCCACGCCGTCCGCAGGACCGTCGTGACCGGGACGTCGTCGATGACGACGACGTCCGTCGGTGGCAGGTGGGCGTGGTGGAGTCGGACCTCCCGGGGACCGCGCCACCGGACGTCCTCCGGGCACACCACGGTCACCGGGGCCCCGGGCGACGCAAAGGGGGCGCCGTACCACGCGGCCGCGGAGTGCCCTCCGACAGCCGCGCGAGCGGGCATGACCAGGGCGGCGCCGCGGCAGCGCAGCCGGTGGTCGAGCGGCAGCGCGGGGTCGGCGTAGACGCCCTGCACGAGCCGGCGGTAGCTGCGGGTGCGCAGCTGGCTGCGCGTGAGGAAGCCGTCGGCGACGGCGTGGCTGCCGATGAAGACGCCGGTCAGGAGGCGACGTGGTGCGGGCACCCGGCCAGCTTGGGACACGGAGACGCCTCGGCCGACCGTCGTCCACAGGCTCCGGGTGCCGTCCCGGGGGGGGGGGGGGTGCCGTCATCGCGGCGTCGGCAGACGGATCGCCAATACCCCGATATGTGCGGTGGGGGAGTGGGGCGGTCAGCGGTGGCGGCCGTGCACGAGGGTCATCACGCGGGCCAGCGCGTCGGCGGCGCCCGCGGGGCGGGTGAAGCTCATCAGGTCGACGGGCAGCGGGAAGCGCTGCCGGGTGATCGCCTTGGCGCGGGTGAACTCGCGCAGCCCGTCCGCCCCGTGGATGCGGCCGAAGCCGCTGTCGCCCACACCGCCGAACGGCAGCGCGGGCACCGCGGCGAAGGTGAGCACCGAGTTGACCGAGGTCATGCCACTGCGCATCCGGCGGGCGAGGTCCATCGCCCGCGCCCGGGACCGGGAGAACACCGCGCCGGCCAGGCCGTGCGGGTTGGCGTTGGTGCGCGCCAGGGCCTCCTCGGCGTCACGCACCCGGGTGATGGTGAGCGTCGGGCCGAAGGTCTCCTCGCGCACCGCGGCCGACGTCTCGGGCACGTCGAGCAGCACCGTCGGCGCGACGAGGCGGCCCTCGACCGTGCCGCCGGCGACCACCCGCCCGCCCGCGGCCAGCGCGTCGTCCAGGTGCCGGCGGACCACGTCGGCCTGCGCCGCCATCGTCATCGGACCGTAGGCGGCCCCGTCGCCGGTGCCCGGCCGCAGCCCGCGGACCCGCTCGGTCACCTCGGCGACGAACCGGTCGTAGACGGCGGAGGTGGCGTAGACCCGCTCGATGCCGATGCAGGTCTGCCCGGCGTTGCTCATCGCGCCCCACACCGCGGCGGACGCGGCGGCGGCCACGTCGGCGTCGTCGTCGACGATCATCGCGTCCTTGCCGCCGAGCTCCATGAGCACCGGCGTGAGGGTCTCCGCGCAGGCGGCCATGACCCGCCGGCCGGTGGCCGCCGACCCGGTGAAGGCCAGCTTGCCCACGCCGGCGCGGCACAGGGCCGCGCCGGTCTCCCCGGCACCGGTGACGACCTGCAGGGCGTCGGCCGCGTCCGGGACGGCGGTCCGCCAGGCGTCGGCCAGCCACACGCCGACGGCCGGGGTGTGCTCCGACGGCTTGAGGACGACGGCGTTGCCGGCGGCCAGCGCGTAGGCGATCGAGCCCATCGGCGTGAACACCGGGTAGTTCCACGGGCCGATGACGCCGACGACGCCCAGCGGCTGGTACTCCAGCCACGCCGCGTGGTTGGCCGCCAGCAGGCCGGGGGCGACCCGGCGGCGGCCCAGCACCCGGCGGGCGTGCCGCCCGGCCCAGGCCAGGTGGTCGACGGCGAGGGTCACCTCGAGGACGGCATCGGCGTGCGGCTTGCCGGTCTCCCGGTGCACCAGGTCGGCCAGCTCGTGCGCCCGCCGGGCCAGGGCACCGCGGTAGGCGGCCAGCCGCCGGCGGCGGTCGTCGAAGCCGAGGCCGGCCCAGGCGGCCGCGGCGTCCCGCGCCCGTCCGACCGCGGCGGCGACGTCGTCGGCGTCGTGCACCGGGAACTCGCCGACGACCGCGCCGGAGGCCGGGGCGGTCGAGGTGAGGGTCGGGCGGGTGGTGGACCGGGCTGCACCGAGCGACACGGGACGGCAGGCTACCGCCGGGTGGCCGGAGGGCCGGTCAGTGTGCCGGCGCGAGCTCGTGCTGCCCGAGGGCCTCCCGGTCGGACTCCAGGACGTCGGCGGCGGCCACCACGATGTTCGGGTCCGGCGTCCCGACCACCGCCTCGTCCTTGCCGTCGTAGGGCATCGCGGCGAGGACGAAGCGCAGCGCCTCCAGCCGGGCGCGCTTCTTGTCGTTGCTCTTGACCACCGTCCACGGCGCGTGCGCGGTGTCGGTGGCGGCGAACATCGCCTCCTTGGCCGCCGTGTAGTCGTCCCACCGGTCCAGGGAGGCCAGGTCGGTGGGGGAGAGCTTCCACTGCCGCACCGGGTCGATCCGGCGCACGATGAACCGGGTGCGCTGCTCGCGCCGGGAGACGGAGAACCAGAACTTCACCAGCCGGACGCCGCTGTCGACGAGCATCCGCTCGAACTCCGGCGCCTGGCGCACGAACCGCTGGTACTGCTCGTCGGTGCAGTAGCCCATGACCCGCTCGACGCCGGCGCGGTTGTACCAGGACCGGTCGAACAGCACGATCTCCCCGGCGGCCGGCAGGTGGGACACGTAGCGCTGGAAGTACCACTGGGTCTGCTCGCGCTCCGAGGGCTTGTCCAGCGCCACCACCCGGGCGCCGCGGGGGTTGAGGTGCTCGGTGAAGCGCTTGATGGTGCCGCCCTTGCCGGCCGCGTCGCGGCCCTCGAACAGGACGACGAGCTGCTGGCCGGTGTCCTTCACCCAGCTCTGCAGCCGCAGCAGCTGGATCTGCAGCCGGCGCTTCTCCCGCTCGTAGTCCCGGCGGGCCAGCCGCTCGGGGTAGGGGTAGCCCTCCCGCCAGGTCTCGATGCGCCGGCCGTCGGGCCCGAACAGCTCGCCGTCGTCGTCCCAGTCCTCGTCGGACCCGTCGTCGGGCAGGGCCTGCAACCGGTACCGCGAGACGTCGATCTCGGACATGCAGCGGGGGTTACCCCTCCCCGGCGCTGCCATGCTGCCCGGGTGACCCGCTCCCGCGCTGCCGTGCCGGCGGTCGCCGCGCTGGCGGCCTCCCTCCCCGTGGCCCTCGCGCTCGGCGGCTGCGCCCGCGACCTGGAGGCGGAGGTGCACGACCTGCTGCAGCAGCGGGTGGACGCCGTGCACGCGTCGGTCCTGGACACCCGGGCGCGCGACCCGCGGCCGACCGGGCAGGCGGCGGCCCAGGCCCTCGACCCGTACGGGGACGCGCTGCGCACGACGGTCGAGGGCGACGACGTCGTGCTCGTCCGGGCGGTGGGGGCCGCGGTGTCCGAGCTGCGCGGCTGGAAGCCCACCGAGACGTCGGCGTCGCTGGGCGCCTGCGTCGAGGTGACCGTCCGGGCCGGGGACGGCGGGGAGGACCCGGGGAGCGTCACCACCGGGCCGGTGCCCTGCCCGGCCGGGGCGGAGGTCCTCGGTGACGACGGCCGCCCGGTCGAGGCGCTCACCACCGACCTCGCCGGCCGGTCGGACGACGTCGGAGCACCCCCGTACGACCCTCCCGTGTGCCTGTCGGGGGAGCCGTGCACCGAGGGCGGCGGCTGACCGGCCGCTGCGACGATGACCGGCGTGACCGCCGACCCCTTCGACACCGCGGCGCTGCGGCGGCGGGTGCTCGCCGCGTGGGCGGACTCCCCGGCCCGCTTCCGCGAGGACGCCAACGCCGAGGAGGACCTGGTCCGCGGCGGCTACCGCGACCGGCTGCTGGTCGAGCTGGCTCAGAACGCCGCCGACGCTGCCGCCCGGGCCGGGGTGCCCGGCCGGCTGCGGCTGGAGCTCGCCGCCGACGGCGCCGGGGGAGAGGTGCTGCGGGCGGCCAACACCGGCGCGCCGCTGGACGCCGCCGGCGTGCAGGGGCTGGCCACCCTGCGCGCCTCGGCCAAGCGCGACGAGCCCGGGACGGTCGGCCGGTTCGGGGTCGGCTTCGCCGCCGTGCTGGCCGTCACCGACTCACCCGCGGTGCACTCGACGACCGGCGGCGTCGGCTTCGGCGCCGACCGCACCCGCGCCGAGGTCGCCCGCACCGGGGGCCTCGCCGACGAGCTGGCCCGTCGCGACGGCGCCGTCCCGGTGCTGCGGCTGCCGTGGCCGGCCGACGGCGCACCGCCGGAGGGCTTCGCCACGGAGGTGGTGCTGCCGCTGCGCGCCGGCTCGCGGGCCGGCGTGCGGGCCGCGCTGGCCGAGCTCGGCCCCGAGTTGCTGCTCGCGCTGCCCGGGCTGGCCGGCGTCGACGTCGTCCTCGACGGGACCGTGCGGTCGCTGGCGGCCCGGTACCGCGACGCCGCCGCCGAGCTCACCGACGGCGACCGGACGACGACCTGGCGGCTGGTCCGCCGGACGGGCGTGCTGCCCGCGGAGCTGCTGGCCGACCGGCCGGTGGAGGAGCGGGACCGCCGCGCCTGGACGCTCACCTGGGCGGTGCCCCTGGACGGCGACGGACGGCCGGTGCCCCTGCCGCTGCCCCAGCGGGTGCACGCGCCCACGCCCAGCGACGAGCCGCTCGGCCTGCCCGCCCGGCTCCTCGCGCCCTTCCCGCTGGGCCCCGACCGGCGGCACGTGCTGCCCGGGCCGGTCACCGACGCGCTGGTCGCCGAGGCCGCCGGCGGCTACGCCGACCTGCTCGCCGGGCTGGCCTCCGATGCAGCCGTGCTGGCGCTGGTGCCACGCGTCGGCCTGGCCGGCGCCGAGCTGGACGCGGCGCTGGGCACCGCGGCGCTGGACCGGCTGCGGGCGGCCGCGTGGCTGCCGGTGGCCGGGGCGGGCGACCGGCGCCAGCTCCCCTCCCGCGCCGCGGTGCTCGCCGAGCCGACCGCCGAGCGGGTGGCCGCGCTCACCGGCGTGCTGCCCGGGCTGCTGCCGGCGGACTGGTCCAGGCGCGGCTCCCTGCCCGCCCTGGCCGCGCTCGGCGTGCGCCGCGTCGGCACCGCCGAGGCGGTGGAGGCGGTGCGCGGCGTCGCCCGGCCGGCGGCCTGGTGGGCGCGGCTGTACGCCGCCCTGGACGGCGCCGACCGCGACGAGCTCGCCGCGCTGCCCGTCCCGCTGGCCGACGGCCGCACCGCGCACGGCCCCGTCGGGGTGCTGCTGCCCGACGCGGGCCTGCCGGTGGCGCGGCTCGGTCCGCTGGGCCTGCGGCTGGCCGACCCGGACGCCGTCGCACCCCCCGCCGCCCGCCGGCTGCTGGAGCGGCTCGGCGCGCGCCCGGCGACCGCCGCCGCGGTGCTCGCCGACCCCGGGGTGCGGGCCGCGGTCGAGGGCTCGCTCGACGCGGCCGACGACCCCACCGACGGCGACCCGGCTGCGTTCGCCGACGCCGTCCTCGCGCTGGTCGCCGCCGCCGGCACCGCGCCCGGGGAGCTGCCCTGGCTGGCCGAGCTCGCCCTGCCCGACGCCGCGGGCGGCTGGGCGCCGGCCGGCGAGCTGGTGCTGCCCGGCTCGCGGTTCGCCGCCGTCCTGGCCGACGGGGCGCTGGGCACCCCCGACCCGGCGGCGCTGGACGCCGACCCGGACGTGCTGCGCGCGGTCGGCGTGCTCGACGGCTTCGCCCTGGTGACCGCCGAGGACCCCGACGACCTCGACGTCGACGGCGCGCAGGACTGGGCCGACGCCGTCCTCGACCGGCTGCCCACCGGCGCCCCGCCGCCGTCCTGGCCGCCGCTGACCACGGTCCGCGACCTCGAGCTGGTCGCCGACTGGCCCGGCGCGCTGCACCTGCTGGCCCGGCTGCCCGCAGCGGCGTGGGCCGACGTCGTCCTCGGCGGGGTGGCCGTGCCCGGCCACCTGCGCTGGTGGCTGGGTGCCCACCCGGTCCTCGGCGGCCGGCGGCCGGACCGGCTGCGGCACCCCGACGCCGCCGAGCTGCGGGGGCTCTACGACCCGGCCGAGGCCGACCCCGGCCTGCTGGAGCTGCTGCGCCCCCCGGCGTCGCTGACCGACGTGCTGGCCGACGTCGACGCCGCCCTGGACCTGCTCGACCGGCTCGGCGACCCGCGCCGCACGGTGCCGCCGGCGGTGCTGCGCACCGTGCACGCCCGGCTCGCCGCGGCACTGGACGGCGTGGACGTCGACCCGCCGCAGCGGGTGCGGGTGGCGCCGGACCGCGTGGTGCCCGCCGGGTGGGCGGTCGTCCTGGACGCCCCGTGGCTGCTGCCGCTGGTCGACGCCGCGCTGGTCCCGGCCGGTGGCGCCCCGGGCCCGGTGGCCGACCTGCTGGACCTCCCGCTCGCCAGCGAGGAGGTGCCGGCCCGGGTGGAGAGCCGACCGGCGCGGACCCTGCGCTGGGCCGACGTGCCCGGGGCGGGGCTGGCCGGCGCCCGGCTCGGGGTGGCCGAGCTGGCCGGCGAGGTCGCCGTCCACGAGCCGTTGCGCGCCGGCGGCCGGCCGGTGCCCTGGTGGCCGGGGGGAGGCGCCGGGCCGGACTCCGTGGACGGCACGCCGACCGCGCTCGGCCGGGCGCTGGCCTGGCGGGCCGGCGCGTGGTCGCTGCGCCAGGCGCTGGTCGAGGCGTTCGCCGCCCCCGCCCTCGCCGCCGACCTGGCCGCCGAGGACGCCGTCGGCCCCTGAGTCGGGACCGCGCGCCGGGGTCAGCGGCCGCCGCTGCGGCGACGCTGGTGGGCCTCCCAGCGCTCGCGGTCGCGGGCACGTGCCTCCCGGGTGCGCTCCCGGTGGGCCGCGCGCCGACGGGCCCGGGCGAGTTCGCGCTGCTCGAAGGAGGGGTGGCTGTCCCAGGTGCGGGACAGCACCGCCAGCCCCCAGAGGCAGGTGCCCACGATGGCGACGAACGCGGCCAGGATGGGGTCCAGCAGCAGGAAGGCCGCGACCGACCCGGCCGCCACGACCGCGCCCCACACCACCAGCCGTCCGGACACGCCGTCCAGTATCCCCCGCCGCGCGGGCGCGTCCTGGGGGCGGACCGGCTGCCCCTTGCTTCTGCCGACCGGCATCCCTACCGTCTCGTTGTAGCGGTTCAACAGTCAGCCGCGGCACCTGCTGCCGGACCCCTCGCGCTGCCACGGCTGACGCCGTGGCCTCCGCACGGGTCCTGCTCCCCCGAGAGGCACACCGTGACCACTGTGCGCGCCGCCGACCTCGTCTCCCTCGACGTGACCCGGTCGGCTGCCGGCGTCCGGGTCGCCGTCGTCGGAGAGGTGGACTCCTCCAGTGCTCCCTCGTTGCGCGCGGCGGTCGACGCGGCCTTCGCCGGCGGGGCCCGCGCGCTCACCGTCGACCTCGACGGGGTGACCTTCCTGGACTCCGCGGGCCTGTGCGTGCTGGCCGGTGCCCACCGGCGGGCGGCGGTCGACGGCGTCGTCCTGCGGGTGGTCGCCTCGGGCCGGGCGGTCGTCCGCCCGCTGCAGATCACCGGCCTCTACGACCTGCTCGCCGTCGGGGTGGACGCCGGCGCAGCCTGAGGGAGGACCCCCTCGCCCCCCACCGGAGAAGGACCCCGTCCTCCCCACCCTTCGCGAGCTCAGGGCGGGGCCCGGGACGGGGCCGGCGGCGGGCCCCTCAAGGGGACCGTTCTACCCCGGACCGGCCCGCGGCCGGTCCGGGGTCCCGTCGCGCCCTGGGCGGGTGACACCGCAGGTCACCTGCTGGTCACGATGCGCGCGGCCGGTGGACGGATCCCCGCGCGGAGCGTTTACAGTTCGCGGCCATGTGCCTCAGCTCACAGACCCATGCCGTCGCCCGGCGCGGCACACGACGGACCCCGGTGGACCCCCTCGGCGGACCAGCGGCGGTGCGGCCCGCATGCTGAGGATCGACTCCCTGCAGGTCACCTACGGCGGGGCGGTCGAGGCCGTCCGCGGCGTGACCATGGAGGTCCCCGACGGCACGGTGGTCGCCGTCCTCGGCAGCAACGGCGCCGGGAAGTCCACGCTGCTGCGCACCATCTCCGGCACGCTGCGGCTGCACCGCGGCCGCGTCGACGCGGGCTCGGTGCACTTCGACGGCGAGGAGCTCAGCGGCCGCGACCCCAGCCACATCGTGCGCCGGGGCGTGGTCCAGGTGCCCGAGGGCCGGCGGATCTTCGGTCGGCTGACCGTCGAGGAGAACCTGCGGGCCGGTGGCATGGGCAACCGGGACCGTGCCGCCAAGGCGAAGGCGCGGGAGCGGGTCTTCGACCTCTTCCCGGTGCTGAAGGAGCGCAGCACCCAGCGGGGCGGGCTGCTCTCCGGGGGCGAGCAGCAGATGCTCGCCATCGGGCGGGCGCTCATGGCCAGCCCGAAGCTGCTGCTGCTCGACGAGCCCTCGCTGGGCCTGGCGCCGCGCATCATCGGCCAGATCGGCGAGGTCATCGGCGAGATCAACCGCCAGGGCACCTCGGTGCTGCTGGTCGAGCAGAACGCCACCATGGCGCTCGGGGTCGCCGACCTGGCCTACGTCCTCGACGTCGGCAAGGTGTCGCTGTCCGGGCCGGCCGCCGAGCTGGCGCGCACCGACGAGGTGCAGCGGCTCTACCTCGGCCACGGCGAGGCCGCGGTCACCGAGCAGGTCAGCCGCGGTCCGCGCCGCACGCTGTCGCGGTGGACGGCGTGACCGCGGCCGAGGTGGAGACCCGGCCGGACGTCCCGCCGGTCGAGGTCGAGCACGTCAGCGTCCGCTTCGGCGCGATCCGGGCGCTCAACGACGTCTCCTTCACCGTCGCGCCGGGGACCATCCACGCGGTCATCGGCCCCAACGGCGCCGGCAAGTCGACGATGTTCAACGTCCTGTCCGGGGTCTACAAGGCCGCCGAGGGCGAGGTCCGCTTCGGCGACGCGCGGCTGGACCGGATGCGCCCGTTCCAGATCGCCGGGGTGGGCGTGGCCCGGGCGTTCCAGAACATCGCGCTGTCCGGAACCCAGTCGGTGGCCGAGAACCTCATGCTCGGCCGCCACCACCTCACCAAGGCCGGCTTCCTGTCCTCCGGGCTGCGTCTGCCCAGCGCCACCCGGGAGGGCAAGCGGCACGGCGAGCGGATCCGGGAGATCGCGGAGTTCCTGGACCTCGGCGAGAAGCTGCACACCCCGGTCGGCGTGCTCTCCTACGGCGACCAGAAGCGGGTCGAGGTGGCCCGCGCACTGTGCACCGAGCCGCGGCTGCTGCTGCTGGACGAGCCGGTGGCCGGCATGAACGCCGAGGAGACCAACCGGATGGCCGAGGCCATCCGCGAGATCCGGCACGCGCTGGGGATCTCCATCGTCCTCGTCGAGCACGACATGGGGATGGTCATGTCCCTGGCCGACCGGGTCACCGTCCTGGACTTCGGACGCCGGATCGCCGACGGCACCCCCGCGCAGGTGCAGACCGACCCCGAGGTCATCCGCGCCTACCTCGGCTCGGGCGACGACAGCACCCCTGCCGAGGCCGCGGCCCACCACACCTCCGACACGCCAGGGGCGCACCCGTGACCCAGTTCCTCTCCCTCCTGTTCAACGGGCTGTCGCTCGGCGCCATCTACGCGCTGATCGCGCTCGGCTTCGTGATCATCTTCAAGGCCAGCGAGGTGGTGAGCTTCACCCACGGGTCGCTGCTGCTGCTCGGCGCCTACTCGATCGCCCGGCTGTCGGAGCCGCTCGGCTTCCTCGGCGCCGTGCTCGTCGGCCTGGCGATCACCGCGCTGGCCGCGTTCCTGGTCGAGCGGTTCATCATCAACCGGCTGCGCGGCGCCCCGGTGATCAGCCTGGCCATCGTCACCATCGGCGTCGACATCATCCTGCTGACCGAGCTCATCCGGCGGATCGGCCCCGACATCCTCAACGTCCCCCACCCGTGGGGCGGCGAGTCGGTGCGCGTCGGCGGCATCGGCATCACCCAGAACCGGCTGGTCGCCATGATCGTCGCCGGCATCCTCATCGTGCTGTTCTTCGCCGCCTTCAAGTACTCCAGCTGGGGCGTGGCGATGCGCGCGTCCGCGGAGGACGGCGAGACCGCGGCGCTGATGGGCATCCGGCAGGGCCGGGTCTCCGCGCTGGCCTGGGTCGTCGCCGGCGTCCTGGCCGGGGTGGCCGCCCTGTTCCTGGTGGGCAGCCCGACCCCGGGGGTCAGCTCGGCGGTGTACGCCACCGCGCTGCGGGCGCTGCCCGCGGCCATCCTGGGCGGCCTGGACTCCACCGGCGGAGCGCTGGTCGGCGGGCTGCTCATCGGCGTGGCCGAGTCGCTGGCCGCCGGCTACCAGGAGCAGCTGCTGTTCCTCGGCCGCGGTTTCGGCGAGGTCGTCCCCTACGTGGTGATGATCGCCGTCCTGCTGGTCCGTCCGTCGGGGCTGTTCGGCACCAAGGAGCTCACCCGTGTCTGAGCAGACCGTCTCCCGGCCGGCCGGGGCCACCCGCAGCCCGGCCGCCGCAGCCCCCGCCCGCCCGGCGCCGGCCCGCTCCGGGTCGGTGGTGAAGTGGGCGCTGACCGCGGCGCTGCTGCTGTTCCTGCTGGTCTTCCCGCTGTACTTCGACGAGTTCTGGCTGCGCACCGGGTTCGCGGTGTTCGGCGCGGCCATCGGCGCGATCGGGCTGAACCTGCTGGTGGGCACCACCGGCCAGCTGTCGCTGGCGCACGCCTTCTTCCTCGCCGTCGGGGCGGTGAGCTACACCTACATCTCCGGGGAGTCCGGCGGGCTGGGCACCCGCGCCGGCCTGGAGGGGCTGGGCCTGCCGCCCGTCGTCGGGATGGTCGTCGGCGTGCTGCTCGCCGGGCTGGCCGGGCTGGTGTTCAGCCCGATCGCGGCGCGGCTGCGCGGCATCTACCTCGGCGTCGCCTCGCTGGCCCTGGTGTTCATCGGCGTGCACGTCATCAACACCTGGACGCCGGTCACCGGCGGGTTCAACGGCCGCGCGGCGCCGGAGTTCTCGCTGTTCGGGTTCACCTTCGGCAACAGCGACCCGCAGCTGTTCGTCCTCGGCGTCCCGTTCCGGGAGGCCGAGCGGCTGTGGTACCTCGGGCTGGTCCTGCTGATCGTCGCCTACGTGTTCGCCCGCAACCTGCTGCGCAGCCGGCCCGGCCGCGCGCTGCAGACGCTGCGGGACAGCGAGGTCGCCGCGTCGGTCATGGGCGTCAACGTGCAGGCCTACAAGGCGCGGGTCTTCCTGGTCAGCTCGATGTACGCCGGCCTGTCCGGTGTCCTCTACGCGCTGTCCATCGGCAGCATCGCGCCGGAGTCCTTCACCCTGCTGGTCTCGGTCCAGTACCTGGCCATGATCGTGCTCGGCGGGCTGGGGTCGGTGGGCGGCGCGGTGCTGGGGGCGCTGTTCGTCACCGCGTTGCCGCTGCTGTTCCAGCAGTACGCCGACGTCCTGCCGCTGGTGAGCGCCCCGGGCCAGGGCGGCATCGCCGCGGGTTTCGCCGCCCGGTTCCTCTACGGCGCGGCGATCATCCTGATCGTCCTCTTCGAGCCCGCCGGCCTGGCCGGGGCCGCGCAGCGCCTCACCTCCCGCTTCCGCCGGGGCCGTGCGCCCGCCCGCGGCGGACCGGCCACACCACCACCGGAGCAACCGGGCTCCGCACCGACCCCCTCGGACCGACCAGCACAAGGGAGCAACCCCAGATGAGAACAGGCAAGACCCTGCGCACCACCACCGCGGTCGCCGCCGCCGTCGTCGTGGTGACGGCCGGCTGCAGCACCCGGGCTCCGGAGGAGAGCGGCGGCGGCGGTGGAGGCGGCGAGGGCGGCGCGGCCGCGGACGTCCTCACCGACGTCGGCGTCGAGGGGGAGACCATCCGGCTCGGCGTCCTCACCGACCTGACCGGGGTGTTCGCCGCGCTCGGCCAGGACATCACCAACGCCAACCAGCTGTTCTGGCAGGACAACCAGGTCTGCGACACCTACAGCGTCGAGCTCGACGTCCAGGACACCGGCTACGTGCCGCAGACCGGCGTGCAGCTGTACAGCAGCCTGGAGCCCAACGTCCTGGCGATGCAGCAGACCATCGGCTCGCCGATCAACACCGCCCTCGCCCCGGAGTTCGAGGCCGACTCCATGGTCAACTTCCCGTCGGCCTGGGCGCGCACCCTCACCGAGATCCCCGGCACCGGGGTCCCGGGCGCCACCTACGACGTCGAGCTGGCCAACGGCTACGCGTACATGTTCGACCAGGGGCTGCTGGCCGAGGGCGACACCGTCGGGCACATCTACTTCGAGGGTGAGTACGGCGAGAACGGTCTGGCCGGCAGCGAGGCGGTCGCCGAGGAGCGCGGGCTGACTATCATCCCGGCGCAGATCAAGGCGACCGACCAGGACATGACCGCGCAGATCACCCAGTTCGCCGCGGCCGGGGTCGACGCCATCGCGCTGACCGTGGCGCCCACGCAGACCGCCTCGGCGGCCGGCGTGGCGGCGGCCCAGGGCCTCGACGTGCCGATCATCGGCAGCAACCCGGTCTTCGCACCCGGCCTGCTGCAGGGCCCGGCGGCGCAGGCGCTCAAGGACAACCTGTACGTGGCCAGCCCGGTGTCGGCCTTCGACGCCCAGCCCGAGCTGCTCGCCCAGTACCAGGAGGCCTACCCGAACGTGCAGCCGAGCCTCGGCGTGCTCGTCGGCTACGGCATGAGCGCGATCATGAAGCAGGTGCTCGACGCGGCCTGCGAGAACGGTGACCTCACCCGCGAGGGCGTGTTCAGCGCCTTCAACGAGCTGTCCAACGTCGACACCGGCGGGCTCGTCGTGCCCATCGACGGCTTCGAGACCGGCGTGTCGCCCAGCCTGCAGAGCTTCATCCTGCGGCCGGCCGACGTCCCCGGGGGTGCCGAGGTGGCGCAGGAGGCGTTCGAGGGCGAGTTCGCGGCGGGTCTCGCGTAACGGGAGGACCCCCTGCATGTGCGGTGCGGCGCCCCCTCCCGGCCGGGAGGGGGCGCCGTCGCTCGTCCGGGACCGGTCGCCGGCTCACAGCCCGCCACGGCGGGCGACCGGGACCAGCCGCGCGGCGAGCACCGCGACCAGCACCCCGGCCACCAGCAGCGGCACCCACGCCGGCGCCGAGCGGGCCGCGGTGGCCATGAGGAAGGGGACGGCGAAGCCGAGGTAGGCGCACGCCAGGAACACCGACGTCAGCTCCCCCCGGCGGGTGGGCGCGGCCAGCCGACCGGTGACGGTCAGCCCGGCCGCCAGGCACAGGCCACCGCCGGACCCCAGCAGCGGCGCGGCGGCCAGCAGCCACCCCCACGCGCCGGTGGCCACGAAGACCGCCGCCGCGGCGTAGCCGCCCGCCCCGAGCGCGGCCCCGGTCACCGCCGTCCACGGTCCCAGCCGGCGCTGCAGGCCGGCCACCACCGTGCCGGCGCCGAGCGTCACCCCCGCGAGCACGCCGGTGACCGCGACGCCGCCGGCCGGCAGCGCACCGAGCAGCGGCACCGCGGAGATCATCGACGACGGGAAGGCGTAGACGCAGACCGCCACCGGCGCCAGGACGGTCGTGGCCAGCGCCAGGCTGCCCGGCGGCAGCAGCGGGACAGCGGGGCCACCGGCGGTGCGCCGTCCGCCCGGGTGCAGCGTGACCGTCTCCGGCAGCCGCACCGCCAGCGCCAGCCCGGCCGCCACCAGCACCGTGTGCAGCAGGTAGGGCAGCACCGTGGGCGCCGGCGCGAACTGGCCGAGCAGCCCGCTGGTCAGCGGGCCCAGGGAGAACCCCGCGGTCATGGCGAACGCCGCCCGCCGACCGCCCGCCCCGTCTCCGGAGGCGAGGGACAGCTCGGCGATCCAGGCGCTGGCCACGCTGAACACGACGCCGCTCACCACGCCCTGCAGGAAGCGGGCACCGAACAGCAGCGCCAGCGACCCGCCCGCCGCGGCGAAGGCCAGCGACGCCAGCCCGGCCAGCACCACGCCGGGGAGCGCGACGCGGCGGCGGCCCAGCCGGTCCGACAGCGGGCCGGCCAGGAACAGCGCGGGCACCAGCCCGGCGGCGTAGCAGCCGAACAGCGCGGTCAGCACCTCGGGGGAGAGGTCGAGGCGCTCCTGGTAGACCAGCAGCAGCGGCGTCGGGACGTTGGTCCCGGCCGCGACCGCGAACAACGTGAACACCGCTCGCCTCCAGGCCACCGCGGCACCCTACGGAGCCCGACGTCGGCCCGGCGCCGGCCGCGGGGAGGCCGACGGGGCGCGCGCCGGGGCGCGGGGGCAGACTCACGGTGCCGACGGCGACCGACGAGGAGGACCCCGTGCGTGATGCGGTCATCTGCGAGCCCCTGCGGACCCCGGTGGGGGGCTTCGGCGGCACCCTGCGCGACGTGCCGGTCCAGGACCTCGCCGCCACCGTCGTCCGGGCGGTCGTGCAGCGCACCGGCCTGCCACCGGAGTCGGTGGACGACGTGCTGCTCGGCCACTGCTACCCGACGATGGAGGCCCCCGCGCTCGGCCGCGTCGCCGCGCTGGACGCCGGCCTGCCGGTGACCGCCTCCGGCATCCAGGTCGACCGGCGCTGCGGCTCGGGCCTGCAGGCGGTGCTCTACGCGGCGATGCAGGTGCAGACCGGCGCGGCGGACGTCGTCCTGGCCGGCGGGGCCGAGTCGATGAGCAACGCGCCGTTCTACTCCTCCGCCATGCGCTGGGGCGTCAAGGCCGGTCCCGGCGTGCTGCTGCAGGACGGGCTGGCCCGCGGCCGGGTCACCGCCGGCGGGCAGCACCACCCGGTGCCCGGCGGCATGCTGGAGACCGCGGAGAACCTGCGGCGGGAGTACCGGATCAGCCGCGAGGAGCAGGACGAGTACGCCGTCCGCAGCCACCGGCGCGCCGCGGCCGCCACCGAGGCCGGACGGTTCGCCGACGAGATCGTGCCGGTGACCGTCCGCGGCCGGAAGGGCGACACCGTCGTCGACCGCGACGAGCACATCCGCCCGGACTCCGACGTGGCGACCCTCGCCAGGCTGCGCCCGATCATGGGCAAGGACGACCCGGAGGCCACGGTCACCGCCGGCAACGCCAGCGGGCAGAACGACGGGGCCGCGGTGTGCGTGGTGACCTCCCCGGAGAAGGCCGCCGAGCTCGGCCTCACGCCCCTGGCCCGGCTGGTGTCGTGGGCCGTGGCCGGCGTGCCGCCGAGGACCATGGGCATCGGCCCGGTGCCGGCCACCGCCAAGGCACTCGCGCTGGCCGACGTGAAGCTCGCCGAGGTCGACCTGATCGAGCTCAACGAGGCCTTCGCCAGCCAGGTGCTCGCCGTCGCCCGCGAGTGGGGCTTCACCGACGCCGACTGGGAGCGCACCAACGTCAACGGCTCCGGCATCTCACTCGGCCACCCGGTGGGCGCCACGGGCGGCCGCATCCTGGCCACCCTCACCCGCGAGATGGCCCGCCGCGACGCCCGCTACGGGCTGGAGACGATGTGCATCGGCGGCGGCCAGGGCCTCGCCGCCCTGTTCGAGCGCGTCTGAAGAAGGACCTCCCTGCCCCCCACGCCTCGCTCCGCTCGGCGCGGGCCCCTGCAGGGAGGCCGGCCGTCCCGTCCACCCACCTCCGGAGTCGCCGCATGTCCAGCCCCACCGCCCAGCAGCGGGTCGCCGTCGTCACCGGCGCGGCCCGCGGCATCGGCGCCGCCACCGCGCGGCGCCTGGCCGAGGACGGCTTCGCCGTGGCCGTGCTCGACCTGGCCGAGGACGACGCCCGCGGCACCGTGCAGCAGATCGCGGCCGCCGGCGGCCGGGCGCTCGCGGTGGGCGCCGACGTCGGCGACGCCGGCCAGGCGCAGGCCGCCGTCGACCGGGTGGTCGCCGAGCTCGGGCCACCGGTCGTCCTGGTCAACAACGCCGGCGTCACCCGCGACGCCATGCTGTTCAAGATGACCGACACCGACTGGGACGTCGTCATGCACGTCCACCTGCGCGGGTCGTTCCTCATGACCCGCGCGGTGCAGCAGCACATGGTCGCCGCCGGCTGGGGCCGGGTGGTGAACCTGTCGAGCACCTCGGCGCTGGGCAACCGCGGCCAGGCCAACTACGCCGCCGCCAAGGCCGGCCTGCAGGGCTTCACCAAGACCCTCGCCGTCGAGCTGGGCCGCTTCGGCGTCACCGCCAACGCCGTCGCCCCCGGGTTCATCGCCACCGACATGACCCGCGCCACCGCCGAGCGCATCGGGCGCGACTGGGAGGAGTACGTGGCCGAGCGGGCGGCCGCGATCCCCGTCCAGCGCGCCGGGCACCCCGACGACATCGCGCACACGGTGTCCTTCCTGGTCAGCGAGGGCGCCGGCTTCGTCACCGGCCAGGTCCTCTACGTCGCCGGCGGCCCCCGGAACTGAAGAGAAGGACCCCCCTGCCCCTCACCACTCGCGAGCTCGCGGCGGGACCCTGCAGGGGGGCCGCGCCGCCCGCTCAGGTCTCGAGCGGCTCCCACCGGTGCTCCAGGGCCCGCTCGACGGCCGCGGCCATCCGCCGCACGTCGTCCTCGGTGCGCCCGGCCGGCACCTCCCCGAGGGACTGGGCGGTCAGCGCCGCACAGTGCTCCCGGACCGCCTGCCGCTGCTGCTCGCTGCGCGCCCGCCAGCCCGCCTCGGCGAGCAGCGAGAACAGCCGCTCGACGACGGTGGGGTCCTGCCGGCCGTAGCTGCGGACCTGGGTGACCGCCAGGTCCAGCAGCGCCCCGTGGTCCCACGACGGCAGCAGCAGCCGGGGGACGCCGTCGTCGCCGGCCACCCGCCGGTGCCAGGTGCCGCGCGAGCTGAGCTGTCCGACCAGCGTGGAGACGTGCGACAGGGCGTGCACGGCGGTCGTCGGGTCGTTGATGCCGGGGGAGAGGGCGCGGGCGGCGATGTCGACGAGCTTGCGCAACCCGTAGCTGGGGTCGGCCGCCGGCGACCGCTCGTAGGACAGCACCACGTGCTGCGCCAGCGCCGCCTCCAGGTCGTCGACCGGCGGCTCCGCCGCCGGGTCGTCGGTCCACACCCAGGCCAGCGGCGTCCCGGCGACGACGGACTCGCCGGGGCGGCGGTCCAGCCGCAGCACCGCCCCCCGGCCGCTCAGCGCCTCCAGCAGCGGTCGCTCGTCGGTCTGCACCAGGAAGCCGCTGGCGCGGGCGCACAGCAGCCGGGCGTGCGCGGGCACCGCCGGCAGCGGGCCGTCGGGCTCGTCGTCCAGCTGCGCCGTGAGCCGGTCGAGAGTGGCGGTGGCCTCGGTGTGGACGTCGCGCATCATCGTCTCGACGCGCAGCTGGCGGGTCTGGTGGGCGAGGAAGGTCACCAGCGCGGCGACCGAGGCCAGGGTGAACAGCAACGCCACGGTGACCGAGATCCGCGGCACGAACGACGAGTCCTCGGACTCGTCGGCCGACCGCACGCTGCGCAGCACCACCAGTGCGTAGACGAAGGTGGCCAGCAGCACCCCGAGGCAGACCTGGACGACGCGGTCGCGGACGAACGTCTGCAGCAGCCGCGGCGAGTACTGGCTGCTGGCCAGCTGCAGGGTCACGATCGTCAGCGAGAACAGCAGCGTGGTGACCGAGATGATGGAGCCGGCGATCGTCGAGAGGATGCCGCGCGCCGCCGACGGCCCGCCCTCGAACACCAGGACCAGCGGTCGCTGCCCCGCGTCCAGCACGTCGTCGAGGACCGGCAACCCGACGCCCAGGCCGACGGCCAGCACGATCGCCACCGTCGGCAGCGGCCACAGCGCGCCGGTGACCGCCTCGCGGACCCTCGCCCACCGGCTGCCCTGCGGGGTCACGACGAGGGGTCCCGGTCGGGGTAGCGGGCCCGGGCCAGCGCGTACACCCCGAAGGCGGCGAACCCGGCGGCCACCCCGCCCAGCAGCCAGGGCCCGGCGCGGACCGAGCCGATCGCGGTCAGCGCGCCGTCCAGCCCGGTGGCGGTGGAGACGTCGGCGGTGCTCGCCGCCCGCCACAGGAGCACGCCGACCAGGCCGAAGGCGATGCCCTTGGCGACGTAGCCCACCCGGCCGACGGCCTCGATGACCGGCTCCCAGCGGTCGGGCGCGGTGGGCAGGTCGATGTCCTTCATGAACCCGCCGGTCACCCCGCGGGCCAGGGTGTAGAAGCCCACGGCGACCACCCCGGCCGCGACGGCGTACACCAGCAGCGCACCGCCGGGCACCTCCAGGGCCTCGCCGGTCAGCTCCCGGAACCGCTCGTCGGCCTGGTACTCCCACCCGAGCGCGAACAGCAGCGCCGTCGCGCCGAGCACGGCGTAGACGGCGGCCTTGGCCAGGCACTTCGTGCACACGAACGCCGTCCGCAGCCGGTGCTCGCGGTCCAGCAGGCCGTGCCACCACAGCAGCACCTCGCCGCCCTGCCACAGCGCGAGGGAGAACAGGCCCAGACCGATCAGCCACAGCAGTGCCGTGCCGCCGGTCGTGCCGGCGACCGCCTGGAGGGCGCCGGTCTGGTCGGCGTCTGTGTGTCCGACGCCGCGGGCCAGCTCGACGGCCAGCCAGCCGATCAGCAGGTGCAGCACGCCGTAGGCCACCAGGCCCACCCGGGCCACCGCCTCGAGCACCGGGTGGTCGGTGACCTCGCGGGCGGACTCCAGCAGGCGCCCGAGACGGCCCCCCTGCAGCGGCCCGCCGCGGGCGTGCGAGCGGTGGGGGGCAGGGGGGTCCTCCACCTAGGTGCGCTCCGGGTAGCGGGCCCGCACGAGGCAGTAGGCGCCGAACGCGGCGATGCCCACCGCGACCAGGGTGAGCAGCACCTGCCCGAACGGCGCCTCGAGGACGGTGCGCAGCGCGCCGTCCAGACCGCCGGCCCGGGCCGGGTCGAAGGTGACCGCGGCGTGCACCAGCAGGCCGCCCACGACGCCCAGCGCCACGCCCTTGGCGGGGAACCCGGCCTGCCCGAGCCGGGTGACCAGGCGGGTGGTCCGCGCCGACGCGTCGCGCAGGTCGATCTCCTCCAGGAACCTCCGGCTGAGCCCCTTGTGCACCAGGTAGGCGCCCACGCCGACGACGGCGAGGCCGACCAGCCCCACCAGCCAGCGTCCGCCCGGCCAGCCGAAGACGCCGCCCACCTGCTGCTGGCCGCCGCCGGACCCGCCGCCCCCCGTGGCGGCGCGGACCGCCAGCACCGCCAGCACCGCGTACAGGACCGCCTTGGCCACGGCCTTGCCGGTCTTCTCCACCGCCTGCTTCCGCGCCTCGCCGGAGGACGACAGGCGCCCGCGCCAGCGCAGCACCTCCGCGGCCTGCCACGCCGCCAGGGCCATGAGCCCGACCGCGAGCAGCCACAGCAGCGGCCGGCCCAGCGGCTGCTCGGCGAGCTGGGCGAACGCGCCGGACTGGTCGGCCGGGTCGTCGTCGCCGCCGCCCCAGGCCAGCTGCACGGCCAGCCAGGCGAGGACCAGGTGCACCACGCCGTAGGCGACGAGCCCGACGCGGGCCAGGTGCTCCAGGGAGTCGCTGTCCCCGGCCCGTCCCGCGGCCCCCGCCGCCCGACCCGTCGTCCCGCCCATGGCCGTTCCTCCTGCCGTGCCGAGACCCACTGGACTCCTGAGCGTGGCACAGCGGCGACCCGTCCGCCCGGTGCTCCGGTGCCGGTGGGGGACACTCGGAGCCGTGGCGAGCGGTGCGGCGATGACGGCGGTGGCGGGGACGAGCCCGGAGCGGGCCCGGCGGGCGTGGCCCGGGTGGATGGCCGGCGGCGTCGTCCTGCTCGTGGTGGCGGCAGCCGTGGCGACCTGGGCCGACGGCGGCGTCCGGTTGCTGCTCGGGGTGGGGGGCGCGCTGGCGGTCGCCCGCGCGGTGCAGCTGGTCACCGAGGGCCGGCGCGCGCCCGGCGCGGCGATCGGCGCCGCGGGCGGCGTCGCGGCCGCCCTCGCCCTCGGCCCCGCCGGCGTCGCGGGCTGGGCAGTGCTGGCCGCCGTCCCCGCGGTGCTGCTCACCGGCGCGCTGACGCTGCTGCGCCGCGGGGGGGCGGTGCGCCGCAGCGGGTACGCCGCGCTGGTCTGGTGGGCACTGGTGACCGGCCTGCTGGCCGTCACCGGGCTGGTCGCCGGGTGGCCGCGCGCCGCGGAGGCCGCCACCGTCGTCGGGGCGCTGGGCCTCGGCCTGCTCGGCGTGACCCTGGTCGTCGCCGCCGTCAACCTGCGTGCCGTGGCGGCCCGCCCGGCGCCGGCCCGGCCGGCGGCCTGCGCCGGCTGCGCGTGCAGCGCCGGCGGCTGCGCCATCCCGCGCTGAGCACCCGGCCGGCGCCGCCCGCGTCGGCGGTACCGGCCGGTTCGCCGTCCGCGCAGTGGGCACCCCTGCACCCGTGACCGGACACGTCTTCGTCGTCGGGGCCGACCTCCGGCGGCTGGTGTGCGACGACGTCCTGGTGCCGACCGACCGGTCGCTGCGGGTCACCGCCGAGTGGCGTGCCCTGCTCCCGGACGACGTCGTGACCACCGAGGACCCCGACGGCGTGTGCCTGGGCCTGGGGTGGCGCGACGGAGAGCGGGTCCTCCGGGTGCCCGGTGGGCGGGCCGGTGACCGGGGGCTGTGGCTGGTCGACACCGTCGACGAGCAGCAGCGCGACGGGGAGGACGCGCTGCGCTGGCTGGTCGACGGCGCGCGGGCGGCGCTGGCCGCGGTCGCCCGGCGGGAGGTGCCGGCCCCGGTGCACGGGCGGGCCCGCCGGCTGGTCGCGCTGCCGGCGCTGGGCACCGGCTGGGGCGGGGCCGCCGGGCAGCGCGGCACCCTGCTGCAACGGCTGCTGCCGGTGCTGCGCGAGGGCGCCGCCGAGCACGGCTTCGACGTCGCGCTGGTGCTGCGCGGGCCCAGCGACCTGGCCGCCGCCCAGCGGGTGCGCCGCGCCGAGCCGGACAGCTGGGACCTGCCCCGGCACCTGGCCGAGCTGGCCGCGGACCTCGGCGAGCGGGCCCGCCGCGGGCAGCTGGCCGCCTTCGTCGGCGCCGGGGTGAGCGCCGCGGCCGGCCTGCCGACGTGGGAGCAGCTGCTTGACGAGCTGGCCGGCCGCACCGGCCTGGACGACGGCCTGCGCGCCGGACTGGCCCGGCTCCCGGCGCAGGACGCCGCGGCGCTGCTGGCCCGCGAGCTGGGCCGCGAGGAGCTGGAGCGCTACGTGCAGGAGCGGTTCGGGCCGGGCCAGTACGCGCTGGCGCACGCGCTGATCGCCGACCTGCCGGTCCAGGAGTTCGTCACCACCAACTACGACCCGCTGGTCGAGCTCGCCGCCGCCGACATCGGCCGCGACCTGGCGGTGCTGCCCTACGACGAGGCCGAGCCGGGCCGCCCGTGGCTGCTCAAGCTGCACGGGGACGCCGCCCACCCGGCCAGCGTGGTGCTGACCCGCGAGGAGTACCTGCAGTTCGGGGACAGCCGCGCGGCGCTGGCCGGTGTGCTGCACTCGCTGCTGCTCACCCGGCACGTGCTGTTCGTCGGCACCTCGATGCAGGACGACGACCTCATCCGCATCGCCCACCAGGTGCGCACCGCCGTCCAGGCCCCCGGCGCGGTGCCGCGCCGACGCAGCGGCACCGTGCTCGCGCTGACCGACGACGCGGCCCGCGCCCGGCTGTGGGAGCGGGACGTGCAGACCGTGGCGATGGCACCGGCGGACACCCCGCCGGCGGAGGCGGCCCGGCTGCTGGAGGTGCTGCTGGACTGCATCGGCTGCCTGTCCACCCCGCCCACCGGCTACCTGCTCGACCCGGCCTACCGCGGGATGCTGTCGGAGGAGGAGTGCACCCTCGCCGCGGCGCTGCAGCAGGTCGAGTGCGCGGTGCCCGGGGGCGGCACGTCCTGGGCGGTCGGGGAGGTCGCCGCGCTGCTGCGCCGGCTGGGCTCGCGGCGGAGCGCGTCCGGCCAGCCCCCGCCGGACGGGGCCAGCGCCCCGCGCGACGACCGCCTGCAGGACCAGCGCGCGGGGTGACGAAGGACCACCCCTCCCCCCACGCCTCGCTCCGCTCGCTCGCGGCGAGCCTCTGCACGGGGCCTGGGCGCGGGTCCGTGTGACAGGAGCAGGGCGTGGGCACGGGAGCTCCGTGCGACGACTCGAGAACGGCCTGCTGCTGATCGCCAAGGGCTACGGCTGGCTGCCCGACGCCCGCCGGGCGCGCGGGCGGCGCACCGTCGCAGCGAGGCTCGGCGGGCTGCCCGTGCTGGGCATCGAGGGCCCCGAGGCGGCTCGGTTCCTCTACGACGAGGACCACGTGCGCCGCTCGCACGCCGTCCCCGAGCCGGTGCAGGGCACGCTGTTCGGCAAGGGCGCGGTGCACACCCTGGACGGGCCGGCGCACCGCACCCGCAAGGCCGTGTTCATCGGCCTGCTGATGGACGACGCCCGGGTCGCCGCGCTGGTCGACGGCGCCACGGCCGCCTGGGACGCCGCGGTGCCGCGGTGGGTGCAGCGCGGGGAGGTCGTGCTGGTCGACGAGGCGGCCGAGGTCATCACCCGGGCGGTGTGCGCGTGGGCCGGCGTCCCGCTGGCCGACGACGACGCGCCCGCGATGGCCCGGGACCTCACCGCGATGGTGGACGGCTTCGCGACCGCCGGCCCACGGCACTGGCGGGCCCGGCGGGCGCGCGGCCGCCGCGAGGCACAGCTGGCCGGGCTGGTGCAGGGCGTGCGCGACGGCACGGCACCGGTCCCGCCGGGCTCGGTGGTCGACACCATCGCCCGGCACCGGGACGCCGACGGCGAGCTGCTGGACCCGCACACCGCCGCGGTGGAGGTGCTCAACGTGGTCCGCCCGACCGTCGCCGTCGCCTGGTTCGTGGCGTTCTCTGGGCACGCGCTGACCCGCTGGCCGCAGCACCGCGAGCGGCTGGCGTCCGGCGACGCGGCCTTCGCCCTGGCGTGGGCGCACGAGATCCGCCGCTTCTACCCGTTCGCACCCTTCATCGGCGGGCGCACACCGCGCGCGGTGGAGTGGGACGGCGAGCGGGTGCCCGCGGGCACGATGGTGCTGCTGGACCTCTACGGCCAGGACCACGACGCCGACCTGTGGGGCGACCCGTACGCGTTCCGGCCCGAGCGCTTCCTCGACCGGGAGATCGGCCCCTTCGAGCTGGTGCCCCAGGGCGGCGGGGACCCGCGCACCGGGCACCGCTGCCCGGGCGAGCAGGTCACCGTCGCGGTGCTGTCCGCGCTGGCCGTGCGGCTGGCCCGGCTGCGGGCCGACGTCCCGGAGCAGGACCTGTCCGTCTCGTTGCGGCGCATCCCGGCCCGGCCGGCCAGCGGCGTGGTGCTGCGCGTCCACGGGACCGACTGAGCCGGTCCGGTCGCGCAGCGTCCCGGGCACGCCGGAGGACGCCCCGCGCGCCGGCCCGGCGTGGTCCCCTCGTCGGGCCGTCGGACGAGGAGGACCCGTGGGCAGGTGGCTGGCACCGCTGCTCGGCCTGCTGGGGCTGCTGGCCGTGGTCACCGGCGTCACCTGGACGGAGATCGCCCCGGGGTCCGTGACCGGCGTCCGCCTGGTCGGCTGCGGCGTCCTGCTGCTGCTGGCCGCCGGCGGGCTGGTGGCCGCCGTCGAGGGGCTGACCCGCCGCCGGCGCCCCCTGCACCGCTAGCGCCCCGGCCCCTCGGCCCCCTGCGGGCGCAGGGGAGTCCTCCGTCAGCCGCCGACGTGGATGCCCGGCCGGCGGGTGGGGTCCGGCTCGACCTCGCGGATGATCTCGCGCACCACCGGCGGGGTGTCGCCGCGGCCCAGCAACAGGTAGCGCAGCAGGTGGCCCAGCGGGTTGCCCTCCGTCCAGGCGAAGTGCGCGTGCGGCCGCACGCCGGTGGCGTCGCGCAGGGCGAACAGCACGGCGGCGATGGCGTTCGGTGCCGCGGGGGCCTGCACCCGCAGCACGCGGTGCCCGTCGACCTGCTCACCGCGCACGCACAGCACGCCGCTGAAGGCCGACGGGTCGACGACGTCGACCTCCAGGAAGAGCACGTCGGCCGTCCCGGGCACCGGGTTGAGCGCGCGCTGCTCGGTCTCCTTGGCGGCGTACTCGGCGACGTCCCCGGTCTGGCGCCGGTTGGCCACCAGGTGCAGCCGCCCGTCGTTGCGCAGCGAGTCGGTCACGAAGCGGCGGGCGGCCTCGTCGAACTCGATCCGCTCGGCGCGCAGCTCGGTGGTGCGGCTGACCCGCGACACCAGGGAGACCGCCACGATGCCGACGATGAAGAACGCCGAGATGGTCAGCCCGTCGGGCTTCTCGATGACGTTCTCCACCAGCGCGTAGAGCAGCACCAGGGTGAGGACGGTGAACCCGACGGCCCGCCCGCGCTGGTGGCGGCGCAGCGCCGAGACGGTCACGGCGAAGGCGGCCGAGACCATCATCGCCAGGATCCCGGTGGCGTAGGCGCCGGCCTGGGCGTTGACGTCGGCCTCGAACACGATGGTCAGCAGGATGCTCACCGCCGTGTAGACCAGCACGACCGGCCGGACGGCCCGGCCCCACTCCGGCGCCATCCCGTAACCGGGCAGGTAGCGCGGCACGATGTTGATCAGGCCGGCCATCGCCGAGGCCCCGGCGAACCACAGGATGAGGATGGTGCTGATGTCGTAGGCGGTGCCGAAGGTCTCCCCCAGCCGCTCGTGGGCGAGGTAGGCCAGCGCCCGGCCGTTGGCCTCCCCGCCCTCGGCGAAGGCCTCCTCCGGGATGAGCACCGTGGTCACGAAGGTGGTGGCGAGCAGGTAGACGCTCATGATCGACGCCGCGGCGGTCAGCAGCCGGCGGGTGTTGCGGACCCGGGCGGCCAGCCGCTCCTCCGGCGTCCGCCCGTCGGCGCGCACCAGCGGCATCATGCTCACCCCGGTCTCGAAGCCCGAGAGCCCGAGCACCAGCAGCGGGAAGGCGATCAGCGAGGGCAGCAGCAGGTCGGCCAGCCCGCCGCCGCCCTCGGTCAGCCGGTCGGTCCAGCCGGCCAGCAGGGCGGGGTCGGCGGCCATGTCGGCGACCCCGACCCCCACGATCACCAGGTTGAGCGTCAGGAAGGCCGCGACCAGCGGGATGGCGACCGCGACGGCCTCGGTGAAGCCGAGCAGGAACACCCCGCCGAGCAGCAGCAGCAGACCCACCGTCAGCGCGACGGCGTGGCCGTCCAGCGCGTCGGGGAAGAACGGGTTCTCCAGCACGTGCACGGTGGCGTCGGCCGCGGACAGCGTGATCGTGACGATCCACGAGGTCGCGACGAAGCCGAGCAGCACGAGCACGAACACCTTGCCCTTCCAGAAGGGCAGCAGGTCCTCCAGCATGGCCACCGAACCCGCGCCGTTCGGGCTCTCCCGGGCCACCCGCCGGTACATCGGCAGCACGCCGAGCAGCGTCAACGCCACGATGAACAGCGTGGCCAGCGGCGACAGCGCCCCGGCGGCCAGCGCGGCGATGCCGGGCAGGTAGGCGAGCGTGGAGAAGTAGTCGACGCCGGTCAGGCACATGACCTGCCACCACGGGTGGCCCCGGTGCGCGGGCTCGGCGGCGGCCGGGCCCTCGGGCTGCACCCGGTGGCGCAGCAGCCACCGGGTGACCGCGCCGGCCGGCGGCGCGGGCGGCCGGGCGGTCTCGACGCAGGCCGGGACGGCGAGCTGCTGTTCGGGCAGGACCATGGACGTCGTCCGTTCTGGGAGGGGTGTCCGGGGTGCTGCCACCTCGGTCGGCGGCGCCGGTCAGGTCAGCCGGGACAGCTCGGCGGGCAGGTCGGTGGGGGAGAGGACGCCGAGCAGCTGGGTGGGGCGGGTGAGCGCCACGTACAGGTCGTTGTGCCCGCGCACGCCCTCGTCCAGGATGCCCCGCGGGTCGACGAGGAGCACCCGGTCGAACTCCAGGCCCTTGGCCTCCCCGGGGGTGAGCACCACGGGCCCGCGGGAGGAGTCGGCGTCGGGACCGGCGGAGACGCCGTCCACCCGGGCGGCGAGCGCGGCGGCCAGCCCGGCGGCCCGGCTGGCCGGGGCGACGACGGCGGTGGTGCCCTCCTCGGCGGCCCACCCGGCGACCACCTCGGCGGCGCGGGCGGTCAGGGCGGCCTCCCCGGTCACCTCCGCCCACGGCGGTGCGGTGGCCGGCCGCACCGAGCGGGGCGCGCTCGCCCCGCTGCCGCCGGCCGCGAGGACGTCGGCGGCGACGGCCATGACCTCGGCCGGCGTGCGGTAGTTGACGGTCAGCTCGGCCAGCCGCCACGCGTCGCCGACGTGCGGGCGCAGCGTCTGCGCCCAGTCGGTGGCACCGGCCGCCGAGCCGGTCTGCGCGAGGTCGCCGACGGCGGTCATCGACCGGGTCGGGCAGCGGCGCACCAGCAGCCGCCAGGCCATGGCCGAGAGCTCCTGCGCCTCGTCGACGACGACGTGCCCGAAGGTCCAGGTGCGGTCGGCGGCGGCCCGCTCGGCGGTGCTGCGGGTGTCGACCGCCCGCTGGCGGTCGGCGAGCTCCTCGGCGCTGATCAGGTCGCCGGCGCTGAGCACCTCCTCGTCCAGGTGCCGGGCGACCAGCGCGTCGTCGTCCAGGTCGACCGACCGCGAGCCGTGCAGCACGTCGAGGGTCTCCTGCGCCTCGGCCAGCCGCCGCCGGCGGTCCCGCTCGGCGCGGGCCTGCTGGGGGCTGTCGTCGACGCCCAGCAGCTCGTCGGCCTCCTCCAGCAGCGGGACGTCGGCCGGTGTCCACCGCGCCCCGCGCGGGCGGTGCAGCAGCGCGCGCGTGGCGTCGTCCCACCCCGGGGTGGCGGCGGCGACGCGGGCGGGGTCGGCGTACAGCTCGCCGAGCAGCCGCTCGGGGGTGAGCACCGGCCACAGGTCGTCGACCAGCAGCCGGACGGCGGGTTCCTCGGCGACCTCGCGGCGCAGGGCGGCGGAGTCCTCCCGGTCGAGCAGGTCGGCCCCGCCGTCGATGCCCCGGCCGATGCGCTCGGCGTAGCGCCGGGTGAGCAGGTCGACCACCCGGCGGGCGAACACCGGGCGGGCCAGGTTGTGCAGCCGCTCGGCCCGGCGGGCGGCGGCCTGCGCGCGCCGGACGTCGACCGGCCGCAGCCGCAGCGCGAACCCGTCGACGGTGACCTCGACGGGCTCCTCGGGCACCACCTGGCGGTCGGCGACGGCCCGCTCGAGCACCTGCACCATCTCCAGCCGGCCCTTGACCGCCGCGGCCTCCGGGGACTCGGTGCCGCGCGCGTCCAGGCCGGGGCGCAGCTGGCCCAGCCCGGCGAGCAGCACGCCGGTCTCGCCGAGGGCGGGCAGCACGTCGGCGATGTAGCGCAGGAAGGTCGGCGTGGGGCCGACGACGAGCAGGCCGCGGCGGGCCAGCCGCTCGCGGTGGGTGTAGAGCAGGTAGGCGGCGCGGTGCAGCGCGACGGCGGTCTTGCCGGTGCCCGGCCCGCCCTGGACGACGAGCACCCCGCGGTCGTCGGCGCGGATGACGTCGTCCTGCTCGGCCTGGATGGTGCGCACGATGTCGGTCATCCGGCCGGTGCGGGCGGTGTCCAGCGCGGCCATCAGCGCGGCCTCGCCGGTCAGGCCGGAGGTGGCCAGCCCGCCGGTGAGGACCTCGTCGTCCAGCCGGACGACGGTGCGCCCGCGGGTGCGGATGTGCCGGCGCCGCTCGACGCCCAGCGGGTGCACCGGGGTGGCCGTGTAGAACGGCCGGGCGGCCGGCGCCCGCCAGTCGACCAGCGCCGGGTCGCCGCCGGCGTCGTCGGCGGCCAGTCCGATCCGGCCGACGTAGAGCGGGCCGTCGCCGGTGCGGTCGATCCGGCCCACGCACAGCCCCGCCTCGGCGGCGTCCAGGGCGGTGACCCGCTCGGTCTGGAAGCGGACGGTGGCGTCGCGCTCCTGCAGCGCCTGCGGGTCGACGGCGGGCCAGGAGACGGCCTGCCGCAGCCGCTGCTCGGCCAGGTCGCGGGCGGCGTCGAGGCGGCCGTAGAGGTCCTTGACGTACTGCTGCTCGGCCTCGATCTCGGGGTGGGGAACGACCTCGTGCTGCGTCCTCGGCACTGCGCGTCTCTCTGTCGGCATCCGTCTGCGGGCGCAGACGAACGCCCATGGTGCCCCCGCATCCCGGCTGCTGCCGCGAGGCGCCGCCGGCCGCGTGCCGCGGGCGGGCCGGGGCCCCTGAGCGGTGCCCGTCGGGCGCACGGGACGGACGGGGCGGGAGGGACGGGACATGCAACCTGGAGGTCACCCCGACGACACGTCGGCTGCCTACCGTCGGGGTGCGACCCCTGGAGGTGACCCATGAGCCCGACCGCCACCGCACGGCAGACCGACCCCCGGCTCCGGCGCAGCCCCGCCCCCCGCGCGCGGGTCCGCCCCGAGCCGAGCGCCTGGACCTGCGCGAACTGCCAGCGGGTGACCCACCCGCCGCGCAAGCGCTGCGCGGACTGCGGGACGTCCCGCTACTGACGCCGGTCGGCCCGACCGGACCCGGCGGGACCCGGGCCGGGGACGCGGCACCACCCCGGAACACGGCGCCGGCCCTGGCGCCCGGGGCACCCGCGCGCGACCATCGGTGCGCACTCGCCGCGCGGGAGGTGGCCATGGAGCGTCCACCCGACCGGGGCGCCGTCGACCCGGTCGCGCAGTCGATCGACGGGGCCACCGGTGACACGACGGTGTCCGGCGACGCGATGCGCTGGTCACCGGACCTCGTCGAGGAGCACCGGGCCGGCGCGGTCGCCGTGCCGTGGGCGCTGCCCGGCGGCGGCGAGGCGGGCCTCGGCGCGCTGCTCGGTCTGGACGCCCCCACGGTGCGGCGGGCGCTGACCGGTGCGGCGACCTCGCTGGCGACCGTGGCGGGCGACGTCGTCGCCGAGCTGCGCCAGCGCGCCCGCGGCACCGACGGCGACCGCGAGGGTGGCCCGGCCGGTGGCGCGGCCCCGCCCCCCGCGGGGTGACCGTGGGCCGGGCGGGTGCCGCGGGGTGCACCGGGCACGATGGCCCCGTACGACACGATGGCCCCGTGCACCACGATGGCCCTGTACAACCAGAGGGGCACAGCCACACCGGAGTGGGGAGTCGCACCGATGAGCAGCTCGCTGACCCTGGCGCCCGCGCCGTCGTCCCAGGCCGCCGAGGAGGTCCGCGCGCAGGTGCGGGAGTTCCTCGCCGCCGAGCTCGCCGCGGGCTCGTTCAGCACGCACGTCGACACCTGGCTGTCCGGTGTGGACCCGGCGTTCTCCCGCAAGCTCGGGGAGCGCGGCTGGCTGGGCATGACCTGGCCCAGGGAGTACGGCGGGCACGAGCGCACCGCGATGGAGCGCTACGCGGTCACCGAGGAGCTGCTGGCCGCCGGCGCGCCGGTGGCCGCGCACTGGATCGCCGACCGGCAGTCCGGCCCCAACCTGCTGCGCTACGGCACCGAGACCCAGCGCAAGGAGATCCTGCCGCGGATCGCCGCCGGCGAGTGCTACTTCGTCATCGGCATGAGCGAGCCGGACTCCGGCTCGGACCTCGCCTCCATCCGGACCCGTGCGGTCCGCAACGGCGACGGTGACTTCGTCGTCAACGGCGCCAAGGTGTGGACGTCGAACGCCCACCACTCCCACTACGCGATCGTGCTGGTGCGCACCGGCCCGCCCGGTGAGGGCCCCCGCGGCAAGCACCAGGGGCTGACCCAGCTGCTCGTCGACCTGTCGCTGCCGGGCATCACGATCAACCCGATCCGCATCCTCGACGGCGGCCACCACTTCAACGAGGTGGTGTTCGACGACGCCGTCGTCCCCGGCGACATGCTGCTGGGGGAGGAGGGCGCCGGCTGGCACCAGGTGACCGCGGAGCTGGCCTTCGAGCGCTCCGGACCCGAGCGGTTCCTGTCGACCTACCCGCTGCTGGCCGAGTTCGGCCGCCGCGTCGCCGACTCCGGTGACGCCGCGCAGCTGGCCACCCTGGGCCGGCTGTCGTCGCGGCTGCTGGCGCTGCGCCAGCTCTCGCTGCGGATCGCAGCGGCGCTGGACCGCGGCGAGCTGCCCGACATCCCGGCGGCGCTGGTCAAGGACGTCGGGACGACGTTCGAGGCCGACGTGGCCGAGGAGGTCCGCAAGGTCGTCGAGGTGCCGGTGTCGCTGGACTCGCCGGACCCGCTGGGCCGGGCCCTGGCCGAGGCGCAGCTGCACGCGCCCGGCTACACGCTGCGCGGCGGCACCAACGAGATCCTGCGGGGCATCGTGGCGCGCGGGCTGGGGCTGCGCTGATGGCGTCGGACCAGGACCTGGTGGTCGAGACCGTCCGGGACGTCCTCGCCGGGCACGAGCCGTTCGCGCTGACCGCGGACACCGCCTGGGACGCGGGGCTGTGGGCGGACCTCGCCGACGCCGGGCTGACCGGGGTGGGGCTGCCCGAGGAGGCCGGTGGGTCCGGCGGCGAGCTGGCCGACGCGGTCGCCGTCGTCCGCACGCTCGCCTCCGGTGCCGGGGCGGTGCCGGTCGCCGAGCAGCTGCTGGTCGCCGGGCCGGCGGTGCTGGCCGCCGGCCTGGACCTGCCCGACCCGGCTGAACCGCTGACGCTCGCGGTCGCCGGGGCGGTCACCGCCGCACCGTCCGACGACGGCGACGGCCCGGGGCGCTGGACGCTCACCGGTACCGCGACCGACGTCGCCTGGGCCGGGGTGGCCCGCTCCGTCGCCGTGCTGGCGGCGGCACCGGCGGGCATCGAGGGCGCGGTGCTCGCGCTGGTCGACGCGCGGGGCCTGGCCACCAGCGACGCGCGCAACCTGGCCGGGGAGCCGCGCGGCTCGCTGGTGCTGGCCGGGGCGCCGGCGTCCGGTGCGCTGCTGACCGCCGAGCAGGCCGGGGTGGTGCGCGCCCGCTACGCCCTGGCGCGCGCGGTGCAGCTGGGCGCGGCCCTGGAGCAGGTGCTGGCCTGGACGGTGCAGTACGCCGGCGAGCGGCAGCAGTTCGGCCGGCCGATCGGGAAGTTCCAGTCGGTGCAGATGCAGCTGGCGCAGATGGCCGGCGAGGTCACCGCGGTGAGCGCGCTGGTCGACGCCGCCGTGCACGTGCTGGAGCGCGACGAGGACGTCGTCCTGGCCGCGGCCGCTGCGAAGGTGCGCGCCGGCGCGGCCGTGGAGGTCGTGGCCCGGCTGGCGCACCAGGTGCACGGCGCGATCGGGTTCACCCAGGAGTACCGGCTGCACCACCTCACCCGGCGGCTGTGGTCCTGGCGCGACGAGGCCGGCTCGGAGCTCACCTGGTCGAAGGTGCTCGGCGCGGGGCTGCTGTCCCGGGGCGGCGACGAGCTCTGGCCCGCCCTCACCCGCGTCGTCTAGCGGCGAGCACGGCCTCCCGCGCGCGGGAGCCCGGTCGGTCGCGATCACGGACGACGGGACGGGAGACGCCGGCGCACGTCGGCGCGTCGCCTCCCGGACCCCGTGGTCGTCGCAGCCGGGTCGAGGCGCGGGCTCCGGGCCGCGGTGCCAGGGTGGGGCAGCCGGTCCGGCGCGCACCGCAGCCGGGCCACCCCGACACCGCGGAGGTCCGCATGTCCCCGTCCAGGTCCCTGTCCCGGCGGGCCGCCCGCATCGGCCTGTGCACCGCCGTCGCCTGCTCCACGCTCGCGCTGTGGACCGTGCCCTCCGGGGGCGCGACGGAGGCCACCGGCGTCCCGCCGGCCCCGTGCACCGGCGGCGAGGGAGTGCTCACCGTGGAGGAGCAGCGCATCGGCCTGCCGCTGGTCGAGGGCGGGGAGTCCGCCGCCGCCCAGTTCCTGCGCGCCGCCGGCTTCGAGGACGCGGTGACGGCATTCACCGACGACCTCTGCGCGGCGTCGACCCTCGTCGAGGTCGAGCAGGCCGCCGCCCGGCACGGCGAGGCGCTGTGGGAGCTGGCCGTGGCCCGCGCCCAGGGCGAGGTGCAGCTCGGCACGATCGACCGGTACGACGACCGGCCGCTGTACTGGGCCCGGCTGCACATGACGCGGGCGGTGCGCCAGTACGAGGCGCCCTTCGAGCTGACCGGCATCCAGCGCAACGCGCTGGTGCACGTCCTGGACCGCTCCTCGCGGGGGATCACCACGGTGGCCTGGCCGGAGGACGCCGGGGACGCCCGCCGGGTGGTGATCAGCGGGTTCGACACCTACAGCCTCGACGCGAGCCTGCGGAACTCCAACCCCTCGGGCGCCACGGCCCTGCAGCTGGACGGGCGGCGGCTGGAGACCGAGGACGGTCCGGTCGTCGTGCAGGCGGTCGTGTTCCCGGTCAACTGGACCGACTTCGACCAGGGCGTCGTCGAGGACGCGTTCGGCCAGGTCCTCGTTCCGGGGGAGGACCGCGCCGACCTGATCATGACGATCAGCCAGACCGGGCGCGGGAGGATGGACATCGAGCAGTGGGCCGCCAACGCCCGCGGCGGCTCCCCGGACAACAACCGGAACACGCTGTTCGGGCCGGTCTCCCGGCCGTCGCACTGGCCGCAGCCGTTCGACTCCCCGCAGTGGATCGAGACCACGCTGCCGTACCAGGCGATGATCGACGCCGGCACCGGACCGTGGCCGGTGGTGCTCAACGACGGCATCTGCGAGTGGCCGGCGGGCACCTTCCCGACCCCCTCGGCGGTGCGCTGTCAGGACGACCCGTCCGAGGGCTCCACCGCGGCGTCCGGCCCGGGCGGCAGCTACCTGTCCAACGAGAGCATGTACCGCTCCAACCGGCTGCGGATCGGCCTGCAGGCCTGGGACGTCCCCGGCGGCCACCTGCACATCTCGGCGCTGGAGTACCCGGCCGACCTCGCCGTGCTGACCAGCCCGGAGTTCGAGGCCGACCGGAAGGCCGTCGTCGACCAGACCGTCGCGCTGGTCGCGGCGGCGGGTGCGGCTTCCTGAGCGCCGGGCCACCCACGAGTTACCTGCGGGCTCGCCGGTCGTGCGCCTGCAGCGCGGGGTGTCGTTCACCTGCCGCGCCGAGGCTGAGGTCTCCGACCGGACGAGCGCAGGAGGACCCATGAGCGAGACCGACACCACCATGGACCAGACGACCCACACCGCCGAGGCCGAGGAGCAGCAGGGCGAGGAGCACCAGGCCGAGGAGCACCAGGCCGAGCGGGCCCAGGAGATCGACGAGCTCGCCCGCACCCAGCAGGACGTCACCCAGCGCGCCCGCCGGGTGGTCGCCGGTGAGCTCGCCACCCGGGCGGCCCACGGCGACCACGACGAGCGCAGCGACCGGCTGGTCAGCTCGACGCGGGCGGACCTGATGACGGAGCTCCGCGAGCAGGAGCAGGAGCAGGAGCAGGCCCGCCAGCAGCTGGAGCGGGCCACCCGCAGCAGCGAGGACGCCGTCGCCGGCGTCGTGCAGGGCATCACCACGATCGTCCGCAGCATCGTGCCGGCCGTCCTGGTCCGGCCGGAGGACGTCATCGAGGCGACGTACGGCCTGGCCGACCAGGGCCTGCGGGTCAGCCGTCGGCTGGCGCTCACCATGGCCGGCAGCCTCCGGAACCCGACCCCGGCGGCCTGACCCGGGTCCCGGGGTGGGCGGCGCTGGCCGTCGTCCACCCCGGGCGGGCAGCATGCGGGAGGTGAGCACCTCCAGCGACCGCCACGGGCACACCCACCGCCTCGACCTCGCCGACGCCACCGTGCGGGAGTGGGACGCCACCGTCGTCGCCTCCGACGCCGAGCAGGGCATCGTGCTCGACCGCAGCGCCTTCTACCCCGGCGGTGGCGGCCAGCCGCCGGACGAGGGCGTGCTGCTGTGGGGCGGCGTCCGCACCCGGATCGCCGGCACCCGCAGGGGCGACGAGCTCTACCTCGTCCCGGTCGAGGGCGACCCGCTGCCGCCGCCGGGCACCGCCGTCCGCGGCGCCCTGGACGACGAGCGGCGCACCGCGCTGATGCGCACCCACTCCGGCCTGCACGTGCTCACCGGGGTCGTGCTGCGCGACTTCGGCGCCAAGGTCACCGGAGGCAACATGGAGCCCCTGGTCGCGCGGATGGACTTCGACCTGCCCGAGGTCCCGCCGGACTTCAAGGACCGGGTCGCCGAGGCGGTCAACACCGAGCTCGCCGCCGACCGGCCGATCCGGGTGCGCACCCTCCCGCGCGCGGAGGCCTACGCCATCCCCGACCTGATCCGCACCGCGACCGACCTGCTGCCGCCGGACGTCGAGGAGGTGCGGATCGTCGACATCGTGGGCCTGGACACCCAGGCCGACGGCGGCACGCACGTGGCCTCGACGGCGATGGTCGGCCGGGTCGAGGTGGTCAAGATGGAGAGCAAGGGCCGCGGTTTCCGCCGGCTGCGGGTCCGCGTGGTCTGACCGCAAGTCCCCCTTGCGGGGGAGTGCGGGCGGACTCGCCTCACGCCCCGTCCGGGGGCTGCCGACACCGACGGCGTGACGACACCGGTGCTGTGGAGTGGTGCAGAGGTGGCCGAGCCCGCCCTCGGGGACGACGTGACCCTGGGCGACCTCGGGCACGACGTCCCCGTGTTGCCGGGCTCGAGCACCTGCGAGGAGCTCGACCGGGTGTTCGGCCGGGCCCGCGCGGCCGGCTGCGCCGTGGTCACCCACCCCGAGATCGGGGGAGTGGTCGGCCTGGTGGAGCGGTCGCGCTTCGAGGCGATGATGAGCGGGCCGTTCGGCTACGGCCGGTCCCTGTACGCGCGCCGCCCGCTGGCGGCGGTGGCGCAGTGGGACGCGCTGACCCTGCCTTCAGCCACGCCGGTCACCGATGCCTCCAGCCGGGCGATCACCCGCGCCGCCGAGCACGTGCAGGACCACGTCCTGGTGCGGACGGCGGGCACGGTGCGTGCGGTGTCGATGCCGGCCCTGCTCGCCGCCGTCGCCCGGACCCTGGCCGGCCGCGCGCTGCGCGACCCGCTCACCGGGCTGGCCAACCGCAGCGCCTTCTTCGGCCGGGTCGAGGAGTCCTGCCGCCGGACGGCGACCCGGCCGGGCCACCGGACGGTGGTCGTCTACCTCGACCTGGACGGCTTCAAGGCCGTCAACGACGACCTCGGCCACGCCGGCGGCGACGCCCTGCTCTGCCAGGTCGCCGCCGCGCTGTCGGCCGCGGCGCGCCCGGCGGACCTGGTGGCCCGCCTCGGCGGGGACGAGTTCGCCGTCTGCGTGGACGTCGAGACCGTCGTCCCGGACCTGGCCGACGACGTCGACGGGCACCCTGCCCGGGTGGTAGCCGCGCGACTGCACGAGGCGGTGGCCGCCCTGCGCCGGACCGGGCGGGCCGGCTCCCCCGTGCGGGTCAGCACCGGAGTGTCGCTGTGCGCCGCCGGCGGGGTGGACGCCGCCGAGCTGGTGCGCGCCGCGGACCTGGCCATGTACACCGGCAAGCGCGAGGGCGGGGACCGGCTGACCGGCCCGGTCACGGTCACCACCTCCGCCGACGCCGACCCCCTGGTGGGCACGAGCATCCGCGACGCCGCCGCGCGCGGGGAGCTGCGGCTGGTCTACCAGCCGATCGTCGATCTGGCCGACGGCCGGCTGGCCAGCCTGGAGGCGCTGGTGCGCTGGCGGCACCCGCGCCTGGGCCTGCTCACCCCGGACGCCTTCCTCTACTCCGCCGCGCGCGCCGGCCAGCTGGTGGAGCTCGACGACTGGGTGCTGCGCACCGCCACGCGGGAGTTCGCCGCCTGGCGGCGGCAGCACGGCGAGCAGGCCGCCGGCCGGGTCGCGCTCAACGTCAACGTGAGCACCGACCGGCTGCTGGCCCCCGGGCTGCGCCGGGTGCTGGTCGAGGCCGCCGGTGTCGCCGAGCTGGACCCCGGCCTGGTGCGGGTGGAGGTGCCCGAGCACCTGCTGGTCGAGCAGCTGGCCGCGGCCGTCGAGCCGCTCGCCGAGGTGCGCGCGGCCGGCTTCGCGGTCTCCTTCGACGACGTCGGCGCCGGCGGCACCTCGCTGCGGCACCTGCGCGAGGTGGCGGCGGACGGGCTGAAGATCGACCGCTCCTACGTGCAGGGCGTGCTGGGCGACGACCGCGACCGGGCGCTGGTGCAGTTGCTGGTCGACTTCGCGGTCGGCACCGGGATGGCGGTGACCGCCGAGGGCGTGGAGACGCTCGCCCAGCGCGACGCGCTGCTGGCCATGGGCTGCCGCTACGGGCAGGGCTGGCTGTTCGCCCGGCCCGCGCCGCTGGCCGAGCTGCGCCCGACGGCCGCGCCGGCGCCGGTGGCCGCCGCCACGGCCGCCGGCGCGGGCTGAGCCGGGCGGTCCCGCGGCGCCGTAGTGGGCCGGCTCAGCCCGCCGCCGCGTCCCGCTCCAGCGCCCGGACGGCGAGCTCGGCGTGCAGCAGCACCCCGTCGGACAGCACGTCGTCGCTGAAGCGGGCCCGCGGGCTGTGGTTGTTCGGCGCGGTCTCGTGGTCCCCGCCGACGGCGGCGCCGAGGAAGACGTAGCAGCCGGGCACCTCCTCGAGCACCCGGGAGAAGTCCTCGGAGCCGGTGAGCGGGGACACCCGCGGCGCGTACCGGTCCTCGCCGAACACCTCCGCGGCGACCCCGGCGGCGAACGCGGCGTGCTCGGGGGCGTTGACGGTGACCGGGTACTCCTCCAGGAACTCCACGTCGGCGGTCAGGCCGTAGCCGGCGGCCACCGACTCGCACAGCCGCACCGACGCGTCCCGGACCCGCTCGCGGGCCGCGGCGGAGAAGGTGCGGACCGTCGCCTGGAAGGTCGCCTCGTCCGGGATGATGTTGCGCTTCGTCCCACCCCGGAACAGCCCGACGGTGACCACCACCGGGTCGAAGACGTCGAAGGTCCGGGTGACCATGGTCTGCAGGTCACCGACCAGCTGGGCGGCGACCGTGATCGGGTCCCGGGCCAGGTGCGGCGCCGAGCCGTGGCCGCCGGAACCGCGCACGGTCACCCGGAGCTCGTCGCTGGCCGCCATGAGCGTGCCCGGCCGGGTGGTGAACTGCCCGTGCGGGTGGATCGCCGACATCACGTGCATGCCGTAGGCCGACGACACCCGCTGCCCGGCCGCGTCGAGGACGCCCTCGGCGAGCATGTGGCCCGCGCCGTCCCAGCCCTCCTCGCCGGGCTGGAACATGAACACCACGTCGCCGGCCAGCGTGTCGCGGTGCGCGTGCAGCAGCCGGGCGGCGCCCACCAGCATCGCGGTGTGCAGGTCGTGGCCGCAGGCGTGCATCACCCCGTCCACCTCGCTGCTGAAGTCCAGCCCCGTCTCCTCCTGCACCGGCAGCGCGTCCATGTCGCCCCGGAGGAGGACGGCGGGCCCGGGGCGCCCGCCGCGCAGGACGGCGGTCACCGACGTCGTCGAGGTGCCGGTGGACACCTCCAGGTCCAGGCCGTCCAGCGCGGCGAGCACCGTCTCCTGGGTGCGGGGCAGCTGCAGGCCGACCTCCGGACGGCGGTGCAGCCGGTGCCGCAGCTCCACCAGCTCGCCCTGCAGGGCGCGGGCGTCCTCGCGCAGCGTCTCCGACCGGGTCACGCGACCTCCTCCAGAATCATGCCCCGCACGGTAGGAGTCCACCACGTGCGAGGCGCGGAATTGCAGGCATCGGTCATGGGAGGCTCGCCGGATGCCGGGATCGGTTGCGCTGGACGAGGACGACCTGGCCCTGGTCGAGGCGCTGCAGCGCGACCCGCGGGCGCCGTGGACGTCGGTGGCCGACGTGGTCGGCACCAACGCCGTCACCGCGTCCCGGCGCTGGGAGCGGCTGCGGTCCACCGGCGCGGCCTGGATCACCGGCACCCCCGGGCCCGGGTCGCACCACGCGCAGGTGCTCGCCTACGTCGACGTGACCTGCACGCCGAGTGAGAAGACCCGCGTCGCGCAGGAGCTCGCCGGCGACGCGCACGCGCTGTCGGTCGACATCACCGCCGGCGGCCGGGACCTGCTGCTGACCGTGGCCGCGGTCGACCTGCCCACGCTGGGGCGCTACCTGCTCGAGCGGCTGGACCGGGTGCCCGGCGTGACCGGCACCCGAGCCCGGATCGCCACCCGGCTGCACGCCGAGGGCAGCACCTGGCGGCTGGGCGTGCTGCCCCCGGTGGGCAACGGCGGGGCGATGCCGGCCATCCGGCCGGCCGTGCTGGACGAGGTCGACCGGGACCTCATGTCGGCGCTCGGCGAGGACGGCCGGGCCTCCTTCGCCACGCTGGCCCAGCTGACCGGCACCAGCCAGCCGACCGCGCGCCGCCGCGTCGACCGCCTCATCGCCTCCGGTGCGGTCCTGCTGCGCACCGACGTGGCCGCCCCGCTGGCCGGGCTGCCGGTGATGGTGGTGCTGTCCGCGGACGCGCCGGCCGGCCGGCTGGACGAGGCCGCCGCCCGGCTGGGCCGGCTGCAGCAGGTGCGGCTGTCGGCCACCCTCGCCGGCACGCCCAGCATGCTGGTCACCGCGTGGCTGCCCTCGCTGGAGGAGGTGCACCGCTTCGAGCAGGAGCTGGTGCACCAGGTGCCCGAGGTCGACGTGGTCGACCGGCTGGTCGTGCTCCGCTCGGTCAAGCGGATGGGGCGGCTGCTCGACGGTGCCGGGCGGGCGACCGGGACGGTGCGGATGGACGTCTGGCGCGAGCCGGTGCCGGGCGCGGTCTGAGCGACGTCCCCGGGCGGCCGGGGAGACGGCCGTCACACTGTGGTGTGACGGCGACCACTCGGCGCCAGGACCCGCCGCCGTTATCCGGATGTCACCCAGGAGGCACCACCGTGCCCTAGCTTTCAGCCACGGATCGGTCGAGGAGGCGCTGTTGGTGGGCAGTCCCGTTCTCTCCATCCGGGGGCTGACGACGGAATTCGTCACCCCGGCCGGAGTCGTCAAGGCCGTCAACGACGTCAGCTGGGACCTCTACCCCGGCGAGACGCTGGGGGTGGTCGGCGAGTCCGGGTCGGGCAAGAGCGTCACCGCGATGTCCGTCCTCGGGCTCGTCCCGAGCCCGCCGGGACGGATCGTGGCCGGCGAGATCCTGTTCGAGGACCGGGACCTGCGCACCATGCCGGCGCGGGAGCTGCGCCAGCTGCGCGGCAGCCGGATCGGGATGGTCTTCCAGGACTCGATGACCAGCCTGAACCCGGTGCTCACCGTCGGCCAGCAGATCGCCGAGGCGCTGCGGCTGCACGACACCGGGCTGGGCCGCCAGCCGGCCCGCGACCGCACCGTCGAGCTGCTCGGGCTGGTCGGCGTCCCCAACCCGGAGGGGCGCTACGACCAGTACCCGCACGAGTTCTCCGGCGGCATGCGCCAGCGGGCGATGATCGCGATGGCCATCGCCAACGACCCGGCGGTGCTCATCGCCGACGAGCCGACCACCGCCCTGGACGTGACGATCCAGGCGCAGGTGCTCGAGGTGCTGCGGGCCGCGCAGGAGCGGACCAACGCGGCGACGGTCCTGATCACCCACGACCTCGGGCTGATCGCCGAGCACGCCGACCGGGTGGTCGTCATGTACGGGGGCAGGGTGGTCGAGGTCGCCGACGTGCGGACCGTCTTCGCCGCCCCCCGCCACCCCTACACGCTCGGCCTGATGACCAGCCTGCCCCGGCTGGACGTCGAGCTGGAGCGGCTGGACCCCATCCCTGGCTCACCGCCCAGCCTCATCGACCTGCCGACGGGCTGCTCGTTCCACCCGCGGTGCCGGGTGTCCCAGGGCCGCGAGGTCTGCCGCACCGAGGTGCCGCCGCTGTACGACGTCGGCGGCGGGCAGCGGTCGGCCTGCCACTTCGCCGCGGAGGTCCCCGCCGCGATGGCCGCGGTGACGCGGGGGATGGTCGCCGACCCGGGGGGCACCGACCGATGAGCACCGCGCGATGAGCACCGCGCCCGCGCCGAGCGCGCCAGCGGAGCGCCTGCACCAGCGGGTCGGCCGCGGGGAGGAGATCCTGCGAGTCGAGGACCTCAAGACCCACTTCCCCATCCGCGGCGGGGTGACCCGGCGGCAGGTCGGCACGGTCTACGCCGTCGACGGGGTGAGCCTCACGCTGGCCGCCGGGGAGACGCTCGGCCTGGTGGGGGAGTCCGGCTGCGGCAAGACCACCGCCGGCCGCACCCTCGTCAAGCTGCTGGAGCCCACGTCCGGTCGGGTGCTGTTCAAGGGCGTCGACATCTCCGGGTCCAGCCGCCGGGAGATGAAGGCCGTCCGCCGGGAGATGCAGTTCGTCTTCCAGGACCCCTACACCTCGCTCAACCCGCGGCTGACGGTGCGCGCGATCGTCGGCGAGCCGCTGCGCATCCACGGCCTGGCCGCCGGCGCCGAGCTGCGGTCCCGGGTCGACGAGCTGCTGGCCTCCGTCGGGCTGAGCACCGAGCAGGCCGACCGCTACCCGCACGAGTTCTCCGGCGGGCAGCGGCAGCGGATCGGCATCGCCCGGGCCCTGGCCGTGGACCCCCAGGTGCTCGTGCTCGACGAGCCGGTCTCCGCCCTGGACGTGTCCATCCAGGCCCAGGTGGTCAACCTGCTCCAGGAGCTGCAGGCGCGGCTGGGGCTGGCGTTCGTGTTCATCGCCCACGACCTGTCCGTCGTCCGGCACATCTCCACCCGGGTCGCGGTCATGTACCTGGGCAAGATCGTGGAGATCGGCGACCGGGCGGACATCTACGCCCGGCCCACGCACCCCTACACGCAGGCGCTGCTGTCCGCGGTCCCCATCCCGGACCCGACCAAGCGCGGCACCCGGCAGCGGATCGTGCTCACCGGCGACGTGCCCAGCCCCGCCGCCCCGCCCTCGGGCTGCAACTTCCGCACCCGCTGCCCCAAGGCCCAGCCGGTCTGCGCCGAGGAGGAGCCGGCGCTGGTCGACCGCGGACACGGCCACCCCAGCGCCTGCCACTTCGCCGAGGTGCGGCCGGTGGTCCCGTGACCGCGCACCCACCGCCACCGCCACCGCCGGCCGCGGCCCCGCCGCGGGTCGGGTCCAGATCCGTGCCACTCCGTCAGAGCGGGAGACCATGACCACGATCCGAGCACGCCGCCGTCCGTCCCGGGCCCGGTCCCTGGCCGCCGCGTCCGCGCTGGCCCTGCTGCTGGGCGCCTGCACCGTCAGCGACCCCGAGGCGCCGGCCACCGGCGGCGGGGGCGAGGGCGGCGGGGGCACCTTCTCCATCGCCGTGGGCATCGACCCGGACACCTTCGACCCGGCCGGGCAGACCACCACCACCGTGCAGAACATCGTCGACTACGTCGTGGAGACCCTGGTCGTGTTCGACGAGAACGACGAGCTGGTCGGCAACCTCGCCGAGACCTTCGAGATCTCCGAGGACGGGCGCATCGTCACCCTCGGGCTGCAGGACGGCGTGGTGTTCCACGACGGGACGCCGTTCGACGCCGAGGCCGTGAAGTTCAACCTGGAGCGGATCATCGACCCGGCCCTCACCGTCCCGCTCGGCTCGCCCTTCGAGGTGATCGAGTCGGTGACCCCGGTCGACGACACCACCGTGGAGATCGCGCTCAGCCGGCCGTCACCGGGCTTCCTCAGCGCGCTGTCGGTGACCACCGCGGGGATGATCTCGCCGGCGTCGGTCACCGCCGAGGGCAACACCAACCTGGAGTACCAGCGGCCGGTGGGCACCGGGCCCTACACCTTCGGGGAGTACACCGCCGGCGAGAGCGTCACGGTGCAGAAGTTCCCCGACTACTGGGGCGAGGAGCCCTTCTACGACACCGTGGTCTTCCGGATCGTGCCGGAGGCGGCCACCCGGGAGAGCCTGCTGCTGTCCGGCCAGGTGGACATGATGATCCTGCCGCCGGTGTCGGACATCGAGGCCCTGCAGGCCAACGAGGACGTCGAGGTGCTGCTCGCCGAGAGCGACCGGACGATCTTCATCGCCCTGGACACCAACGACCCGCTGCTGTCCGACCCGCAGGTCCGCCAGGCTCTCAACCACGCGGTGGACAAGCAGGCCATCGTCGACAACGTGTTGTTCGGCGCCGCCGAGGTCATGGACGCCCCGATGGCGCCCAGCCTGTTCGGCTACTGCCAGACCGGCACCTACGACTACGACCCCGAGCGGGCGCGGCAGCTGCTGGCCGAGGCCGGCGCGGAGGGCGCCAGCCTGGAGCTGCTCACCCCCAGCGGCCGCTACGTGCAGGACCAGCAGGCCGCCGAGGCCATCGCCGGCTACCTGCGCGAGGTCGGCCTGGACGTCAGCGTCTCCACCAGCGACTTCCCCTCGTTCCTGGCCCGGGTGAACGCCGCGCCGTCGGAGAACACGGTCGACATGCACCTGCTCGGCTGGGCGCCGCCGTTCCTGGACGCGGACTTCCAGATGCAGATGTTCCGCCAGGCGACCCACCCGCCGGCGGGCCTGGCCACGTCGTTCTACACCAACCCGCAGGTCGAGGAGCTGCTCGCGCAGGCCGACGTGGAGACCGACGAGGCGCGGCGGGAGCAGCTGTACTGCGACGCCTCGCAGGTCATCTGGGACGACGCGCCGTGGATCTTCCTGTGGACCCAGTCCTTCCCGATCGTGTGGTCCGCCGACGTCACCGGCATCAGCGCCACGCCGACCGAGAAGTTCTCCGCCGTCTACGCGCGGCCGGCGAGCTGACCGCCGGCCACCCGGGGAGGCCGGCGATGAGGGGTCACCGGTGACCGGCACCGCCGCGCACATCGTGCGCACGCTGCTGCTGTCGCTGATCACCCTGGTCGGGGTGTCGGTGCTCATCTTCCTCATGCTGCGGGTGCTGCCCGGTGACCCCGCCCGGGTCCTCGCCGGGCTCAACGCCAGCGAGGAGCAGGTGGCCCGGCTGCGCGACCAGCTCGGTCTGGACGACTCGCTGCTGAGCCAGTACGGGTCCTTCCTCACCGGGGTGTTGCAGGGTGACCTGGGCCAGTCGGCCCGCACCTCCCGGCCGGTGGCCGCCGAGATCGCCGTCCGGCTGCCGGCGACGCTGATCCTGGCCGTCGTGGCCACGGTCATCGGCTCGATCGTCGGCGTGACGGCCGGCGTGGTCGCCGCGGTGCGCCGCAACTCCGTCGTGGACCACGCGATCTCCAGCGTGGCGATGATGGGGGTGTCCATGCCGGTCTACTGGCTGGGCCTGCTGCTCATCCTGCTCTTCGCCGTCACGCTGGGCTGGCTGCCGGCCGCGGGCAGCGGCGAGCCGCTGAGCATCGTGCTGCCCGCGGTGACCCTGGCGGCGTTCTCCACGGCGCTCATCTCCCGGATGACCCGCGCCAGCATGCTCGAGGTGCTGGGGCAGGACTACATCCGGACGGCGCAGGCCAAGGGCGCCGCCCCGACCACGGTGATCGTCAAGCACGGCCTGCGCAACGCCTTCATCCCCGTGCTCACCGTGATCAGCCTGCAGTTCGGTGCCCTGCTCGGCGGCGCGGTGCTGACCGAGACGGTGTTCGGCTGGCCGGGCATCGGGCGGCTGCTGGTCGACTCGATCGGCGCCCGGGACTTCGCCGTCGTCCAGGGCATCGTGCTGGTCTACGCCGCCGCGTTCATCCTGCTCAACGTGGTCGTCGACGTGCTCTACGTCGTGGTCGACCCGCGCATCCGCTACTGACCGAGAGGGGGAGCCCGTGCACGCCTGGCGTCGCTTCCGCGGCCACCCGCCGGGGATGGTCGGCCTGGGCATCATCGTGGTGTTCGTCGCGCTGGCCGTGCTCGCGCCGGTGCTGTCCCCCTACGACCCGAACGGCCAGGACCTGCGGTCGGCCATCCAGGGCCCCTCCGCGGAGCACTGGCTGGGCACCGACCAGCTGGGCCGCGACATCGCCACCCGGCTGATGTACGGCGGCCGGATCTCGCTGCTCATCGGCGTGCTCGCGGTGTCCATCGGGCTGGCCGTCGGCGTGCCGCTGGGCATCCTGGCCGGCTACTACGGCGGGTGGGCGGACCTGGCCATCTCCCGGCTGGCGGACATGATGTTCGCCTTCACCAGCATCCTGCTGGCCCTCACCCTGGTCGCCGTCCTCGGCGTGAGCCTGCAGAACGTGATCATCGCGGTGGGGATCAGCGTGATCCCGGTGATCATCCGGCTGGTGCGCTCGTCGGTGCTCAGCATCCGGGAGGAGCCCTACGTCGAGGCCGCCCGGATGCTGGGCGCGGGCGACCTGCGGATCATCACCGTGCACGTCTTCCGCAACGCGCTGACCCCCGTGCTGGTGCACGGCACGCTGAGCATCGGGGTGAGCATCCTGCTCGCCGCCGGGCTGGGCTTCCTCGGGCTGGGCGTGCAGTCGCCCACCGCGGAGTGGGGCACCATGCTGGGGGAGGGCCGGCAGTTCATCTTCAGCGCCCCCCACCTCACCACCTTCCCGGGCATCGCCATCTTCCTGGCCATCCTGGCGTTCAACCTGCTCGGTGACGGCCTGCGCGACGCCCTGGACCCCCGCATGCGCAGCGTCGACCGGCCGGCCGGGTGACCGCCGCCGGCAGCACCGCCGCCCGGCAGCTGGTCACCCTGGACGACGTCCGGGCCGCGGCCGACCGGCTGGCCGGGCGGGTGCACCGCACGCCGGTGCTGCGCTCGTCCAGCCTGGGGGAGCTCTGGGGCGTGCGGCTGGACCTCAAGGCGGAGCTGTTCCAGCGGACCGGCAGCTTCAAGGCCCGCGGTGCCCTCAACGCGGTCCTGTCGCTGCCCGCGGCCGAGCGCGCCCGGGGGGTGATCACCCTGTCGGCGGGCAACGCGGGCGCGGCCGTGGCCTTCGCGGCGGCCAGCGTCGGCGTGCCCGGCACGGTGGTCATGCCGGCGACGGCGGTGCCGGCCAAGGTCGCCGCCTGCCGGGCCTACGGCGCCGACGTCGTCCTCACCGACGGGGACCTGCTGGACACCTACCTGGCCGCGGTGGCCGAGACCGGCCGCGTCCCGGTGCACCCCTTCGACGACCCGGCGGTGGTCGCCGGCACCGGCACGGTCGGGCTGGAGATCGCCGAGGACGTGCCGGACGCCGACGTGGTGCTGGTCCCGGTCGGCGGCGGCGGGCTGGTCTCCGGCGTCGCGCTGGCACTGGCCGCGCTGTCGCCGGGGACCCGGGTGATCGGCGTGGAGCCCGAGACCGCCGACGCGATGTCGCGCAGCCTGGCCGCCGGGGCGCCGGTGCGGCTGCCCGGGGCGCGCAGCGTGGCCGACGGGCTGGCCGCGCCGATGACCGGGCAGGTGACCGTCGACCACGTGCAGGCCCACGTCGAGCGGGTGGTCCGCGTCGCCGACGAGGACATCCTGCGGGCGCTCGCGCTGGCGGTCAGCCGCACCAAGCTGCTCCTGGAGCCCTCGGCCGCCGCGCCGCTGGCCGCGCTGACGACCGGCGTCCTGGACCTGCCCCCGGGCACCCGCGTCGTGTCCGTCGCCAGTGGCGGCAACGTCGACCTGGCGCTGTTCGGGCGCCTGCCCACCCCCGAGCCCACGCACGAGCGAGAGGTCCGATGACCCCCACCAGCTTCCTGCTGCGCAACGTCACCGTCGTCGACGGCACCGGCTCGCCGCCCGTCCCCGGCCAGGCCGTGGTGGTCGAGGGCCGCCGGATCGCCTGGGTCGGCCCGGAGGGCTCCGCGCCGGCCACCGCGCCGGAGTCGGTGGTGGACGGCGGCGGCCGCACGGTGCTGCCCGGCCTGATCAACTGCCACGTGCACCTGACCGCCGACGGCGCGCCGGACCTGGTCGCCCAGGTCGCGAGCGACACCGTGCCGCGGGCCACCCTGCGCGCCGCGGGCAGCGCGCTGGCCGCGCTGCGGTCGGGGGTGACCACGGTGCGCGACTGCGGCGCGGCCGACGACGTCGTCGTCGAGCTGGCCAAGGCGATCGACCAGGGCATGGTGCCCGGGCCGCGGGTGCAGGCCGCCGGGCGGGTGATCACCATGACCGGCGGGCACGGGCACTTCATCGGCCGGGAGGCCGACGGCCCCGACGAGGTGCGCAAGGCCACCCGCGCCGAGATCAAGGCCGGCGCGGCGGTGATCAAGGTGATGGCCACCGGCGGGGTGCTCACCCCCGGCGTCTCACCCACCCAGACGGCGCTGCTGCCCGAGGAGCTGGCCGTCGTGGCGCAGGAGGCGCACAACTCCGGCCGCCGGGTGACCACGCACGCCATCGGGCGGGCCGGCATCCACAACGCCCTGCTGGCCGGGATCGACTCCGTCGAGCACGGCTTCTACCTCGACGACGAGCTGCTGGAGCTGGCCGTGGCCCAGGGCACCTTCCTCGTGCCGACCATGCTCGCCGTCGACGGGATCGTGCGGAACGGGCGGGCCGGGGGCATCCCGGGCTGGGCGGTGGACAAGGCCGAGGCGGAGGCCGCGCAGCAGCGCAAGAGCTTCGCCGACGCGGTGTCCTCGGGCATGCGGATCGCCGCGGGCACCGACGCCGGGACACCGTTCAACCCGCACGACGACCTCGCCGCCGAGCTGGCCCTCATGGTCCGGCACGGGCTGACCGCGATGCAGGCCCTGGTGGCGGCCACGAGCGGGGCCGCGGAGAACCTGGGCCTGGCCCACGAGATCGGCACGCTGGCGGTCGGCAGGCTCGCCGACCTGGTGGTGGTCGACGGGAACCCGGTGGAGGACGTCTCGGCCACCGGACGGGTCGCCCTGGTGGTCAAGGACGGCGTGGTGCACCGCGACGAGCTGCCCGGCACGGGGGCCGCCGTCCCGACCGCCTGAGGGAGGCCCTTCTCACCAGGCGAGCCGGTGCAGGGCGGTGGCCAGCACCGAGGCGCCGCGGACGCAGTCCTCGGGCGAGGTGTACTCCGCCGGCGTGTGCGACCGCCCCTCCACGCTGGGCACGAACAGCATCGCCGTCGGCACGCGGGAGGCCATCAGCTGGCTGTCGTGGCCGGCGCCGCTGGGCATCCGCCGCCAGCTGGCGCCGCACGCCTCGGTGGCCTCGCGCAGCACGTCGAGCAGGCCGGCGTCCATGGTGGCCGGCTGCTCGTCCTTGTCCCGGACGACGTCCACCTCCACCCCGTGCCGCCGCGCGACGTCGGCGCAGATCCGGTGCACCTCGTCCAGCAGCCGGTCGCGGACGGCGAGGTCGGGGTGGCGCAGGTCCACGGAGAACTCCACCCGCCCCGGGACGACGCTGGGCTGCCCGGGCTCGACCGTCCAGCGGCCGGTGGTGACCACCGCAGGCCGGCCCTCCCGCTCCACCGCGGCCGTGATCTCCCGGGCCATCTGCGCGGCGGCCTGCAGCGCGTCGGCGCGCAGGTCCATCGGGGTGGCACCGGCGTGGTCCTGCCGGCCGCGCACGGTGACCGTCTCCCAGGCGATGCCCGGGATGACCTCCACCAGGCCGATGTCGGTGCCCTCGTCGGCCAGCACCCGGCCCTGCTCGACGTGCAGCTCGAGGAACGTGCCCAGGTCGTGCCGCTGCGCGGTGCTGACGGCGGCGGGGTCCAGGCCCGCCTCCCGCATGGCCTCGGCCAGGGTCACGCCGTCCCGGTCCCGCAGCCGGTCGGGCTCGTCCGGGCCGACCAGCCCCAGCATCGCTCGGGTGCCGAAGAAGTTGGCCGGGAAGCGGCTGCTCTCCTCCTCGCACAGGCTGACGACCTCGAGGGTCCGCCGGGGCGTGCCGTGCGCGCGCAGCGCCGCCAGCGCGGCGAGCCCGCCGAGCACGCCCAGCGCGCCGTCGTACTTCCCGCCGGAGGGCACGGTGTCGACGTGCGAGCCGGTGAGCACGACGTCGCCGTCCGCGGAGCCGGGCAGCCGGCCGAAGACGTTGCCGACCGCGTCGACCCGCCCCTCGAGGCCGGCGTCGGTGATCCAGCCCAGCAGGGTGTCCCGGGCGCGCTGCCAGGCCTCGTCGTACAGGAAGCGGTACATCCCGTCGGGGGTCTCGCCGATGGCACCGAGCTCGGCGACGTAGCGGCCGAGCAGCTGCTCGTCGACGTGCACGGCGTCCGTCACAGCTCGGTCCTCAGCACCCGTGCAGCCTGCCGGACCGCGGCACCGCGGGCCAGCCGCCCGGCCCGGTCAGCGGGCTGCGCGGGCGCCGAGCGACACGGCGTGCGCCAGCCGCAGGCTGCCGCTCGCCCACACCAGGACGTCGTGCAACCGCAGCCGGGTGAGCGCACCGGCGGGGCCCAGCGCCGCGGCCACCGACGCCTCGAGGACGGCGAACCCCTCGGCGTTGGCCCGCAGCTCCCGGTGCACCACGGCCTCGAGGCCGCTGTCGCCCTCCTCGACGTGCGGCAGCAGCTGGCGGCGGGTGGTGGGGCCGACCAGCGGGAACAGCTCCGGACGCCGGTGGTGCAGCGCCGCGGAGACGTACGCCCGCACCGCTCCCGGGCCGGTCTCCCGCAGAGCGCGCAGCGCGGCGCCCACCGTCCCCGGTTCGCCGAGCACCGAGAACTCGTCGTCCGGCAGCTCCCACAGCGGACGCCCGCCGGCCCGCTCCGTGGCGGCGTCGGCCGGCCCACCCGCGTCGTCGAGGGCGGCCCGGACCGCCGCCCACCCCGCCGGGTCCAGCCGGCCGTGCAGCCCCTCGGCGGTCAGCACGTCGTCGTCCCCGAGCGGGCCGCGCGCCCGGGGCCGGCGGTCGAAGCGCTCGTGGCAGAACGCCGGCACCTGCACCCAGCGGCCCCGCGGGTGGCCGGGCGACCGGAACCACAGCGGCCGTCGCCCGCGGGCGTAGCCCAGCACCGCGGCGAGCGCGGTGCCCAGCGGGAGCGGGTCAGGTCCCGCGCTCGGGAGGACCAGGTCGGGACCCTCGGCGCCACTCACCCGACCAGCCTGACCGACCCCCGCCACCCCGCGGGCCGCCCCGACCCCCCTTCCGCGCGCGAGAGGCCGTCCGGGTGGCCATTATCGCGATAAAGGCCGTCCGAAAAGCCATTGTCGCGACAAGGGCCGTCCGGGTGGCTGCTCAGTCGGGGGGACCGCGATGACGCCGACCGACCCGGGCTCCCCGCGCCCGAGCCAGCAGCTGACGCCGACGCTGCAGCTGCCCGTCGAGACCGCGGCCGGTGACGAGCCCCGCGAGAAGCGGCGCAGGTGGCTGCGGTGGGCGGTCCCGCTGCTGGCATGCCTGCTCGGCTTCGGCGTCGCCGGCGCAGGCCGGCACCTGGACCGGGACGGGGACGGCGACGGCGTCGGCGACGGCGTCGGCTGCGAGTAGTCCCCGCGGCCGCGGGTCAGCGGTGGCCGAGGCCGCCGGGGCCGTGGTCGGCGGGCACCCGCTCGGCCTCCGGCGGCGGCCCGGGCGGCGTCCCGTCCCCGAACGGCGAGCCGCCGAGCTCCTCGCGCCCGTGCGGGGTCAGCCAGTTCGACGTGTCCGGGCCCTGCGGGACGACCTGGGTCGGGTTGATGTCGGCGTGCACGACGTAGTAGTGCTCCTTGATCTGCGGGAAGTCGGTCGTGTCGCCGAACCCGGGGGTCTGGAACAGGTCGCGCGCGTAGCCCCACAGCACCGGCAGCTCGGACAGCTTCTGCCGGTTGCACTTGAAGTGGCCGTGGTAGACGGGGTCGAAGCGGGCCAGCGTGGTGAACAGCCGGACGTCGGCCTCGGTGATGGTGTCGCCCATCAGGTAGCGCTGCCCGGCCAGCCGGTCGGTCAGCCAGTCCAGGGCGGTCCACAGCCGCTCGTACGCCGCGTCGTAGGCGGCCTGGTCCCCGGCGAAGCCGCACCGGTACACCCCGTTGTTGACCTCGGTGTAGACCCGTTGCATCACCTCGTCCATCTCCGCCCGCAGGTGCTCGGGGTAGAGGTCCGGGGCGCCGTCGCGGTGCAGGGCGGTCCACTCGGTGGAGAGGTCCAGCGTCATCTGCATGAAGTCGTTGGTCGCCACCTGTCGCGTGGGGACGTCGACCAGCGCGGGGACCGTGATGCCGCGGTCGTAGTCGGGGAAGCGGGCCAGGAAGGCCTCCTGCAGCCGCTCGTAGCCGAGCACCGGGTCGCGGCCGCCGGGGTCGAGGTCGAAGGTCCACGACCGCTCGTCGTGGGTCGGACCGCACAGGCCCAGGGAGATCGCCTCCTCCAGGCCGAGCAGCCGCCGCACGATGACCGCCCGGTTGGCCCACGGGCACGCCCGCGCGACGACCAGCCGGTACCGCCCGGCCTCCACCGGCCACCCGCCCGACCCGTCGGCGGTGACCCGGTCGGGGATGTAGTTCGTGTCCCGCCGGAACTCACCCGACGTCACGTACCCGGAGCCGCTGTTCTCGTTCGCCACGCGCCCCAGCGTGGTCGACCCGGCGCCGGACCGCTCGTCAGAGCCGGGTGGTGGTCGCCTCGTCCCGCTCCCCGTCGAAGTAGCGCTCCAGGACCTCGCCGAACACCCGCTCGTCCGGCGCCGCCGCCTCGAACAGCGTCATCGACGAGCGCAGCTTGACCGCGTCGACCGCCCCGAGCACCGCCACCGGGTCGCGGCCGGGCAGCGCCAGCAGCGCCTGCGCGCACTCCAGCAGCCGCGCCCCGAGCACCGGGTGCGCCAGGTAGGTGTGCGCCTCCTCCAGCCCGGAGACCGCGTACCGCTGCGCCGTCGGGCTGCGGCCGAGCCCGGCGACCTGGGGGAACACGAACCACATCCAGTGGCCGCGCTTGGCGCCGTCCCGCAGCTCGCGCAGCGCCTGGTCGTAGGTGCCGCCGTCCTGGGCACGGACGAAGCGCTCGAGGTCGAAGGGGTCGCTCACCGTCCCTGCATGTCCCGTCCGTGCCGGGGTGAACCGCGCGGACTACGGTCTGCGGGGACCGGCCAGGGCCGCGCTGAGGAACTGCAACATGGTGCGGGTGAGCAGCTTGCGGGAGTCCGCCCGGCGGTAGTCGTGGCCCTCGCCGGGCAGCTCCAGGTACTCCACCGGCCGGTCCAGGGCCCGCAGCGCGGCCACGACCTGGTGCGCCTCGCCGATCGGCACGTTGGTGTCGTGCTCGCCGTGCACCACGAGCAGCGGGACGTCGACGAGGTTCACCGAGGCCAGCGGCGAGATGTCCTCCAGCAGCGCCCGGTCCTGCTCCGGGTGGCCGTACTTGGTCACCGCGGCGGCGGCGATCCACGGCTCGCTGTCGCGGTAGAAGGTCACCAGGTCCGACATGCCGCAGACGTCCACCCCGGCGGCGAACACCCCCGGGGAGAACGCCAGCGAGGCCAGGGTCAGGTACCCGCCGTAGGAGCGGCCGGTCACCGCGATCCGGTCCGGGTCGGCGACCCCGGTGGCGACCAGGTGGTCGGCGGCGGCGAGCACGTCGGCGAACGCGGCGTACCGCCCGGTGAGGTCGTCGGCGTGCACGAACTCCCGCCCGAAGCCCGACGAGCCGCGGATGTTCGGCGCGAACACCGTGATGCCGGCCGCGGCCAGGGCCTGGTGCTGCGGGGAGAACGCCGGCCGCTCCTGCGCCTCGGGGCCCCCGTGCAGGTACAGCGCCACCGGCCCGGGCTCCTTGAGGTGCCCCGGCGCCCGGTACAGCCAGCCGGTCAGCGCCAGGCCGTCCCGGCCGGTGAAGGTCTCCAGCCGGGGGACGACGAGGCGCTGGCGGGGCAGCGGCGGGGAGTGCGTGATGCGGGTCCAGGCGTGCGTGGTGGTGTCGACCTGCCACAGCTCGCGCGGGCGGGTGGGTCCCTGGACGCCGAGCACCACGCTGGAGCCGTCGCGGCTGAGCACCGGGTCGGCGGCGACCAGCCCGGGCAGCCCGGTGATCGGGGTGCGCCCGCCGGTGGCGGTGTCCATCAGCTCCAGCTCGCTGCGTCCGGCCACGTTCCACACCAGCAGCAGCAGCCGGCCGGCGTCGTCGGCGTCGACGAACTCCAGCTCCGCGTCGTCGCGGGCGGCCAGCGTCCGCGGCTCGCCGCGCCAGCCGTTGGGCCCGAACGGGACGCCGATCAGCTGCCGGCGGGGCAGCCCGACGTCGGAGGCGAGGTAGACGTACACCGGGCCGGAGTGGTCCTCCGGCGCCGGGCGGATCAGGGCGACGTCGGTCGAGCCGGTCGCCCCGGGCGGCAGCACGCTGAGCGCCTCGTCGGTGAGCCGGTCGACCACGACGACGAACTGCTGCCCGCGGCCGCCGTCGCGCACCACGATGAAGCGCTCCTCCAGCGACACGTCCAGCACGTGGATGAGCTCGCCCTCGGCCAGCGGGTCCAGCCGGCCGGTGGCCGGGTCGGCCAGGTAGCAGCGGGTCGGCACGCCCTCGGCGGCGCCGGGGAAGGTGACCACGAAGCGGTGCCCGCTGCGGGTCCAGGGGCCCAGCTCGACGTGCGTCTCGGCGTCCCCGGCCACCCGGCGGGCGCCGGAGCCGTCCGGGCGCACCACCCACACCGCCGTCCGGACGCCACCGCCGGTGGCCACCTCGACGGTCAGCCAGCCGCTGTCCGCGGCCCAGCGCACCGCGGTGACCGGGTCGTCGGACAGCCGCAGCGGCCGGGCCGCGGGCTGGGCCCCGTCGACCACGACCTCCTGCAGGTACACCTGCGGGACGCCGGAGCGGTCGCTGACGAAGGCGACCTGCCGGGCGTCGGGGGTCATGTTGGGGCCCCAGCTGCCCCAGGCGTCGACGAGCGCGTCGGCCAGCGCGGCCGCCGCGTCGACCTGGGCCGGCGCCGTGGGCGCGTGGGTGGTCACCGTGCCGCGTCCTCCCTCCACCGTCGTCCCCGGGTGTGCCCGCCGCGTCGGGTGCGCCGGCAGCCGCCCACGATACGGACGGCGACCCCCACCGCAGGGACGGCACGGGCCGGCCGGTGACACCGCTCTCACCCGTTCGGGGGTACACCGCCCGGCCCGGCCTCACCTCCTCCGCCCCGGCGCCGATGCAGCCCGGGAGGAGGTGGGCAGATGACCGGGACCACGGTGCCCGCACGACGTCCGGGGCGGCGACCGCCGTCCGGGCTGGGCGCACGTGCGCACGCCGCACTGGCCACCCTCACGACACCGGGGACCACCCGGGTGCACTGGCTGATGCTCGGCTTCGCGTCCGCCTCCTGCCTCGGGGTCATGGGCATGCTCGCCGGCTCCGAGCAGCCGGCCGGGTGGCGCGCCGCCGCGGCCGTGCTGACGCTGGCCGCCGCCCTGTGCTGGCGCCGGCCGGGCCGGCGTCCGTGGGGGCCGGCCGCCGAGGCGGCGCGGGTCGTCCTGGAGATGCTGGCGCTGGCCGCCGTCACCGTCGCCGCGCCCGAACCGCAGGCCGCGCTCGGGCTGCTCTACGCGGTCTGCGGCCTGCGCAGCCTGCAGCACGGTCGCCGGGCGCTCGCCGCCCTGGTCGGCCTGGACGTCCTCGCCTACGCCAGCGGTGTGTTCCTCGCCGCGCAGCTGGGGCAGCCGCCGGCGTCCCCGGTGCTGGCCCTGCTGCCGGTCGTGGGTCTGGTCGTGACCAGCACCGCGATGCAGCTGCTGGTCGAGTCGCTCCGGGGGCAGGCCGCCGCCCAGCGTGCGCAGGAGGCCAGCCACGCCCAGCTGTCGGCCATCGTGCAGACCAGCCCGGCCGCGATGCTGCTCATCGACCCCGACGACCGGCTGGTCACCTGGAACCGCGCCGCCGAGCGGCTCTTCGAGCTGCCACCGCGCGAGTCGATCGACGGCCCCGTCCGGCTGCACCGGCGGTCCGACCGGTCGGCCTCCGGCGGTCCGGTGCACGCCGACGCCGTCGCCGCCCTGCACGCCCGGGCGCTGGCGGGGGAGGAGCTGCACGACGAGCCCCTGGCCTGGGTCCGCCGCGACGGGGGTGCCGCGCACCTGGCCGTCTCCACGGCACCGGTGCGGCTGTCCACCGGCGAGGCGCTCGGCGTGGTGGCGGTGGCCACCGACGTCACCGAACGGGAGCGGCTGCACGAGCGGCTGCGCACCCAGGCGGTGACCGACGAGCTGACCGGCCTGGGCAACCGCAGCCTGCTCACCGACCGGCTGCGCCGCGCCCTGGCCGGCGGACCCGGCCGCGGCACCTGCGCGCTGCTGCTGCTGGACCTCGACGGCTTCAAGGCCGTCAACGACACCGGCGGGCACGAGGCCGGGGACCGGCTGCTGCAGCGGACCGCCGCCGTCCTCCGGGAGGCCGTGCGGCGCACCGACACCGTCGGCCGCCTCGGTGGCGACGAGTTCGTCGTCCTGCTCGAGCAGACCACCGCGGCCGGCGCCGAGGCGGCCGCCGACACGGTGCTGGCCGCGCTGCGCAGCACCGTCCGGCTGCCCAACGGCTCCGACATCCGGATCACCGCGAGCATGGGGGTGACCGTCCTGGACGACCGGTGGGGCGGGGACGCCGAGCAGGCCCTCGCCGACGCCGACATCGCCATGTACGCGGCCAAGCGCGCCGGGCGGGACCGCTGGACGGGCTACGACCCGGCCATGCGGCGCGCCGTGGCCGACCGGGTGCGGCTGGAGACCGAGCTGCGCGCCGCGGTCGCCCACGGCCAGGTCGCCGTGCACTACCAGCCCTACGTCGACCTGCTGACCGGACGGATCACCGGCGTCGAGGCGCTGGCCCGGTGGCAGCACCCCCGCCGCGGCCTGGTGACACCGGCGGAGTTCATCCCGCTGGCCGAGGAGAGCGGCCTGATCGTGCCGCTGGGCCGCCAGGTGCTGCAGCAGGCGGTGCGCCAGGCCCGCGCCTGGCAGCTGGCCGCGCCGGGGGAGCCGCTGCTGACCGTCTCGGTCAACCTCTCGGTGCGCCAGCTCGCCGAGCCGGGGCTGCTCGACACCGTCGCGCAGGTGCTCGCCGACACCGGCCTGCCCGCGCACACGCTCACCCTGGAGCTGACCGAGTCGCTGCTGGCCGCCGACGACGAGGACGTCGTCGCGCTGCTGCACCGGCTCAAGCGGCTCGGCGTGCGGCTGGCCGTCGACGACTTCGGCACCGGGTTCAGCGCCCTGGCCTACCTGCAGCGCTTCCCGCTCGACGTCCTCAAGGTCGACCGCAGCTTCGTCCGGGACGTCACCACGCCGGACTCCGCGGCGCTCACCGCCGCGGTGGTCGCGCTGGCCCGCAGCCTGCGCCTGGCCACGGTCGCGGAGGGCATCGAGACCGCCGAGCAGGCCGTCGCCCTGCGCGCCCTGGGCTGCGACACCGCGCAGGGCTTCCACTTCGCCCGGCCGATGCCCGCGCCCGAGCTCACCGCGCTGCTCGACCGGCACTACGCCGGGACGGGCCCGCTCGCCCTCCCGGCCGGGGCTCCCCGCGGCTGAGCCGCCCGGCGACCGGCGCACGCCGGGCTCTGGCACGCTGCCCGCACCGCCGTCGTCGCAGCAGGGAGGCCCCGTGCCGCCGTCCCCCGGGCCGCTGGCCGGGCTGACCGTCGTGGAGCTGACCTCCACGTTCCTCGGCCCGTACTGCGCGGTGCTCATGGCCCAGCTCGGTGCGCGGGTGGTCAAGGTGGAGCCGCCCGCGGGCGACATCATCCGCGGCGTCGCCGACGAGCGCGGCACCGGCCTGGGCCCGGCGTTCCTCACCTTCAACCGGGGCAAGGAGTCCGTCGTCCTCGACCTGACCACCCCGGCCGGGCGGGCGGCGCTGGACCGGCTGGTCGACGGCGCCGACGTGCTGCTGCACAACATGCGGCCCCGGGCGGCCGCCCGCCTCGGCGTGGACGCGGACACCGTGCTGGCCCGCAACCCGCGGATCGTGCACTGCGCCGCCGTCGGCTACGGCTCGGCCGGCCCCTACCGCGACGAGCCGGCCTACGACGACGTCGTCCAGGGCGTGTCCGGGCTGGCCGCGGTGCAGGGCGGCAGCGGGGACCCGCAGTACGTGCGCACCCAGGTGGTCGACAAGACCGTCGGCGTCATGGCGCTGGCCGCCGTCCTCGCCGCCCTGCACGAGCGGTCGGTGTCCGGCGTGGGGCAGGCCGTCGAGGTGCCCATGTTCGAGTCGATGGCGTCCTTCCTGCTCATGGAGCAGCAGGGCGGCCGGGTGTACGCCGGGCGCACCGGCGGCACCGGGTACGCCCGCACGGCCTCGCCGCACCGCCGCCCGCACCGCACCGCCGACGGCGTGCTCGCGGTGCTGCTCTACACCGACGCGCACTGGCGGGAGTTCTTCGCCCTGGTCGGCCGCGACGACCTGGCCGCCGACCCCGAGCTGGCCGGCATCGGCGGGCGCACCCGCCGGATCGACGAGCTGTACCGGCTGGTCGACGAGGAGCTCGCCCGCCGGCCCACCGCGTACTGGCTGGCCGAGCTGCACGCCCGGCACGTGCCCGCCATGCCGGTCCACACCGTCGAGGACCTCTTCACCGACGAGCACCTGGCCGCGGTCGGGTTCTTCGAGACCGTCGAGCACCCCACCGAGGGCCCGCTGGTGCACGCCCGGCTGCCCTGGACGTTCAGCCGCAGCGGCACCCCGCAGGTGCCGGCCGCCCCGGCGCTGGGCCAGCACACCGCGGAGGTGCTGCGCCGGCTGGGCCTGTCCCCGGAGGAGGCGGACGCCGACCCGGCGGGGTGAGGACGCCGGCGGCTCAGGAGCCGCGGCGGGCCACCCTCCCGGAGCCGGCCTGGTCCAGCGGGTAGACCAGGACGTCGGCGATCACGACGTGCGGCGGGCGGTCGGCGATCCAGGTGACCACGTCGGCGACGTCCGCGCCCGACAGCGGCGTGAGCCCCTCGTAGACGGCCTTGGCCGGGGCCTCGTCGCCGCCGAAGCGGACGAGGGAGAACTCGGTCTCGACCATGCCGGGGTCGACCTGGCTCACCCGGACGCCACTGCCCAGGACGTCCATCCGCATGCCCCGGGTGATCCGCTCGACGGCGGCCTTGGTCGCGCAGTACACGGTGCCGCCGGGGTAGACCTCGCGGCCGGCGTTGGACCCGATGTTGATGACGTGCCCGGCGCCGCGCTCCACCATCCCGGGCAGCACGCAGGACGAGACGTTGAGCAGGCCGCGGACGTTGGTGTCCAGCATCCGGTCCCAGTCGTCGGGGTCGTCGGTGTGCACCGGCCCGCGGCCGGCGGCCAGCCCGGCGTTGTTGACCAGGACGTCGATCGGCGTCCACTCCGGCGGCAGCGAGCCCAGCGCGGCCGCCACCTGGGCCCGGTCGCGGACGTCCAGGGTCAGCGGCAGCACCGCGTCCCCGTGCCCGGCCTGCAGGTCCGCGAGCCGTTCGGTGCGGCGCGCGGCGGCGACCACCCGCGCGCCCCGCGCGAGGAAGGCCTCGGCACAGGCCCGGCCGATGCCGCTCGAGGCGCCGGTCACCAGCACGATCCGGGAAGCGTCCACTCAGGTCTCCGGTGCTCGGGGGAGGGGGGTGCCGCCGGCGGACGCCGGCGTGCGGTGTGCGGTGCGCGAGCCCGACGGCGCCCGGGTGCGGCGCACGGCGACCGGCTCCGACGGCGTGTCGGCGAGCAGCTGGGTGTGCAGGTAGGAGTCGCGGGACTCCCGGACGTGCACGCGCATCGCCTCGGCCGCCTCGTGGGCGCGGCCGGCCGCGACCAGCTCGGCGACCTCGCGGTGCTCGGCCCACGCCTGGGGGGCGATGGCGCCGACCAGGGGGGCGAAGAACCAGCGGCTGCGCTGGGAGAGCTGCTCGCCGAACTCCAGCAGCAGGTGGTTGCGCGCGCAGAGCGCCACGGTGCGGTGGAAGCGCGCGGTGTGCCCGGCCATCTGCTGGGTGGGCACCCCGCGTGCCCAGTCGGCGTCGGCCTCGTCGCAGATGGCCAGCAGCGCCGCGGCGTCGGCCGGCGTGCAGCGCTGGGCGGCCAGCTCCGCCGCGGAGCGCTCCACCAGCTCGCGGGCCTCGAAGAACTCCTCGACCTGGCGGCGGGTCGGCTGGTTGACGAAGGCCCCGTGGCGCGGGCGCAGGGTGATCCAGCCGTCGCGGTGCAGCCGCTGCAGGGCCTCGCGGACCGGGCCGCGGCTGACCCCGAGCTCGGTGGCCAGGCGCTCCTCGACGAGGTGGTCGCCCGGGGCCAGCGCGCGGGCGATCAGCAGCTCCTGCAGCCGCCCGTAGACGTGCTCGCGCAGCGGGACGGCGGTGATGTGCTCGGGCCCGGTCACGTCCGGATCTGCACCTCCCGCCTCGGTCAGCGTCGATATGGTCACACGGATCGTAAACAGTAGACAAGCGATCTTGTGACCTGCTTCACTCGGTCCGACCGTCCCGGCCGCGGGCCCCACCGGCTCCGGCGGCCCGGCCCGGGGCGCCCGACCGCACGTACCAGGAAGGCCGACGATGACCTCCAGCCCCACCTCCCCCCGCCCGGTCCGGCGCCTGCTGGGCACCGGCCTGGCCGCAGCCCTCCTGCTCACCGCGTGCGGCGGGGGTGACTCCGGCGGCGGGGAGACCGGCAGCGCGGGGGGCGGCGAGGCCGCGGCCCCCGGCGGGCCGCTGACCTTCGCCACGGGCGGCACCGGCGGCGTCTACTACCCCTACGGCGGCGGCATCGCCAACCTGCTCAGCTCCGAGCTGCAGGGCACGACGGTCACGGTCCAGGAGACCAACGCCTCGGTGGACAACATGCAGCTGCTGGCCTCCGGCCAGGCGCAGATCGCCTTCGCCCTCGGCGACGTCGTCGCCGACGCGGTCAACGGCGAGAACACCTTCACCGAGCCGCTGCCGATCTGCTCGCTCGGCAACATCTACAACAACTTCACCCACGTGTTCACGACCGCCGACACCGGCATCACCACGATCGAGGACCTCCGCGGCAAGCGGGTGTCCCCCGGCGCGGTCGGGTCGGCCTCGGAGGTCACCGCCGACCGGATCATGCAGGCGGCCGGTCTGGACCCGCAGGCCGACATCGAGCGCGCGCAGCTCGGGGTCGCCGAGACCGTCGCGGCCATCCAGGACGGCACCGTCGACGCCGGCTTCTGGTCCGGCGGCCTGCCGACCGGGGCCATCGTCGACCTGGCCAGCAGCGCCGACCTGGTGCTCATCCCGACCGGCGAGTACGCCGACGCGATGGCCGAGCAGTACGGCGACTACTACTTCGCCGACGAGATCCCGGCCGACACCTACGAGGGCCAGCCCGAGGCCTCCCCGCAGGTCGTCTCGCCCAACATCCTCGTCGTCCGCGACGACATGGACGAGACTCTCCAGCAGGACATCACGCGGACGATCTTCGAGAACCAGGAGCAGCTGCTCACGGTGCACCCCGCGGCCGAGGAGCTCGACCCGGCCACCGCCGACGAGGTCGAGTTCATCGAGACCTGCCCCGGCGCGCAGGCCTACTTCGACTCGGTGAGCTGACCTCCCGGGCACACGGGGAGGAGCCGGCCGTGGTCGTGCCGTCGGGGTCCGGGGTCCGCACCGCGGGCCCCGGCGGCACGTCCGCCCGCGGTCCCGGCCCCCGCCGGTCCACCGTGCTGACGGTCGCGTCCGTCGCGCTGGCCGGGGCGGTGCTGGTCGGCGCGGTGCTGGCCGGCGCGGGGGTCGCCGCGACCACGGTCGGGACGGCCGGGGACGACCGGCCGGCGGTCGTCGTCCGGACGCCGGACGGCGGGCTCGTCGCCCGCGTCCCGCTCAGCGGCGACCGGTTCGCCGTCGGCTACCGCAACAGCGTCTACACCACCCTGGCCGAGGAGCGGTACCGCGTCCTGCCCGACGGCCGCTTCGAGCTGGTGGAGCTGGCCGCCGAGCAGGTGGCCGTGCTCGAGGAGTACTACGCCGTGCCCGGCGCGCCCCGCCCGGCCCCGCCCGGGGACCGTCTGGACCACGTGGCCGCACCCGACCCGGCCCGGCCCGCCGTCTTCGAACGACTGAACATCGCCGCGACCGACCTGGGTGAGCGCACCCTGTACACCCCGGGCGCCGAGCCCGTCCCGATCTGGCGGCTCGTGACCGGCGAGGACGCCACCGTGCTACTGGAGATCGAGCGATGAAGATCAAGCTGCCCGGCCGCCCGCGCCCGCGCACCGCCGAGGACGCGCCGGCCGCCGACCGGCCACGGCACGGGGGCGCGCACCCGCCGGACGGGCGGGTCGACGTCGCCACCCTGGACCGGCGGCCCGACGCCGACCCCCTCGACGATCCCGACCGGATCGACGAGGAGGCGCTGATCGCGGAGTTCGAGGCCGAGAAGCCGGCCCGCCACCTCAGCGGGTGGCCCAGCTGGGTCACCTCGGTGGTCGGCGTGGGGCTGTCGCTGTTCGCCCTCTACTGGGTGTTCAACCCCATGCCGCGGCAGGTGTACCTGCCGGTGTTCCTCTCCGTCGGCCTGTTCCTCACCTTCCTCACCTACCGCGGCTGGCCGCGGCCGGCCAGGGCCAAGGAGGCCGGCCGGCCCGACCGGCCGAACGTCCTGGACTGGCTGCTGGCGCTGGCCTCGCTGGTGCCCGGCCTGTACATCGTGTCGGACTGGCAGGGCTTCTTCCGGCGGGCGATCCTGCCCACCGACACCGACCTGCTGGTCGGCACGCTGCTCATCCTGCTGTGCCTGGAGGCCGCGCGGCGCACCGTCGGGGTGCTCGTCCCGGTCGTCGTCCTGCTCTTCGTGGCCTCGGCCTACTGGGGGTCCTCGCTGCCCTCGCCGTTCACCACCGCCGCCTTCGGCTGGCCCCGGCTGGTCGGGCACAACGTCATGGGCACCCAGGGCATCTTCGGCACCCCGCTGGAGGTCGCGGCCACCTACATCATCCTGTTCACCATCTACGGCGCCGTGCTCGCCGCCTCCGGGGCCACCCGGTTCTTCATCGACCTGTCCTTCGCGGCCTTCGGGCAGTCCCCGGCCGGCCCGGGCCGCACCGTGACGCTGTCGGGCTTCCTGCTGGGCACGGTGTCCGGCTCGGGCGTGGCCACCACCGTCACCCTCGGTGGCATCTCCTGGCCGCTGCTGAAGAAGGCCGGCTACCCCAAGGAGGCCGGCGGCGGCGTGCTGGCCGCGGCCGGCATCGGCGCGATCATGTCGCCGCCGACCCTGGGCGCGGCGGCGTTCATCATCGCCGAGCTGCTGCAGGTCTCCTACCTCGAGGTGCTCGTCTGGGCGACGATCCCCACCGTCCTGTACTACCTCGGCATCGTGCTGGCCATCGAGATGGACGCCCGGCGGCACGGCACGCACACCGTGGAGATGCAGACCCAGTCGGCGGGCAAGCTGCTGCTGCGCTTCGGCTACCACTTCTCCTCGCTGGCCGCGATCGTGGTCTTCCTGGCGCTGGGCTACACGCCGTTCCGCGCGGTCGTCTACGCCACCGTGCTGGCGTTCGCCCTCAGCTTCCTGGAGCGGCGGTCCTGGATCACCCCGCGGCGGCTGTGGGACGCGCTGGCCGCCGGTGCCACCGGCGCGTTGTCGGTCATCCCGGTCATGGCCGTCGCCGGCATCATCGTCGGCGTCATGACCCTGACCGGGCTGGCGCTGCGGCTGGCCGGGATCATCGTCGACTTCGCCGGCGGCAGCGTCGTCCTCACCGCGGTGTTCTCCGCGGTGGTGGTGATCCTGCTGGGCCTGGCCGTGCCGGTGACGGCGAGCTTCATCATCAGCTTCGTCGTCATCTCCCCGGCGCTGCAGCAGGTGGGCGTAGAGCCGTTCGCCGCGGCGATGTTCATCTTCTACTACGCGGTGCTCAGCGAGGTGTCCCCGCCGACGGCGCTGTCCCCGTTCGCCGCCGCGGCCATCACCGGCGGGAAGCCGGTCAAGACGATGTGGCTGACCTGGAAGTACACGCTGCCGGCGTTCCTCGTGCCGTTCATCTTCGTGCTCTCCCCGCGCGGCGTGGGCCTGCTGTTCGAGGGCGGCACGGAGACGGTGCTGATCGCCTTCGCCACGTCCGTGGTCGCCGTCGCCTCCCTGGCCGTGGTGACCGGCGCCTGGCTGTTCGGCCCGGCCCGCCTGCCCGAGCGGCTGCTGTTCCTGGTGGCGGCGATCGCGCTGCTGGTGATGACGCCGACGTTCATCGCGGTGGGCGCCGGGTTCGCCGTCGCCGGCGTGGTGGTGCACCTGCTCACCCGCCGCCGGGGGGCCACCGGCGCCGGCACCGGGTCGCCGGCGGACGCCGACGACGCCGCGACCACCCGGCCGGTGCCCGCCTCCGCGACGCCCCCGGTGGCCGGTGCGCAGGTGGCCGGCGCCACGGCCGCCGACCGGCCGCGGACGGAGCGGTGAGCCCGCTCCTGGTCTCCGGCGTCGCCGACCTGCACGTGCACGGGTCACCCAGCCTGGTGCCCCGGCACGGCGCCGACCACGAGGTGGTCGGCGCGCACGCCCAGGTCGGCGTCGACCTCGCCGTCCTCAAGGCGCACGAGGGGTCCACCGCGGAGCGCGCGGCCCTGGCCGCGACCCGCGCGGAGACCGGCGGCGTGCAGGTGCTCGGCGGCATCGTGCTCAACTCCCCGGTCGGCGGCGCCAACCCCGACGCGGTGGAGGTCGCCGCCCGGCTCGGCGGGCGGGTGGTGTGGATGCCGACGGTGTCCGCACCCGCGCACGTCGCCTCCGCGGCCCGACCGGAGCTCGCCGTGCACCGGACGCTGTCCTTCCGGCAGGTCGACGTGCTCGACGACGGCGGCGCGCTGCTGCCCGCCTGGCACGAGGTGCTCGACGTGGTCGCCGCCGCCGACCTGGTGCTCGCCTCCGGGCACCTCACCTGCGCGGAGGCACTCGTGCTCTTCCGCGCGGCGCACGCCGCCGGGGTGCGCCGGATGCTGCTCAACCACCCGCGGATGCCGTTCCTGCGGTGGGACGACGCCGCGGCGCCGGAGTTCGCCCGGCTCGGCGTGGTGCTGGAGCTGGGCATCCTGCCCGACATCCTCACCCCCGACGGGCCGCGGTCGACCACGCTGGGCGAGGTCTACCCGCACGACCAGCTGGCCTTCGGCGGCGACCTCGGCCACGCCGAGCACCCGACCATGGCGCAGGCCCTGCCCGGCTGGCTGGCGGAGCTGGAGTCGTGCCTGGGCGAGGCCGGCACCGAGCGGGCGCTGACCACCGTCGGCCGCGAGCTGGTGCTGCGGTGATCCGGGTCGCCCTGCTGCCGGGGGACGGCGTGGGCGAGGAGGTGCTCGACGGGCCGGCCCGGCTGCTGCACCGGCTGGCCGCGGACGGCGCGGTCGAGGTGACCGGGCCCTGGCCGGTCGGCGCCCGCGCCGCCGCGGAGACCGGCGACGTGCTGCCCGACGCGACCCTGGCCGCCTGCGACGCCGCCGACGCGGTCCTGCTCGGCGCGGTGGGGGAGGACCCCCGCGTGCCGGCCGGGGTGTGCCCGCGCCCGGAGGTCGCGCTGCACCGGCTGCGCGAGCGCTACGACCTGCGCATCTCCGTCCGCGACGTGCCGTTCCGCGACGGCACCGAGCTGACCGTGGTGCGCAACCTGGTCGGCGGCTCCTACGGCGGCGCCGACGACCGGCGGTTCGGCGAGGACGAGGCCACCGACGTGCTGCGGCTGACCCGCGGGCGGGTGGCCGAGGTCGTGCACACCGCCTGCGACGTGCTCGCCCGCCGGGGCGGCGGGCGGCTGGTCTCGGTGGACAAGGCGAACCTCTACGCCACCGGCCGGCTGTGGCGCCAGGTCGCCGGCGACGTCGCCCGCGAGCGCGGCGTCGCCGTCGAGCACCGCTACGTCGACCGGGCCGCCTACGAGCTCGGCTCCGGTGCCGCGGTGCCCGACGTCCTGGTCACCGAGGGGCTGCTCGGCGACATCCTCTCCGACCTGGCCGCCGGGCGGGCGGGGTCGCCGGCGCTGTGCGGTTCGGCCTCGGTGCACCCCGGCGAGCCGGTCCGCGGCCGCTGCACCGCGCTGTTCGAGCCGGCGCACGGGTCGGCGCCGCGCCGGGCCGGGCAAGGTGTGGCCGACCCGCTCGGCGGCTTCCTCGCCCTGGCCGCGCTGCTGCGGCACTTCCCGGCCACCCGCGGGCTCGGCGACCGGGTGCGCGCGGCGGTCGACGCGGTGCTGCGGTCGGGCCCGTGGACCTACGACCTGGCGCCCGAGGGCACCCCGCCGGCCCCGACCGCCGCGGTCGCCGACGCGGTGCTGGCCGCCTTCGACGCCGGCGCCCCCGCTGCGCCCGCCCCGCCGGTGGCCGTCGCGGAGCCGGACGTCCGCGTGCCGGCCGACGTGCTGGCCGGCTGGACCACCGCCGTCCTGACCGCGGTCGGGGCCCGGCGGCAGCACGCCGGCGACGCGGCCCGGGTGCTCGGCTACGCCGACCTGTCCGGCATCGACTCCCACGGCGTCGCCCGGCTGCCGGCCTACGTGCGCGGGCTGCAGGCCGGGGCGATCGCCACCGACGGCGAGCCGACGGTGCACGGTGAGGGCGCGGTCGCGCTGGTCGACGGGCACGGCCTGCTCGGCCACCCGGTCACCACCCTGGCGCTGGCCGAGGCGGTCCGCCGGGCGCGGGCGCACGGCGTCGGCTGGGTCAACGTGCGCGACAGCAGCCACCACGGCGCCAGCGGCGCCTACGTGTTCGAGGCGGCCGGTCAGGGGCTGGTCGGGCTGGCCGCCACCAACACCGGCGCGGTCGTCGCCCCGGCCGGCGGCGTCCGCCCCTACCTGGGCACCAACCCGCTGGCCCTCGGCGTCCCGGTGGCGGGGGAGGAGCCGCTGGTGTTCGACATGGCCACCTCCGCGGTCGCCGCCGGCAAGTTCGAGATCGCGATGCGCACCGGCCGCCCGGTGCCGCTCGGCTGGGGCGTGGACGCCGACGGGCGCCCGACCACCGACCCGGCCGCCGTCTTCCCCGGCCGCGGCGCCCTGCTGCCGCTGGGCAGCGACCGCGAGCGGTCGGTGCACAAGGGCTACGGGCTGGCCCTGCTCGTCGAGGTGCTCACCGCCGTCCTCGGCCGGGGCCCGACCGGCCCGGGCGTGGGCAACCTGACCTTCCGGGCCGGCAGCGGGCACCCCGGCGTCAGCCACCTGGTCGTCGTCCTGGACCCCGGCCGGCTCGGCGACCCTGCGGAGCTGCGCACCGGGGCCGCCCGGCTGCTCGCCGCCCTGCGCGCGCTGGCCCCGGTCGACGCCGAGCGGCCGGTCCGGACGCCGGGACAGCGGGCCGCCGCCGAGCGCACCCTGCGCCGGGTGCACGGCGTCCCCCTCGACGCCGGGACGCACCGGGCGCTGCAGGAGCTCGCCGGGCAGGTCGGCCGCCCGCTCGGGGTGCCCGCGCGTGCCTGACCCCGCCCCGGCCCGGCCTCTCGCGCGCGGAAGGCCCCCCGTTCGGCCTCTCGCGCGCGAAGGGCCATGACGAGCGTGGCCAGGGGTGGGGCCGCGCGCGCCGTCGTCCGCGCGGTGTCGATCTCCGCGCTCGGCGTGCTGCCGGCGTTCCTCGTCGGCGCGCTCGCGGTGCAGATCCGCGCCGAGCTCGACGTCGGGCTGGGCCTGTTCGGGCTGGCCGCGGCGACCCTGTTCGCCGTCTCCGGGGCGCTCGCCCGCCCCGCCGGCCGGCTGGTGCAGCGGCTGGGCTCCCGCCGCGGCGCCGCGCTGGCCGCGGCGCTGGCCACCACCTCGCTCACCGTCATCGGGCTGGCCGGGTCACCCGCCGCGCTGATGGCCGGGCTGGCGGTCGGCGGGCTGGGCAACGCGGTCGCCCAGCCGTCGGCCAACGCGGTCGTCTCCGAGCTGGTCACCGACGCGCGCCTCGGCGTGGCGTTCGGCATCAAGCAGTCCTCGATCCCCGCCGCCACCCTGCTCGGCGGCCTCGCCGTCCCCGGCATCGCGCTGGTGGCCGGCTGGCGGTGGGCGGTGGCCGGCGCGGTGGGCCTGGCCCTGCTCCTGCTGCTGACCTCCCTCGCCGGCCGGGACGCCGGCCAGCGGACCGCCGCGGCGCGCGAGGCCGCCGCCGCCCGCGCGCCGGACCGCGGGCTGCCCCGCGGCGGGCTGGTGGTGCTCACCCTCGGCGGCTTCCTCGGCTCGGCGGCGGCCACCCCGACCGGGGTGTTCCTCGTCGACTCCGCGGTGGCCGCCGGCATCGGCGCCGGGGCGGCCGGACTGCTGTTCGCCGCTTGCTCGGTGCTCGGGCTGGCCAGCCGCGTCGGGTACGGGGTGTTCGTCGACCGGCACCCGGCCCGCAGCGCCTACCTCTTCATCGCCAACCTGCTCACCCTCGGCACGCTGGGCTACGTGCTCATGGCCCTGGGCGCGGTGCCCGCCTTCGTCGCCGGCGGGGTGCTCGCCTACGGCGCCGGCTGGGCGTGGACCGGGCTGTTCCACTTCGCCGTCATCCGCGACAACCGCGGCGCGGCCGCCTCGGTCACCGGGTTCGTGCAGACCGGGCTGTCGCTGGGGGCGGCGTCCGGGCCGCTGCTGTTCGGCGTCGTCGCCCAGACCGCCTCCTACCCCGCCGCCTGGCTCACCACCGCCGCACTGAGCCTGGCCGGCGCGGTCACCGTCCGGGTCAGCCGCCGGATGGTGCGCCGCTCCCGCGGCCTGCCGGTGGGGCGGCGCACCCGTGTCCTCGACCCGACCTGAGGAGTTCCGCATGAGCACCTGCCGCGTGCACCCGCCCGGCCCGCGCCCCGACGACGGCCTGCTGGCCCGGGCCCGCGCGCTGCCGACGAGCATCCTGTCCGACGCCCTCGCGCGCACCGGCGGCGTCACCGGCGTGCTGCCCGTGCCCGGCGGGCGCTGGCCGCGGGTCGCCGGCCCGGCGCTGACCGTGCGCACCCGCCCCGGCGACAACCTCGTCGTCCACCGCGCCCTGGACCTCGCCGCACCCGGCGACGTGCTCGTCGTCGACGGCGGCGGCGCGCTGGACCGCGCGGTGCTGGGCGAGATCATGGCCCGCTACGCCGCCGCCCGCGGGCTGGCCGCCCTGGTCGTGGACGGCGCGGTGCGCGACGTCGAGGGCCTGGCCGCCGGCACCCTGCCGGTGTTCGCGCGCGGGGTGACCCACGTCGGCCCGTACAAGGACGGCCCCGGCGAGGTCGGCGGGCCGGTGCAGGCCGGCGGCACGGTGGTGCGCGCCGGTGACGTCGTCGTCGGCGACGCGGACGGCGTGGTGGTGGTGCCGCACGAGCGGGCGGCGGAGGTGCTCGCGGACGGCGAGGGGCTGCTGCGGGCCGAGGAGGCGGTGTTCGCCGACATCGCGGCCGGCACGCTGGACCGCTCGTGGGTGACCGCGGCGCTCACCGAGGTGCGGGTGACGGCGCCGTGAGCACCCGGTGGGGGCTGCTCGGCTTCGGCGAGGCCGGCCGCGTGATCGGCGGCGCGCTGGCCGCCTCCGGCGCCGACCTGGTGGTGCACGACCGGCTGCTGCTGGACGCCTCGCGCGGCCGCAGTGTCGCCGCGGCGGTCCGCGCGGCGGGCGCCCGGCCGGTTGACGACGTCGCAGGCCTGGCCGGGCGGGACGTCGTGCTGTCCCTGGTCACCCCGGCCACCGCCCTGGCCGCGGCGGAGGCGTTCGCGCCGGCGGCCGGCGACGGCGTCCTCTACGTCGACCTCAACTCCACCGCGCCGCAGGTGAAGGAGGCGGTGCTCGGCGCGCTGCCCGGCGCCCGCGTCGTCGACGGGGTGATGACCGGCGGGGGCATCCGGCTCGACGGCAGCCGCATCCCCGTCTCGCTGGCCGGGCCGGACGCCGCCGAGGCCGCCGGGCTGCTGTCCGGAGCCGGCCTCAACACCGCCGTCGTCGGGGACCGGGTCGGTGCCGCGGCGGCGCTGAAGATGCTGCGCAGCGTGGTCGTCAAGGGCATGGAGGCGCTGTGGACCGAGGCGCTGCTGGCCGCCTCCGAGATGGACGTCGTCGAGCCGCTGCTGGCGATGGTGGAGGAGACGCTGGACCGCTGGCCCACCCGCGACTTCGCCACCATGCTGGTCACCACGCACGTCGCGCACGCCGGCCGCCGGCAGGTCGAGGCCCGGATGGTGCGTGACACCGTCGCGGCCACCGGCGTGCCCCCGCTCATGGCCGCTGCCCTGGTCGCCCGCCAGGAGCGCACCGCCGCGGGGCTGGAGCGCACCGGGCGGCCGCCCGGCGAGGTGCCGGCCACCCTGGCCGAGGCGCTGGAGGTGCTGCGCGGCCTGCCCGGCTGAGACGGAACCGTCGGACCCCTCCGGCAGGCTGACGGCGACCTGCCACACCACTGCGGAGGGGGCGACGGTGATCCCCGAGCCGAGGGCGACCGACCTGGACCTGGTCGACGTCGAGAACGCCCTGCTGCGCGCCGCCGTCGGCGACTACGCCGCCGAGGCCGCCGTCCTGCTGCTCGTCAACGCCGGGCACTGGCCGGCCCAGCTGCAGCAGGCCGGCCTCGTGTCCCTGCTCGGGGACGTCGACGGCGGGGGCCTGTGGGCGCAGGTCGCCTGGCCCGACGTCGACGCCGCCCTGCGCGCCGGCGTGATCGGCGGCAGCGGCAGCCAGCTGCGGCTGCTCCGCGCGGCGGCCTCGCTGGCCGACGGGCAGCCGGTCGACCTCGGCGACCTCGCCGCCGGGCTCGACCGCGACCACCTGGCCCTCGTGCTGGCCGCGGTCGCGCACGCCGGCGGCAGCCACGGAGAGGACCGCCCACCGCTGGCCGCCTGGCCGGCCCGCTGACCGACACGAACCCGCCCGGCAGGAACCCGCTGGTCAGACGCCCGGGACTGTCGTACCCCCGCCGTAGGTTGCAGGTCGTGGAGCTGGTCACCGGGCAGGTCTCGTCCGCCGAGGGCGTGCTGATCGACTGGGCGGTGGCCCGGCCGGTGGACCTGCCACGGCTGCCGGTGGACCTGCTGTCCCGGGAGCAGGCGGCCGCCGAGCTGGCCCGGGTGCAGGCGCGGAAGGCCATGACCGCCGCCTACGAAGCCGAGCTGGTGATGGCGCTGGCCGATCACAGCCCGGACACCCTCGACCCACCGCCGGACCACCCCGGGGCCAGGCGGGGGTCGTGGGCGCCGGACGCCGAGCTGCCCGGTGTGTCGGAGTTCTTCACCGCCGAGCTGGCGGTGGTCCTCAACTGCGGCCGCGGCACCGCCAGCCACCTAGCGGTGCGCGCCTCGGTGTGGCAGGAGCGGCTGCCGGCCACCCTCGCAGCGATGGCCGACGGGGTGCTGGACGAGCCACGGGCGAAGGTGCTGGCCGACGTGTGCGCGCACACGAGTCCGGCCACCGCTCGGCAGGTCGAGGCCCGGGTCCTGCCCGTCGCCACCGCGTTGTCGACCGGCCGGCTGCGGTCCCGGGCGACCGCGCTGCTGCTGGAACTGGACGCCGACGCCGTCGACGCCCGCAAGGAGGACGCGAAGCGGCAGGCCGACGTGCGCACCTGGCCGTCCCACCTGGAGGGCATGGCCGCCTTCGCCGCGGAACTGCCCGCCGACGAGGCCGCCGAGGCGTTCGACCTGGTCGACCAGCTGGCCCGGATGGCCAAGGCCGACGGCGACGACCGCCCGATCGGGGCCATCCGCACCGAGGTGTGCTCGCTGCTGCTGCGCCGCCCCGCCGACTCCGGCCTGCCGGCGGCGACCGCACAGGTCACGGTCACCGCGGCGCTGGACGCGCTGGAGGGCCGCACGGCGACGCCCGGCGCGGTGGACGGGCTGCCCATCACTGCCGGCCACGTGCGCGACCTGCTGCGGCGCATCGGAGCCCTGGGCCTCACCGCACCCGAGGGCGGATCCCTGGGCTTCGCGCTCACCGACGGCGACGGGCGGCTGCTGGCCACCGCCGGCCTCGACCAGCTGCGCCGCACCGCCCGCCGCGGCTGCCCGGAGCACCCAGCTGAGGAGTGCGGGTGCGCGGTGCTGAGCCGTCCGCGGGCGACCGGCGCCTACACCCCGACCACCGCCCAGCAGACCTTCCTGCACACCCGTGACCGGGGCTGCCGGTTCCCCCACTGCGGGCAGCGGGCCGGCTGGGCCGACGCCGACCACGTCATCCCGCACGCCTGCGGCGGCCCCACCGACTGCGCCAACCTCTGCTGCCTGTGCCGGAGTCACCACCGGCTGAAGACCCTGGCCCGCGGCTGGCGGTTCGTCATGGACGCCGACGGCACGCTGCACGTCACCACCCCCTCCGGGGTCACCCGCACCACGAGGCCACCGGGGCTGCGACCACCCGCGACCGATCCACCCGAGGCGGACGAGACACCGCCGACCACGGCTCCGATGGACGACGAACCGCCACCGTTCTGACCGCGGGACGACCGGACTCGCTCGCTGAGCCGGCGAGCGTCACGAGCGCGACGGCCACGGGACGACCACGCCACAGCGCGCGTGTGGCCCGCCTCCCTGCAGGCCTCTGGCCACGGGTCGTCGCAGGAGTCCGGGCGCGCGGCTCGCGCTGCCCGTGTCCTTGCGGCCCAGTCAGGGACAGGTCGTCTGTTGCCTCGCGTGTACGTGCAGCGGCGGAGGCAACCGTTCAGGCGACCTCGCTGGTGCTGCGGTCGGCCACGGATGACCATGACGACGTGCCGCCACCACCTCCCGTCCGCCGCACAGCAGACCCGTGACGTCGGGCCAGAAGGCCGGTGTGGTGCTCACGGTCGTGGCCGATGCCCTCTGGTTGGTCGTCGTCATCGCGGTCCTGGCGACCCCGCCGGACCAAGGCGCGAACATCGGTGCCGGGATCCTCGTCCTACTGGCTGCCCTGCCGCTGTCCATCGTGGCGGCCGTCGTGCTGATCACCACGACGGCCTCCACCGCACCTCGTGCGGCGGGTGCCGCCTCCGTAGCCCTGTGGACGCTGTTCGTGGTCCTTCCGTGGACCTCTGCGGCAGGGAACGGTGTGCAGCTCCCCGTCGGGCTGGCGGCGATCCTGGCACTCAGCGCGAGCGCCGCCCTCGTCGGCACGGCCCACCGACGTCAACGGCGCTGAAGCGGCTCGCGACCTCAGGCTGTCCGCGCGACCGCGGGTGTCTCTGCCGCCCTCACTGCCCGCTCGGTCGTTGTCCCGTGACGGCCCATCTAGGGACGACGGCTGCGTGCCCTTGAGACCACCACCGAGCCGGCCACCCCGAAGACGACAGCAAGCCCAGCGCAAACGGCGACGAGGACTCCGATCAAGGTCCGGCCTTCCAGTAGTGCCGGGAGGGCCAGCCAGAGGAGGACCAGAACGCCTAGCGCCACAGCAAGGACGCAGGAGGCCGTGGCCATACGGCGAGACACACCCGCGGACGGTTGTTGACGACGGCGCCGTGGACAACTCCTTCACCCCATTGAGTCAGGGGCATCGACCGAGTCGGCGGTCCACCCGGGTGCCGACCCACTGTGTCCCACCGGCCGCCTTCAGGGACACGAGAGGGGGCACACGTCATCGCCGGGCACGCCCAGTGACCGACGATCGCCCGGCGGCCCGCACCAGGGCGTCAGGCGCGGGCGGCGGTCCGGCGTTCGCGGTGTGCGGCGACCAGGGCGGGGCGCTCGCGCAGCAGCAGGCGCCGGCCCAGCACGATGACCAGCCCGCCGAGCACGGCCAGCGCGGCGGTCGCGCTCCAGGCGAGGGTGTAGGAGCCGGCCGACACCACGGCACCGAAGGCCAGCGGCCCCAGCGCGGCGCCCAGGCCCATCCCGCCCTGGGTGATCGAGGTCGCCCGGGCGGCCATGCCGTGGTGCATGCGGGTCACCGCGTACGTCGACAGGCCGGCCCACGCCCAGCCGGTGCAGTAGCCGAGCACCGCGCCGACCACGATGAGCGCCTCCACGCCGGTGCCCAACAGCGCGTAGGACAGCCCGCCCAGCGACATCTGCGCCGCGACGACCAGCAGCCACCGGGTGCGGATGCGGTCGGCCAGCCAGCCGACGACCACCCGGGCGACCGCGCCGACTCCACTGGCCACGGCGGCCAGCACGCCCGCCGTCGCGGGGTCGATGCCGCCGGCGACCGCGGTGCTCACGGAGAACGCGCCGAGCGCGTTGCCGGTCGCCGCGCCCAGCATGAGCCCGACGGTGAGCACGTAGAGCGGCGCGCGGCGGAACGGGCCGGCGGCCTCCGACGGCGCCGACGACGACCCCGCCGTCCCCAGCCGCCGCGCGCTCGGCACCGACAGCGCGACGAGCAGCGCCAGCCCGGCACCCAGCCCGAACGCCGTCCGCCAGCCCAGCGGGATGGCCACCAGCGGCACCGCCACCCCCGCCAGCAGCGTCGACAACGGGATCGCCGCCTGCTTGAGGCCGTACGCCAGGCCCTGCCGGCCCGACGACACCGAGCAGGCGATGAGGTCGTTGCTGGCCGGCTGACCGATGCCGTTGCCCCACCCGGCCAGCACCAGCGCCGCCACCACGACGCCGACGTCGGGGGTGGCCAGCGCGACCAGCAGCATCGCCGCCGCCGCGGTCCCGCTGGCCAGCCGGACCACGACCACCGTGCCGAGCCGGCGCACCAGGGTGCCGGCGGACAGGGCCGAGACCGCCGAGGTGCCGAAGAACGCCGCGACCAGCAGGCCGAGCAGCGAGGGACCGACGTCCAGGTCGGCACTCACCTGCACCCAGAGGACGCCGACGAGGTACGCCGGGAGCACGCCCGCGGTGGTCACCGTGACCGCCGCGGTCGCCGCGCGGGCGGTGCCCACGGGCCGCTCCCGGCGCGCGCTCACGAGGTCCGCACCACCCTCACGCCGCGTCGTCCTCGGTCAGCAGCACCTCGACCAGGTGCTCGGCGATCGCCAGGGACGACGTCGCCGCCGGCGAGGGCGCGTTCCGCACGGCGACCACCGCGCCGCGCCGGGTGATCCGGAAGTCGTCGACCAGGCTGCCGTCGGACTCCAGCGCCTGCGCCCGGATCCCCGCCGTCGCCGGCACCATGTCCTCGGCGGTCAGCTCCGGCACGTAGCGGCGGGCCGCGGCGGTGTACGCCTTCTTCGACAGCGACCCGCGCATCTCCGCGAGTCCCGTGCGCCAGTGCTGCCGGGCGAACCGCCGGAACCCGGGGAAGCGGGCGATGGCGGCCAGCTCGGCGGGGGAGACGTCCCGCCACGTGTAGCCCTCCCGGGCCAGCGCCAGGACGGCGTTGGGGCCGACCAGCACCTCGCCGTCGAACCGCGGGGTCAGGTGCACCCCGAGGAAGGGGTACCGCGGGTCGGGCACCGGGTAGACCAGGCCGTTGACCAGGGACCGCTTGTCCGGGGTGAGCGCGTAGTACTCGCCGCGGAAGGGCACGATCCGCGGCGCGTCGTCGTCGCCGGCCAGCCGCGCCAGCCGGTCGACTTGCAGCCCGGCGCACAGCACCACCCGGTCGACGACGACCTCCTCGCCGGCGGTGCTGGTCACCACCACCTGCCCGCCGGCGTGCCGCAGCCCGGCGACGGCGAAGCCGGTGCGGAACGTGGCGCCGGCCGCGCGGGCGTCGTCGGCGAGCCGGTCGGTGACCGACACGTAGTCGCAGATCGCGGTGCTCGGCGAGTGCAGGGCGGCGATGCCGGCGACGTGCGGCTCGATCTCGCGCAGCTCGGCGCGGTCGATGACCCGGATGCCGGGGACGCCGTTGGCCCGGGCCCGCTCGGCGATCGCGCCCAGCCGTTGCTCCTCGGCGCCGTCGAGCGCGACGAGCACCTTGCCGACCTCGTCGTAGGGCAGGCCCCGTTCGGCGCAGAACTCCTTGAGCAGCCCCACGCCGCGGCGGCACAGCCGGGCCTTGAGCGAGCCCGGCTCGTAGTACAGGCCGGCGTGCACCACCCCGGAGTTGCGGCCGGTCTGGTGGGTGGCCAGCCGGTCCTCCTTCTCCAGCACCGTCACCACGGCGTCCGGACGCTGGACGAGCAGGCGGCGGGCCACCGCCGTCCCGATGATCCCGCCCCCGACCACGGCGTATCGCTGGACCGGCATCGCTCTCCGTTCTCGGCAGGACCTGGGAGCCGATCGTGACCAGCGGCTACGGTGACCGTCGTGATCTCCGTCGCACACCCGGCCCGAGGCCGTCGTCCCCGTCCGCAGGGTAGTTCCCGGTGACCGCCCTGACCGGTGTGCTGCCGATCACACTGACCCCGTTCACCGAGGACGGCGCGGTCGACGAGGGCAGCATCGACACCCTGGTCGAGGACTACCTCGGCGCCGGGGCGCACGGGCTGACCATCCTCGGGATCATGGGCGAGGCCGCCAAGCTGCTCGACGAGGAGCGCGACCGGGTGCTGCGCCGCTACCTGCAGGCCACCGCCGGGCGGGTGCCGGTCGTCGCCGGCGTCTCGGCGCGGGCCACCGTGATGGCCCTGGACTACGCCCGTCGTGCCGAGGACGCCGGCGCCGCAGCCGTGATGCTCGCCCCGCCGGAGAACACCCGGAACCTCGACCTGGTCTTCGAGCACTTCCGGCTGGTCGCCGAGGCGGTGTCGGTGCCGGTCGTGGTGCAGGACGAGCCGGTCAACACCGGGGTGGTCATGCCCGCGCCGTTCCTCGTCCGGCTGCTCGACGAGATCGCGGGCTGCCGCTACCTCAAGCTCGAGGAGACCCCGACGCTGCCCAAGATCACCGCGGTGAAGCAGCGGGCCAAGGAGCCGGTCGGCGTCTTCGGCGGTCTCGGCGGGCTCTACCTGTACGAGGAGCTGCTGCGCGGGGCCGACGGCATCATGACCGGCTTCGGCTTCCCGCAGGTGCTCGTCGGCACCTACGAGCGGTTCGCCGCCGGTGACCGCGCGGGCGCCCAGGAGTTCTTCTTCCGGTACCTGCCGCTGATCCGGTACGAGGCCCAGCTCGGCGTCGGCGGGGTGACCATCCGCAAGCAGGTCTTCCTCCGCCGCGGCGCGATCGCCTCGGCGCACGCCCGCTTCCCGGCCCCGCCGGTCGACGAGCTGACCCTCGCCGAGCTCGACGACCTGATCACCGCCGTCGGCCTGTAGCCCGCCCACCCCCGGCCGGGCGCGCACCGACGCGCGTCCCCGGCTGCCCGTGAGAGGACCCTCCGTGCGACTGACCACCCTGCGCCTGGACGGCGCCGAGACCGGCGCGCTGGTGCGCCCCGGCGGCGCGGTGCCGCTGCCCGTGCTCAACGAGGACGCGGGCACCGACTGGCCGGAGACCGTGCAGGAGCTGCTGGAGACCGGCCGGCTGGCGGAGCTGCGCGACTGGGTGGCCGGCCGGGACGCCGCCGGGCTCGACGGGCTGGTCGTGCCTCAGGAGCAGCTGGCGTACGCCCCGCTCTACCGGCGCCCGCGCAAGATCTGGGGCATCGGGCTCAACTACGTGGAGCACGCCGCCGACCTGTCGGAGAAGGCGCCCTCGACCGAGCCGGCCAGCTTCCTCAAGCCCGACACCACGATCATCGGCCCGGGCGACGCCATCCGGATCCCCCCGCAGTCCCAGCGCACCACCGCCGAGGGCGAGCTCGGCGTGGTCATCGGCCGGCAGTGCAGGGACGTCGACGAGGCCGACGCGGCCTCGGTGGTCGCCGGGTTCACCACGATCGTCGACATGACCGCCGAGGACATCCTGGAGAAGAACCCGCGCTACCTGACCCGCTCCAAGAGCTTCGACACCTTCTTCAGCTTCGGCCCCGAGCTGGTCACGGTCGACGAGGTGGCCGACGTCGAGGCGCTGGAGGTGGCCACCGTCCACAACGGGCAGGTGCACCGGCGCAACGTCGTGTCGAACATGACCTTCCGGCCCTGGTGGCTGGTCGCCTTCCACTCGCGGGTCATGACCCTGCTGCCCGGCGACGTCATCTCCACCGGGACGCCGGGCGCGGTGCACATCCGCTCCGGTGACACCGCCGGCGTGCAGATCACCGGCTTCCGCGAGCTCACCAACCCCGTGGCCTGACGGCCCCCGATCGACGGAGCGCACCTGCGATGGACCTCGAACTCACCGGCCGGGTCGCCCTGGTCACCGCCGCCTCCAAGGGCCTGGGCCGCGCCACCGCCACCCGGCTGGCCGCCGAGGGAGCGCGGGTGATGATCTCCAGCCGCGGCGCCGACCAGCTGGCCCGCACCGCGCAGGAGATCGCCGAGGCCACCGGCGCGCAGGTCGAGCACTGCCCGGCCGACGTCGCCGACGCCGCCGACCTCGACCGGCTGCTGACCGAGACCCGGGAGCGCCTCGGCGGCGTCGACGTCCTGGTCAACAACGCCGGCGGCCCGAGGCCCGGCGGGTTCGACGCCCTGGACGACGCCGCCTGGCAGGGTGCCTTCGAGCTGAACCTGCTCTCCAGCGTGCGGCTGTTCCGCGGCGTGCTGCCGCACATGCGCGAGCAGCGGTGGGGCCGGATCGTCACCGTGGCGTCCTCGTCGATCAAGCAGCCGATCGACAACCTGATGCTGTCCAACACCTTCCGGGTGGGCATCCTCGGGCTGGCCAAGAGCCTGGCCCTCGAGGTCGCCGGCGACGGCGTGCTGGTCAACACCATCGGACCGGGGCGGATCGCCACCGACCGCGTGGCCAGCCTGGACGCCGCCGCCGCCGAGCGGACCGGGCTGCCGGTCGAGGAGGTCCGCGCGAAGAGCGAGGCCGCCATCCCCGTCGGCCGCTACGGCACCCCGGAGGAGTTCGCCAACGTCGCGGCGTTCCTCGTCTCCGGCGCGAACACCTACGTCACCGGCCAGAACCTGCTGGTCGACGGCGGCATGGTCCGGGCCATCTGATGCGCATCGCGCGTTACGAGCCGGCCGGGGGCGGCCCGGCGTCGCACGGCCTGGTGGAGGGCGACGGCGACGACGCCGTCGTCGTCCGGCTGGACGGCGACCCGTTCGGCGGCGTCCGGACGACGGGGGAGCGGACCCCGCTGGCCGACGTCCGGCTGCTCGCCCCCGTGGAGCCGAGCAAGGTGCTGTGCCTGGGCCGCAACTACGCCGAGCACGCCCGGGAGCTGGGCAACGAGGTGCCCGAGATCCCGGTGGTGTTCGCCAAGTTCTCCACCTCGGTGGTGGGCCCCGACGCGGAGGTGCCCTACCCGCCGGACACCGCCGACCTGCACTTCGAGGGTGAGCTGGCCGTCGTCATCGGCACCGAGTGCACCCGCGTGCCGGCCGAGCGGGTGGCCGGGGTGGTGCTGGGCTACACCGTCGCCAACGACCTGACGATGCGGGACCTGCAGCGCGCGGAGAAGCAGTGGACCCGCGCGAAGGGCTTCGACCGGTCCTGCCCGCTGGGCCCCTGGGTGGAGACCGACGTGGACCCCTCGGCACTGGCGCTGCGGACGACGGTGAACGGCGACGTGCGCCAGGACGGCACCACCGCCGACATGCTGCTGGACGTGGCCGCGTGCGTGTCCTGGGTCAGCCAGACGATGACCCTGCTGCCCGGGGACGTCGTGCTGACCGGCACCCCGGCCGGCGTCGGGTCGCTGCACGCCGGCGACGAGGTGACGGTGAGCATCGCCGGCATCGGGTCGCTGACCACCCGCATCACCGCCGGCTGACCGCCCGTCGGCGCTGCCCGCCCCCGGGGGAGCGGGCAGCGGCCGCGGCCCTCAGCGCTGGTCGAGGGGCAGGAAGGTGCGCTCGGTGGCGCCGGTGTAGACCTGCCGGGGGCGGCCGATCTTGGTGGCCGGGTCGGCGATCATCTCCCGCCACTGGGCGATCCACCCGGGCAGGCGGCCCAGGGCGAACAGCACGGTGAACATGCGGGTGGGGAAGCCCATGGCCCGGTAGATCAGGCCGGTGTAGAAGTCGACGTTGGGGTAGAGCTTGCGCTCGACGAAGTAGTCGTCGGACAGCGCGATCTCCTCCAGCTGCCGGGCCAGGTCCAGCAGCTGGTTGTCCCCGCCGAGCTTGTCCAGCACGGAGTCGGCGGTCGACTTCACGATCGCGGCGCGGGGGTCGTAGTTCTTGTACACCCGGTGCCCGAAGCCCATCAGCTTCACCCCGGGCTCGCGCTTCTTGACCCGCTCCACGAAGGCGGGGATGTCCCCGCCCTCGCGCTGGATCGACTCGAGCATCTCCAGCACCGACTGGTTGGCCCCGCCGTGCAGCGGGCCGAACAGGGCGTTGATGCCGGCCGACACGGAGGCGAAGAGGTTGGCCTGGGAGGAGCCGACCAGGCGCACGGTGGAGGTGGAGCAGTTCTGCTCGTGGTCGGCGTGCAGCACGAACAGCATGTCCAGGGCGGCGGCCAGGTCCGGGTCGACCTCGTAGGGCTCGGCGGGGAACCCGAAGGTCATCCGCAGGAAGTTCTCCGTCAGGCCCAGGGAGTTGTCCGGGTACAGGAACGGCTGCCCGACGGACTTCTTGTAGGCGTAGGCGGCGATGGTGGGCAGCTTGGCCAGCAGCCGCAGGGTGGAGATCTCCACCTGCCGGTCGTCGAAGGGGTCCAGCGAGTCCTGGTAGAAGGTGGACAGCGCCGACACCGCCGAGGAGAGCACCGGCATGGGGTGCGCGTCGCGGGGGAAGCCCTTGAAGAACTGCTTGAGGTCCTCGTGCAGCAGGGTGTGCCGGCGCAGCCGGGAGTCGAAGTCGGACAGCTGGTCGGCGGTGGGCAGCTCGCCGTAGATCAGCAGGTAGGACACCTCGGCGAAGGACGCCTTGCCGGCCAGCTGGTCGATCGGGTAGCCGCGGTAGCGCAGGATCCCGGCGTCACCGTCGATGTAGGTGATCGCCGAGGTGCACGCGGCGGTGTTGACGAAGCCGATGTCCAGGGCCACGTGACCGGTCGTGGCCAGCAACTTGCCGGTGTCCAGACCGGCCGCCCCCTCGGTGGCCGGGACCACGCGCAGGGGCAGATCTCCACCAGGGTGGCGCAGGGACACGACGGGGTCACCGGCGGCCGAGGCGCTCGCAGACTCGCTCATGGGCCCGGGACGCTAGCCCCCTCAGGTGACGGGCGCTGCAGCGACCCGCCTGCCGCCGGCCCCGGCTCCCCACCACCGCACGTCGGGTCGCGCCCCGGGCCGCGCCTGCGGTGGTCAGCCGGCCCGGTCCAGGAGTGCCTGCAGTCGTCGCTGGGCCTCCTCGGTGCCGAGGCAGAGCGCCTGCGCGGCGGCGTCGACGAGGCGGTGGCGGTCCCCGCCCACGCGCATCGCCTCCTTGGCCAACCGCTGGGCCAGGGGTGCCGCGGCGCCCAGGTCGTCCAGCAGGGCGTCGAGCGCGGCGTCCAGCCCCGCGGGGGTGGTGACCCGCGAGGCCAGGCCGAGCGTGGCGGCCTCCCGGCCGCGGATCCGCCGGCCGGTGAGGACCAGGTCGGTCGCCGTGCCGGTGCCCACCAGGGCGGCCAGCCGGGTGAGCGCCCCGGCGCTGGGGATGATCCCGAGCCGCACCTCGGGCAGCCCCCACTGGGCGTCCTCGGTGGTGATCCGGACGTCGCAGGCCAGGGCCAGCTCGCAGCCGCCGCCCAGCGCCGCACCGTCGACCACGGCCACCGTCGGCCACGGGTGGTCGTACAGCCGCTGGAACAGTGCGCTGTTGACCCGGCCCAGGCTGTCCTCCACGGTGCGCGCCCGGAGCGAGGCCACGTCGGTCCCGGACACGAACATCCCGGGGACGGCGCTGCGCAGGACCAGCGGCAGCGGGGTGGCCGCGTGCTCCTCGAGGGCGGCGCCGAGTGCCCGGCTCATCGGTACCGACAGCGCGTTGCGCTGCGCGGGCCGGTCGATCAGCACGGTCACCGCACGGTCGTCGCGGAGGACCCGCACCGGGGCGGCGTCGTCGGCCGCGATCGACTCAGCCATTGCCACACTGTATAGGATGTGTGACAGCTCACCCCCGAGGAGGCCCCGCCGTGCCGCACCAGGCCCTGCCGCCCGCCCAGGTGGCCGCTCTACTGGGGAGCGCCGGTGTGTCGCTGGCCCGGAGCGCGTCCGTCGACGACGTGGCCGGGGTGGGCGCCGCGTTCGCCGAGCTGGGCGCCGCGCCCGTCGTCCTCAAGGCCGGCGGCCTGCTGCACAAGACCGACGCCGGCGGCGTCGTCCTCGGGTTGCGCTCGGCCGCGGCGGTGGTGGACACGGCGGAGGACATGGTCGCCCGCCTCGGGCCGCAGGCCTACCCGCTGGTCCTGCAGGAGCAGGTGCGCGGCCTGGAGATCCTGGTGGGCGCGCGGCGCGACCCGCAGCTCGGGGCCGCGGTCGTCGTGGGCCTCGGCGGGGTCGCCACCGAGGTGCACGACGACATCGTCACCACGATGGCACCGCTGGACCGGGACGAGGCCCGGGCCGCGCTGCGCCAGCTGCGGGCCTGGCCGCTGCTGGACGGCTTCCGCGGCGAGCCCGGCCGCGACCTCGAGGCGCTGGTGGACACCGTCGTCGCGGTCTCCCGGCTGGTCGAGCAGGACGAGGCGATCGTCGAGCTCGACCTCAACCCGGTGATGGTCGGCCACGCGGGGCAGGGCGTCGCCGTGGTCGACGCCCGGGTGATCCGGACCGACGAGCCGCCACCGGCGGAGCGGGCCAGCTACGACCTGGACCGGATGCTGCGCCCGCGGCACGTCGTCGTGGTCGGCGTCTCCGACGACCCGCACAAGGTCGGTGCCCGGTTGTTCCGCTACCTCGACGACCACGGCTTCCCCGGCCGGCTCGACGCGGTCCACCCCTCCGGCGGGGAGGTCCGCGGCCGCCGGCGCCACACCTCGCTGGCCGAGGTCGAGGGCTCACCGGACCTGGTCTGCATCACGGTGCCCGGACGCCACGTCCTCGACGTCGCCCGCCAGGCGGTGGACAAGCAGGTCGGCGGCGTGATCGTGCACAGCTCGGACTTCGCCGAGGTCGGGGAGGAGGGGCGGGCCGCGCAGGAGGAGCTGGCCCGCGTGCTCCGGGAGGGCGGGGTGCCGCTGGCCGGCCCCAACGACATGGGCGTGGTGGCCCCGTTCCGCAGGCTCACCGCCTCGATCTCCGGCGGCCTCGAGGAGGACCTTGTCCAGGGCGGGGTCGCCCTGCTCAGCAGCTCCGGTGCGCTGGGCAGCTGCCTGGGCACGCGGCTCATGGGGGAGCGGGTCGGGCTGAGCTACTGGATCCACGCCGGCAACGAGGCCGACCTGGTGATCGCCGACTACCTCGAGTGGCTGGCCCGCGACGAGGACACCCGATCGGTCGCACTGCTGCTCGAGGACGTCAAGGACGGGTCCCGGTTCATCGCCGCCGGCCGGCGCATGGCAGCCGCCGGCAAGCCGATGTTCGCCTACAACGCGGTCCGCTCCGACCGCGGCCGGGCCGCCGCGCTGAGCCACACCGGCGCCATGGTCGGCTCCTTCGCCGTCCGTGAGGCCGTCGTCCGGGCGGCCGGCATGGTGAGCGTGCCCTCGCTGCGGGTGCTCGAGGACGCCGTGGCGCTGGCCGCCCTCGAGCCGCTGCCGGCGGGCGACCGGCTGGTCGCGGTCACCTTCTCCGGCGGGGCCTGCTCGATCATCGCCGACGAGGGCGAGGCCGCCGGGATCCAGCTTCCGGAGCTGTCCGAGGCCACCCGCGAGGCGGTCCGGCCGCACCTGCCCTCCTACGCGGCGGTGCGCAACCCCCTGGACTGCAGCTACCAGATGATCACGCAGCCCGACGCCTTCGAGGAGCTCATCACCGCGCTCACCGAGCGCGGGGAGTACGACGCGCTGCTGCTGCAGTTCACCACCAACGCCGACCCGTACGCGGCGAAGATCGCGGAGAAGGTGGTCGCCATGCGGGACCGGCTGGACATCCCGCTCTACGTCTCCCGCTACGGCGGCGCGCAGCTCGCCCCGCAGGCACTGGAGGTCTACCGGGACAACGCCGTGCACGTGCTGGACGCCCCGGACCGCGCGACCCTCGCCGTGGCCGCGGTCATGGCCGGCGCCCGCGCGCTGCGCGCCCACGGGGCGGGGGCCGCCCGGTGACCGCGCTGCAGCCGGCCCCCGCGCAACCGGGCGCGCGCCCGGCGCTGACCGCCCAGCTCGTCGACTGGGCCGCCGGCCTGCGTCCCGCCGACCTGCCCGACGCCGTCGTCCACCAGGCCAAGCGGGTGCTGCTGGACTACGTCGCCGCCACCCTCGTGGGTTCCACCTCCGGGGCGGCGCGGATCGTGCAGCGCTTCGTCGCCGAGACCGAGGGGCCGGGGCCGGCGACCGTGCTCGGCACCGCGCTGCGGGCCACCGCGCCGAGCGCCGCCCTGGTCAACGGGACGGCCACGCACGGGCTCGAGGTCGACGACGGCTACACCCCGGGCAGCACCCACCCCGGCGGCCCGATCGGCTCCGCGGTGCTCGCCGTCGCCGAGGCGCGGGGCGCCGACCCCGAGGAGCTCCTGCTGGCCATGGCGGTCGGCCTGGAGCTGACCTGCCGCATCGGCGGTGCCGGCCACCCGGCCACCTGGCGCCGCGGCTTCCACAACACCCCGGTCAACGGGGTCTTCGGCGCCGCGGCCGCCGCGGCCCGGCTGCTCGGCGCCGACCGGGCCGCCCTCGCCGACGCCCTGGGCATCGCCGGCTCGCACGCCGGTGGGCTGTTCGAGTTCCTGCACGGCGGCGGCGAGGTCAAGCGGTTGCACCCGGGCAAGGCCGCGCGCGACGGGATCGTCAGCGCCGAGCTGGCCGTGCGCGGGCTCACCGGCCCGACGACGGTGCTCGAGGGGCCCAACGGCTACCTGCACGCCTTCGCCGACGACCGGTACGACGCCGAGCACCTGGTCGGGGGCCTGGGCAGCGACTGGCGGATGCTCGGGATGTACGTCAAGCCCTATCCCTGCTGCCGGCACCTGCACGGCCCGATCGACGCGATCCTGGCCATGGCCGCCGAGGAGCCGCTCGACCCGGCCGGCGTGGAGTCGGTGCGGGTGGAGACCTTCCCCGCGGCCGCCCGCCACGGCGGGAAGCGCATCGACGACCTCATCTCCGCGCAGATGAGCATCCCGTACGCGGTGGCGACGACGGTGGTGCACGGCGTCCCCGGCCTCGAGCACTTCGGCGACGAGGCGCGCGCGGACCCGCGGATCGCCCGCATCGTCGACGTCGTCGAGGTCGAGGAGGCCGAGGACTGCGTCCGCGACTACCCGGCCATGCGGCCGGCCCGGGTCACCGTGCGCGCCGGTGGCCGCGAGCGGGTGCTGCGCATCGACCAGCCCTACGGCGAGCCGAGCAACCCGATGAGCGACGCCGACCTCGAGCGCAAGCTGCACCGGCTGGCCGGGCCGGTCGTCGGGGACCGGCGCTGCGCCGACATCGCCGCCGCCGTCTGGGCCCTCGACGACCCGGCGCGGCTGTTCGCGTTGCTCGGGGCCCCGGGCGACGTCCGGTGAGCGCCGGCCCGCACCTGCTCTTCTGGGGCCCCGAGGGCCCGATCAGCGCCCTCTACCGCGAGCGGCTCCCTGCCGGCTGGCGGCTGAGCGCGCTGCGCGACCGGGACGACGAGGAGGGCAAGCTGCGGCTGCTCCCCGACGTCGACGTCGTCGTGCACACCGACAACACCCCGCTGACCCGGGCGCACCTGGACGCCGCGCCGCGGCTGCGGCTGGTGCACCGCCAGGGCGTCGGGCTCGACGCCGTCGACCAGGACGAGCTCCGCGCGCACGGCGTGGCGCTGGCCGTGTGCACCGCGGGCACCGCCGAGTCGGTCGCCGAGCACACCGTGCTGCTCGCGCTGGCCGCCGGGCGGCACCTGGTGCGGCTGCACGAGGAGGTCGCCCGGGCCGGCCGCTGGCCCAAGTGGGAGTACCGCGGCAGCTCCGTCGGCCTGCACGGCGCCACCGTCGGGCTGGTCGGCTTCGGCCGGATCGGCCAGGCCGTCGCCCGCGCCGTCCTGGCGCTGGGCAGCGAGGTGCTGGTGCACCGGCGCACCGACGGCCCGCTCGGCCCGGAGTGGGCAGGACGGCCGGTCCGCGCGGCAGGAGGCCTCGAGGAGCTGTTCGCCGGGTCGGACGTGGTGAGCCTGCACTGCCCCCTGCTGCCGGAGAACCGCGGCATGGTCGGCGCGCGCCTGCTGGACCTGATGCGCGAGCACTCGGTCTTCGTCAACACCGCGCGCGGCGGGCTGGTCGTCGAGGACGACCTGGTGGCCGCGCTGCGCGCCGGGCGCCCCGCCGCGGCCGGGCTGGACGTCTTCGTGCAGGAGCCGGTGGCGCCGGACCACCCGCTGCTCGGCCTGCCGAACGTCGTGGTGACGCCGCACTGCGCGGCCGGTACCCGCACCACGTCGGTCCGCAAGGCACAGGCCGTGCTCGACAACGTCGGCCGGTTCTGGGCCGGGGAACCGGTCGAGGACCTGGTCGTCTGACCGCGCCGCCCGAGGAGGACGTCGATGAACCGCACCTGGCCCGCCGGCCTGGTGGACACCCACGTGCACACCGCCCCCGACGTCATCCCGCGGCTGATGACCGACTCCGAGCTGGCCCGCGCCGTGGACGAGGCCGGCTACCGCGCGGTGGTGCTCAAGAGCCACCACACCGTCACCGCCGCCCGGGCCACGATGGCCCAGGAGCACGCCACCGAGACCCAGGTCCTCGGCGGCGTCGTGCTCAACGTGCAGGCCACCGGCGGCATCAACCCGCACGCGGTGGACACGGTGCTCAGGCTCGGCGGCCGGGTGGTGTGGCTGCCCACCATCACCGCGGCCAACCAGGTCCGGCACGCCGCGGAGAAGGGCATCGCCAGCGGCAACCTCGCCCGGCTGGGCAGCATCGAGGGCCCGGGCCTGAGCGTCCTGGACGACGAGGGGCGTCCCACCGCCGACGTCTGCCAGGTCCTCGACCTGATCGCGGCCGCCGGCGCCACGCTGGCCACCGGGCACATCGGGCCGGCCGAGATCGTGCGGGTGGTGCCTGAGGCCCGCCGGCGCGGCGTGCCCAACGTGCTGGTCACCCACCCCGAGCACTCCTGCGTCGGCCTGGGCCTGGACGACCAGCTCCAGCTCGCCGAGCTCGGCGGCGTCTGGTTCGAGCGGGTCTTCGCCGTCACCCTGCCGACCAGCGACGAGGTGCCGCTGGAGCGCATCGCCGAGGCCGTGCGCACCGTCGGCGTCGACAGCACGGTCATGGCCACCGACTTCGGCCAGGCGCACAACGTCTCGCCCGTGGTCGGGTTGCAGCAGTACGTCGAGGCGATGCGGGCCCGCGGGTTCACCCACGCCGACGTCGAGGCGATGACGGTGCACAACCCGACCGCGGCGCTCGCCCTCGACGCACCCGCGGCCACCGCGGAGGCCGGCGCGTGAGCGAGGGACTGCGGGTCGAGGTCCGCGACCGGGTCGGCTACGTCACCATCGACCGGCCGGAGCGGCGCAACGCCCTCGGCGCGGAGGTCATGGCCGGCCTGGTCGAGGCGTTCGTCCGGTTCGACGCCGATGACGACGTCTGGGCGGTGCTGGTCACCGGCGCCGGCGACCAGGCGTTCTCCGCCGGGCGGGACCTCAAGGAGCTGGCCGGGCAGGACGCCGCCGGCGGGCCCCCGCCCTCGCCGATGCGCCAGCCGCTGCGCAACCCCTTCGAGGTGGTCCTGGAGTGCCGCAAGCCCACGGTCGCCGCGCTCAACGGCGCGGCCATGGGCGGCGGGCTGGAGCTGGCGATGGCCTGCGACGTCCGCATCGCTGCCGACCACGCCCGGCTGGCGCTGCCCGAGGCGCTGCGCGGGATGGGGGCCAACTTCGGTTCGGTGGTGCTGCCGCGGCTGGTGCCCCTGGGCATCGCCTACGACATGCTCTACACCGGCCGCACCGTCTCCGCGCAGGAGGCCGAGCGCTGGGGCCTGGTCAACCGCGTCGTGCCCGCAGCCGAGCTCGCCGACACCGCCGAGGGCTACGTGCGCACCCTGCTGGCCAACGCCCCGCTCACCATCCGGCGGTACAAGGCGGTCATCCAGGCCGGCCTGCACCAGTCACCGGCCGCGGCGCTGCGGCTGGACGTCCGGCCCGACCCGTACTCCAGCGAGGACCGTGTCGAGGGCGTGCGCGCCTTCGCCGAGAAGCGGGCACCGCGGTGGCGGGGCCGGTGAGCGCCGCCGAGCCGGCGCCGGTGCCCCTCCCGCCGCGGACCGGCGTCGTGGGCGGTGGCCGGATGGGTGCCGGCATCGCACACGCGCTGCTGCTCACCGGGAGCGAGGTGGTGCTGGTCGAGGCCGACGCCGGCGCCCTGCCGGCGGCGCGGGACCGGGTGGCGGAGGCGGTGCGGCGCAGCGCGGAGCGCGGCGCCCTGGCGGACACGGTGGACGACGTCCTCGCCCGGCTCCAGGTGGCCACCTCCGCCGCCGCGCTCGCCGGCAGCGGCCTGGTCGTCGAGGCCGTCCCGGAGGACGTCGACCTCAAGGCCGCGGTGTTCGCCGACGTGGAGGCCGCCGTGCCGGCCGACGCGGTGATCGCGACCAACACCAGCAGCCTGCCGGTCACCCGGCTGGCCGCGGCACTCCAGCGGCCCGGGCGCGCGCTGGGGCTGCACTTCTTCAACCCGGTGCCGGCCAGCCTGCTCGTCGAGGTGGTGGTGGGGGAGCGGACCGCCCCGGCGGTCGTCGCCCGCGCCACCGGCTGGGTCGGCACGCTCGGCAAGACCCCGGTCGTGGTGCGGGACAGCCCGGGCTTCGCCAGCAGCCGGCTGGGACTGGCCCTCGGCCTGGAGGCGATCCGCATGGTCGAGGAGGGCGTCGCCTCGGCGGAGGACATCGACGCGGCCATGACCCTGGGCTACAAGCACCCGGTGGGGCCGCTGCGGCTCACCGACCTGGTCGGCCTGGACGTGCGGCTCGGCATCGCCCGGCACCTCGCCGCCACCCTGGGCCCGCGGTTCGCGCCACCGGACCTGCTGGCCGAGAAGGTCGCCCGCGGCGAGCTCGGCCGCAAGACCGGCCGCGGCTTCTACGACTGGAGCCGGACGTGACCGGGCCGGCCGGCCCGCGCCGGTCCCGCCTGCCGGTGCTCCACGGCATCCTCGTGGCGCTGCTCCTGATCAGCGGCCTGCTGCTGGTGGGCGGGCAGCCGCTCGCCGGGCTGCTCGTCCTGGCCGTCGCCACCCTGCTCAACGTGCGGCTGCTCGCCCTCCGTCGCCGGCTCGACCGCCGGGGGACGGAGCCGGGCGGCCGACCACCCCGTCCCGGACCGGCGTCGTGACCGGCCCCGGACCCCGTCCCCTCCGCCCCGAGCAGTCATCCAGGAGCAGCAGATGAGCGCACCGTCGTCCACCGCGCCCGTCGTCGTCGGGTTCGTGCCCAGCCCGCAGGGCCGCGCCGCCCTCGAGCACGGCATCGAGGAGGCGCGGCTGCGCGGGACGGGCCTGCTGGTCGTCAACTCGGCCGGCTCCGACGGGTTCGCCGACGCCAAGCGGGTCGGTGAGGAGGACGTCGCGGACCTGCGCACGCAGCTGGACGCCAGCGGGGTCCACTACGAGATCCGTGAGCTGGGCTCCGAGCACAGCCCCAGTGAGCAGCTGGTCACCGCGGCCGAGGAGGCCGGTGCGGCACTGCTGGTGATCGGCATCCGGCAGCGCAGCGCCGTCGGGAAGTTGATCATGGGGAGCAACGCGCAACGGATCCTGCTCGACGCCACCGTGCCCGTGCTGGCCGTCAAGGCGCGCTGAGCGGCGCTGGCACCCCTGCAGGACCTGGAGCCGACCGCCGCTCCACGGGCAGCGGTCCCGAGAGCACGAGGAGAGTCGATGGCAGACGCGAGCAGGCCCCTGGCCGGGCGCACGGCGCTCATCACCGGTGCCGGACGCAACATCGGCCGGGCGATGGCCCGGCAGCTGGCCGCCGCGGGGGCCGACGTGATCGTCAACGTCCGGCAGAACGTGGCCGAGGGCGAGCAGACCGCCGAGGAGGTGCGGGCGCTCGGGTCCCGGGCGATCGTGGTGACCGGGGACGTGTCGAGGGTCGAGGACGTCCGGGCGGTGTTCGAGCGGGGGACCGCGGAGCTCGGCCCGGTGCACGTCCTGGTCAACAACGCCGCGGTGCGCCCGCACCAGCCGTTCCTGGAGATCACGCCGGAGGACTGGAACTGGGTCCTGGGCATCGGGCTGACCGGGGCGTTCCACTGCGCCCAGGCGGCCATCCCCGGCATGGTGGAGGCCGGCTGGGGGCGGATCATCAACATCTCCGGCCGGGACGGGTTCTCCGGGATCCTCAACCGGGCGCACGGCGTCACGGTCAAGGCCGGCATCCACGGGTTCACCAAGGCCCTGGCGCTGGAGTTCGGCCCGGCCGGCATCACGGTCAACACCGTCGTCCCGGGGCTGATCCACACCACCCGGCCCGCGGAGTGGTACCCGACGCTGTCCTACGAGGAGCGGGCCAAGGGCATCCCGGTGCGCCACGCGGGCTCGGTGGAGGACGTCGCCTCCACCGTCCGCTTCCTGGTGGCCGAGGGGGAGTACATCAGCGGCCAGGCGGTGCACGTCAACGGCGGCGAGTTCCTCGTCACCTGACCGGCGCGGGGGCGGGGCCGGAGGCGGTCGGGAGCGGGCGGAGGAGGTGCGGTGGGCAGCCGGGGTCGGCAGGTGCGCGAGGGCCGGTCCCCGCGCTGGCTGCTGCCCCTGCTCGCGGTCGGCGTGCTGGCCCAGACCGCGCTGCACCTGAGCCGGCCGCTGGTCACCTACCGGGTCATCGGCCTGGGCGGCGACGCCTTCGCCGTCGGCCTGGTGACGGCGGCCTTCGCGGTGCTGCCGCTGGTCGTGGCCCTCCCGCTGGGCCGGCTCACCGACCGGCTCCGCGGCCTGGGCCTGCTGCTCGCCGGCGGGTTGCTGTTCTCCGCCGGCGGGACCCTGCTCATGTCCACCACCGGGAGCCTGGCGGCCCTGGCGGCCAGCAGCGCGGTGCTCGGGCTCGGTCAGCTGGTCGTCATGTTCGCCGGCCAGGGGGTCATCGCCCGGTGGTCCGACGACGACCAGCTGGACCGCTTCTTCGGCTTCTTCACCGCCGCCGTGGCGGTCGGCCAGCTGTTCGGCCCCCTGCTGGTCGGCGCGCTGCTCGGCGACGCCGCGGGTGCCGATCTGGTCGCGGCCAGCCGCACCGCCTTCTGGGTGGCCGCCGGCATCGCGCTGCTGCCGCTGCCCCTCGTCGTGCTGATCGCGCTGCGCACCCCCCGGGCGCCGCGACGGCCGGCGGGGGCGGCACCGCCGCCGGTCGAGTCGACCGCGCAGCTGCTGCGCCACCGCGGCGTGGGCGCGGGCATGTTCGCCAGCCTGGCGCTGCTGTCCACCGTCGACATCCTGACCGCCTACCTGCCCCTGATCGGGGAGCGGCGGGGGATCTCACCGGCCGTCGTCGGCGTGCTGCTGGGGCTGCGCGCCGCGGCGACCATCTCCTCCCGGCTGCTGCTGGGCGTGATGCTCCGCTGGCGCTCGCGCGAGCAGCTCATCGTGCTCAGCGCGGCCGGTTCCGCGGTGGTGCTGGCCGTGGTGCCCGTCGCCGGCATCGGCGTGGGCGGCATGGCCGCGGCCCTCGTCGTCGGCGGTTTCCTGCTGGGCGTCGGCCAGCCGCTGACCATGAGCTCGCTGGCGCTGGCCGTCCCGGACAACGCGCGCAGCAGCGTGCTGGGCCTGCGCATGGTGGCCAACCGGGTCGGCCAGGTCGCGGTGCCCGGTCTGGCCGGGGTGGTCGCGGCGTCCGCGGGTGCGGCCGGGGCCTGGTGGCTGTCCTGCGCGGTGCTCGGGGTGGCCGCGCTGGTCTCCCGCCGGGCCGCGCCGTCGTCGCCGGGCTGAGGCGGCGCTCAGGCGTGCGCGGCCGGCCGCAGCACCGACATCGCGGCGACCGGCACCCCCCGGCGGGCCAGCGCGTCGGTGGCGATGGCGACCAGGGTCGGGTCGGGCACCAGGCAGTCGGCGCAGACGGCCTCGTCCACGGCCAGGTGCAGCTGGTAGACGCCGTCCCCGGTGTCCACCAGTCGCACGGTCACCCCCTCGTCGAGCATCGTGCTGAGCTCCTGCTCGGCCTCGGTCGCTGCTGACACGGGTCCTCCTCGGGACGTCGACGTGGTGGTGCGGGTCGGGTGCCGGCTAGAGGTGCTCGCGCAGCGCGGCGGCGTGCAGCACGTGGTCGCGGGCGCGCTGCTGGGCGAGCACCGGCTCCCGCGCGCGCAGCGCCGCGATGATCCCGTCGTGGTCGGCGGCCAGCGCCTCCGCGGCCTCCGGGTCGGCCCAGATGGTGACCCGGGGCGGGAACAGCGACCACAGGCTGGAGGCGTGCGAGGCGATCAGCTCGGACCCGGCGTGGTAGATCGTGAAGTGCAGCCGCCGGTTGAGCACGGCGAGCTCCTCGCCGTCCCCGCCGCGGTAGCCCCGGATCTCCTCGTGCACGGCCTCGATGCGGGCGAACTGCTCGTCGGTCATGCGCTCGCAGGCGACCGCGGTGGCCAGCGCCTCGATCTCGGCGCGCAGCAGGTAGACGTCGCGGACCCGCTCGGGGGACAGCTCGCGGACCGTCGCGCCGCGGTGCGGCGCGTAGCTGATGCTCCCGCCGGCCTCGAGCAGCCGCAGCGCCTCCCGCACCGGGGTCGCGCTGACCCCGTAGCGGGTGGCGATCTCGCTCTGGCGCAGCGACGTCCCGGGCACGACGACGCCGCTGGCGATGTCCTCGCGCAGCCGCTGCAGCACGTACTCGGTCTTGCTCAGGGGTGGGCCGGTGAGCCCCTGCGCCGCCCCGCCGTGAGCCCGCTGCGTCTCGGTCATGCCGGCACCGTCCTCGTCGTCGTGCGCGTCCGCTCCGCGGTCGTCCCCGGGTGCGTGCCGATCCGGCGACCCGCCACGCGCCCGGTCGACGCGCCGTCCGGCCACCGGCCCTATACACGATACGGCCAGGCCGGGGTCCGGCGGCCACACCCGCGAGGAGGAGGCGCCAGCCGTCCGCGGCGCCCGCCCGGCACGATCACGACTTGGTGAACGTTGTTGTCCACATCACATACATCCTATAGCGTCCATCGCGCGCTGGCACAGACCGGCGGGGGCCCCAGGGGTCACCGCCTCCCCGTCGAGCGGAGGTCGCCCAGGATGGACGTGCGGATCGTCGACCCGTCGGGCAGCGCGCCGCCGACGCCACGGGCGGCCACGTCGCCGCGGGCGGCCTCGCTGGCCGGGGCGCGGATCGCGGTCCTGGACAACGGCAAGCCCAACGCCGCGCACGTGGTCGGGCAGCTCGGCCGCCACCTCGCCGTCCGCTTCGGCACCCAGGAGCCGGTGCGAGCGGACAAGCCCAACTCCTCGCACCCCTTCGCCGCGGAGGTCCTCGACCGGTTCCGCAACTTCGACGCAGCGATCGTGGGCGTCGGTGACTAGGGCTCCTGCACGTCGTGGAGTGTCCACGACTCCGCCGAGCTCGAGCGCCGAGGGATCCCGACGGTGATGGTCGCCACGGAGCCGTTCCTCCCGCTGGCCCGCGCCGTGGCCCGCCAGCAGGGGCTGGAGTCCCTCGCCGTGGTCACCGTGGCGCACCCCATCGGCGGCGTGCGGCCCGAGCAGCTCGACGACCGCCTCGCGGCCGCGGTCGACGCCGTGGCCGCGGCGCTGCTCACCCCGCCCGACGAGGTCGCCACCGGGCCCACCACCACCGTGCCCACCACCACCGTGCCCACCACCGGGCCGACCGCCACCGTGCACGAGGCCCCCGGTGACGTGCTCGCGTTCCTCTCCTTCGCCGAGCAGCGGCGCTGGGCCGACGGGCTGCCGATGGTGCCCCCGACCGAGGAGCTGGTGGCCCGCGCCGTCGCGGCCACCGGCCGGGACGCCGGCGAGGTCCTGGGGCTGGTCCCGCCGTCGAACCGGGGCGCCACCGTGGCCGCGGTCGCGGCCAACGCGGTCATGGCCGGGTGCCCGCCCGAGCTGACCCCGGTGGTCGTCGCGGCCGTGCAGGCGGTGCTCGAGCCGCGGTTCAACCTGCAGGCGCTGACCACCACCACGCACCCGGTGACCCCGCTGGTCGTCGTGCACGGCCCGGTCGTGGCCGAGCTTGGCTTCAACGCCGGGGCCAACGTGTTCGGGCAGGGCAACCGGGCCAACGCCGGTGTCGGCCGGGCGCTGCGGCTGGTGCTGCAGAACATCGGAGAGGCGCGGCCCGGCGAGACCGACCGTGCCACCCACGGCACGCCGGGCAAGTACGCCTACTGCATCGCCGAGAACGCCGCGGCCTCCCCCTTCGCCACCTTCCACGAGGCCCGTGGCGGCGGGCCGGCCGGCGCCGTGACGGTCCACGGCGGGGAGGGCCCGCACAACGTCAACGACCACGGCAGCACCGACGCCGCCGGCATCCTGACCGCGATCGCCGGCACGCTGGCCAACCTGGGGCACAACAACCTCTACCTGCGGGGGCAGGTGCTGCTGGTGCTCGGGCCGGAGCACGCCGAGGTGCTGGCCCGCGACGGGTACGACCGGCGCCGCATCCAGGAGGCGGTGCACGCCCACCCGCGGGCGCGGGTGAGCCTGGCCGGCGTCTCCGCGGGCAACCTCGACCGCTACCGGCGCACCGCGCCGCACGTCTTCGCGGGCGTGCCGGGCGACGGCGTCGTCCCGGTGCTGGACGGTCCGGACAGCCTGCTGGTCATGGTGGCCGGCGGTCCCGGCAAGCACTCGGTGCTGGTGCCCACCTTCGGCACCACCGAGGCGGTCACGGTCGACGTGACCGCGCCACGACCCGGCGGGGCCCCCGATGGGTGAGCCCACGCCGTCCCGGTGCGCCGCCCCCGGGCGGCCGTCCCCCCGGTCTGCACGGCCCTTCCACTCGACGACGAGGAGATCGAAGATGTCCGAGCGCGGTCTGCGCGGTGCGCTGGCGATCACCAGCGCCTTGGCCCTGGTCGCCTGCGGGAGCGACAGCGGAGGCGGTGGTGAGGCCGCCGCGGGGGGGAACGGGGAGGCCTGGCAGCCCAACCGGCCGATCACCTACATCATCCCCTACGGCACGGGCGGCTCGACCGACCCGATCGGCCGGCAGTTCGCCAGCCAGCTGAGCGAGGAGCTCGGCGTCGAGGTCATCGTGGAGAACCGCGAGGGCGCCGCGGCGACGATCGGCACGACGGGGATCGTCACGGCACAGCCGGACTGCTACACCCTCGGCCTGTCCAACCACCAGGCGCTGGCCAACCAGGCCGCGCTCAACCCCGACCTGCCGTTCCAGACGACGGAGGACTACACGCCCCTGGTCAAGCTCGGCGACATCCCCGTCGTGCTCGCGGTCAACGCGGACACGCCGTGGCAGACCCTCGACGAGTTCATCGCCGCGGCGGAGGCGGACCCGAACGGCATCGGCTACGCGACCTCGGGCGCCGGCGGCACCCCGGACACCAACGCCAAGCTGCTCGAGATCCGCACCGGCGTGGAACTGAACCGCGTGCCCTTCAGCGGGGGCGGCGGTGAGGCGCTCACCGCGGCGGTCTCCGGGGAGATCGAGTCGATCGGGACCTTCTACCCCTCGATGCAGGGCTTCGTGGAGTCCGGGGACCTCCGGCCGCTGGGCGTGTTCTACGACGAGGAGTACCCGCTGCTGCCCGACCTCCCCCTGATCGGCGAGGAGTACGAGGGCGTCTCGATGCCCGCTGCCTACTACACCATCGCGCCCACGGACCTCGACGAGGAGTGCCGCGACACGTTGGTGGAGGTCTCCGAGCGCATCGTCACCTCCGAGGAGTTCCGGCAGTTCGCCGAGGAGAACGGCTACGTGGTCGACCCGATCCAGCTCGACGACCTGGCGCAGGAGATCGACGACTACCGCCCGGTCTTCGCGGAGATCGAGGAGTCCGACGCCTGACCCGACGACAGGCCCGGCCGCGGTCCCTCCCGGGACCGCGGCCGGGCCCGCGACCGACCACGGGAAGTGAACGCATGAGCCGGCAGGACGTGACCGAGGCCGACCGAGGCCGGCGGCCGGCCCTGGACAGCAAGCGCAGGGGCCGGGTGATCGCCGGGGTGCTCGGCCTGCTGCTGGGTGCCGGGTTCAGCTGGTACACCTGGTCCACCCTGTCCTTCGGCACCCAGGACCGGCCCGGCGCCGGGGTGTTCCCGCTCGTCGTCGGCATCGGCATGGTCGTGGTGTCCGTGCTGACCATCGCCGAGGCCCTGCTGACCGACCAGGTCAGCGGCGACGTCCGGTTCCCGGCGGGTCGGCAGCGGCGCTCCGTGGTGCTCGTGTCGGCGGCCCTGGTCGCGTTCGTCGCGCTGTACCAGTTCCTCGGCCAGTACATCGCCTCCTCGCTGTTCGTCATCGCCGCGCTCGCCGTGCTGGGCACCCGGTCGTGGCCGCGCAACGTCCTCTACGGGACGGCGATCGGCGTGGCCATCTCGGCGTTCTTCGTGGAGCTGCTCGGGGTGCGGCTGCCCGAGGGCCTGCTCGGCCCGACCGGTGCGATCGGGGCGCTGTTCCTGTGAACCCGGTCGAGGGGCTGCTGTACGGGCTCGAGCTCGTCTTCACCGCGGAGCTGCTGGTCGCCGCGTTCGTCGGCGCGGCGGCCGGGACGGCGATCGGGGTGCTCCCGGGTCTGGGCCCGGTGGCCGGTGCCGCGCTGATCCTGCCGCTGACGTTCACGCTGCCGCCGGCGGCCGGGCTGATCATGATCGCCGGGGTCTACGCCGGGTCCATGTACGGCGGGTCCACGACGTCGGTGCTGATGAACATGCCCGGGGAGTCGGCGTCGGTGGTGACCGCCATCGACGGCTACGAGATGACCCGGCAGGGCAGGGCCGGGCCGGCGCTGTCGATCATGGCCGTGGGCTCGTTCATCGCCGGCACCATCGCGATCGTCCTGGTCACCCTCGTGTCGCCACTGGTGGCCCGGTTCGCCCTGCTCTTCGGCCCCGCGGAGTACCTCGCCCTGACCGGCGGCGGGCTGCTGGTCCTGGCCCGGGTGGCCGGGGGCAGCCCGGCCAGCGGCTACTTCCCGATGGTGCTCGGCATCATGATCGGCACGGTCGGCGTGGAGCAGATCACCGGCGTCTTCCGCTTCACCTTCGGCTTCCAGGAGCTGGCGCTCGGCTTCTCGCTGGTCCCGGTGGCCGTCGGGCTCTACGGCCTCGCCGAGATCCTGATGATCGTCGAGGACCCCGACCGCGCGGCCAAGGTGCGCAGCGTGCGGCTGCGCGAGCTGATGCCCAGCCGGGAGGACTGGCGGCGGGCCTGGGCGCCGTGGGCGCGCGGCTCGGCGCTCGGGTTCTTCTTCGGCCTGCTCCCCGGGCCGTCGGCCACCCTGTCCAGCTTCAGCTCCTACCGGCTGGAGAAGGCCGTCTCCAAGCACCGCGACGAGCTCGGCACCGGGGCGGTGGAGGGGGTCGCCGGCCCCGAGGCGGCCAACAACGGGGCGGCGGTGGGCAGCCTCGTGCCGCTGCTGTCCCTCGGGCTGCCGTTCTCGGCCACCTTCGCCCTGATGCTGGCCGCCATGGTCGTGCAGGGCATCCAGCCCGGCCCGCTGCTCATCGAGCAGCGGCCGGACATCTTCTGGAGCCTCATCGCGTCGATGTACGTCGCGAACGTCATGCTGCTGGTCCTGAACCTGCCCCTCGTCGGGGTCTGGGTCAGCCTGCTGCGCATCCCCAAGAGCATGCTCATGCCCGGGATCCTGGTCATCGCCGTGCTGGGCGCCTTCAGCACCCGCAGCAGCATGCTCGACGTCTGGGTGCTGGTGGTCATGGGCGCGGTGGGCTACCTGCTGCGCAAGCTGGACTTCGCGATGGCCTCGCTCATCGTGGGCCTGGTGCTCGGGCCGTTCATCGAGAAGCACTTCCGCGAGGGCATGTTCCTCAGCCGCGGGGACCTCGGCTACTTCCTCGACAGCCCCATCGCCATCGCCATCTGGGCCCTCGCGCTGGTGGTGATGTTCGGCGGCGGCCTCTGGCGGCTGGTCCGCCGGCGGCTCATCGGCGCCGAGGCGGAGAAGGTCAAGCTCGAGGTCGAGGACTGACCCCGCCGGAACCTGGCACACCGCACGACCCACCCGACACCGCACGACAGAGAGGACGGGCATGGACTTCCGGCTCGACGAGGACCAGCGGGCGTTCGCCGCCGCGGTGCGTGACTTCGCCCGCTCGGAGCTGCGGGACTCCGCGGTGGAGCTGGCCCACCAGCGCGGCTACCCCTGGGACGTCGCCCGGCAGCTGGCCAAGAACGGCCTGCTGGGCCTCACGCTCCGGGAGGAGGACGGCGGGCAGGGCGCCTCGCTCATGGACGCCGTCATCGCCATCCAGGAGGTCGCCGCCGCCTCACCCAAGGCAGCCGACATCGTGCAGGCCGGCAGCTTCGGTGCGATCCGCACGCTGGCCGAGTACGCCACCCCGGAGCAGAAGCAGCGGTTCCTGCCCGGGCTGCTGTCCGGGGAGAAGCTGATCTCGCTGGGCATGTCGGAGTCCGAGGCCGGCTCCGCCGCCACCGAGCTGCGCACCACCGCCGTCCGGGACGGCGACGAGTACGTCGTCAACGGCAGCAAGATCTACGGGACGCACAGCCCCGACGCCACCCTCTACCTGGTCTACGTCCGGTTCGGCCCGGGCACGGCCAACATCGGCTCGGTGCTCGTCGAGCGGGGCACGCCGGGCCTCACCGTCGGCGCCAAGCACGAGTACATGAGCGGCGAGGAGTGGTCCGAGCTGGTCTTCGAGGACTGCCGGATCCCCGCCGAGAACCTGCTGCTGGGCCCCGGCGGCTTCAAGAAGCAGATCTCCGGGTTCAACGTGGAGCGGATCGGCAACTCCGCCCGGGCACTGGCCCTGGGCCGCTACGCCTACGACGAGGCCCGCGAGCACGCCCTCGTGCGGGAGCAGTTCGGCAAGGCGCTGTGCGAGTTCCAGGGCCTGCAGTGGAAGTTCGCGGACATGGCCGTGAAGCTCGAGGCCGCCCAGCTGCTGCTGTACAAGGCGGCCAGCAGCGCCGACGACGGGCTGCCCTCGGCCTACGACACCTCGGTGGCCAAGCTGGCCTGCAACACCGCCGGCTTCGAGTGCGCCAACGAGGCGCTGCAGGTCATGGGCGGGCTTGGCTACAGCACCGACTCGCTGGTCGAGTACTGCCTGCGCCGCACCCGCGGCTGGATGATCGCTGGTGGCTCGCTGGAGATGCTGCGCAACCGGATCGCCGAGTCGGTGTTCGAGCGGCGGTTCGACCAGCGCAGGTAGCTCCCCCGAACGAGGAGAGGACCATGCCCGGGCACGTCATCGACTCCGAGCTGTTCGCCGACAGCTGGTCCACGCCCCGCGTGCGGGAGGTCTTCTCCGCGCGCAGCGTGGTGCAGTCCTGGATCGACACCGAGAGCGCGCTGGCCCGCGCCCAGGCCGAGGTCGGGTTGGTGCCACGCGCGGCCGCCGAGGAGATCTCCCGGCGCGGTGTCGTCGACGACTTCGACCTGGCGGCACTCGGGGCGGGGGTCAGGGCGACGTCCCACACGCTGATGCCGTTCCTGCGCCGCTACCAGGAGCTCTGCGCCGAGGAGCACCGCGGCTGGCTGCACTGGGGGGCGACCACCCAGGACATCGTGGACACCGGCACGGCCCTGCGGGCCAAGCGCGCGCTCGACGTCATCGCCGAGGACCTCGCCGCCGTCCGGGAGCGGATGCGGCAGCTCGCCGCGGAGCACGCCGAGACCGTCATGCCCGGGCGCACGCACGGCCAGCAGGCGCTCCCGATCACCTTCGGCTACAAGGTCGCCACCTGGCTGGCCGAGGTCGACCGCCACCTGGAGCGGCTGGCCCAGCTGCGTCCCCGGGTCCTCGTGGGCAGCCTCGCCGGCGCCGTCGGGACGATGGCGTTCGTGGGCGAGGTGGGCCCGGAGGTGCAGGCGCGGGCGCTGGCGGACCTCGGGCTCGGCGTGCCCGAGATCTGCTGGCACTCCTCCCGTGACCGGGTGGCCGAGGTGGCCGGCTGGCTGGCGATGGCCGGCACCACGCTGGGCCGCGTCGGCCGGGAGGTGTACCAGCTGCAGAAGACGGAGTTCGGCGAGCTGGAGGAGGCCTTCCCCGAGGGCAGGGTCGGCTCCAGCACCATGCCCCAGAAGCGCAACCCCGCGCTCAGCGAGTCGATCGTCGCCAAGGCGGTGGTCCTCAAGGCGCAGGCGCAGCTCGGCTACGACGTGATGATGCAGGAGCACGAGCGCGACAAGGCCCTGTGGCAGGCCGAGTGGGAGTTCCTGCCGGAGATGTTCCTGCTCATGGGTGGCATCGCCGCCGACTCCCGCCGGGTCCTGGACCAGCTCGTCGTCGACGCCGACCGCATGCGCCGCAACACCGGGCTGACCGGAGGGCTGATCATGGCCGAGTCGGTGATGCTCGGCCTGGCCGAGGTCATCGGCCGCCACCGGGCCCACGACCTCGTCTACGAGATCACGATGCGCTGCGCGGAGACCGGCGCCCCGTTCGCCGAGGCGCTCAAGGCCGACGCCACCGTCCGCTCCGTGCTCGGCGAGGACGCCGTCGACCGGCACCTGGACCCGCTGCGCTACACCGGGCTGGCCGCGCAGATGGCGCGCGCCGCCGCCACCCCACCCGGCTGAGGGGCGCCCCGGTCAGTCCTCCCCGGCGCCGACCTCCAGGGCGACGAGGAAGCGGGACACCATGTTGTAGGCGGCCACCGTGGCGGTCAGCTCCACCGTCCCGCGGTCACCGAGCAGCGCGTGCACCGCGGCGAAGACGTCGGCCGGTACGCGGACGTCGCGGGTCACGGCGTCGGTGAAGGCGAGGACGGTGCGCTGCCCGGGGGAGAGGGAGGACGGGTCGCCGTCCGCCCGGAGGGCGGCCAGCTGCTCCTCGGGGAACCCGGCGCGCACCAGCAGGGGGGCGTGGGCCCGCCACTCGTAGTCGGCGTCGTTGAGGACGGCGATCCGGCAGATCGCCAGTTCCCGCAGGTCGTCGGCGAGGGCGAAGTGCGACCGCACCGCGCCGAGCAGGGTGTTCCAGCCGTCGGCCAGCGGTTCGCTGTGCAGCAGCACCCGGTCCAGGGGGGTCAGCGTGCCCCCGCGGCGGGCGCGGACGCGGTCGGCGACCTCGCCGGAGGGGTCGACGTCGGGCAGACGTGCCATGGGACGACTCCTCGGACGATGTCATTTCCTACAGGATGTCGACTATGGTACGGCGCACAGCCGGGACGACGGGAGGTGAGCGGTGTCCGCGCCCGACCGCCTGCCCCACGGCCCGCTCACCGGCGTCCGCGTGCTCGACCTGACCCAGGTCCTGGCCGGCCCGTACTGCACGATGACCCTCGCCGACCTGGGCGCCGACGTCATCAAGGTCGAGGGGCCCGACCGCACCGCCCGCGCGATGGGCCCGGCCGTGTCGGGCGAGGACGGCGCGGTCTTCCTCGCCCTGCACCGCAACAAGCGCAGCTTCACCGTCGACCTCAAGGACGACGACGGCCGGCAGGCGCTGCTGGACCTGGTGGCCACCGCGGACGTCCTCGTGGAGAACTACCGGCCCGGCGTCATGGCCCGCCTGGGCACCGACTTCCCGACCCTGCACGCGCTGCACCCGCGGCTGGTCTACGCCAGCATCTCCGGCTTCGGGCAGACCGGCCCCTACGCGCAGCGCCCGGGCTACGACATCGTCGCCCAGGGGATGTCCGGGATCATGAGCGTCACCGGTGCCCCCGGCGGCCCGCCGATGAAGGCCGGGCTCCCGGTCACCGACCTCGCCGCCGGCCTCGTCGCCGCCAACGCCGTCCTCGCCGCGCTGCTCGCCCGGGTCGTCACCGGGGAGGGGCAGCACGTCGACACGTCGCTGTTCGACGCCGCGCTGTCGATGTCGGTCTGGGAGGCCACCCAGCTCTGGACGACCGCGGAGGTACCCGGGCCGCTGGGGTCCGCCCACCGGGGCTCCGCGCCCTACCAGGCCCTGCGGGCCGCCGACGGGTACCTGGTGGTGGCGGCCAACAAGCCGCACTTCTGGCGCAACCTGTGCGCGGCCGTCGACCGCCCGCACCTGGCCGACGACCCGCGGTTCGCCACGAACGCCGACCGGCTCGCCCACCTCGACGAGCTGGTCCCCGAGCTGGAGGCCGCGCTGGCCGGGCGCACCGTCGAGGAGTGGGTCGACATGCTGCTGGCCGCCGACGTGCCCGCCGGGCCGGTCCTCGACTACGCGCAGTCCCTGGCCGACCCGCACACCCGCGCCCGCGGGATGGTGCAGGTGCTCGACCACCCGGTCGAGGGTCCGCTGCCCTCGCTGGGCATCCCGGCGAAGCTCAGCGGGACACCCGGCACCCTGCGCCGGGCCGCCCCGCTGCAGGGCGAGCACACCGTCGAGCTGCTGGACGAGCTCGGCTACGACCGCGCCCGCATCGACCGGTTGCTCGCGCAGGGCAGCGTGTTCGCCCCCCGTGCCCCCACCCCCCGTGACACCCGAGCCCCGGAGCTGCCGTGACCGCCCGCCCGCTGGTGCAGGTGACCCGCCCGTCGGCCGGTGTCGCCGTGCTCACCCTGGACAGCCCCCCGCGCAACGCCTTCGGCCCGCCGGAAGGGGAGGCCTTCCTCGCCGCCTTCGCGGAGCTGGAGGCCGACCCCGCCGTGCGCTGCGTGGTGGTCACCGGCACCGGCACCGCCTTCCTCGCCGGCGGCGACCTGCGCCTGCAGCAGACGCTGACCACCCCGGAGCAGCAGCGGGCCCACGCCGACCACCCGCACGGCCTCAGCGCGGCGATGCGGCGGGTGGAGGAGGCGCGCGTGCCCGTGGTCGCCGCGGTCAACGGCGACGTCGCCGGCGGGGGCCTGGAGTTCGCGCTGTGCTGCGACGTCCGGCTCGCGGCGAGCACGGCCCGCTTCGTGGCCGCCGGCGTCAACGTCGGGCTGATCCTCAGCTGGTACCGGCTGCCGCGGACCATCGGCCTGGGCCGGGCCAAGGAGATGCTGCTCACCGGGGCCGCCTACGACGCGGCCACCGCCGAGCGCTGGGGCCTGGTCACCGGCGTCCACGAGCCCGCGGCCCTGCTGCCCGCCGCCGTGGCCCTGGCCGAGCGGATCGCCTCCCGCGCGCCGTTGAGCGTCGAGGCCACCAAGGCCTGCGCCAACCGGGCGTTCGACCTGACCACCGAGGAGGCCGGCCGGCTGCAGCGCCAGACGTTCCTGGAGGTGTTCGCCACCCGAGACCACGAGGAGGCGCTGGCCGCCTTCTTCGAGCGCCGTCCGCCCGTGTTCGAGCGGCGGTAGGGGTGGACCTCGGACTCGGCGGCCGGCGGGTGCTGGTCACCGGCGCCAGCGGTGGGCTGGGCGCGGCCATCGCCGCCGGGTTCGTCGCCGAGGGTGCGCGGGTCCTCGCCGCCGGCCGCGACCCGGGCCACCCGCTGCCCGGCGGGGTGGCCGCCGGTGTCCGGCTCGACCTGACCGCCCCGGACGCCCCGCGGCGGCTGGTGGACCTCGCCGCCGGGGAGCTCGGCGGGCTGGACACCGTGGTGGCCGCCGCCGGCGGCGCGGTCCGCGGCCGGTTCGACGACCTCGACGAGGACGCCTGGGACGCCGGGCTGGAGCTGAACCTGCGCAGCACCGTCCGGCTGCTGCGCGCCGCGCTGCCGCTGCTGCGGGCCGGCGACGCCGCCCGCGTCGTGCTGCTCAGCGCGCTGTCGGCCGCCGAGCCGCGGGCGGGGCACGTGGTGTCCAACGTCGGCAAGGCCGGGGTGGCCGCGCTGGCCAAGACCCTCAGCCGGGAGCTGGCCGCCGACGGCGTCCTGGTCAACTGCGTGGCCCCCGGCCGGGTCCGCAGCCGCCAGCTGGACCGCGCCTTCCCCGACGACGACGCCCGCGGCGCCTTCGCCGGCCAGCACATCCCGCTCGGCCGCTTCGGCTCCCCCGAGGAGGTGGTGCCGGTCGCCCTGCTGCTCGGCTCGCCGCGCAACACCTACGTCACCGGCCAGACCGTCGGCGTCGACGGCGGGATGGCGGCCCACCTGTGAGCCCGCACCCGTGACCCCGCACCCGTGACCCCCCAGCCGTGACCCCGTCCCGAGGAGGAACGCCCGTGCAGTTCGGTGTCAACCTGCTGGGCCTGGCCCAGCAGCCCTGCGACCAGGACATGCAGCAGCGCTTCGCCGAGCTGCTGGAGTGGGTGCACGCGGTGCGCGACGCGGGCTACGACCACCTCACCATGGGCCAGCACTACCTCACCGCGCCGTTCCAGCAGTTCCAGCCGGTGCCGCTGCTGGCCCGGTTGATCCCGGAGACCGGCAGCATGCGGATGTACAGCACGCTGGTCGCCCCGCTGCAGAACCCCGTCGAGCTGGCCGAGACGTGGGCCGGGCTCGACGTGCTCTCCGGTGGCCGGGTCGGGGTGTGCCTGGCGCTGGGCTACCGCGACGAGGAGTACGCCGCCTTCGGCGTCGACCCCGGGACGCGGCTGCGCCGGCAGCGCGAGCTGGTCGAGACGCTGCGCCGGCTGTGGACCGAGGAGGAGGTCACCGCCGAGGGGCTCGGCTTCCGGCTCGAGCGGCAGACGGTCACGCTGCGGCCGGTGCAGCGGCCCCACCCGCCGATCTGGATCGCGGCCAACGCCGACGCCGCGGTCGTGCGGGCCGCCCGGTGGGGGCTGCCGTGGAACATCAACCCGCACGCCACCCACGAGACCGTCGCCCGCCAGGTGGGGCTCTACCGGGACGCCTGGCGCGAGGCCGGCCACGAGGGGGAACCGACCTTCCCGATCAGCCGGGAGGTGTTCTGCGCCGAGACCCGGGAGGAGGCGGTCCGGCTGGCCTTCCCGTACCTGGGGGAGAAGTACGCCGCCTACGGCAGCTGGGGCCAGGACCGGCAGCTCCCGGGGGAGGAGAGCTTCGCCGTCCCGCTGGCGGAGCTGGCCGGCGACCGCTTCCTCATCGGCGACCCCGACGACTGCGCCCGCGAGGTCGCCCGGTACGCCGAGCTCGGCGTCGACCGCATCCACCTGCGCACCAACTGGCCGGGCATGCCGCTGGACACCGCGCTGACCGGCATGCGGCTGTTCGCCCGCGAGGTGGCGCCCCGATTCCGGCCGGCCCGGTGAGCGCGCCCGCCGACGCCGTCCGGCGGCGGGCGCTGGAGGCCGTCGCCCGCACCCGGGCGGTCGGTCCGCACTTCTTCGGCAACGCCGTCGGCATCGACGGCCGCGGCGCCGTGGACGGCGTGGCCCGGTTGCACCTGGACGTCGAGCCGGGCGCCGCCCCGGGCAGCCGGGTCTCCCCGACCGCGCTGGCCACCCTCGCCGACCTGACGATGAGCGCCGCCATCCGCGCCCGCCTCGGCCCGCAGAACCGGCTGGGCACCGTCACCCTCGCCGTCCAGCACCTGGAGCCGGAGCCCACCGGCCCGGTGCACAGCGAGGCGGTGGCCGCGCGGGTGGAGCTCGACGAGGAGCGCGGCTTCGCCCGCTGCGAGCTGCGCGACCCGGCCGGCACGCTGGTCGCCGCCGTCGAGGGCTGGTTCACCGCCATGCCGATGCCCCCCGGGCGGCGCCTGGGCCCCGTCCCGTGGGAGCTGCCGGAGGGCACCCCGGTGCCGCCGGTCGCCGAGGCCGACCTCGAGCCGGCCGAGCGGGCCGCCGTGGACGCCTGCACGGCCGCGGGGGAGCGGGCCGCCGCCGCCGGCACGTCGGTCGTCGACGAGCTGCTGGCGATGACCTGGACCGAGCCGCCCGACGGCGGCGTCCGCGGCGAGCTGGCCGTGGGCCCCGAGCACGCCAACCGCGGCGGGCACGTGCAGGGCGGGGTGCTCTACGGGGTCGCCGTCCTGGCCGCCCGCCGCGCGGTGGGCGACGGGCTGCACCTGGCCGACGGGCACCTGCAGTTCCTCCGGCCGGCGCACGCCGACACCCTCGCGGTGCAGGCGCGGCCGCTGCGCGAGGGCCGGCGCACCGCCTTCGCCGAGGTGCGGCTCACCGCGGCGGGGGAGCTGGTCGCCGCCGGCTCGCTCACCTTCCAGCGCGTGCCCGGGCGCGGGTGAGCGCGGTGCCCCTGCTCGACGGCGTGCGCGTCCTGGACCTCACCAACGTGCTGGCCGGCCCGTTCGCCGGCTACCAGCTGGCCCTCATGGGCGCCGACGTGGTCAAGGTGGAGGTCCCCGGCACCGGCGACCTGGCCCGCGCCCTCGGCGCGGACCCGGACCTGTCCGCCCGCGGTCTCGGGGTGTCCTTCCTCGCGCAGAACGCCGCCAAGCGCTCGGTGACCGTGGACCTCAAGCACGAGCGCGGCCGCGAGGTCTTCGCCCGGCTGGTGGCCTCCGCCGACGTGCTGCTGGAGAACTTCCGCCCCGGGGTGCTGGCGCGGCTGGGGTTCGGCTGGGAGCGGCTGCGCGCGCTGCGGCCGGAGCTGGTGTACTGCGCGGTCTCCGGCTTCGGGCAGACCGGGCCGATGCGCGACCTGCCCGCCTACGACCAGATCGTGCAGGGCCTGTCCGGCGTGATGAGCACGACCGGGACGCCGGACACCGCCCCGTTGCGCACCGGCTTCCCGGTCTGCGACACCCTCGGCGGCTTCGCGGCCGCCTTCGCCGTGGCCGCCGCCCTGGTCCGGCGGGAGCGCACCGGGGAGGGCGCGCACCTGGACGTGTCGATGCTGGAGTCGGCGCTGGTGGCGATGGGTTGGGTGGTCTCGGACTACACCGTCGCCGGGCAGGTCCCGGTGCCGATGGGCAACGAGAACCGGACCGCCGCACCGTCGGGCACCTTCCGCACCGGGGACGGGCTGCTCAACATCGCGGCCAACAAGCAGGAGCAGTTCGCCGCGCTGGTGCGGGTGCTGGCCCGCGAGGACCTGCTGGCCGACCCGCGCTTCGCCACCCGGGAGGAGCGGAAACGGCACCGCGACGAGCTGCGTGCCGAGCTCGAGCGGGAGCTGGCCGGGCGCAGCGCCGACGCGTGGGTGGCGGCGCTGGCCGGCACCGGCGTGCCGGTCGCCCGCGTGCTCACCGTGCCCGAGGCGCTGGACCTGGACCAGGTGCGCCACCGCGGCCTGCTGCACGAGGTCGCCCTGCCGGCAGGCGAGGGCGGCCCGGTGCGGGTGCTGGGCAGCGCCGTGCACGTCGACGGCGCCGCGGTCGGGCCGGCCGCTCCGCCGCCGGCGCTGGGCGAGCACACCCGCACCGAGCTGCGCGGGCTGGGCTACACCGACACCGAGATCGACGAGCTGTACGAGGAGGGGGTCCTGTGAGCGGAACCGCGGAGGAGGCCGCCGGCTGGTGGCGGACGGCGGTCAGCGAGACCGGGCCGGACGTGATCCGCTTCCGCGGGTACCCGGTCGAGCAGCTGATCGGCCGGGTCACCCTGGCGCAGACCGTGTGGCTGCTGCTGCGCGGCGAGCTGCCCGCCGGTCCGCAGGCCCGGCTGCTCGAGGCGGCGCTGGTGGCCGCCGTCGACCACGGCCCGCAGGCGCCGTCGATCGCCGCGGCGCGGATGGCGGCCACCTGTGGGGTGGGGCTGAACTCCGCCGTCGCCACCGGGGTCGGCCTGCTCGGGGACGTGCACGGCGGCGCGGGGCAGCAGTGCATGCAGCTGCTGGAGCGGGTGCGCGGGCGGCAGGACGGGGGCGCCGCGCTGCCCGACGCGGTGGCCGCGGAGCTGGCGGCGTACCGCGAGCGGCGGGCGTACGTGCCCGGCTTCGGGCACCGGTTCCACTCCCGCGACCCGCGCCGTGACCCGCTGGTGGCCATGCTGGCGGCCGCGGCCGCCGACGGCGTGGTGCCCGGCGCGCACCTCGCCGTCCTCGTGGAGGTGGAGCGGCAGCTCGGCGAGCGGCGGGGGTCGCCGGTGCCGGTGAACGTCGACGGCGTCACCGCCGCGCTGTACTGCGAGCTCGGCTTCGCCCCGGAGCTGGCCCGCGGGCTGTTCGTGCTGGCCCGGTCGGTGGGTGTGCTGGCCCACGCGTGGGAGGAGACCCAGGCCGGTACCCGCATCAAGGGGCCCCTGCCGCCGTCGTTCAGCGCGCCCTACGACGGCCCGCCGCTGCGCGACCTGCCCGGCACCGCCGGGGAGCCGGGGTGACGGGGGGTCGCCGGCTGGGCTGCCTGCTCGGCGACGGCATCGGCCCGGAGGTGGTCCCGGCGGCCCGGCGGGTGGTGGACGCGGCGCTGTCCGCCGCCGGCGCACCGGCGGTGGAGTGGGTGGACCTGCCGATGGGGGCGGCCGCGCTGGCCGAGCACGGCGCCCCGCTGCCGGCTCCCACACTGGAGGCGTTGGCCGGCTGCGACGGCTGGCTGGCCGGGCCGCACGACAGCGAGTCCTACCCGCCGCAGTGGCGGGCCTCGGGTCAGCGGGTGCCGGGCGGGGAGCTGCGGCACGTCTTCGGCCTGCACACCAACCTGCGGCCCAGCCGCACCCGGCCGGGGGTGCCCGCCCGCGTGCCGGCCATGGACCTGGTCGTCGTGCGGGAGAACAGCGAGGGCTTCTACGCCGACCGCAACATGGCCGTGGGCAGCGGGGAGTTCATGCCGACGCCGGACCTCGCCCTGGTGGTGGGCGTCTTCAGCCGCCCCGCCGTCCGCCGCGCCGTCCGGCAGGCGTTCGCGCTGGCGGCGCGGCGGCGCGGGCAGGTCACCCTGGTGCACAAGGCCAACGTCCTGCACCTGGCCTTCGGGCTGTGGCTGGAGGAGTGCCGGGCCGCGGCGCGCGAGCACCCCGGCGTGCGGCTGGAGACGGTGCTGTTCGACGCGATGGCCGCCCGCCTGGTCCGCCACCCCGAGCGGTTCGACGTCGTGGTGACCGAGAACCTGTTCGGCGACACGCTCTCCGACCTCGCCGGTGAGCTGGCGGGGGCGCTGGGCATGTCGGGCAGCGTCAACGCCGGCGACCGGCACGCGATGGCCCAGGCGGCGCACGGCTCGGCGCCCGACATCGCCGGGCAGGACGTCGCCAACCCGGTCGGGATGGTCGTCTCCGCGGCGATGCTGCTGGCCTGGCTGGGGGAGCGGCACGCCGACCCGGTGCTGGCGGCGGCGTCCTCGGCGGTCGAGCAGGCGGTGGACGCCGTCCTCGCCTCGGGCGTGGCCACCCGCGACGTCGGTGGCACGGCGGGCACCGCGGAGTTCACCGACGCCGTGGTGGACCGGCTCAGCGCTCCCGGAGCAGCCGCGCCAGCGGTGGGCCGGCCAGGAGCATGACCAGCATGCGCAGCACCTGCACGGCCAGGACGACCGTGCTGTCCGCGCCGGACCCGGCGGCGACGGCGAGGACGACGAAGATCCCGCCGGGGGTGGTGGCCAGGTAGCCGTCCAGCGGGGACAGGCCGGTCAGCGCGCTGAGCAGCACCCCCAGCCCGCCGCTGGCCACGACGAGCGCGACGATCAGCGCCAGGCCGGCCGGGAGGACCCGCCGCAGGGTGCGCACGGTCGCGGGCGTGAACCGCAGCCCCACCTGTGCCCCCACGACGGCGAAGGCGGCGGCGGTGAGCACCCCGGGCACCGCGTCGGTCAGCGGGACGTCGACGGCGGCCAGGCCGGCCGCCAGCACCAGCGGCCCGAGCAGGCTCGGCGCGGGCAGGTGCGCCAGCCGGGCCGCCCAGGCCCCGGCGACGGCGATCCCGAGGACGGCGAGCGTCGCCAGCGGCCACGGCACCGGCTCGCCGCCGTCCGCGAGGGCGCCCTGCTCGCCGCTGCCCCCGAAGACGACCACCACCGCCAGCGGCATGAGCACCACGATCAGCAGCACCCGCAGGTACTGCAGGGTGGCGACCAGCCGACCGTCGGCGCCCAGCTCGTCGCTGACCGCCACGATGCCCGAGGCGCCGCCGGCGATCATCCCGAAGGTCGCCGTGGTGCGGTCGACCTCGGTGAACCGGGCCAGCAGCAGGCCGGCCAGCAGGGTGAGCAGCAGCGTGGCCACCGTGATGAGCGTGACCGGCAGCCAGTAGCCGGCCAGCGTGGTTAGCGTGTCGGGCTGCACCAGCACGCCCATGACCACGCCGATCACGCCCTGGGCGGCGGTGGCCGTCCAGGCGGGTGTCGTCAGCTCGCCCCGCACCAGCAGCGCGCGGGCCAGGCCCACCAGCAGGCCCGCGAAGAGGGCGGGTGCGGGCAGGGCGAGCCGGTCGAGGCCGACCGCGGCGGCCGCGACGAGGGCGGCCAGGGCCAGCAGCTCGAGGAGCCGCCTCACGCGTCCACCCGGCACCCTCTCCTCGGCCGTTCTCCTACAGGATGTCGAGTATGGTCCGCCGCATGCGCAGCTCAGCGTCCGGGCGTGCCCCGCGGCCGGCCCTCTGGGGGTCCCGGTGACCGGGCGGCTGGCCGGTCGGGTGGCCGTCGTCACCGGCGCGGGCAGCGTGGGCCCCGGCTGGGGCAACGGGCGGGCCGCGGCGGTCCGGTTCGCCGAGGAGGGTGCCCGCGTGCTGGCCGTCGACCTCCGGGAGGAGGCGCTGGCGGAGACCCTCGCCGCGGTGGCCGAGCGGGGCGGGACGGCCCGGCCGCACGTCTGCGACGTGACCGACGCCGACGCGGTCGCCGCCATGGTGCGCGCCTGCGTCGAGGAGCTCGGCACCCCGGACGTGCTGCTGAACAACGTCGGCGGCTCGCGGCACGGCGGCGCGGCGGAGATGACCGAGCAGCTCTGGCACGAGCAGCTCGACGCCAACCTGACCAGCACCTTCCTCACCTGCCGGGCCGTGCTGCCGCTGATGGTGCAGGCCGGGCGCGGGGCGGTCGTGAACACCTCGTCGACGTCGGGGATCCGCTGGACCGGTGCCGCGCAGGTGGCCTACTCCGCGGCCAAGGCCGGCGTCATCGCCTTCACCCGCGCCGTGGCGGTGCAGCACGCACCCGACGGCATCCGGGCCAACACCGTCGTCCCCGGGCAGCTGCACACGCCCATGGTCGAGGCCCGGCTGGCCGGTCAGCGCGCCGGCGGCGACGTCGAGGCGCTGCTGGCCCAGCGGCAGGCCCGCATCCCGCTCCGCGTCTCCGGCGACGGCCGGGACACCGCCGCTGCCGCACTGTTCCTCGCCTCCGACGAGGCCCGCTTCATCACCGGCACCGAGCTGGTGGTGGACGGCGGGATGTCCGCCCGCTGCGACTGACCCCCGCGCACTCAGCCGTCGGCGTCCAGCAGGAACGGCACGCCGGCCCGGCCGCACAGCTCCCGCAGCTGCCCGAGCAGCGCGGGCGGCAGCGCGACGCCGTTGCGCTCGCGCTGCTCCCGCGCGACCGCCTCGGGGTCCCCGGGCACCAGCACCGGGAGGTCGGGGTCGGCCGGCGGGGTGGCCCGCAGCAGGTCCAGGAGCTCGTCGAGGTCGTCGGGGAAGCCGCCGTCCCCGCGGAACGCGGCCGGGTCCAGCGCCAGGAAAAAGTGGCCGACGTCCACCCGGTCGCCGGCGGCGCGGGTCGCGGCGAGGGCGGCCCCGCACAGGGTGGCCGACAGGACCTGCACCACCACGCCCAGGCCGTAGCCCTTGTGGCTGGACATCTCCGGGGTGCCGCCCAGCGGGGTCAGCCCCCCGGGCCCCGGACCGGCCAGGACGGCCGCCGCGTCGTGCGGGTCGCGCACCGCCGTCCCGTCGCCGTCCAGCACCCACCCCGGCGGCAGCGGCCGGTCGGCGTAGCCGTGCACCCGCACCTTGTTGACCGCAACCGTGCTGGTGGACATGTCCAGCAGGAACGGGCGGTTGCGCCGCGCCGGGGCGGCGAAGGCCAGCGGGTTGGTCGACAGCCGGGGCACCGCCGCCCGGGTCGGCACGACGGACACCGTGCGGGCCGACGTGGTCACCAGGCCGATCAGCCCGCGGTCGGCGGCCAGGGTGGCGTAGTGGCCGGCCGCGCCGAAGTGGGAGGAGTTGCGGACGGACACCACGCCCACGCCCTCCGCGGCGGCCTTGTCACCGGCCAGCCGCACCGCCGCGACCGCGGCCGGGTGGCCGAGGCCGCCACCGGCGTCGAGCAGTGCGGTCACCGCCGTCTCCCGGACGGTCGTCGTCCGCGCCCCGGGGACCAGGTGACCCCGGTGGAGCAGCCGCTCGTAGGTCGGCAGCATCGAGATGCCGTGGGAGTCGATGCCGGCCCGGTCGGCGTAGCCGACGGCCACGGCCGCGGTCCGCGCCGGCTCCTCGGCCAGCCCCCAGGCGCGCAGCACGGTGCGCGTCTGCTCCTCCAGCGTCGTCACCGGGACGCGCATCGGCCTGCCTCTCGTCCGGCCCCGCGCCGCGCGGCGCCGGGCAACTCCAGTTTCCCGACCCAGTCCGGCCTTCCGCGCGCGGAAGGCCACACCCTGGCGTGCGAGCGCGGCCTTCCGCGCGCGGAAGGCCACCCGCGGCCGGCCTTCATCGCGCTGAAGGCCGCCCGAGTGGCCTTTATCGCGATATAGGCCACTTCCCGGGTCAGCCGCGGGCGGGCAGGCCCAGTGCCTGGGCCCACAGCCGGGTGAGCGTGCCGACCAGCCGCTCCTGCTCGAACCCGCCGTCGAGCACCAGCCAGTAGTGCACCACCCCGTTGACCATCGCGACGAGGGCGTGCGCGGCGTACTCGGCGTCCAGGTCGGCGGGGACCAGGCCGTCGCGCTGCAGCTGCTCGATGCTGTGCCGCACCCGGCCGGCGTTGCGCTCGCGGGCGGCCCGGCGCAGCGCCCGCACCTCCGGGTCGAAGGTGGTCACCTGCTCGAACAGCGCCATGAGCGCGGTGTTCTCCCGGTACACGGCCACGAACCGGCGGTTGGCCGCGTCGATGCGGTGCAGCGCGACGGCGGCGGGGTGGCCGTCCGGTGGGCCGGGCTCGCCCCCGGTGCCCAGGGAGGCATAGAGGTCGTCCATCGTCTCGGCGACCAGCGCCCGGAACACGGCGGTCTTGGACCCGAAGTAGGTGTAGAAGCTGCCGTGCGCGGCGCCGGCCGCCGCGGAGATGTCGGTGACCCGGGCGTCGAGGAAGCCGTCGCGCTCGAAGACCTCGCGGGCCGCGGCCAGCAGCCGGGCCCGCATCCGGCGGCCGCGCTCGGTCGTGGGCAGCGCGACCGCGTCAGCCCCCGCGGACGGACCGGGTCGAGGCACGCGGCACCTCCAGCGCCTGGGCAGTCGACACGGGACGTTGACATCGACGTCGGTGTCAACTTAGCTGCGTCGGAGCCCACCGTCGTCCCCCGAGGAGGCGTGCGATGACCGCGCCCACCCCGGCCCCGCAGGACGACGGGCTGGCAGCACTGCTGCGGCCGCGGGGGATCGCGCTGCTCGGCATCTCCGGCCGGCCGGAGAACCTGATGTCCCGGCCGCTGCGCTACCTGGTCGAACACGGATTTTCGGGCGGCGTGTACCCGGTCAACCCCAACTACGCCGAGCTGGTCGGGCAGCCGTGCCACCCGACGCTGGCCGACGTCCCGGGCCCGGTCGACCTGGTGCTCGTGCTGGTCGCCGCCGAGCGGGTGGAGGACGCCATCCGGCAGGCCGCCGCGGTCGGCGCTCGGGCGGCGGTCGTCTACGCCTCCGGGTTCGCCGAGGTGGGCCCGGCGGGCGTGGCGCTGCAGCAGCGGCTGGCCGCGGTGGCGCGGGAGACCGGCGTCCGGGTGGTCGGGCCGAACTGCCAGGGCTTCCTCTACGCGCCCACCGGGGTGGTGGCCACCTTCACCGCGGCCGCCGACCGGCCGCTGGCCGCCGGCAGCGGGGTGGCCTACGTCGGGCAGAGCGGCGCCGTCGGCGGCTCGGTGCTCGACCTCGCCACCGACATGGGCCTGGGCCTGGAGGCGTGGTTCAGCACCGGCAACCAGGCCGACCTCGACCTCACCGAGGTGTCCCTGCACCTGCTGGCCGACCCGGCGGTGCGGGTGCTGATGCTCTACGTGGAGGCCACCGGCGACGGCGCCGCCTACGCCGAGCTCGCCCACCGCGCCCAGCAGGCCGGCAAGCAGCTGGTGGTGCTGCGCTCGGGCCGGTCGTCGGCCGGGCGCCGCGCGGTGGCCAGCCACACCGGCTCGATGCTCGGCGACGACGTCGCCTTCGTGCTCACCTCGCAGCGGCACGGCGTCATCCTGGTCGACGACGTCGACGAGCTGCTCGCCGTCGCCGCGGTGCTGGCCGCCGGGAAGCCGGCCGAGGGTCCGCGGGTCGCCGTCGTCACCACCTCCGGCGGGGCCGGCAGCCTGGCGGCCGACCTGTGCGCGGACGTCGGCCTGCAGCTGCCCGAGCTGTCGGCCGCCACCCAGGACCGGCTGCGTCCGCTGATCCCGCCCTTCGGCGCGCTGGCCAACCCCGTCGACGTCACCGCCCAGCTGTTCAACCGCGGCGCGCAGGCCTTCGGCGACGTGTGCCGGATCATCGCCGAGGACGACGCGGTCGACGTCGTCGCCGTCCTGGTGACCATGGTCGTCGGCGAGGCCGGCGCCCGGCTGGCCGAGGACCTCGTGGCCACCGCCGCCGCGCTGCCCTGCCCGCTGCTGGTCGGCTGGATCGCCGGCCAGGAGCTCACCGTCGAGGGACGGCGGGTGTTCCGCGCGGCCGGCGTCCCGGTGTTCGGCTCGGTCGGCGACCTGGCCCGCGTCGCCGCCCGGCTGGCCCCGCCCCGGCCGCCGGGCACCCCGCCGCCGCTGCCTGCCGCTCCCCAGCTGCCGGCCGGCGAGGTGCGCGCGCTGCTCGACGCCCCGGTGGTGGACGGCGCGGCGCTGCTGCGGGCGGTCGGCATCGCCCAGCCGTCCTCGGTGCTGGTCACCACCCCGGAGGCGGCGGCCGCCGCCGTCGCCGCGCTGCCCGGCCCGGGCGTGCTCAAGCTGGCCGCCGCCGACCTGGCGCACAAGAGCGAGGTCGGCGGCGTGCGGGTCGGCGTCGGCCCCGAGGACGCGGCCGCCGTGTTCACCGGGCTGCTCGACGCCGCGCACCGCCACCGCGTGCCCGGCGTCGAGGGCGTGCACGTGCAGGAGCTCGTCCCGCCCGGCACCGAGCTGGTCCTGGCCGTCACCGCCGGGCGCGACGGGTTCCCGCCGGTGGTCACCGTCGGCCTCGGCGGGGTCACCACCGAGCTCTACCGCGACCTCGCCTCCGCCCTGGCGCCGGTCACACCCGAGGAGGCGTGGGCGATGCTGCGCCGGCTGCGCGCCTGGCCGCTGCTGGCCGGCTTCCGCGGCGCCGAGCCCGCCGACGTGCCGGCCGCCGTCGACGCCGTCGTCCGGCTGTCGCAGGCCGCTGTGGCCGCCGGAGACCGGCTGGCCGAGTTCGAGGTCAACCCGCTGATCGTCGGCCCGCGCGGGCGCGGTGCCACCGCCGTCGACGTCCTGGTCCGCACCACCGGCTCCCGTGAACCGGTGGGCGAGTAGCCCCCTCATCACCCGACAGGAAGGCAGGACACCCCGCGTGGGACAGATCCAGGTGGAGCGGCACGGCGGTGTCGCCGTGCTCACCGTCGACAACCCCGACGTCAAGAACGGGCTGACCCCGGAGATGGGGCTGCAGCTGTCCGAGCTGTGCGACGAGCTGGACGCCGACCCCGCGATCGGCGCTGCCGTCGTCCGCGGCGCCGGCGGCACGTTCTGTTCCGGTGCCGACCGCCGGCGCTGGACCGCGGGCGCGGACCAGGCCGAGGACAAGACGTACAAGGAGCTCGGCGCCGTCTACACCGCCTTCCGCCGGGTGGGCACCCTGCAGGTGCCCACCATCGCCGCGGTGCGCGGCGCCGCGGTCGGCGCGGGCATCAACCTCGCACTGTCCACCGACCTGCGCATTGTCGGCGAGAACGCGCGGCTGCTCGCCGGCTTCCTGCGCATCGGCCTGCACCCCGGCGGCGGCTACTTCACCATCAGCAGCCGGACGGCGGGCCGCGAGGCCACCGCCGCGATGGGCCTGTTCAGCGAGGAGGTCGACGGGGTGCGCGCCGCCGAGATCGGCCTGGCCTGGAAGGCGGTCCCCGACGAGCAGGTCGAGGACCTCGCGATGGAGCTGGCCGGCCGCGCGGCCAAGGACCCGGAGCTGGCCCGCGAGGCGGCCCGCTCGTTCCGCACCGAGGCCGGCCCGCCCGGGATCGGCTGGGAGGCCGCGCTGCACTTCGAGCGGGCCACGCAGATGTGGTCCCAGCGGCGGCGCGAGACCGCCTGACCCGCCGGACCCCGGACCCCCGCCGGGCCGGCGACGTGACCCGGCCCGGCGGGGCCCACCCCAGGAGGGACGCCGTGCAGTTCGCCCCCACCGCGCTCAGCCCGGACGAGGAGGCGCTGCGCGCCGAGGTGCGCGAGTTCCTCGCCGCCGAGCTGCCTGCCGACCACCGGCCGGCGCTGGGCTCCGCCGGCCGGTACGACCCGGAGTTCTCCCGCACGCTGGCCGAGCGGGGCTGGGTCGGCATGGCGATCCCGCCGCGCTACGGCGGGCACGGGCGCAGCGCCGTCGACCGCTTCCTCGTCGCCGAGGAGCTGCTGGCCGCCGGTGCCATCGCGCGGGGGCTGGTGTGAGCGCCGACTGGGACGTCGCCGTGGTCGGCGCCGGTGCCGCGGGGCTGACCGCGGCGCGGGTCGCCGCGCAGCGGGGGCTGCGGGTGGTGGCCTACGAGCGACTGGCCGCGGGCGGGCAGCTGGTCAACCTGAGCACGCTGCACGACCACTCCGGCGGCACCGGCCCGGCGCTGACGGCGTCGCTCACCGCAGACGCCGAGGCGGCCGGGGTGCGTCTCGAGTACGCCGAGGTGACCCGCGTGCAGCTCGGCCCGCCGGCGCGGCTGACGACGTCCGCGGGCGAGGTGACCGCCCGGGTCGTCGTGGTCGCGGCCGGCCTGTCACCCGGGCGGCTCGGGCTGCCGGGGGAGGCGGAGCTGACCGGCCGCGGGCTCTCCACCTGCGCGGCGTGCGACGGGCCGCTGTTCCGCGGCCGCCCGGTGGCCGTCGTCGGCGACGACGAGTGGACGGCGACCGAGGCCCTCGAGCTCGCCGGGCACGCCTCGGCGGTGACCGTGCTGGCCCCCGGCGAGCCGCGCTGGTCGGCGGCCCGGGACCGGGCGCTGGCGGCGGCGGAGCGGGTCGAGGTGCTCACCGGCGCGGCGGTGACCGCGCTGCGCGGCGAGGGCGTGCTGTCCGGCGTCGCCGTCCGCACCGCCGACGGGGAGCGGGAGATGGCGGTCGCGGGCGTGTTCCCGTTCGTCGGCCGCCGCGGACCCGAGGCGCTGGTCGACGGGCTGGCCGCCGACGCCGACGGGCGGCTGGTGCCGTCGGCCGGCGTGCTGGTCGCCGGCGACGCGCGGTCCGGGGCGGAGCGGACGCTGGCCGCCGCGGAGGCGGACGGGCGTGCGGCGGGGGAGGCCGCGGTGGCGGTGCTGGCCGCCGGTGCCGGGTCGCTGCAGGTCGTCGACCCCACGCACGGCGTGCTGCCCGAGCCGGCCGGCGCGGACGCCGTGGCCGCGAGCACCGCGGCGTGGACCGACGTGGCGCTGTTCACCAACTCCAAGCCGAACGCCACCGAGCTGCTGCGCGGGCTCGGGGAGCGGCTGCAGGCGCACTGGGCGCTGCCGGAGCTGGGCCTCGCGGCCAAGGAGAGCGCCTCCGTGGCGGCCGACCCCGACCAGATCGACTGGCTCGCCCAGCGCTTCAAGGTGGTGCTGGTGGCGGTCGGTGACTAGGGCTCGTGCTCGTCGTGGAGTCTCCACGACTCGGTGGAACTGGAACGGCGCGGCGTCGTGGCACCGCTGGTGGTGACCGAGACGTTCCTGCCGCTGGTGCAGGCGCAGGCCCGCGCGCGGCGGGTGAGCCCGCGGCTGCTCGTCGTCCCGCACCCGGTGGGCGGGCTGACCGCCGACGAGCTGGCCGGCCGGGTCGAGGGCGCGGCCGGCGACCTGCTGCGGCTGGCCGACGAGGCGCGGGGGCGGGCGTGACCGCGCTGCTGGACCTGCCCGGGGTGACCGAGGAGACCTGGCAGGAGGAGGCGCACCGCCGCGGCTGGGGCGACGGGCTGCCGCTGGTCGCCCCCACGCCGGCGCGGGTCGAGGCGGCGCTGGCCGCGCTGGAGGGCGTCGACCTGGAGCTGGGGCCGCTGCCGCCGTCCGGGCTGGTGCCGACCCGGGAGAGCCTGGCGGCCAACGCGGTGATGGCCGGCTGCCGCCCGGGCGACCTGCCGGTGGTGCTCGCCGCCGTCCGGGCGCTGCAGGCGCCGGAGTACAACCTGCACGGCGTGCTGGCCACGACCCATCCGTGCGCGCCGATGGTGGTGGTCAACGGCCCGGTGCGCACCGCACTCGGCATCAACTCCGGCGCCAACTGCCTGGGCCAGGGCACTCGGGCCAACGCCGTCATCGGCCGGGCGGTGCAGCTGGTGACCACGCACGTCGGCGGCGCGCGGCCCGGCGTCATGGACCGGGCAACCCACGGCGGGCCGGCCAAGTACTCCTTCTGCTTCGGGGAGAACGAGGAGGACAGCCCGTTCCCGCCGTTCTCGGTGCGCCGCGGCTTCGCGCCGGGGGAGTCGGTGGTGACGGTGGCGGCCTGCGAGGGGCCGCACAACGTCAACGACCACGGCGGGACGACGGCCCGGGACCTGCTGCTCACCATCGCCGGGGTGATGGCCCAGCCCGGGTCGAACAACGTCTACGTCAAGGGCCCGCACTTCCTGGTGCTCGGCCCGGAGCACGCCGCGACGTTCGCCCGCGACGGGTGGAGCGCCGAGGCGGTGCGCGACGCGCTGTGGGAGCGGGCGCGGATCCCGGTGTCGCACGTGTCGGAGGCCAACCAGCGGCAGTTCGAGGACTGGGGCGTGCGGCCCGACGGCGACGCCTACCCCGTGAGCACCGGCCCGGAGATGCTGCACGTGCTGGTCGCCGGGGGAGCGGGGAAGCACTCGGTGTGGATCCCGTCGTTCGGGGCGACGGCGGCGGTGTCACGGGCCGTCCCCGTCCGCCGGTGACCGTGGCCGACCTGCCGCTGGTCGGCGAGGACGCCGACCCCGCCGCGGTGCTCCTCGACCTGCTCGCCGCGGGGTACGGCGACGGGCTGCCCGTGGTGCCGCCGACGGCGGCCCGGCTCGCGGCGGTGCTGGCCGGCGTCGCCGACCCGGACGCCTTCCTGGGGCCGGTGCCGCCGCTGTCCGGTGAGCTCACGGTGCGCGGCGTGGCCTGGTACGCGGTGCTCGCCGGGTGCCCGGCGGCCGCGCTGCCGGTGGTGGTCGCGGCGTGCCGGACGGCGCTGCGGCCGGAGGTGAACCTGCTCGGCGTCACGACGACGACCGGCGGGCCGGCGGTGGCCGTGCTGGTGCACGGGCCGGTGGGCCGCCGGATCGGCATGACGTCGGGCGCGGGCGGGCTGGGCACCGGCAACCCGGTGAACGCCGCGGTCGGCCGGGCGGTGTCGCTGGCGCTGGCCGGGGCGGGCGGCGCGCGGGCCGGGCTGACCGACATGGCGACCATCGGCTCGCCGGCGAAGTACGGCTGCTGCACGGCGGAGGCGGCCCGCCCGCTGCCGTCGCTGGCCCAGCGCCGCGGGCTCGGGGTGGACGTCGACGCGGTGACCGTGCTCGCCGCCGGCGGGCTGGTCGAGGTGTTGCCGGGGGAGGGCTACCGCGAGCCGCCGTCCGTGCTGGGCCCCGCCGCGGCGGCGATGGCCGGGCTGGCGCTGGCGGCCGGGGACCCGTCCCGGGCGGGGCGCGGCGAGCAGTTCCTGCTGCTGCCGCCGGAGCCGGCCACGCTGCTGGGCGAGCAGGGCTGGGGCGCCGACCGGATCGCCGGACACCTGTTCGCCGAGGGCAGCGCGCTGCTGCAGGCGTGGGCGCCGTCCGTGGCCTTCCGCGCGGGCGTGCCGGCCTACGCCGCCGACGAGCTGCGGGTGGCCGCGTCCGCCGACGACGTCCGCGTCGTGGTCACCGGCGGCGTGGGCGTGAAGATGGTCCTGCTGCCCACCTGGAGCGGCGGTTCCCGCTCGGTCACCGCCGCCGTCCGCCCGCTGTGAGCGTCATGGCCCGAGCCGCCGGGCGACCCTCGCCCGTCCGGGGCCGGTGAGCTCGGCGGCGACCGCCCGCCGCCCGGCTGCCGTGGCCCGGGCTCCCCACGCGCACCCCTCCGCCGTCCCGCGACACCGCCGGCGACCGTAGATGACGAACCCGTGTCATCGGCCGCCGTCCGGCGTGCGCACCGGCCATGCGGGCACCGGTGGGGAGGCTGATCGAGCACAGGAGGACGTGGGATGCGCAGGACGCGACAGTGGCTGACCGGGACGGTGCTGGCGGTGGGCCTGGGGCTGACCGGCTGCAGCGGCAGCTCGGCGGGGGACCCCGCGGGGGACGCAGTGCCGAGCGAGGAGGCCGACAGCGCCGAGGACGCGGACCGCGTCGACGGCGGTGAGGAGGACGCGGACGGCATCGACCCCGGGACCGGCGGCCTCGATGACGACGACGACACCGACCCCCAGCAGACCGAGGACGACGTCACGCCGGACGTCCCCGCCGAGGAGGACGACTCCGGCGACCTCGACGACAACGGCTGAGCCGGCGTCTCTCCACCTGCCCTCGTCGACAGCGAGGGCGCTGGGCGACGGGTGTGGGTTGTGGAAGCTCGTGCTCTGCCCATCGTGGTGGGCAGAGCACGAGCTCCCCCGGGTGGTCGGCCTACCCGGTGCCCTCGGCGGCGATGAGCTCGGCGACGGCGTCCGGTCGCGTCGAGCAGTCGTCGGCCGAGGCCGGCTGCTCCGAGGCCAGGCCGGTGATGCCGGCGTCCTCGACCGGCTGGAAGCCGAGCCGCTCGATGTGCCGTGGCACCCGGTTCTGCGCGTTGACCACGTGCGACCGGGACAGCCAGCCCTTGCCGTCGGCGACGTCGAAGTCCAGCCCCCCGCCGGGTGCCCGCTGCACGTGACCGGGGGAGGGCAGCAGCCCGACCAGCTGCACGGCCTGCTCGACCGGCAGCTCCTGCGGCGGGGTGTCGAAGTAGTACCAGCTGGCCGTGCAGACGCCGTAGAGCGTCGGCCCGAACTGGGCGTGGTTGACGTAGAGCTCGAGCATCCGCCGGTCGTCGACCACGAACGCCAGCTCGGCGGCGAGCCCGGCCTCCAGCGCCTTGCGCCAGGCGCTCATCTCCTGGTTGAGGAACAGGTTCTTGGCCACCTGCTGCGGGATGGTCGAGCCCGACGGGTCCTCCTCGCCGGCGAGGTGCGCCTGGCCGCGGTCCCACAGCGCCTCCCAGGTGACGGCGCCGGAGCGGTGGGGGAGCTCGGCGTCCTCGTGGGCGATGACGGCGGCGAGGAAGTTGCGCGACACGTGCTCGACGGGCACCGACTGCTGGATCGCGCCTGCCGGGTTGGCCGCCATGAAGGCGGTGGTCGGCGGGTCCACCCAGCGCAGGGACACCATCACCAGCGCCTGGACGACGAAGCCGACCGCCAGGACCTTGGCCATCCGCCGGGTCAGCGTCCGGCGACCACGGGACGGGCGGTCGACGCGGGGGCGCCGCTCGTCCCGGTCGGGTCGTACGGGATCGGGACGGCGGCGGTCGCGGCCGCGGAACCGGCTCCACCGTCGCTCCTCGCGCGGGGCACCGTAGCCAGCGGGGCCGTCGGGACCGTCGTGCCAGGGCTCGTGGACGGGGCGGGAGAGGACCGGGCCGTCGTCCGAGAGAGGCCGGTCGTCGTCGTAGCGGCCGTCGTCGTACCGGCCGTCGTCGTACCGGCCGTCGTCGTACCGGCCGTCGTCGTACCGGCCGTCGTCGTACCGGTCGGAGGACGTGGTGCCGCGGCGCCTGCGGGAACGAGGCGTGGGCCAGCGGTCGGGCGGCACGTTCGGCATGGGGCGGTGGTCTCCCGGGTCGACGCGAACCGTCATGGTACGGCCGCGCACCGTGAGATCCGGGGTGCAGCGGCGACCGCGGGTCCCGTACGCACCGGTGACTTCGGAACCGTGTGCCGGTCTGTGCTGCATGGAGACGGTGCAGTTCGACCTCGGTCCGCAGGCAGTGGAGGTGGCCCGCGTGGTGGCCGGCATCCGGGACGACCAGCTCGGCGACCCGACGCCGTGCACGAGCACCCCGGTGGCCGGGCTGCTGGCGCACCTGGCCGGGCTCGCCGCGGCCTTCCGGGCGGCCGCGGAGAAGACACCCCTGGCGGGCCAGGCCTCGACGTCCCCTGACGACCTGCCGCCCGACTGGCGCACCCGCATCCCCGCCGAGCTCGACGGACTGGTCATGGCGTGGCGGCGGCCCTCGGCGTGGGAGGGCACGGCCGAGGCGGGTGGCGTCACCATGCCGGCGCCGGTCGCGGCTGCCGTGGCGCTGGACGAGGTGCTGGTGCACGGCTGGGACCTCGCCGTCGCCACCGGTCAGCCGTACGCGGCGGACCCGGCGTCGGTCGGGGCGTGCACGGGGTTCGCCGCCCAGGCCGCCGCGGAGGGCCCCGTGCCCGGGTTGTTCGGCCCGCCGGTGCCCGTGCCGGACGGCGCCCCGCCGTTGCACCGGCTGCTCGGCCTCACCGGCCGCGACCCGGGATGGCGCCCGTCGTCCTGACCGTCCTCAGAAGCCCATCCCGGAGATCGTGCAGACGCGCAGGCGGCCCGCCTCGCGGACGACGTGGACTTCGTCCGTGTACTGGAGCTCGGTGTCCGCCCAGACCAGCAACTGAACACGGGTTGCGCCGGCTCGCTCGTCGAAGCGGGTCCCGCCGACGGTGATGTGCCAGAGGTCGTCTTCGGCGCTCACCGCCTCCTGGTCGGCCGCCGTTTCCTGCAGGAAGCGCTCGCGCGGACCTTCCGCCTCCTGGTCCTTCTGGCACATCAGGTCCCAGGTTCGGGCTGCATCACCGTCGATCATCTCGTCGATGTAGGCCTCGACCGCCTCCCGTGGCGTCTCCGGGTCGGTGTCGACGACCGCCAGCACGGCTCCGGCGAGAGTCGTGCAAGCGCCGATGCCGAGGGCTCCCAGCAGCCACGGTCGTCCCCGTGTGTGCCGGCCGCTCGGGATGAGCGGCGACTCCGGGTCGATCGAGCGTCCCTCGGTCTCATGGCGGCGGCTCTCCGGCGCCACGAGCCTCGCGGGCTCGTCCACCTGTCGAGGAGTCGACGAGGAGACGTCGTGCGGGGTCACTGGTGAGCGGTCCGGCCCCTCGGCCGACGGTGTCGTCATGCGGATCACGCTGACAGACGCCCGAGCCGGACTCAGGGGTTTTCCACAGGCTGGCGATCGTGGACGACGACTGCGTCCGTCAGCCGTCCTGGGTCACGTGATTGTCCGCCTGCTCGATGTTGCTGGGGTGGTCAGTCGTAGGGGTTGACGAGGACTGGTCTGGCTTGCAGGACGTCGAAGGTGACCGGTGGGCCGTCGGTCGTGGTGGTGCCGGGGACGTCGGCCGGTGCGCCGCCGTCGACGGTGAAGGTGCCAGTCCAGGTGGTGGTGAGAAATGAGGTGTAGGTGCCGCTGCGGTAGTCGTGTTCGACGCTGTGGTCGGGCCAGGGCGCGCCCGGGTCGGTACTGACCAGGTCGGTGCCGTCGCCGGTGTGCCAGGTGAAGCTGCTGGCGGTGGCCACGATGTCAACGTCGAAGCCCCGGATGTCGAGCTCGAAGGTCTGCATGGTCGGGCCGTCGGTGTGGAACACGACCGGCAGCCCGGACAGACCGTCGCCGGGCGGCTGCTGACGGGTGGGCAGCTGGGGCAGCGGAAGAGTCCGGAAGTACCGGTACACCTCGTCCGGGCTCGGCGGCGGGTTGAGCGCGGTGATGTCGACGCAGGCCCGGGTCAGCGGCTCCCACAAGCCGACCGGGGTGCCGGGAGCCGCATCTCCCGGGTCTGAGCCGTCGACGGTCGTGAGCTCACCGGTGTCTGTGGCAATGGCGAGCCGTTGTCGTTCGATCGCCAGGTACTCGACGACCTGGTCCGGCGGGGCAGGGCAAACGGCATCGTCGTCGGGACGGCAGACACCACCGGCTGCAGTGTCCACCTCGCACGGTGTCCGAAGGCGGTACCGATAGGGCTGGGGCTCTGGTGGGGCGTTGCTCGCTGCGTATCCGCCACCCGGCGTCGAGCTGAGGAAACTCACATCCAGTGCCCCCTTTGCACCTTCTACATTCATTTCTGTGCACGCACTCCGGCGACACTCATCATCAGCCCGAGCCGGCGAAGACGACAGGTTGCCGAGGACGATGCTTACTGTCACGAGATACAGCGTGAACGAGCGACTCTTCCTCATCCGAATGTCAACTGCGTCATGACCCATGTCTGACGTGGCGCGTCCCAGCTAAGCCCCGCCCCGCCGTACACTTCGGTTAGAGGGTCGATCCCGCCCTCGGTCGGCTTCCCCGTGTCGTCAAGGACGATAAAGCGCGCTTGGTCGATGGCTACCGTCATTTCGGCGGTTCCGCCTTTTAGTCGAGGTTCACCCATGTCGGCGATGGTCATTTCACCGCCCTCGTAGTCGCGACCGGCCGCCGCATCCTCCTCTGTGTACTTCGCGATGCGGTTGCAGTCCTCGCAGCGGACACTGAGGTCACGCAGAGGCGCGGCGTCCATGACGGTCGACGTGCGGTTGATCAGTTCGATGTAGTAACGCACGAATGCTTGGGCGCCCTCGGGAGTCTGCGCCCGCGCCTCGTCGGGCATGGGGAGGTCTGGCGGGCCGAGCGGCGGTAGAGCAGCCTCGCTCGTCGAGGGCGCTTCGCTCGCTGAGGGAAGGGTGGCGCTGGCCTCCTGGCGCTCCGAGCACCCGGACAGCAGCGCCGTCCCCACCAGGGCCGCAGCCATCGTCGTCCGCAGTCGATCACGCACGGCGAGGACCATAGCCAGCTCAGCGCTCGCCCGAGGGCAGCCTGGGGACAGCGGCCCCGATCAGGCGACCGGCGTCAGCCGATCAGGAAGGCGGTGGCCTGCGGGCCGTCGCCGTCGATGCACGACCCCGTCACCACCAGGCCGCCGTCCCGACCGACTGGCGCGACGTCACCCAGCACGCCGGCCCCGCCGCACAGGGACACCGCGGCGGCCCGCTCGCCGCTGACCAGGTCGATGACGACCAGCTCAGCGGGAAACAGCAGGTCGGCCTGCGGCACGAGCGCTGAGCCACCGTCGGGGGACACGAGGACGTCGAGCGCGGAGTCACCGACCCCCTCCAGCTCCACCGAGCCGGTGACCTCGCCGTCCACCACGGTGACCAGCCGCCCGGTCTCCCGGCCTGCGCTCACGTACAGGGAGGCCACGACGGTGCCGTCGGTGGTCACGTCCAGGTCGGCCGGCACACCGACCGGCGCGTCGGGGGCGAGGTCCAGCGGCTCGCCCACCGGCCGCAGCTTCTCGTCGTACCCGGCGAGCAGGGCACGGCCGTCGCCGGTCTCGACGAGCGCGGCGAGGGTGCCGTCCGGCCGGGGGGTGAGGGCGGTGACGGTGCCGGCGGGGACGACGGGCGCGGTGGTCCGGACGACACCGGCCGCGAGGTCGACGGCGAGCAGTTGGGCGGGGCCGGGCGCGAGCAGCGTCAGCGCGGCGTAGAGCGTGCGCCCGTCCGGGGACAGCGCGGTGGTCGCCCGGTCGGGGCGCTGACCGAGGGCGGTCACGGTGGGCGGCCCGTCGGGCGGGACGGTGAGCAGTTGGTAACCCGTGGTCGGGTCGGTGCCCGCGATGAGGAACGAACCGTCGGGCAGGACGGTCAGCTCGGCGTCGTCCCCGACCGCGGGCACCTCCAGCAACGCGGTCGCCGCCGGACCGTCGTCCCCCGGCCCGACGCCGACCAGCCAGCCGCGCGTGCCGTCCCCCAGCAGGGCGACCGGGTCGCCGCCGGGGTCGGCGGCCAGGTCGAACAGCCGCACGTCACCCTCCACGGCGGCGTCGAGGTCGACGACGCCCTGCAGCGCCGGACCGCCGTCCGGGCCGCTGCGCGGCAGCGGCCCGTCCTCGTCCCCGCCGCCGGTGCACGCCGCGGCAGCGAGGACGACGGCGAGGACTGCGGCGGTGCGACGGGCGCGGGGCATCACGGCTCCGGGGTGGGCAGACGCCGAGCGTCCGCTGTGGCGGGTGGTGCGGCAAGTCGGTGGTGACCGGCAGCACCGTCCCCCCGCGCGGGTGGCCTGCCGATGACGCAGGGGAGACGACGGACTGATCTCTACCCCCGTCGTCCAGGAGTGTGCTCGATGGCGGCGGTGCAGCGACGGATCGGTGACGGGTTGGCGGTGCTCGGGGGTGCCCGCCCCGACGTGTTGGAGGCCGCACCCGGTGCGCGGCCGCGGTTCGTGGCGCTGGGCGGTGTCCTGCTGAGCACCGGCGGGCTGGCCGTGGTGTCCATGGCGTTCGCGGTGGCGATGGCTCTGGGCGTGTGGTGGCCGCTGGCCCTGCTGGTCGGTCTGGGCTGGGGCGCCGTGGTGGTCAACCTCGACCGGATGCTGCTGGTCGGCATGGCGCACGACGCCTCGCTCCGGCGCAACCTCGTGCTGGCCGTCCCGCGGATCGGGCTGGCGCTGATCCTGGGCGCGGTCATCGCCACGCCGCTGACGCTGCAGGTGTTCTCCGCCGAGATCGACACCGAGGTCAAGGCCATGCAGGCCGAGGACGCCGACGCCTTCCGCGAGACGCTGGAGACCGACGCGCGGTTCACCGGGCTGCCGCAGCTGCGCGAGGACGTCGCCCTCGGTGAGTCGATCGTGGCCAGCGGGGGTGCCGCGGACCCGCAGCTGGCGTCCGTCCAGGGCGACGCGACCGCGGCGCAGCAGGCCTACGACGCCGCGCTGGAGACGCAGCGGGGGCTCGAGGCCCGGGCGCAGTGCGAGCTGGACGGCACCTGCGGCACCGGCGACGCCGGCACCGGGCAGGCCTACGTCGAGGCGCGGGCGGCCGCGGACGCGCAGGAGGGCGTGGTGGCCGCAGCCCGGTCCGCGCTGGACGCCTCGACGGCGGCCGCGTCGGCCGCCGAGGGGCGCGCGGCCGGGCTGGCCGCCGCGTCCCTGGAGACCGACCGGGCGGAGCTGGCCCGGTTGACCGCCGAGCAGATCCGGCTGCAGACGGCGTTCGACGCCACCAACGAGGACGCCGACGGGATCCTGGCCCGGCTGGAGGCCCTCGACCGGCTCGGCGACCGCAACCTCACCCTCGCCGCGGCGCAGGTGATGCTCTCGCTGCTGTTCATGAGCATCGAGATCCTGCCGGTGCTGATGAAGCTGCTGCTGAACTTCGGCCCGCGGTCGGCCTACGACGAGCTGGCGGCCCTGCGTGACTCCGGCGACGTGGAGATCGAGGCGATGCAGCGCGATTCGCGGCTGGCCGTCGCCGCCGCGCGCGAGGAGTTGCTCGTCATGGCCGAGCGGGAGCGGATCGACCGGCAGAAGTCGGCCATCCTCGCCCGCCGCGAGGCCGCCGAGGCGGCGGCGCGGATCGAGCGGGCGGCGGCCGTCCGCGCGGCCGAGCGGGCCGCGGCGATGGCGCAGGCGCCGGCGGAGGTGGCCCCGGAGGGGCTGCGGCCGTGGGACACCGGGCCGATGCGCCTGGCCCGCATGCTCGGCTCCGGCCGCCGCCGCCCGGCCGACCGCGTCCCGACGGGGGTCTGAGACACCTCCGACGAGGGGGCCGGCTCACAGCTGGCCGCAGGCGCGCCAGTCGCCGTCCTCCTCCACGACGACCAGCTGCAGGTCGTGCGTCTCACCGGCTCGGGCGAGCCGTACCTCCACGAGGTGCGCCTCGGGCCCGGCGTCGGGATGAGGGCGTGCATCCCCGGCACTGACGGTCACGCGCTCGTCCGACATCCCGACCATCGCGGCGGTCGCCCCCTTGACGAGGAGGTAGCGGTCGACCGAGCCGTGGTCGAGTCGTTCGGGTCCGCAGAGCAGCTCCCAGCTCGCGCGCCAGTCCTGCCGTAGGCCCGCGGACATGAAGGCCTCGGCCGTCTCCTGCGGTGTGCCGGGGTTCGCGGTGACGGTCTGGTGGACGACGACACCGGCGACCGCCGCGGCGACGAGCAGGACCGCGGCGCAGAGCGCCAGGACGTGGGAGTACCGAGGCCCGGCGGTCGGGCCCACTGGAGCCGGCGGACGGGTGGACGGCTCGGAACCGTCGGGGACCCAGCCCTGCGGCGCGGTCACTCGGCGCCGTCCCGGCGGGCCGGGAAGCCCTCGACCAGCGGCTCGACGCGGCCGCCGGCGGCGAGGTGCAGGCTCCAGCTGCCGTCCAGCCCGTCGTCGAGCACCGCGTGCGCAGCGAGCGCCCACGCCTCGTCGTCGCGGGTGACGGCCGGTTCGCCGGGCCGGCACAGCGCCATGGCCAGGTGGACGACGTCCCCCGGGACGTGCGCCGCCACCCCGGCGGAGATCTCCCGCAGGCCGGGGAGCAGGTGCCCGTCGGGCCGGGCCGGCATCTCGTCGCCGGGCATGACCAGCGGGAGCTGACGGCCGTCCGCGCGGAACCAGGTGAGCCACAGGCTGCGGCGGTCGAACACCGACGGCGCCAGCAGGGTGGCCCACCGGTGGGTGAGCGCGAGCGGTGAGTGGACGGGGGCCTGGGTGAGGGCGGGAGCGGACACGCGGGCCACCGTGGCAGCGCCGGAGGCCCGGACGGGCGCCGTCCACAGGCCCGGAGTCCGTCCACAGGGCGACGACGCCGGGGCAGCGGACGGCGCGGTGATCGGTGTATCGGCGCCCGGCCGGTCTGCTCAGCGCACCTCGTACCACTCGTAGTCGATGGACAGGTCCTGGTGGACGACGCCCTTGCCGACGGCCTGCACCCGGTTGAGCCAGGCGTAGCGCTCGTCGCCGGTCTCGAAGCGCGGGCTGACGTAGATGGTCTTCGGCAGGTCCATGCCGTCGGACACGTCCATCCGCCCGTGGTACTGGGCGAGCACGAAGGCCCCGTCGTGGGTGCGGAACGTCGCCCGGACGTCGAGGCCGGCCGTCCCCTCGGGTCCGATGAGCAACCAGTCGCCGGAGGCGGCACCCGCCATCTCCCCGCTGAAGCGGTCCCCGTCCAGCTTGAAGCTCTCCGCCTCGAAGACCATCCGCGTGCCGGCCGGACCCGCACCGACCTCGATCGGTGGCTTCAGCTGGACGTGCATCGTGCACAGCGGCACCAGTTCGACCGTCATCGCCCCTCCTCGGACGCCTCGCCGGAGCCAGGGACGCTAGCCAGGCCTACGGCCGGTCACCCGGGTCCGTGGACCCTGGTCCGGGCACGAGGAGTCGAGGTGCCGGGTTGCGGCACGCTGGGTGGTCGGGTGCTCACCCGACGGCGGAGGAACGCCGTGGCCGGGCCGTGGTGGCCCGGCCACCGGCGCTCAGACGGAGGCCGCCGCCGGCGCGACGGCGCGCACGGAGTCGATGAACGAGCGGACGACCGGGTAGATCTCGGTGTCCCAGCGGGAGCCGCTGAACACGCCGTAGTGGCCGACGCCGTGCTGCAGGTGCTGGTGCTTGCGCGCGGCCGGGATGCCGGTGCACAGCCGGTGGGCGGCCTCGGTCTGGCCGGGGGAGCAGATGTCGTCGTTGGCGCCCTCGACGGTGAGCAGCGCGGTGTCGCGGATGGCGCCGGGGTCGACCCGCCGTCCCCGCCAGGTGAGGCGCCCGGTGGCCAGCTCGTGCTGCTGGAAGATGCGCCCGACGGTCTCCAGGTAGAACTCCGCGGGGACGTCCATCACCGCGCCGTACTCGTCGTAGAAGGCGCGGGTGGTCGCGGCCGCGGCGGTGTTGCCGGCGGCGAGGTCGCGGTACATCCGCAGGTGGGCGTCGACGTGCCGCTTGGGGTTCATCGACATGAACGCGGTCAGCTGTACGACGCCGGGGTAGACCCGCCGGCCGGCGCCGGCGTAGCGGCGCGGGACGACGTCGATGAGCCGCCGCTCGAACCAGGTCAGCGGCTTGCCGCAGGCGGACAGGTTCACCCGGTTGGGGTTGATCCGCGTGTCGATCGGGCCGGCCATGAGGGTGAGGCTGGCCGGCGCGGCGGGGTCGCCGTTCTCGGCCATGAGCGCGACGGCGGCCAGCACGGGGACGGCGGGCTGGCAGACGGCCAGGACGTGGGTGTCCGGGCCGAGGTGGCGCAGCGCGGTCATGACGTGCTCGATGTACTCGTCGAGCCCGAACGGCCCCTCGGACGCCGGGATGTTGCGGGCGTTGTGCCAGTCGATGACGTACACGTCGTGGTCGGCCAGCAGCGTGCGGATGGTCGGGCGGACCAGCGTGGTGAAGTGGCCGGACATCGGGCCGACGACGAGCACGCGCGGCTGGCCGGTCACCGACGGCCGGTCGAAGTGCAGCAGGGTGCCGAACGGCGTGGTCAGCGCGGCGCGCTCGACGACCGGGACCTCGCGGTCCCCGACGGTCACCGAGTCGATGCCGAACGCCGGGCGGTCGTGCGTGGGCCGGGCCTTGGCGAGGATGTCGCAGGCCGCCCGTACGTGCCGGACGGCCGGGTTCTTGCCCAGCGGGCCGGGCAGGGCGTGCAGGGCACGGGCGGTCAGCTCGGACGCCGCGACGAACGGGACCCCCGCTCGCCGGTTCATCTCGTAGGCGGTGTAGAGCATCGGCCTGCCTCGTCCCTCGATCGGAAACACTGCGGTGACCTGTGTCACTTGGCGGAAACGTTAACCGTAGTGAACGGTCCCGGCGCGGGCGGCCCGCGCGGGAGGGTGATCGGACGGCACTGGTGTCCGGCGCGCACCAGGGGCCACACGCTGCTGTCTCCTGGCGCGCGGCCGGTCAGTCGGGGGCCACTCGCTCGCCCAGCAGGGCCGAGGTCACCAGCGCGTCGTACTCGTCGAGTGGCAGGCCGAGCGCGTCCCGCACCCGGAGTCGCGCCATGAGCAGGCCGGTGGCGTCGTCCGCGGCGGAGAACTCGCCGTCCTGGACGTCGGAGAGCGCGCGTTGTGCGCCGAGGGTCAGCCAGCGGTGCGCCTGGCGCAGGTCGCCGGCGGACTCGTAGCTCTCACCGAGGAACAGGTAGACGTCGCCGTCGGCGGGCCGCTCGCGGCGCAGCTCGTCAGCCAGTTGGCGGGCGGCCTCGGCGTCGCCGGTCTGCAGCAGCGCGCCGTGCAGGTAGCAGCGCGCGTCCGGCGGCACGGGTTGCCCGGCGGCCACGGCGCGGTGGAACAGGACGACGGCGCCGTCGTGATCCCCGGCGGCGCTCAGGTGCTCACCGGCGCGGACGAGCAGCGCAGCGGGATGGACGGCGTCCTGGGGGTGTGGCTCGGCCGCCCACGCCTCGAGCTCCTCGGCCGCCGCGCGGTGCTTTGCAGGGGACGTCGCGCGCGCGTAGAGATCCTCGACCTCGTCGTCCGTCAGCGGCCCGCGCACCAGGCCACGGTAGGCCGTTCGATCCGAGCCGGGCCGTCGACCGCGGCCCGGATGGCATGGGGACGCCGGTCAGGTCAGGTGCCGGCGGAACCAGTCGAGCTGGGCCGGCGCCGAGCGCGCGAACGCCTCGCCCACGTAGGCGTCGAAGTGGCCGACCGGCAGGACCAGCAGTTCCTTGGGCTCCCGGGCCCGCTCGTAGTACTCCAGCGTCAGGTCGGCGACGGTGAGGTGGTCTCGGGCGGCGACGACGACCATCAGCGGGGTCGGGGCGAGGTCGGCGATGTAGGCGCCCGGCTCGTACTCCACGAACATCTCCACCGAGCGCAGCGTGACCTCGTTGCGCCAGGTGGGCGCCCGCTCCAGCATCGGGCCGAGGAAGAAGTCGTGGGTGTCCTGGGTGGGCAGCGCGCAGTCCTCGGTCGGCTCGTCCTCCCAGGCGACCTGGATCGTCGCCGGGTCACCGCCGGCGTAACGGGCCGCGCGGTCCGCGTCGAAGGCCTGCCGCAGCCCGGCGAACACGTCCGAGCGGATCAGCCGGCGGGCGTTGGCCAGGCCGCTGACCAGCGGGACCTGGGCGACGACACACCTGACCCGCCGGTCGAGAGCGCCCACGACGAGCACGTGGCCCCCGCTGTAGCTGGAGCCCCAGATGCCGATGCGGTCGGGGTCGCACCATGGCTGGCCCTGCGCCCAGGTGATCGCCGTCCGGTAGTCACGGACCTGCTGCCAGGGGTCTATCTCCCCGCGCGGCTCCCCGTCGGAGGCACCCAGGTTGCGGTGGTCGTACACCAGCACGCCGAGCCCGCCGGCGGCGAAGTGCTCGGCGAAGTCGTCCAGGTGCATCTCCTTGACGGCGGAGAAGCCGTGCGCCATGACCACCAGTGGCCGACGCGTGTCGGGAGCGCCGTCGTCGGGCGCGTAGTGCCAGCCGCGCAGGGTGACGCCGTCCTCGGTGGTGAACTCGATGTCCTCTCGCATGCCGCCGACCCTGGCGGCCCCCGCCCGTGACGTCGCGACGTTCCCCGCACGCCCCGCTGCGATGCGTGCAGGCCTTGCCGCCGAGGCCGGCCGCGGGGTTGGCTGCGCCCAGGAGGTGCCCATGACGCTGGTCGCCGAGCGCTGGACACCCGCCGACCTGCCGCGCGGCGAGCGCGACGACGCCTTCGCCGACGCGGTCGGCGCCACCCACCTGCCGTGGTCGTTGCGGCCCGGACCGGCCGTCCCCGGGCCGGTCGAGCTCACCCGGTACCGCGTCGGCGACCTGACGTTGGTCGACTGCCGGTGCGGCCCGTGCTCGGGGTCGCGGGGCCGGGCGCAGCTCGCGGCCACCGATGCCGACCTGGTGGGTGTGCTGTTCGTCCGCGAGGGGACGGAGCACATCGAGGTGGGTGACGCGCGGGTCGTCGTCGGCCCAGGGGCGGCGCTGCTGTGGCGGGCCGACCAGCCGGTGCGCTTCCGGGTACCCGGCCGGCTGCACAAGTGGACGCTGCTGGTCCCGTCGTCCCGGCTGCCCGCCACGCCCACCGGCTTGCTCGACGGGCCGGCTGCCGGGCTCCTCGCCGCTCTGGTCGGGACGACGATCGCCGGGGCGGGGGCGCTCGACGGGCGGCTGGGGCCGCCGGTGGCCGACGCGCTGGTCGACCTGCTCGCCGGGGTGCTATCCCCGGTCGACGACGACCCGGCGTGGGCGCGGGTGACCGCCTACGTCGCCGGGCACCTGCGCGAGCCGTCGCTGTCCCCGCCGTCGATCGCGGCCGGCGCGTACCTGTCGGTCCGCGCGCTCTACGCGCTGTGCGCCGCGCGCGGCACGACGCCGGCCGGCTACGTGCGCCGGCTGCGACTCGAGGGCGCGCGGCGGGAGCTCGCCCGGCGCGGGACGGCGGTCACCGTGGCCTCGGTCGCGCACGGGTGGGGCTTCGGCGACCCGGCGACGTTCGGCCGCGGCTTCCGGGCGGCGTTCGGCTGCGCGCCGGACGACGTCCGCCGCGGCACCGGCTGACCGGATCGTGCCGTCCCGGGGAGCGGCGACCGGGCGCGGGGCGAGGCGGTGTGGCCGGCGCCTGACCGTCTCGACCTCGCTGGAGCTGGTGGGTCCCCGGGTCGGTGGGTGTAGACGGACGCCGCGCAGGCCGCGGGTGAGCAGCACCTCGTGATCGTCTGCAGGTCGGTGGCCCGGGTCGCTGCACCAGCCGGAGCCGGCGGCCGGCTCCGCGCTACCGCCAGCGGTCGATGAACTCGACCGCCGCGGCGTTGACCTCGTCGGGGTCCGTGGCGCTCAGGAAGTGCTGGCCGCCCTCGACGACGCGGAGCTCGGCGGCGGCGCTGTTGACGAACAGCTCGATCTCCGCCTCGGCGTTCGGCACCGAGTAGACGCGGTCGGCGGTGCCGTGCAGCCACAGGACCGGACAGCGCACGCTGTCCAGCCGGCCGTGCAGGCCGTCCCGGTCACGCAGGTTGATGCTGGCGAGCCGGAGCCGCGCCCGTCCGTCGTCGCCGGTGTAGTTCGCCTGGTGCGTCTCGCGCCAGAACGCGCGGTCCTCGGCGGGTACGTCCTCGCCGAAGCCCTCGGTGAGGACGGCGTCGACGAGCTCGACCGGGATGACCCAGTCGTCGCCGACACCCGCGGCGAGTGCGTCGATGGCGGGCGTGCAGAACTCGACGCCGTCCCAGCACCCCAGCTCGCGACTGCGCTGGCTCTCGAAGTCCATCGAGGTGCCGAGCGGGATGATGCCCGTGACGGTGTCGGGGGCGAGCACGGCCATGCGGGCCGCGATCCACCCGCCCTGCGACGTCCCCAGGACGAACGCCTTCGGGATGCCGAGCGCGTCGAGCACCTGCAGCCCCGCGATGGCGGAGTCCCAGTAGGTGAACTGCCCGTGCGACGCGCGGGTCCGGCCGTGCCCGTAGGGCTCGAGGGCGAGCAGGTTGGCGGTGGCGGAGAGCTTCTCGTCGGCGAACTGCGGCCGGTACAGCTCGACGGAGGTGCTGAACGAGTTGACCATCACCAGCGTCGGGAGTGACGCGTCGTAGGCCCTGCCGAACCGGTAGCCGATGGTCGAGCCACCGAGGTGGGGGATCTGGACCGTGTCCGTGGTGCTCATGGGTTCCCTCGTCGTCATCGACTGAGTGGGCGGCAAGCCGGACGGCGGCCTGCTCGATCCGGCCATCGTGGTGGCCGCTCACGCCCGGGTCAATCTGCGGCCGGAGGCCGGCGGGCATCCCGATGCGGAGCAGCCGGTGCCCCAGTGGCGGTCAGCCCGGCGACTACGTCCGGGCTCCGGGCAGTCGATGTCGCCGGCCGGCCCGTTCGGGGCCGTGCCGAGCCGTCACCCGCCGACACGCTCACCGTCGGACGTCCCCCGTTGGTCGAGGGCACCTGCGCACCCTGCGCCAGTGAGGATCGGGACCTGGAACCTGGAGGGGCGTTTCAGCCGGGCGCACCGCGACTTCGTCGAGCGCATGGATGCCGACGTGTGGCTGCTGACTGAGGTCCATCCCTCCGTCGAGCTGTCGGGCTTCTGGCCTCACCGCACGACGGGCGTGATGGGACGGGGTCAGCACTGGGCCGGCGTGTACAGCCGGCGGCCACTCACGGGCCTCCCCGACGTGCACGTCGCCACTGCAGCCGCAATCGTCGACGGGACGACGTTCTGTTCCACGATCCTCCCGTGGCATGGGCTCGGTTCGGATGCCGCCTGGCCGGGTGACTCGCACGCGGACCGGACCGGACGAGCCATCGACCGACTCCTCGAGCGAGTGCTCACCCGGCGGGTCGTGTGGGGTGGTGACTGGAACCACGCGCTGTTCGGCCCGGAGCAGGCCGGCGGGAAGAAGGGGCGCGCTCACGTGTTCCGCGCACTGAGCAGGCTCGAGCTGAACGTGCCGACCGCTCACCTGCCCCACAGGATTCCGGGTCTGCTCAGCATCGATCACGTCGCCGTGCCGGCCGACCGAGCGGTCCTCCACGTCGAGAGGGTCTCGGCGGAAGGACTCAGCGACCATGACTGCTACGTGGTGGAGTTGGCGAACGACTGAGGAGCGGAGCCCCCGCGGGCAGCCTCACGACCGCAACGGCCGACGGGTGCCGAGCCGGTCGTCGTGACGAGACGACGGCCCGCGGCAGGGCTGTGCGGACCGTGTGCGCGAGGCGGAGGAGCCGGCCGAGTCAGCCGACCAGCCGCTCGAGGAACCGCTGGGTCTCGGGGTCGGTGGAGTGCAGGTAGACGCCGCGCAGGCCACGGGTGAGCAGCACCTTGTAGACGTTGCGGACCAGCAGGTCGAACTCGGCGTCGCTGACCTTCCTCGTGTTGCGGAAGTCGGGATCGCGGTTGGCGCTGCGGACGGCGACCCAGCGGTCGGTCCGCCACACCAGGTCGGGGCCGAGCAGGACGCCGTTCCACTCGTACTCGAAGCCCTGGGCGGTGTAGACGCAGCCGACCTGCCCGAAGCCGCGCTCGTCGCTGGCCCACAGCGCGGCCGGGGGTGCGCCGCCGACGGACCGGTCGCCCTTGAGGTTCCACGGCCGCGCCCAGTCGCCGATCTGCACATCGGGGACGAGCGAGCCGTCGGGGCGGGGGTCGCTCCAGGTCCAGCAGTAGCCGGCGGCCATGCGGGCGTTCTGGTGGTCTGCCAGCCTCTCGGCCAGCGCCTGCTCGACCGCCGAGGGGGAAGGCGCCGTCCGGACCTCGAAGCGCTCGTTCGCCTTCCACGGCTCCGGGCCGCCGGAGGCCAGCCCGAGGAGCCGTTCCACCCACGCCACGTACTCGGCGCTGCCGCCGCTGCGGTACTGGGTGCCGAGGTCGACCTGGTGGACGTCGAGGCCGCGCTCGCGGGCGTGCTTCTCGATGTCCTCGATCGTGCCCATCTCGCCGGGGCGGACGACCTGGTTCTGGTCGAGCAGGAAGACCGGCACGCGGGCGGCGTCGATGAGCTCGTCGACCTGCCGCCGGCCGGTGCGCAGCTCGGCGCGGGTCCAGCGGCTGGCCGACGTCTCGCGGATGCGGTGCGCCTCGTCGGCGATCAGGACGTCGAGGCCGTTGGGGTCGGCGTCCATGAACTGGTTGAAGTAGCGGAAGAGCGCCGCGGTGCGCGGGGCGCGATGGCCGGCCACCTTGCGCAGCGTCTGGGTGAAGGAGCGTGACCCGGTCGCATGTGCCACGCGGATGCCTCGCCGGCCGAGCTCGCCGAGCAGGGACAGGGCGATGACGCTCTTCCCGGTTCCCGGACCGCCGGAGACGATGACGACGCTCTTGAAGTCGCCGCGCCGGGCCTTCTCGACCTCGTGCAGGACGAGGTCGAACGCGACCCGCTGCTCGTCGAGGAGGACGAACTGCTCGCGGGTGCGCAGCTCCTCGGCGGCGACGGCGAGCAGCTGCTTGCTGGGCGCGACGGAGGAGCGGAGCAGCCGGTCGGCGTGGATGGAGGCGTTGGCGGGAGAGAGGCGGCTGCGCAGGTAGTGCAGGAAGTCGCCGCGGTCCTGGGCGGTGAAGAAGCGGCCGAGCTCGTCCTGCGGGTAGTTGCGCAGCTCGGCAACGCGGTCGTCGGTGGCGTTGTGCAGGTAGGCGGCACCGGTGAGGACGTCGGTGCTGCCGTGCAGGGCGCCGAGGAAGTCGAGCATGTACTCGACGTAGCCGCGGACCTGGGCGACGGGGTGCAGCACCGGCCGTGGCCCGTAGGTCGGCTGGACCACGAGCTCGGGCTCGTCCTCGAACAGGGTGGCGGTGGTCCACTGCTTGAGCTCGACGACGACGTAGGATGGACCGCCCGTGCTCGGGCGCTGCCCGGCGAGGACGACGTCGACCCGCTTGCTGGACAGCGGGAGCTGGTACTCGACCAGAACCTCGACGCCGTGTAGTCCGGCTTGCTCGAGGCCGGCGGCGAGCGCGGCGAGGCTGGCGTCCCAGGAGCGCCGCTCGGACTCGGACGCGGTGCGGCGGTACCGGTGGGCCATCTGGGTGGCGAGTGTCGTCCCCAGCCGGCCGGCGCGGGCGAGGTCGGCGAGTCCGGCGGCGGACGTGCGAAGCCATGGCAAGGACCTGTCCCCGGGCAGCACGAGTCAACGTGCGGGTGGGGGCATGTCCGGGGACCGGAAGCCAGTCGGGCCGCGAGCAGCACCCTAGGTGGCCTCCCGGTCGGTGACGGTGAAGCGGGTGGGCGCGCCGGTCACGACTCTTCCGGCGTCCCGGCCAAGAGGACTGGCGCTACGCCACCTTGGCGGCGTGGAAGACGTCGGCCGGCAGAGCGTGGTCGAGCTGCCAGAGGATGCGCATCGGGCGCTCGCCGGTGTGAGAGACGTAGGACATCGGCCCGGCGTAGAGGTAGGACGGCGTGCCGAGCGTGCCGTCCGCGGTCTTGGACTCTCTGACGAACAGGTGCACGGACGTCCCCACCTCCCGGTGCTTGACGTACCGCTGACCCACTGCTGAGCGCTCCGCCGTCGCGTTCTGCGACTCCCACTGGAACAGCGTCGGCGAGATGGCGTGGTCGGCGTACATCGTGGTGGGAGAGAAGTGAGCTTCGGTCTTCACCAGCGTCACGAAGAAGACGTCCGCCTGGTCGCCGGGCACCCAGCGCACGCCCGAGCCCCACGTGCCGTTGAGGTCCGTCATGCCGAACGCGGCCAGCGCCTCGTCCCGGCTGTAGCGGGCGTGCACGTGCAGCGGACGGTCCCCGGCCACCTCCAGCGCCGGCGTCACCCGGTGGATGCGGTCGTGCAGCACCCCGGTCAGCTCGAGCAGCTCGTTGGATCGCCCCGGGCTTGCCAGCAGCCGCTGCAGGCTGGCCTCCACGCTGCTGAACGGCGTCCGTGCGCCCCACAGGGAGAAGTGCAGCATCGCCGCGAGCCGGCGCACACGCTCGGAGTCGCCGGCGGCCCCACCCAGCAGCTCGCGGATGCCCCGCAGCCGCTCGTCGTCGTCCAGGTGCAGCATGCGGCCGAAGGCGCCGCGCAGCGTGGCGTCGTCCGGCCCGGGACTCGAGTCGTCCCAGCCGGCGGCTCGCTTGAGGTCCAGCCAGCTGCGGCCGGTGCCGCGGTACAGGTCCTCGAGTTCGACCCCGGTCTCCTCGAGGAAGCCAGCCAATGACGGCTCTGAGGCCCGTGACGCCTCGACGACCAGCCCCTTCCACGAGACGGTGAGCGACTGCTTGATGTTGTCCAGCACGACCTGCTGCGCCACCCGGTCCAGCTCGATGTGGCAGCCGGCCGGCAGCGTGGAAAAGCCCTGCTCCACGTCCCGCTGCAGGCCGCGGCGTGAGCTGCCGGTGAGCGCCCGGAAGCGCAGGTCGAAGCGGAACTCCTGGTGCTGCGCGCCGATGAAGTCCAGGACGGTCAGGCAGGCCTTGTCCTCAGACAGCCGCAGGCCGCGCCCCAGCTGCTGGAGGAACACCGTCGCGCTCTCTGTCGGCCGCAGGAACAGCACGGTGTCGACCGACGGGACGTCGAGCCCCTCGTTGAAGAGGTCGACGGTGAAGAGCACGTTGACGGTGCGGTCGCGCAGTGCGGCCAGCGCGGTCGCCCGCTCCTCGCGGGACGTCGTCGACGTGACTGCCCGGCTGGGGATGCCGGCCGCGGTGAAGCGCTCGGCCATGTACTGCGCGTGCTGGATGCTCACGCAGAAGCCCAGCGCCCGCATCCGTCCCGGGTCGGCGACCTTCTCTCCAACCGCCTGCAGGACGAGCCGGACCCGCTTGTCGTCGCCGGTGTAGACGTTGGTCAGCTCGCTGACGTCGTACCCGCGGCCGCGCCGCCACCGCAGCTGGTCCAGCGCCACGTCGTCGTGGATGCCGAAGTACTGGAACGGCGCGAGCAGCCCCTGCTCCAGTGCCTCCCACAGCCGCAGCTCGACCGCCGTCCGTCCGTCGAACCAGTGCCGGACGTCGCCGCCGTCCGTCCGTTCCGGTGTCGCCGTGAGCCCGAGCAGGACCTTGGGCTGGAGGTGTTCGAGCAGCCGGCGGTAGGTGGCCGCTTCTGCGTGGTGGAACTCGTCGACGATCACCATGTCGAAGTGCGCCGGGTCGAGCTCGGCCAGGTCCAGTTGGGTCAGCGACTGAACCGACCCGAAGACGTGCCGCCACTGCCGTGGCCGTTGCCCGCCGACGAACAGTTCACCGAAGTCGCCCTGCCGGAGGACGTGCCGGAACGTCGACAGGCTCTGGGTCAGCAGCTCCTCGCGGTGGGCGATGAACAGCAGCCGCTCCACGGTGCCGGCCGAGCGCAGCCGCCGGTAGTCGAGCGCGGAGACCACCGTCTTGCCGGTGCCGGTCGCCATCACGACGAGGTTGCGCCAGCGGTCGTGGACCTCGCGCTCGGCCTGCAGCTCGTCGAGGATCTCCCGCTGGTAGCCGAAGGGTCGGACGTCGAGCGTCGCGATCTCGATGGGCAGGTCGGTCGGGCCGCCGCACTCCGCGCTGAGCGCCTCGCGCAGCCGGTCGCCGTCCCGGCGGGGCTGGTAGTCCTCGAACGACGGGTCGGCCCAATAGCTGTCGAAGGTCTCGGCGAACGTCGTCAGCAGGTGCGACTGCTCGACGGTGGACAGCCGCACGTTCCACTCCAGGCCGTCGAGCAAGGCCGCGCGGGAGAGGTTCGAGCTGCCGACGTACGCCGTCGACATGCCGGTGCGCCGGTGGAACAGCCAGGCCTTGGCGTGCAGCCGCGTCGTCCGGGTCTCGTAGGAGACCTTGACCTCGGCGCCGAGCTCGACGAGGCGGTCGAGGGCGCGCTGGTCGGTCGCGCCCATGTAGGTGGTCGTGATGACCCGCAGCCGGGCACCGCGCTCACGGAGGCCGGCGAGGGCGTCCTCGAGGACCCGCAGGCCGTGCCACTTGATGAAGGCGCACAGCAGGTCGACCCGGTCTGCCGACGCCATCTCGCGGGTGACCTCGTAGCCGATCCTCGGCTGGCCGCGACCGTTGACCAGCAGGGCGCTCGTGGACAGCGGGACGGCCGGCCGCTCGGGGAACGTCACGGGCCCGGGGACGCCGGTCGGCTGAGCGACTGCCAGGAGGGTGCGGGCCGGATCGGGGACGGCGGCGTCCGGCTCGGTGCTGTCGGGTGCCATGGCGCTGATGGCAGCGACGATCCGGTTGGCCAGCTCGACCTGCTTGCTGACCGCCGAGGCGTCGCTCCCGCCAGCGGCCCGCAGCGCCCGACCGGCCAGGTGGGCGATGTGGCGGGTCAGCGCCTCGTGGGCGTCGGCCGGGTCGAGGGTGCCGAGCTGGACGAGGTCGATCGGCGTAGTTGCCAGGTCCTTGCTGAGCCGATCGGTAACGAGGTGCTCGTACAGCCCGGTGGGCACATCCCCCATGAGCTGAACGTAACCGTGCGGTCTCACTCAGCGGCTTATCACGCACGGATGGAAGACCTTGACGGGCGTCGAGGGGACGGACGCTCGAGCGCGTGACTCGGTACTCCGACGGCACGTCCGTGGCCACCTCGTTCAACGCTGCACCGATACCCTCCCGTTCGAGGACCGATCGGGGATCCAGATTGCCGGGGCGACCCGGGCGGCGGGACCGACACTGGCGGCAGCGCGCTCGTCGACGAGCACGTCAGGCGTCCTCGTCGGGGACCAAGCTCCAGATGCGGCGGAGCGGGAGCTCGGCCTGGATGTCCTGCGGCAGACGCTCGTAGACGGCCTCGACCCGGACGATGACCTCGTCGGCGTCCCACAGCCGCAACTGGAAGAACAACCGTCGAGCCTCGGCGCGGGCGTTCTTCGTGTATCCGCCCCAGCTGACCATCAAGCCGCGGGTGGCTCCGAAGTTGGTCATCACGCCCTGCAGCTCACGCAGCGTCGACGTATCGACCACGATCCCGCCGGACTTGACCTGCACGGCCAGCCCGACGCCGTCGAAGCCCATGTCCCCCTCGCCGGCGAGGATGTCGACGCCGCCGTCGGGACCGGCGGGTGAGACGTGCACGTACATGCCTTCCGCCTCCAGGACCGCGCCGATGAGCCGCGAGAGGTCGTGGCCGTGAAAGCGCGCGCCGATGCGGCGCCGGATCTGGTCGCGGCTCAACTCGAGCAGGTCGACGTCGGGCTGCCGGATGACATCGCTGGCCGGCTGGTGGGTGTCTGGATCGGGATCCGCAGGTCGCGGTGGCGCCGCACCGTCGAGCAATGCCTTGATGCGAGCCTCGGCATCGTTGCGCTGGATCCGACAGACGGTGAGGAAGGCACCCAGGGAGTAGAGGATGTCCTGCGCGATGGACTCGCGCGGAACGTCCTCGCGGATCCAAGCGACCGATCTCTGGTGCCGCATCGACTCGGGCGCCTCCGGCGAGTACCGATAAGGGCCAGTGACGCGGCCGAAGGCGATGGCGGGTGTGTGCTTCAGTGGGAGGGCCACGAGGTCACCGATGGCGATGCGCCGCTGGAAGGCGTCGACCTGGGCCAACCAGTTGGTGATCGTGCTTGCCTTGGCATCCGGGTAGCTGGCGGTGAGGCGCTCCCGCAATGCCCCGATCGTCGCCACCTCGGCGAGGTCACCCACCGGCGCCCAGCCGATCCCGACGACTCCGCTGGCCAGTGCCAGCTCGTCCCCTTCGCCACGCCGGCCGCTGCGCACCAACCAAAGCGCCACGCTTGTCCCCCGTCCTCGCGTGGCCTCATCCTGGCAGTGCGTCTGCGGTGACGCTGTGTCCATCGTCCGTCATCCACGGGTCACCCAAGGTGTCAATGGTTCACGGGTCAACCGGCCAGGGCGGCGTCCTGGAAGACCTGCTGGCGGTGCCAGGCCACGTGCCGCTCGGCGGGCGGGGGAGTGCCCGGTCGCGGCCGCAGCCGCCGGCCGTGCATGTCGTACACCGCCTGGCCCTGCGGCGTCCGGGCGGAGAATCGCCGGGAGACGACGACGCCGAGGTCGTCGTCCAGACCGAGCATGCCGCGGTCGAACAGCTTGTGGTGCAGCGAGCACAGGGCCAGGCCGTTGTCGAGGTCGTCCGGGCCGCCGAGGGTGAACCAACGGACGTGCGCCGCCTCGATGCCGACCACGGCCCCGCCGGCGGCGCCGTCGAAGCCGCAGAAGGCGCACTGCCGGTCCCACGCCTCGATGACCCGCGCGGGCCAGGCGCCGCTGCGCCGCCGCGCACCCGGAGCTGCACCGGTGAGGCGGCCCTGCAGCAGGTCCGGGTCCAGCCCGACGGCGACCAGCACGTCCGGCGCCACCGTCCCCGGGAAGTGGCTCTCGGCCAGCCCGCGGGCGACCGTGCCGAGCAGCTCCGGCCGATCCCGCAGTGCTGCCTCGAGGGACGCCTCGAGCCGTCCGGTCACGCCCTCCCGGAGCGGGCCGACAGTGTCCATCGGGACGTTCTGGTCGAGGGTCCAGACGCCGTCTGCGCGCAGCCGGGTGAACGGGTAGGCAGCGCTCTGCGCGCGTGAGGTCTTCGAGGTTGGCCCGAAGTCCTGCAGCAGGTCGGCCAGCCGCTCCTCGGCCTCCGACCACGGCAGCGCGCTCGACCCGGTCACGGCCAGCCGGCCCAGCGCCAGCAGGACCAGCAGCGGCTTGTGCGGAGAGCGCCGTCCTTCTTGTTGGTGCTGGCGCAGCGTCGACAGCCGGTCGAGCACCTGCTGGTCGTCGGTCACCGTCACGTCCGAGCAGCCTCGACGACCTCGCGGATCCGTTCTGCCAGGCCGGCGTAGGCGATGGCCGGCCCGCCGAGCGCCTCGACCCGGGACAGCCGCATCGACCGCTGCTGCGTCGCGGCGACGGTGTGCTGGGGGAGCACCCAGAAGGACCACTGCCCGACGTCCAGCGCGTCGTACCGGTCGTGCTCGGTGGTGGTGAGGACGGCGGAGACGTAGACGTCCGCGTTGTACGAGCCGGCCGCGCTGTGGCCGTCGGACTCCGACCAGGTGCGGGCCGTGAGCCCGCCGAACTGGATGGTCGACAGCCGTGACTGCTCCCAGGCCTGCAGGTAGGCGCCCGACTTGACCTCCAGCCGCGTGCCCTCAGGAGTCAGGACGTCGTACTCGTCCCACTCGATCCGAGGCGTGGTCGCGGCACCGACCGCCCGGGCGACCAGGAACTCGGCCAGGAGTGACCGCACGGTGTTGGTGCGCAGGTCCGACATGCTCCAGGCCCAGACGTCCTGCAGCGATGCGCCCGCTCTGTTCGATCTGCTGGCCCGTCCGGTCGACGCCACCGGCGACGACCGCGAGTTCCTGGAGTGGCTGGGCGAGGGCTACGGCCCCGACTCCTTCGACGCGGCCACCACGGACGAGATGCTCGCCCCGTACGACCGGCACACCCGCGGACGCCGTCGTCCCTGACGTCGTAGCCGAGCGGTGGCTCTCGAGGTCCGGCCGGACGCGCTCGCCGAGCGCGCAACCGTCAGGTGTGTGAGCCGGGCCGGTGCCGAGCGGTCCCTGTCCGACTGTGGGCGTCAGGTATCGCGGTTCACCGAGGTGTGGGCGCTGAGGCGCACGTGGTCCGAGCGGGTGCGTGGGACGGGTGAGGTGTGAGCTGTTCACGAGCGCTTGATGTGGAACGGACTGGTACCGATGGAGCACGTCGATGCCTGCTCCCGACCGGAGGAGCCGGCGCGATCGATCGGGGGTCCCCGTGTCCACAGTCGACGAGCCCACTGGCCGCCTGCATTCACCCGTGCGAGCGGCCGAGGTCCACCCGCAGTCCGCGCCGCAGCCGACCCCGTACGGGCAGCTGCCGTACGGCCAGGTGCAGCCGTACGGCCTGCAGGCGCCGTCCGGCTACGCGCAGCCCATGGCGCCCGGCGTGCAGGGGCGTCCGCTGGGCCCGGTGGGCAAGGTCCGCAGCACCTGGGCGGTGCTGGGCCTGACCATCGTTACCTTCGGCCTCTACTCGCTCTACTACCACTTCGCCACGCACGAAGAGATGAAGCAGCACTCCGGCGAGGGGGTCGGCGGCGCACTCGTCCTGATCATCTCGATCTTCACCTTCGGTCTGGTCACGCCGTTCCTGCTGCCCAACGAGGTCGGCAACCTGTACGCGCGCCAGCAGCGTCCGCGTCCGGTCACCGCCACCACCGGTCTGTGGGCGCTGCTCGGCGCCTTCATCCTGATCGGCCCGCTCGTGTGGCTGATCAAGACCAACGGTGCCCTCAACGCCTACTGGCGCAGCATGGGCGCCTCCTGATCGAGGCCCCGCGGAGCCCGCTCCTGCCGTCACCTGGCGGGAGCGGGCTCCGTCCGGCTCAGGAGCAGAGCAGGTCCAGCGCTGCCTGACCGTTGCGACGGGCCTCCGCCGGGAGCAGCAGCCAGGCCGGCGCCGCCGGTTCGCCCAGGTGCCGCTGGAGGTGGAGCAGGCGGGACCGGTCGCTGCCAGAGCGGGTGCGTTCGGCGAACGGGTCGACGCAGGCGAGCAGGACGACCGCGTCGGCCAGGTGGCGGTCGCGGTCGCGGGTGTCCGCCCGGTGCGCCGCCGCCTTGAGGACCAGCGCGCCGAACGCGTCGGGGACGCTGACCGTCGTCCGGTCCGGTGCGGAGATCGCCAGCTCGGCGTGCACCGTCCGCCGCAGCGCCTGGGTCCCGCCCGCGACCTGGACCAGGTCGTAGCCGCGGAACCGTTCCAGCGCGCGGGGTGGGGCGTGGTCGGCGGCGACCACGTCGACGACGGAGGCCCGGGCGCCCGACGTCACCAGGTCGACGACCGCGCCGTCGCGCACGAAGCGGTGCGCGGTGCCCGTGCGAGGGTCGAGGCCGGGCGCCAGCCGGTAGCCCAGCTCCTCCAGGGCGTGCGCCACCTGTGCCGCCCGTCCCCGTCCGGTCTCGACGTGCAGCAGGACGTCGACGTCGTCCGTGGGGCGCACCACCGGCAGGCCGGCGGCGACGGCGTGCAGCTGCACCATCAGCCCGCCGATCAGCGTCCAGGCGGTGGACGGCACCGCTGCGGCCAGCTCGGCCACGTCCGGCCACGGCCGCCCCCAGCCCCCCGCCGGAGTCGGGGGCCGCAGCACCTCGATCACGCGGCACCCCGAGCACACAGCACCTCAGCCACGCAGTACCCCCAGCGCCCGGTCGAGGAGGCGGCGGCCGGCCGAGCGCTCCCGCGGATCGGTCGACCCGGCGAGGTCCAGCCCGGCCAACACGTGCCGCGCACCGGCCGCGAGGTCCGCGACGACGGCGATCGACATGCCGGTGGCCCGGAGGGTGACGGTGCCCGCGGGGTCGACGTCCAGCCGGTACCGCCGCACGAGGCGGTCGACCGCGGCGTGGTCCACGTACCCGTCGCACCGGTCCGGGGCCGGGGTCAGCCCGCCGACGCCCTGCGTCGCGCCAGAGGCGACCACCTCGCGGGCCAGATGAGCCATCGCACGCGGGTGGGCGTGGTACCGGCGTACCTCGGCCCGGTTGCGGGCGCGCACGGCCAGGTCGCCACCCGTCGTCCCGGCGAGCGCTGCGCGGAGGCGGGACCGCTGCGCCTGCCCGAGCCACGGTGCAGACCCGCCCTCCAGCAGGGCGACGGCGGCCCAGGCGGTCGGCTCCTCCCAGGCGCGCAGCCGGCTGCCCTGCCGCTGCGCCACCCACTGCGCGACGGACTCGGCGTCGATCCGGTCGGTCCCGACGGCCACGAGGTCGCCGCCGGAGATCAGCCGCTGCACGTGCCGGACGGACACGCCGATCCGGTCGGCGGCCTGCCGGGTCGTCAGGAGGACCATACCGACAATGTCGTCTCAGCGACCCTGTCGGTCAAGTTGCCGCGCTCGGTCGCCTCCGCAGCGCCCGCAGGAGCTCCGCTCGGGATGGGGCGCGTCCCAGGTCCCGCGCAGCCGCACCCCACGCCTGTGCTGCCGGGTCCCACGGCAGCTCGCCAGCGTCCACCCCGGCCACCCGCTCCCAGCCGGGGCCGACGCCACAGCGGAGGACGTCGTCGAGGTAGCCGGCGGGCACGACGGTCCGCGTGGCGGTGAGCTCGTGCCCGGCGCCGCCGTCGTGGCGGGCCGTCACGGTGATCCCGACGCGGCGGCAGCCTCTCCTCGCCCCGGTTTGAGTGCCGCGGCGTTGGGCAGGTCGCGGGGATGGGGCGGATCCTCGGTGGACCGGTGAGCGTGCGGAGCCTGCTCGAGCGGGCGAGCGGGGCCCTCGGCCGGTGGCAGTTCCTCGACGCGCCCAGCTACCAGGTCGAGCACGCGATCTCGCTGACCTACCTGCTCACCGGCCGCCACGCCCGCCGGCTGCAGGACCTGCTGCACGGCGTGTGGTTGGGCCACCCGCTGCACCCGGTTCTCGCCACCGTGCCGATCGGCTCGTGGACGGCCGCAGCCCTGCTCGACGGGCTCGACGCCACCGGCCGCGGCGGTCCCGGCGCCGGGCAGGCGGCACGCCACGTCGTCCGGCTCGGCGTGGTCGGCGCGGTGGCCTCGGCGGCGGCCGGCGCCACCGACTGGCAGCACGCCCACGACGAGGCCCGTCGCGTCGGTCTCGTGCACGCCGCGCTGAACAGCACCGCGCTCGCCCTCTACACCTGGTCGCTCGCCGACCGCCGACGCGGCCGGGCCACCCGCGCCCGTGCCACCGCGGCCGCCGGCTACGCCGTCGTCCTCGCCGGCGGCTATCTCGGCGGAGTCCTCTCCTACCGCCACCGGCTCGGCAGCGACCACGCCGTCCGCGCCAACGAGCCGCGCCGCTTCGTCCCGGTGGCCGAGGCGGCCGACCTCGTCGACGGTGAGCCGCTCGCCGTGGACGCCGACGGCGTGCCGGTCGTGCTGGTCGCCAGCGACGGCCGGATCCACGCCGTCGGGGGCCGCTGCCCGCACCAGGGTGCCCCGCTGGGGGAGGGGTGGCTGCACCGGGGGGAGATCGTGTGCCCCTGGCACGGCTCCCGCTTCCACCTCGACAGCGGGGAGCCCGCCCAGGGCCCGGCGACCGCGCCGCTGCCCTGCTACGAGACCCGCATCGACGACGGCCGGGTGGAGGTGCGCCGGAAGGCCCACTGGCGCACGCCGATGGCCGTCACGACCGTCGAGGAGGCGTCGCGGTGAAGGCCGACGAGGTGCTCACCGCCCACCACGACATCCTGCGTGGGCTGCTGCGCGACCTCGCTCAGACCGCCGACGACCAGACCGAGCTGCGCAGCCGGCTGCGCGACGACCTGCTGCGCGAGCTCGAGATCCACACCCAGATGGAGGACGAGCTGTTCTACCCCGCCGTCCGCGACGTCTCACCGCGGCTGTCGGTGGCGCACGCCGAGCACCGGCAGATCGACGACCAGCTCGCCACCGTCATGCGCATGTCCGTCGACGACCCCGAGTTCCGGACCGAGGTCCGCATGCTGGAGAAGACGCTCCGCCACCACACGATGGAGGAGGAGGAGCGGATGTTCCCCCAGGCGCAGGCCCTCGGCGAGGAGCGCCTCCGCCGGCTGGGGGCGCAGTTGGAGCAGCGCCAGCGCGAGCTGGCCGCGTCCGGCGGCATGCGGTTGATCATCCGGCTCAAGCGGGCGACGCTGCGCCTCACCGGAGGGCACCGGGTACGACCGTGACGGCGGCACCCGCCGGTCACCGCGGCGGGCAGCGGCCGAGCCGGTCGCTCCCGGGCGGCGGGGTCAACCCTCACGCCGGCCGTTCGCCTCGCGGCGTGAGGACGCCCCGTGGCTAGCGTGGCCGGGATGACGACGCGCGAGGAGCAGTGGCAGGAACGCCTCGCCGTCCCCGTCCTGGTCGCCGCACTGGCGTCCGTACCGGCGATGTTCCTGACCATCAGCGAGGGCCCGCTCCGCGCGACCGGCTTCGTCGTCGACCTCCTCAGCGGTGCGGTCCTGCTCGCCGAGACGGTCATCCTCCTCGTCGTCGCTGAGAACAAGCGGGAGTGGATCCGCGGGCACCTCGGCCTGGTCCTGCTGACCGTCGTCGTGGTGGTGGGGGTCGTCCTCGCCGTCGGCCCGGTGCAGCTGCTCCGTCTCGTCCGCACCGTCGGCGCGCTGCGCATCCTCCGGGCCGGGCGCATCGTCAAGGCCGCCCGCAGCCTGCGCGAACGCCTCGGCTTCACTGGCCGGCTCTCCTCGGCCCTCTCCCTCGGCGCCGGCGTGCTCGCCGCCGTCTTCGTCGGCGTCGTCCTCGCCGACCCGACGTCGGTGTCGCACGGCCTGCTCTCCGGGCTCGTCGGCGAGGTGGACACGACCGTCGTCGTCCTCACCTCGGTGGCCGCCGGGCTGCTCCTCGGCCTGGCCACGTTCCTGCTCGCCCGCGACCGGGGCAGCGGCGCGGACGCCGAGGACGACGCGGGGTAGGCGCCGAGCAGGGCGGGGAGCGAGGCCCCGACCCGGCCCAGGCGCTGGGCAGTCCGGCGGGGTGGGGTCGGCACCTCCCCGGCCGGCCGGCGGTGCGGGACTCAGGCGCTGATCACGGCCTCGACCCCGCCGAGTCCCTCCGCGGTGACCTCGACGTGGGCTCCCGGGCGCACCCGGAGCAGCCTCAGCGGGGTGCCAGTGAGGACCAGCTGACCGGGGTGCAGGGACAGGTCGTGCTCGGCCAGGTGCGCCGACAGCCACCGCAGCGATCCCGCCGGCCCGCCCGGGACGCCGTCCATCGGGCCTTCCTCGACACAGGCGCCGTCGATCCGGACCGTCAGCCGGCCGGACAGCGGCTCGTCCCCTGGCCACGGCGCCTCCGCCGTCGGCGGCGGGAGCACCACCCCGGCGTGGATGCCGTTGTTGGCGACCAGTTCGGCCAGCGTGGGCGGCTGCCCGCGGAAGACGTAGTTGTGCAGTTCGATGACCGGGAAGACCGTCGCGATCCGGCCGTCCTCCCCCAGGCGCACGGCCAGCTCCCCCTCGATCGCCAGCTCGGCGTAGGCCGCGGCGGAGAGCTCACTGCCCGAGCGGTGCAGCTCGGTGTCGAACAGGAGGCCGCGGATCGGTCCGTCCAGCCCGAACTGCGCGCGGGTCCCGGGCCCGGTGCACCCGACCTTGTAACCGACCACCCGCTCGGCCGGAGCGCGCAGCGCCGCCACCTCGCCCTGCACCCGGTACGCGTCGTCGAGGCCCAGGCGGGGTCGCCCGGGATCGGCGAAGGACGTGCCTGGTGTCCCGGCCCGGTAGTCGGCGAGCTGCCGGGCGGCCAGTGCGCGGATGGACTCGGCCATGCCGGCATCCTCCCCTCGGGGCGCGCGCCGTACCGCGGGCGGTGGACGCGCGGGCGAGGTTTGACCCCCCGTCGATGTGAGCACTGTCATGTGTCTGTCGGCAGAGCTGGAGGAACGGTGACCCGTCCGCGATCAGGCCTGCGGCGGCGCGTCGCCGTCCTGGCGACCGCCCTCGTCCTCGCCGTCACCGGCCTCACCGTCGGGCAGGCCGCGCAGGGTGCCCCGGCTCCGCAGCTTCCCCAGCTCGCTGTCGACGGCATCTACGTCACCGGCATCTCCTCCGGCGGCTACATGGCCAACCAGCTCCAGGTCGCCTACTCCAGCCGGATCGACGGCGCGGCCGTCTACGCCGCCGGCCCCTACTGGTGTGCCATGGGCAACGTCGCCGTCGCCCTCTACGCCTGCGCGGACTCCACGCTGCCGCGCGACCTGTCCCTGCAGTACGCCAAGACCGCCGAGTACGAGCGCCAGGGCAAGATCGACCCCACGGCCAACCTGGCGAGCATGCCGACCTGGCTGTTCCACGGCAGCCAGGACCCGACGGTCGAGCGCCCGGTCGCCGACGACCTGGCCGCCTACTACCGCCACTACGGCACGCCGCTGACCTACCAGGACGGCGTCGACGCCGGGCACGGCTGGATCAGCCCGCTCGGGCCGGTCGACTGCGCAGCCACCGCGGCGCCCTACGTCAACGACTGCTCGCCCTATGACGCCCAGGCCGAGTCGCTCGAGGTCATGTTCGGCTCGGTCAAGGCGCCCAACACCGGCAACCCCCGCGGCACGGTCACCGAGTTCTCCCAGGACCCGTACGCGGTCCCGCCGTCCCTCGGCGTCGGGGACGTCACCCGCACCGGCGCGGCCGCCATCGGCATGGGCGCCACCGGTTACCTGTACACGCCGACGAACTGCACCGGCGGCGCCTCGTGCGAGGTCGTCGTCGCGCTGCACGGCTGCCAGCAGACCGCCGAGCAGATCGGCCGGACGTTCGTCGAGCAGTCCAACCTCAACGCCTGGGCCGACACCAACCGCTTCGTCGTCCTCTACCCGCAGGCCCGGCCCGACCCGCTGCTCGGCAACCCCAAGGGCTGCTGGGACTGGTGGGGCTACCTCGGCCCCGCGGACGTCGACTACGCGACCAAGCGCGGCCCGCAGATGGCCACCGTCATGAACATGGTCACCGCGCTCGGCGGCTGAGGGACGGCGGTCAGGTCAGCCCGGGCAGGTTGACCACGATCGCCTCCTGGCTGCTGCGGGCGATGATGACGACGGCCTCCTCGTCGGTCGGGTTCTCCTCGCGGTGCGGCGTGTGCGGCGGCACGAAGACGTAGTCACCGGGGGAGGTGGCCAGCCGCACCTCCGCGCCGTCCTCCGCGAAGACGAACACCGGGTGGCCGCGCAGCACGTGGATGGCGGTCTCGGAATCGCCGTGGTGGTGGTCGCCGGACGACGTCCGTGGGGCGACGTGCGTCTGGCCCATCCACACCCGCTGGGAGCCGACCGTCTTCGCCGACACCGCCTCCCGCCGGTCCATGCCGCTGGTCTGCCCGGTGTCGCCGGTGAGGTCGCCGGCCCGGATGTGCCGCAGCGGCTGGTGCCAGTCGTCGGCGTGCTGCTCGCTCATGGCCGTCAGCCGACCCTGCCGCCGGGCCCGCGTCAAGCGGCCGGGGGGATCGATCCGGCGCGGGAGGTCCCAGGACGGCACCGTCCGTGACAGCCTCTGCGGAGCTCCGCACGCCGCACTCCGGGGGAACGTTGCCGCACCGCTCCACACCGACCAGCCGGGCCTGACGCCGTGTACCGCCTCGACGGCCGGCTGGTGCTCAGCCCCAGCGACCTGACCCGCCACCAGGAGTGCACCCACCTCACCGCGCTCAACCTCGCCGTCGCCGACGGCCTCCTCGCGCCCCCGGCCGAGGGGGTGAGCGACCAGACGGTGCTCGTCGCCGACCTCGGCATCGCCCACGAGCTGTCCTACCTGGAGTACCTGGAGCAGCAGGGGCTCAGCGTGGCCCGACTGCAGGGCAGCCGGGACGAGGCGGCGACGGTCGAGGCCATGCGCGCCGGCGTCGACGTCGTCCACCAGGCGACGCTGTTCGACGGCCGGTGGGGCGGGCAGGCCGACTTCCTGCTGAAGACCCCGACACCGTCGGCGCTGGGCGGGTGGTCCTACGAGGTCGCCGACGCCAAGCTCGCCCGACGGGTCAAGGTGCCCGCGCTGCTGCAGATGGCCACCTACGCCGACCGGCTCGCCACGCTGCAACGCCTCCAGCCACGGCGCATCCACGTCGTCACCGGGGACGGCGCGCAGCGGCCGTGGCGGCTGGTCGACGTCGCCGCCTACGCCCGCCGCGCCCGCGGCCGCCTCGAGGTCTTCGTCGGCGACGTCCCGCCGACCGCGCCGGTCCCGGTCAGCCACTGCGACCAGTGCACCTGGGCGCCGCGGTGCTCCGCCGAGCTCCGGGCCGACGACGACCTGAGCCTGGTCGCCGGCATGCGCCGCGACCAGCGCGCCGCCCTCCGCGGCGCCGGCATCGCCACCCTCATCGCGCTCGCCGAGGCCTCCGACACCGCCCTCAAGGAGGCGGGTCTCGGCCGGGCCGCCCGCACCCGGCTGCGCGACCAGGCCCGCGAGCAGCTGCGCGGCCGGCAGGCCGAGCGGCCCACCCGCACGCTGCTGCCGCCGCTGCTCGCCCAGGGCCTGCTGCGACTGCCCGAGCCGAGCCCCGGCGACCGCTACCTGGACTTCGAGGGCGACCCGCTGGCCGGCGACGGCCAGGGGCTGGAGTACCTCGCCGGCCTCGGCGACCGCGCCGGGCGGTTCACCGCGCTGTGGGCGCACGACGCCGCCGAGGAGCAGCGCATGGTCACCCAGCTCGTCGACCTGCTCGTCGCCGCCTGGCGGGCCGACCCGCGCATGCACGTCTACCACTACGCCGCCTACGAGGTCTCCGCCCTCAAGCGGCTCACCGGGCGGTACGGCGTCCGCGAGGCCGAGCTGGACCAGCTGCTGCGCGCCGGGCGGTTCGTCGACCTGCTGCCCGTCGTCCGCCAGGGGATGCGGATCAGCGGGGAGTCGTACTCGATCAAGAAGGTCGAGGCGTTCTACGGCCGCGAGCACACCGGCGACGTCGCCGACGCGATGGGCAGCGTCGTCGAGTACGAGAAGTGGCTCGCCGACCGCGACCCCGCCCGGCTGCACGCCATCGAGCGCTACAACCAGGACGACGTCGACTCCACCCGCGAGCTGCACGACTGGCTGGAGACCCAGCGCACCGAGCTGGCCGCCCAGTACGGCGCGCTGCCCCGCCCGGCGGCCGCCGAGGTCGCCGCCCCGGCGCCGGGGTCGGACGCCGAGGCCGCCGAGTCCGCCCTCGTGGAGCGGCTGCGCGACGCCGGGCACCCGCTGCTCGGCGACCTGGTGCAGTGGCACCGCCGCGAGGCCCGCCCCGGCTGGTGGGAGTTCTTCGCCCGGGCCGACCTGGAGGACGAGCAGCTCGTGGAAGACCGCACCGCCCTCGGCGGCGTTTCCGGCGGCTTCGAGGTCGGCGCCGACAAGCGCAGCAAGCTGTACGAGTTCTACTTCCCGCCGCAGGACACCAAGCTCTCCGTCGGCTCCCGCGCCGTCGACGTCGACACCCGCGTGCGCATCGGCGAGGTGCGCGAGCTCGACGCCGCCGGCGGGCGGATGGTGGTCAAGGCGGCCAAGCCGCCGGCGGCTGCCCGCGGGCTGGGCCCCGAGGGACCGATCGACGACCGGCCGTTGCGCGAGGCCATCGCCGCCACCGCGGACGACGTCCTCGCCGGCCGGCCCTGCCTCGGGCAGGCGCTGCTCGATCGCGTCGTCCCACCGGACACCCGGCGGCTGCCGGGGGAGGAGGCCGGGGACGCCGTCGTCCGGCTCGGCCGGGCGCTGGACGGCCAGGTGCTCGCCGTGCAGGGGCCGCCGGGCAGCGGCAAGACGCGGGCCGCGGCGCGGCTGATCCGCGCGCTGCTGGACGCCGGCAAGAAGGTCGGCGTCACCGCGACCTCGCACGCCGTCATCGGCAACGTGCTGCGCGCCGTGGAGCGCCCCGCGCTGCAGAAGTGCGACGAGCACCAGGCCTGCGGCGCGCCCGGGGTGGCCTGGTCCCGGGACTCCGCCGACGTGGCCGCCCAGCTGCTCGACGGGACGGCGACCCTCGTCGGCGGCACCTCGTGGTTCTGGGCCCGCCCAGACCTGGCGCAGGCCGTCGACGTGCTCGTCGTCGACGAGGCCGGGCAGTTCTCGCTGGCCAACGCGGTCGCCGTCGCCCGGTCGGCCCGCTCGCTGGTGCTGCTCGGCGACCCCCAGCAGCTGGCCCAGCCGACCCAGGCGGTGCACCCGGGGGAGTCGGGGCTGTCCGCGCTGGAGCACCTGCTCGAGGGGCACGCCACCGTGCCGGAGGACCGCGGCGTCTTCCTCGACCGCACCTACCGGATGCACCCGGCGCTGACCGCGTTCGTGTCCGACCTGGCCTACGAGGGGCGGCTGGAGTCCGCGGCCGGCCGCGAGCGGATCGCCGTCGACGGCTGGGCCAGTGGGCTCGCCGTCCGCTTCGTCGCGCACACCCGGCCCGCGGCGGCCGTCTCCGACGACGAGGCCGCGGCCGTGGCCGGGGTGTGGCAGTCGCTGCAGGGGGTGGGGTGGACCGACGCGGACGGGGAGCGGGCGCGCATCGGCCCGGACGACGTGCTGGTGGTCGCGCCGTACAACAACCAGGTCGGCGCCGTCCGCCGGCTGCTGCCCGGCGCGCGGGTCGGCACCGTGGACCGCTTCCAGGGCCAGGAGGCGCCGGTCGTCGTCTACTCGATGACGTCCACGTCGGCCGAGGACGCGCCCCGCGGCGTCTCCTTCCTGTACGACCTGCACCGGCTCAACGTGGCGGTGTCCCGGGCCAAGGCGCTGGCCGTCGTGGTCATGAGCGAGGAGCTGCTGGACGCCGCCGTCCGGACGCCGGAGCAGCTGCGCCAGGTGAACGCGCTGTGCCGGCTGGTGGAGATGGCCACCGTCGTCCGCTGAGCGCGGCTCAGGTCGGCAGCGGGAAGACCAGCAGCGAGCCCGACGCCGTCGCGACCACCCGGCCGGCGGCGTCGGTGACCTCGCCCTCGGCGAAGGCGACCCGGCTGCCGGGCTTGACCACCCGGCCGACCGCGCGCAGCGGCCCGCTGGTCGCCCGGACCGCGCGCAGGTAGTTCACCTTCAGCTCGATGGAGGTGTACCCGACGCCCTGCGGCAGCGTCGTGTGCACGGCGCACCCGACGACGGTGTCCAGCAGCGTGCACACCAGGCCGCCGTGCACCACGCCGATCGGGTTGTAGACCGACTCGTCGACCGCGCAGCCGAACTCGACCATGCCTTCCTCGATCGCGTGCACCGACATCCGCAGCAGCGTCGCGATGGGGGGCGGGGGCAGCCGGCCGTCGCGGATGGCGCGCATCGCGTCCAGCCCGCTCAGCCCGGCCGCGCCGGCCGCGGTGACCATCGGGTCGTACCACTCGACGCTGCGCGACCGGCTGGCTCCCCAGCTCTCCTGCGGGGTTCCCAGGTCGGTGGTCGGGGTGTCGGGTGTCGTCACGGGTCCTCCTTCGGTAGCAGCCCGAGCAGCGTCCGGCCGGCCGGGGTCAGGGTGGGGCGGGCGCCGGCCAGCGGTTCGCCGCAGGTCCGGCAGGTCCAGGTGCCGTCGACCGGGTGGTCGCCGTGGCCGGCCGTGTCGTGGTGCAGCCGCACCGCCGGCCGGTCGGCCGCCCAGCGCTCGCCCCAGAGCAGCAGCGCCTGCAGCACCGGCACGAGGTCGCGGCCTGCGGGGGTGAGGCGGTAGCCCGAGCGCGGGGGAGCGGTGCTGTACGGACGCCGCTCCAGGACCCCGGCCGCCACGAGGGCGGTGAGCCGGGCGGAGAGCCGGTCGCGCGGGGCGCCGGTGCCGCGGGCGATGTCGCTGAAGCGGTGGTTGCCCAGTGCCACCTCGCGGACGGCCAGCAGCGCCCACCGCTCGCCGACCAGCTCGAGCGCGGCGGCCAGCGAGCAGGGGCGCCCGGGCAGGTCCGCCACCCGCACGGGCCCGCCGGCGGTCTCCACGGCGGTCAGTTTGGATGTCCAACCGACTCGAGGTCAAGGAGTGTCAGAGCCAGGCCTCGACCTCGTCCAGCTGCTCGTGGGTCAGGCCCAGGCGCAGGTCCGGGGCGATGACCAGCACGTGCCGGTTCGCCGCCAGCCACTCCCCGGTGTCGGCTGCCTGCTCGGCCAGGTCGTCGTCGACCCACACGACCCGCCGGTCCGGCTCCGCCTCCACCACCGCGCGGGCGGCGGTGAGCTTCCACCAGCCGGCCCGCCCGCCGAGCGACCCGGCGAACCCGGTGGGGGCCGCATCGTCGCGGGCGTGCGTCACCAGCCCGCGGGGCAGGCCCATCGGCTCGGCCAGCAGCCGGTCGGCGTCCGTCGTCCAGGTGGTCAGCCACTGCAGCTCCACCCGGCCGGACTCGTGCAGTTCGCGCAGCCGGGCGGTCACGGTCGGGTCCCAGGTCAGCACGTAGCCGTTGAACCGGCCCCGCTCCCAGCCCTCGGGCAGGTCCGCGCGGGCGGCGTTGAGCACGCCGTCGACGTCCAGCAGCAGGATCGGACGATCGGTCGTGGCCATGCCGGTCCTCCGGGTACTGGCGGGGTGCTGTGCTACCCGATCACACCCGACTCCGAGGTGCTGTGCGCCGGCGGCCGGTGCCGGCGCTGAGGGGCGCCGTCCCGGGCAGAGGACGGATGCGCGGTACCGCTTTGGTATCATCGGTTCCATGGCGATGACCCTGCGGACCGACGACGAGCTCGAGCGTGCGCTGACCGTCCTCGCGGCCGCCGAGGGGACGTCACGCCAAGAGGTCATCCGGCGAGCCGTCCTCGAGCGGTACGAACGGAGCGGGCACGCTGCACGCGTCGAGGAGAGCTCGGCCCGACAGATCGACCGGTGGGGGGACGTGCTGCACCGGCTCGGCACGGTGTGAGCGAGGTCGAGTACCTCGATCTCGACGACCTCCTCGGCCTCGTCCGTGCCCTGCAGGCCGGTCCGGTCCGGGACGTGGGTCTGCTGGACTCCGCAGCTGGTCGACCCCGGTCCACGGCGTTCGGGGAGGACGCCTACCCGACGCTGCCCCTCAAGGCCGCGGCCCTGCTCCACTCACTCGCTCGGAACCACACGCTCGTCGACGGCAACAAGCGGCTGGGCTGGCTGGCCACGGTCGTCTTCCTGGACGTCAACGGGCACCAGCCGGACGTGACCGACGACGAGGCGTTCCAGCTCGTCATGGACGTGGCCGCCGGTGCGGCCGACGTCGAGGAGATCGCCAGCCGGCTCTGCGTCGTCCGGAGCTGACCTGCACGGTCAGGGCGGCGGCTGGCCACCGCGTCCCCGAACCGCGACGTGATCTCAGCCAGCACCGCACCGCCGGTGCCCTCCGGCGCGTGCTCGACCGCGTCGTGCAGCAGCCCGGCGATCGCCTGGTCCTCGTCGCCGCTGTGCTCCAGCACCAGGGCGCTGATGCTCACGAGGTGGCTCAGGTACGGCACCTGCGATCCCGTGCCCAGCTGCCCGCGGTGGTGCCCGGCGGCGTACCGCAGCGCGGCGTCGTAGCACTCGGACAGCGGTCCCGAGCCCATCGCGTCCCGGGCCGCCAGGGACGTGCCCGTGGTGGTCATCGGTCCTCCCGCGTGGCGCCGTCGAGCCGCTGCAGTGCGGCGGTGAAGCTGTCGTTCCACAGGCCCAGGTGCTCCCACCGCTGCGCGACGTGGGCCGTGGCCTCCTGCACCGACATCCCCTCCTGGCGGACCAGCCAGCCGCGCAGCACCAGCCCGGTGCGCGACGCCCCGCCGTGGCAGTGCACGAGCAGCCGGTGGCCCTCGGCCCGCAGTGCGGCCATGTCGTCGAGGACGTCGGCCAGCACCGCCTCGACGTCGGCGTTGGCCTCGCTGTCGGCGAGGTAGGCCATCCGGTGCACCGGGTGCGGGAACGGCTCGCCCAACCGGCACAGCGAGATGACGGCGAAGTCCTCGTCGCTGTGCCGGGCGCCGTCGAGGTTGCCGGCCCAGATGCCCGGCAGCACCTCCCGCGGGCCGATCCGCGGGATCACGCCGGGGTCGTAGCTCTGCTGGGCGCCGCCGTCGAGCGCGGCGGCCAGCTGCTGCAGGTCGGCCAGCCGCCACACGCGGTCGCCGTGGCCGGGCACCCGGCCGTGCACGGCCGACGCCCAGCGGACCGGGATGCCGCCCATCCCGTACACCGCCCCGGCCAGCCCGCCGGTGACCGCGGCGACGGTGTCGGTGTCCCCGCCCAGGTCGACCACCCGGCGCAGCACGGCCTCGACGCCGCCGCCCTGCCGCAGCGCCCACACCGCCTGGCCCAGCGTCGGCCACACGGCGCCGTTGGGCTCCGTGGCCATCGACGGCGCCCAGTCCGGGGCCAGCACGGCCGCCCACCGGTCCCGGTGCTCCGGGGCGACGGCGTCCAGCGCCGCGGGGACCGCCGCGAGCGGGTCACCACCGTCCAGCGCCACCCGCACCAGCTCGTGGAACACCGCGCAGCCCTCGCCGGCCGACGGCTCGCCGTGGGTGAGCGCGGAGATCCGGCGGGCGGCGTCCATCGTGGCGTCGCGGCCCTCGCGGGCGAAGCGGATGGCCGCCGGCGTGGTCCGCATCAGCGAGCCGTTGCCGGCCGCGTGCCCCGAGCGGGCGACGTGCTCGGCAGCCGCGACGTCCCAGGACCGGCCCGAGCCGAGGACGGCGCTGGTCTGGTTCCCGATGTCCGGCGGGCCGGCGGCCGCCCAGGTGCGGAACCGGTCGAACAGGTCGGCCTCGTCCAGGCCGCCGCGCTCCAGGAGGGAGGTCGCGACGAGCAGCGCCATCTGGGTGTCGTCGGTGAACTCGCCGGGTGCCCGGCCCGACGACCCGCCGCCGCACATCTCGGTGCGCGACCCGCGGGCCGGTCGTGGGAAGCGGGCGGAGAAGGCGCCGGGCGGGCCGAACTCGAACGGCGCGCCGAGGGCGTCGCCGACGGCCGAGCCGACCAGCGCGCCGGCGGCGCGGGAGGAGCGGTGGATGCGCGGTGCCACGGCCGCCTCCGGTGTTCTCGACGTCGGCTTGAGAATACCACCGGTTACCGAGGTGTCCTCGGTTCTGAGCGCTAGCCTGGCGGCATGGCCAAGAAGCGGAAGCGGACGCTGCTGGACCACCCCCAGCCCTCGGTGGCGGTCGACACCGCCGTCCTCACCGTGCTGCCCCCGGAGCGCACCGGGCGGGGTGACGACCGCGGGGAGCTCGCCGTCCTGCAGGTCCGGCGCGCGGGCGGGCACAAGCGGGGCCAGTGGTCACTGCCCGGCACCTTCCTGCACGGGGGCGAGCTGCTCGCCGAGTCGGTGGCGCGGTCGCTGCGGGAGGAGGCCGGTCTCGGGGACGACGTGGTGCCGCGGCAGCTACGGGTCTTCGACGCGGTCGACCGCGACACCCGCGGCCGGGTGCTGTCGGTCGCGCACGCGGTGTGGCTGCCGCACGCCCGGCTCGCACCGGTGGTGGCGGCCGCCGGCGGGGGGCTGCGGCTGGTGCCGGTCGGCGAGGTCGGGCCGATGCCCTTCGACCACCCGGAGGTCGTCGCGGCGGCCGTCGCCCAGGGGCGCGCGGAGTACGCCGAGCGCGCCGACCCTGGCCGGCTGCTGCCCGACTCCTTCACCCTGCACGAGCTGTGGGTGGTCCACGACGCGGTGGCCGGCCACTTCGCCTCGACCGAGGACGCCTTCCGGCTGCGCGCCGTCCGGCTGCTCGAACCCTCCTCGGAGCTGCCGCGGAAGCCCGCCGTCGGCCGCCCGGCGCGGCTCTACCGCCGCCGCTGACCGCCGCGGGGACCTCACGCGACGGGGGGAGGACCGCAGCCCACGCCCTCCCCGCCGGCCCGTCCCGGTGCTCTGCTGGGCCCGACCGAGGGACACCACCGCATGGAGGGCGCCGTGACCGACCGCCCGGCCGGGCCGCAGCGGTGCACCGTCCGCGTCGCCGGTCACGCCGTGCACCCCACCCGGCTGCGGCGGCACCTGGACCAGGGCGGCGGTGCCGGTGAGCCGGTGGTCGTGCTGGGTGCCGTGGGCGACGTCGTCGTGCTCGGCCGGGGAGCGGAGCTGTGGCGCTACCGCAACCACGACCCCGGCCGGCTGGTGGCCCTGGCCGCCGTCCCGGGCTGTCGCGCCCTGCTCGACGTGCGGCACGGCCTGCTCGTGGTGCGCCGGGGGCCGCAGGACGCCGGGTCGGTCTTCTCGCTGCAACCGGCCGACCACCTGCCGCACCCCTGCGCCGCGGGCTGACCCGCCGGCCCGCCCGGCCACGACGTCGTGGCCGGGCGGGACCGGTCCGGGCGTCGGGTCAGGCGACCCGGCGGGCGCCGGAGTAGCTCGGCATCGAGTCCAGCGACACCACCTTGACGGTGGAGCCCCAGCTCGGCGCGTGCACGATCTGGCCGTTGCCGATGTACATGCCCACGTGCGAGACCGGGCTGTAGAAGAACACCAGGTCACCGGGCTGCAGGTCGGACTTCGCCACCGCGGTGCCGAACACCGCCTGGTCCCGCGACACCCGCGGGATGGAGACGCCGGCCGCCTTGTACGCGAAGCTGGTCAGCCCCGAGCAGTCGAAGGCGTTGGGGCCGGTGGCACCCCACGTGTACGGGTCCCCCACCTGGGCGAGGGCGGTGTCGACGGCGGTCTGCGCGGCGCCGTTGGGAGCCGCGACGGGGGCCGCCGTGACGACCGCTGCGGCGGGGGCGGTGCTGTTCGCCGACGCCGGCAGGGGGGCGAGGACGAGACCGGCACCAGCGACGGCGGTGACGGCGAGGGTGCGGACGGAGCCGCGGAACGAACGGCGCGAGAGGGTGGTGCGGGCAGTCGTCATCGACGACGGGTCTCCTGTTCTCCACGACCGCCTACCGGGTTAGCTGACGGGTTCGGACGGGGGAGTCGCCCGGCGCGACGGATCGCGCTTCACCCCAGTGCTGCGGTGGGTCCCCGGTCCGCGCGCCGGTCATCGACCGGCCCACGGTTCGGCGGCGTCCGGCGGGTGTCACCAGGGAGGCGACGAACGGCCCGACGGACGGCGCGAACGGTAGGTGGGGGGTTCCCGCTCCGACAAAGCGGACGGGGCCCTCGGGGGGCACTCCCGGTGTCGACCGCGACACGCCGTGCGGACCTGCGAGGACGCGGTGGATGACCATGGGGGCTCGTGGTGAAGCCCCAGGTCAGCGGCGTGTCGGGAAACTGGGTCGGGGGCGGAGCGTCCGAACGCGAGGTGACCACGGACTGACGGTGTGCTGCTGTCCGGAGTCGTGGTTGGGCCCTCCCGACACGGGGCAGAGGTGTCGCGAGGGTGTCCGCAGGTGGACGGCGAGAGGACGAGGACATGGCCGGGATGGTGCGCAGACTGCTGGTGTCGGGGATCGCGGCGAAGGTCGTCCAGGAGGCGAGCAAGCCGCACAACCAGGCCAAGATCAAGGCGTTCGTGACCCGCCTGGTCGAGCAGAACAGGAAGCCGGGAGGCGGCCGCGGCCCGGTGCGCTGAGCGCCCGGCGCAGGCCCTGACGGACACCCCCGCCCGCACCGCGGACGGGGGTGCTCGGCATGCTCGGGCACCGTGCTGCGCATCGCCGTGCTCGACGACTTCCAGTCCGCCGCCGCCGAGTTCGCCGACTGGTCACGGCTGCCGGAGGCCGCCGACGTCGTCAGCTTCCCCGACCACCTCGACGACGAGGACGCCGTCGCCGAGCGGCTGGCCGGCTTCGACGTCGTCATCGCCATGCGCGAGCGCACCCCCTTCCCGCGCGGCCTGCTGCAGCGGCTGCCGCGACTGCGGCTGCTGGTCACCACCGGCCCGCGCAACAGCGCCATCGACCTGGCCGCGGCGGCCGACTGCGGGGTCACCGTCTGCGGCACCGGGGCACACCCCACCGGCACCGTCGAGCTGACCTGGGCGCTCATCCTGGCCGTCGCCCGGCACGTCGCCGCGGAGGACGCCGGGGTGCGGGCCGGCGGCTGGCAGCACACCGTCGGCACCGACCTGGCCGGTGCCACCCTCGGTGTGGTCGGCCTCGGCCGCCTGGGCACCCGGGTGGCGCGGATCGGCGCCGCCTTCGGGATGGACGTGGTCGCCTGGAGCGCCAACCTCACCGCCGAGCGCGCCGCGGAGGCCGGGGTCCGCCGCGTGGCCAAGGACGAGCTGTTCGCCACCGCCGACGTCGTCACCGTGCACCTGGTGCTCTCCGCGCGCACCCGCGGGCTGGTCGGCGCCGAGGAGCTGGCCCGGATGAAGCCCACCGCGTTCCTGGTCAACACCTCGCGCGGGCCGATCGTCGACGAGGCCGCCCTGCTCGCCGCCCTGCACGAGGGCCGCATCGGCGGCGCCGGGCTCGACGTCTACGACCGCGAGCCCCTGCCGGCGGACTCCCCGGTGCGCACCGCGCCGCGCACCGTGCTCACCCCGCACCTGGGCTACGTCACCCGCGACACCTACGCGGTGTTCTACGGCGAGGCCGTCGAGGACGTGGCCGCCTTCCTCCGCGGCGCCCCGGTGCGGGTGCTGCACCCCGGGTGAGGCGGCGGGCGGTGGCCGACACCGGATCGCAACGGTCGGTCCCGGTTGGGCCGTCGCCGCCCGGGCACTCCTCAGGGGAAGCCGACACCACGAGCACAGGAGGCACCCCATGGGACTGTTCAGCGGAGCGATCAAGGCGGGTCTGGCCAAGAAGGTGGTCGAGCAGGCCCGCAAGCCGCAGAACCAGCGCAAGATCAAGGACCTCGTCGCCAACCTGACGAACAAGAAGGGCGGCGGCGCCCCCGGCGGCCGCGGCACCGGGCGGGTCTGACACCGGGGCCCGCGCCGGTCCGGCGCGGGCCCCCCGGTGCTACGGGCGGCCGGCGTGCGGGACGTCGACCCCGGTCGCCACCAGGACGGCCTCGCGCACCGGCGCCCGGCGGTGCTCCAGGAAGTCCGGCGCACAGCACATCAGCAGCGTGCGCCCGTCCTCCCCGCCGAGCACACAGGCGAAGACACCCATGCCCTCGGGCGCAGCGACCTCGTCGACGACCGCTCCGCCCGGGGCGATCCGCACCACCCGGCCACCGACCGCGTCGGCCGCCCACACGTGGCCCTCGGCGTCCAGGGTGCACCCGTCGGGTGCCACGACCAGCTGGCCGAGCACCTCCTCGGTCGTCCGGCCGGTGACCTCCGGCCCCAGGGACGCCCACACCCGCCGGCCGGACAGCGACCCGTCGCCGCCGAGGTCGAAGGCGGTGTACCGGTTGCCCAGCGTCTCGCCCACCAGCAGCGTGCCGCCGTCCGGCGTGATGACCATGCCGTTGGGGAACTGCAGCCCCCCGGCGGCGACGGACACGGTGCCGTCGGGGTCGACGCGCTTCAGCGACGCCGTCGCCGCGTCCCCGCCGCCCATCAGGTCGAACCCGAAGTCCCCGGCGAACACGTGCCCGCCCTCGGTGACCACCAGGTCGTTGAGGTGCCCGTCGCAGTGCTCGGTGAGGTCGGCGTGCGTGGACAGGACCCCGTCGGCGTGGCGCAGCACGCGGTGGTCCTTCATCGACACCACCACCAGCGAGCCGTCGGGCAGCCAGCCCAGCCCCGAGGGCTGCTGCTCCACCTCGACCACGACGGTCTCCGCGCCGTCGGGGGTGACCCGGCTGACGGTGTGCCGGTAGAAGTCCGACACCCACCAGCTGCCCTCGTGCCAGCGCGGCCCCTCGAAGAAGCCGCCACCCTCCAGGACCGTCCTGAGCTGCCGTTCCGCCATGCCCCGGACCCTAGACGTGACCGGCGCCACCCTCCGCGCGGCCGGTCCGGCGCGGGCCGGTGCCGTTTCCCCGGGTGATCACCCGGGCAGCCCCCCGCCGACCGGACCGACCCCCACAGTGAGGACGTGACCATGCAGGTCGGCTACAAGCTCGCCACCGAGGCCTTCCCCCCGGACGAGGTCGTCCGCCAGACCGTGCGCGCCGAGGCGGCCGGCTTCGACTTCGTCGAGCTCAGCGACCACTTCCACCCGTGGTTGGACAACCAGGGCCACAGCGCCTTCACCTGGTCCCTGCTCGGCGCCATGGCCGCGCGGACCGAGCGGATCGGGCTGGCCACCGGCGTCACCTGCCCGATGATCCGGTACCACCCGGCGATCATCGCCCAGGCCGCGGCCACGGTGCAGATCCTCTCCGGCAACCGGTTCACCCTCGGCATCGGCGCCGGGGAGCGGCTCAACGAGCACGTCGTCGGGGCCGGCTGGCCGGCGGTGCGCACCCGGCACAAGATGCTCCGCGAGGCGCTGGAGATCATCAAGCTGCTCTGGCAGGGCGGCTACCGGTCCTACGACGGTCAGTACCTGCAGCTGGAGGACGCCCGGGTCTTCGACCTGCCCGACCAGCTGCCGGTCATCGCCGTGGCCAGCGGCGGGCGCAACGCCTCCGCGCTGGCCGCCGAGTACGGCGACGGGCTGTTCGCCACCGAACCGCGGGTGGACCTGGTCGAGGCCTACACCCAGGCCGGCGGCACCGGCCCCCGCTACGCCGAGGTGCCGATGGCCTGGGCCCCGGACGAGGAGTCCGCCGTCCAGGCGGCGCTGGAGACCAGCCGGTGGGCACTCACCGGCTGGAAGGTGATGAGCGAGCTGCCCAACCCGGTCAACTTCGCCGCGGCCAGCGCGACGGTCTCCCCGGACGACATCCGCGGCCAGTTCTCCTGCGGCCCGGACCTCGACGCCCACGTGCAGCAGGCCCAGCCCTACGTCGACGCCGGGTTCGACCACATCGTGCTGCAGAACGCCGGACCGGACCCCGACGGCTTCCTCGACGCCTGCGAGCGCGAGCTGATCGGCCGGGTGCGGGACCTGACGCCGTCGTCCTGACGCCCGGCCGCCCGGCGTCCCGGGGCGGGGGGACGCCGGGCGGCCGCGCCGGTGCTCAGGCCACGCCGAGCGGCACCCGCGGGGCCGGGGTGTCCAGCAGCGCGCCCATGCCGACCAGCCGGAGCAGCCGGGCGGTGAACGGGGAGGCGCCGACCACCTGCAGCGTGCAGCCCCGCTCCTCGGCCAGCGCCGACCCCGCGGCCAGCACCCGCAGGCCCGCGGCGTCGCAGAAGGTGACTGCGGTGGCCTCGACGGTCCAGGCGCGGTGGCTGGTCAGCGTCAGGGCGTCCAGGGCGTCGGCGAGGCGGTGGGCGACCGCGCGGTCCAGCTCGCCGGCCGCGGTGATCCGGCCGGTCTGCAGGTCGATCGACAGGAGCAGCGGGCGGGGCCTGCCCGCAGTGGGCTCCTGGTACACCGGTCGTGGGTGCACGACCCCTCCTCACGGGGGAGCCGGGTCGACGGTCCCCCGCCGGACGGCGTCCCGCCTCCGTGTGTCCGGGCCGTTGGTTCGACCGACTACAACGCTAGCCACTGTCCATCCGACCGGCCAGCGTCCTCCGGAGTCGCGCGGCAGCGGACCGTCGTGACACGCGTGCAGGGCCGGCGGGCCGGACGCTTGCCGGGCAGCGGTCCGGGTAGGCGTCGTGCATGAGCGAGACGGACGGACAGGTCGGCAAGGTCGAGGTGGTCAGCGCCAGCACCGGGCAGATGGGGCAGCGCTACCTCGCCGCGGGGTCCCGGGTGGCCATGCGGCTGTGGGACGAGCAGCCGGAGAGCGAGGGCAAGCCCGAGGCCGCGCGGGAGTACGAGACGGTCGGCTACGTCGTCTCCGGGCGGGCCCGGTTGCGCGCGGAGGACCAGGCCCTGGACCTGGGTCCGGGTGACTCCTGGCTGGTCCCGGCCGGCGTGCGGCACACCTACGAGATCCTCGAGGCGTTCACCGCCGTGGAGGCCACCTCACCGCCGGCCGGCGAGGCCGGCCGGGACGCCCCGCCGGCCTGAGCGCGGGTCAGTCGTCCTCGTCGTCGTCCCGGCCGCGACCGCGGCCCCGCCCGTCGTCGTCCCCGTTCCCGTTGCCGTTCCCGCCGGCCGCCTCGGTCGGCGCCACGGGTGGCGGGGGCGGCGCGGGTGCCACCGGCGGAGGGGGCGGCGGGGGCGGGGCGACGGCGTGGGTGACCGTCACCGGCGTCCCGACCGCCAGGTCCCCGGCCGGCGCGACCGCGAGGACCTGACCGGCGGGGACGTCGGTGGTCTGCACCGGGCTGAGCACGACCGGCAGGTCCAGCCCGGCGAGCCAGGCCTGCGCCTGGGCCACCGGCCGGCCGACGTGGTCGGCGGGGTCGACCCGCACCAGGGGGGCCGTCGCGCGCGGCGCGGTCGGTGACGGCGGCGCGCTGCTCGTCGCGACGGCCGCCGACGGCGCGGGGGGCGGCGGGACGTCGCGGGACCCGAGCACCAACCCGGTGACGACCAGCGCCGAGGCCACCAGTCCGACCAGCACGGGCACCGCCAGCCGGCGCACCCGCCCGCGGTCGTCGTCCTCGCCGTCGGTCCCGTCCGTGGCGTCGGCGTCGTGGTCCGAGTCGTCCGTGTCGTCGGGCACGTCACCGCCGGGCAGGCCGGGGACGACCGGGTCGGCGGGCGCGGCGACCGGCAGCGTGCGGGTGACCGGTTGCTGCGTGGGGACGGGGGGCAGCACGCGGGTCGCCGTGCGCCCGTCCTCCGGCTCCGGTGACCCCGGCAGGGAACCCGCGGCGGCGCCGGCGACCGCGGCGGCCAGCGCGGCGCCGTCCGCGATGCGCGCGGCCGGGTCGGTGGTCAGCATCCGCTCCACCAGGCCGCGCACCGGCGCGGGGACGTCGGCGGGCAGCGGCGCGGGCTGCTCGGACAGCCGCTGCAGCGCCACCTCGACCGCGACCGGGCCGTCGAAGGGACGGCGCCCGGCCAGGCACTCGTAGGCGACCGTGCCGCAGGCGTACACGTCGGCGGCGGGGGTGGCCTTCTGCCCCTGCACCTGCTCGGGCGCGAGGTACTGCGCGGTGCCGACGACGTGGCCGGTGCGGGTGACGGTGGCGTTGGCCGCCGACCAGGCGATCCCGAAGTCGGTGATCTTGACGACGCCGTCCGTGCGGACGAGCAGGTTGGCCGGCTTCACGTCGCGGTGCACGATCCCGCCGGCGTGCGCGGCGGCCAGCCCGGCGGCGACCTGGCCGAGCAGCTGCAGCGTGCGCTCGGGGGTCAGCCGTCCCTCGCGGGCCAGGACGGCCGACAGCGGCTCACCGTCGACCAGCTCCATCACCAGGTACACCAGCCGGTCGCCGCCGGGCGCGGCCGGCTCCACCTCGCCGTAGTCGTGCAGGACGGCGACGTTCGGGTGGGTGAGGCCGGCCGACAGGCGGGCCTCGGTGCGGAAGCGGGTGAGGAAGACCGGGTCGCCGGTGTACTGGCTCTTGAGCACCTTGACGGCGACCGTGCGACCGAGCACCCGGTCCTGGGCGCGCCACACCTCACCCATGCCCCCGGTCGCGATCGACGAGGTGAGCTCGTAGCGGTCCTGCAGGACGTCCCCGGCCGACGGCATGCTCAGGTGGGGCCGACCGGGAGGACCCCGGTGGTGTCCGTCGTGAGGTGGGCGACGGTGTGCACGCCGGGTCCCCTTCCGCCTGCGGGCTGCCTCGCCACCCGGGTCGCACCTGCGTCGACGACCCGACCCGTCCGGATGGTCCGGACCGGGCCGGACCGGGCCCTCGGGCGGCCGGCGCCGAGCGTACGCGGCGGACCTGGTGCCGCGGCCGTCCCGCGCCGCCGCGCCACCGCGGTCCCAGCGGGCGCGGGGGAGGTCGCGGCCGGGGAGGGCGGGCCTCAGCCGTCGCGGCGGAAGCGGCGGCGCAGGGCGTCCCCACCGCGGCTCCGGGCCAGGGACGCGGCCACGTCCGCGGGCCAGCCGTCGTCGACCAGCAGCAGCTCCAGGCGCCGGCCGAGCACCCGCTCCACCTCCGCGGCGGGCAGCTCGGAGCCGAACACCACCTCGCGCAGCGCCCAGCCCTGCCCGGCGCGCGGCCCGCCGGCCACCGCGGCGGCCAGCGCCTCCACCCCGGCCGCGTCCAGCCGCAGCGCCGCCCACCGCAGCGCCGCCGGCAGAGCGGACGCCGGCACGACGCCGTCCAGCCGGGCCAGCCAGCCGGGGTCGGCGACCAGCAGGTCCCCCAGCAGCGCGCCGTGCCCCGCCGTCCAGCCCGCGGCGGTGCGCCACTGGGTGACCAGCGCCTCGCCCACCACCGGCGAGCGGGTGGCCAGCACCGCCAGCTCCCAGGTCCGGTCGGTCAGGGCCAGCAGCGGCAGGTCGACGCCGAGGTCGAGGGCCTGCTCGACGAGCTGGCCGCTCGCGCGGTCCAGGCGGGCGATGCGGCGGCCGCGGCGCACCTCGGCGGCCAGTGCCCGGCACAGGTCCCGTGGGCCGACCGCGGCCACCTCGACGGCGACCTCGGCCGGGCCCGCCGCCTGGTCGAACACCTCGTCCAGCAGCGCGCCCAGCACCCGGTCGCGGACCAGCCCGGCGACCGCCGGCCACCGGTCCACCGCCGCCCCCAGCGCCGCCTCGGCCGGGGCGCTGTCCGCCGCGGCGGCCAGGGCCGCGGCCGCGTTGTCCCCGCGGGCCAGCCAGCCCGGCGCGGCCGAGGACTCCAGCACGCTCGCCACCTGGTCCGGGGACAGCCGGCCCGCGTCCAGACCGGCCCAGGTGCCGGCGAACAGCCAGGTGTCCAGCCGGCGCAGGTCGGGCAGGTCGTCGGGGGCCAGCTCGGCCCGGCCGGCCGCCTCCAGCAGCGCGGCGGCCCGCTCGGTGTCCTGCCGCCCGGCCGGGACGGCTGCCGGTACCTCGGCGAGCCGGACGACGACCGGGGCGGTGTCGCCGTCGTCCCCGCGGGTGCCCGCGTGCAGCGACACCCCGGCCACCAGCGCCCGCGGCAGGACGGCGAACAGCACCTCGGCCACCTCCCGCCCCGCGGCCGTCCGCGCGGGGAGCAGGCACTCACCCCTCCCGGCGGCGAGGGTGGCCAGCAGGCCGGCCAGCGCCGGGGTGAGGGCGTCGACCTCGTCGGGGTCCAGCGCCGGCACCCGGCGGCCGGCCGGCGCCACCCGCAGCGGCGGCAGGTCGGCCCGGGGGGAGGAACCCTCGGGCAGGGCGTCGAGGAACCGGCCGGCCCGGCGCAGCGCCAGCAGGTCGCGCGGGCCCAGCCGGCCGCTGCCGTCCCACAGCAGGTGCACCAGGTAGTTGCCGGGGCGGCCGAAGCCGTCGGCGGCGGCCGCCACCGAGCGGTGCAGCACCCGCCCGCCGGCGCGGGAGTGCACCCCGTAGGCCTCGCCGTCCACCGGCGCGGAGCCGACCAGCGCGCCGAGCGCGGTGCGGGTGCGGCCCACCTCGGCCGGCCAGTCGGCCGAGTGCGCGTACACGCCGAACCCCGGCCCCTCCAGCGTGCGGCTGGCCGAGGTGTACAGCGCCTGCGGGCAGGCCCGCCCGCTCACCGGGCCCACCCGCTCACCAGGACCACCCGCTCACCAGGACCACCCGGCGCGTGGGCCGGTGTCCAGCTCCTCGGGGTCCAGCCCGTCGGCGGGCAGCAGCCCTGCGCGGGCCAGCAGCACCAGCAGCGGGTCCAGCACCCCGACCGGGGCGATCCGCGGGTACCCGCCGTCCCGCGCGTCGGCGCCGGTGGCCGACACGGCGTGCACGGTGGGCTGCGGCAGCCGGTGCAGCAGCGCCGTCAGCAGGTTGGACCCGCCGCTGACCTCCAGGAAGTCGACCAGCCGCGAGCTGGACGAGCGGACCTCGGCGAACCACTGCGCCAGCGGCACCGCCCGCAGGTCGGGGTCGCGCAGGGTGGCGGCCGGGAAGTCGGGCACCGCGCGCAGCTTGTCGGCCTTGCTCAGGACGACGGCGGTCGCGACGTCGTCCAGGTGCGCGTCCGGCGGCAGGTTGCGGGCCGCGCGCAGCACGGTGGCCAGGTTGACCACCATCTGGGTGTGCCGGGCCAGGCCGATGGCGTCCTCGCCGGGGTCGGCCACCGAGCGCAGCCGCGGGAAGACGCCGGGGGAGAGCACGACCAGCAGGGAGGACGCGGCGTAGAGGAAGCGGCCGTACTGGCCCATGTCCTCGCTGCGGTACAGCTGCTCGCCCGAGGCGTCGAAGAAGACCAGGTTCACCGCGCCTCCCGCGCCGGTGCCGCGCAGCACCAGCACGAACGGGTCCGGCGAGCTGCCACCGCCGAGCAGCGGCAGGGTCAGCGGCAGCTGCTGGCGCTGCACCAGCAGCCGGTAGCGGGAGTCGTCGAAGCGGGCCGCGCTCTCCTCGTCCATCTCCACCGAGATGCCGAGCGGGGCCAGCGCCCCCTCGTGCAGCAGGTCGATGAGCACGGTCAGGTAGGTGCTCTTCGACGCGCCGGTCAGCCCGACCAGGCCGACGACGAGGGTGGGCCGGTCCAGGTACTCCGGCGGCAGCCGGTGCCCGCGCGGGCAGGTCGGCACCACGCTGGCCGCGGCCGCACCGGCGGCGTCCCGGGCGGTGGGCGCCGGCAGCGGGTCGGCGCGCAGCGGGTCGACGAGCCGCTGCCAGCGGCTGCGCCGCTCGACCGGGGGGCGTGCGGGCGCGCCCGTGACGTCGCGCCACACCGGCGCGGTGAGCGGCTCCAGGCAGCGGGGGCAGACGCGGCGGCGCGTCGTCAGCGGCATCGTCAGCGCACGAACAGGACGAAGAAGACGACGGTGCTCAGCGCCAGCAGCGCCAGCAGCACCGCGCGGCGCTCCCGGAACCGCTGGCGGCGGGCGTCCCGCTGCTGCTGGGCCAGCGCGCGCTCGTACAGGCCGGACACGGGGATCCTCCTCGGGGGCGTCAGAAGGCGGCGGGTCAGGAGACGGCGGGTCAGAAGACGGCGTGGAAGGCGACGGCGAGCACCAGCCCGATGACCAGGCCGAGCAGCACCACGACAGCGGCCGCGGCGGCGAAGCCGGACCAGGTGTCGGCGACCGCGCGCTCCACCCGCGCCAGCCCCTGCCGGGCGGTGTCGGTCACCGTCCCGAGGGAGGGCAGGTCACGGGTCGGCCTGCGCGGGTCGCCGTCGGCCGGGTCGGTGACCAGCCGGCGGGTGCGCTGCTCGACCTGGCGGGCCAGCCGGTCCACCGTCGGGCGGCGCTCGGGCAGGAAGCGCAGCGCCTGCTGCACGCTGTCGAGCAGGTCGCCCGGCACCCGGCTCAGGTCCAGCCGACCGGCGCGCAGCGCCAGGTAGTAGTCGGAGTCGGGCAGGGAGTCGTCGGGGTCCACCGGGTGCACCCCGCCGGCGGCGAAGGCGACCACCAGGCCCCAGCTGTAGACGTCGCTGGCCTCGCTGAGCACCGCCCCGGCCAGCTGCTCGGGGCTGGCGAACAGCTTGGTGCCCAGCGCCGCCATGCCGGAGGTGACCGTCCCCGACGGCGGCTCGGGGCCGACGTAGCGGCTGATGCCGAAGTCGACCAGCCACACCTGGTCGCCGCAGATGATGATGTTGCCCGGCTTGACGTCGCGGTGGACGACGCCCGCGGCGTGCACGTCCCGCAGCGCCGCCAGCAGGCCGAGGGCGATCCGGCGCAGCTCCCCGCCGGTGAGCCCACCGGCGCGGGCGGCCATGAACTCGTCCAGCGGCGTCCCGGGCACGTACTGCTGCACGTAGTAGGGCGCGTCGGCGGTGAGGTCCCGGTCGACGATGCTGGCCACCCGCGGGCTGGTCACCCGGGCGGCGTTCTCCACCTCGCGCGCCAGCCGCCGGCGGGCCAGGTCCGGGGCGGCCTCGGGCAGCCGCTTGATGACCACCAGCGCGCCGTCCTCGCCGGCCGAGCCGACGAACACGTCGGCGCCCTGACCGCCGCGCGGCAGCCGGCAGATCAGGTGGTAGGGGCCGATGCGGTCGGGGTCGCCGGGTTCCAGCAGCCGGATCTCGCGGGTCCCGGCCAGGTCGGCGACCGCCCCGGCAGGGTCCAGCGCCTCGTCCACGCGGTCGCACCTCCCCTCGTCGTCGGCGGCACCCCGATGCTGGGCCCCGTTCCTGGGGGCCAGGTGGGAGCCGGCCGTCGTCCGCCTGCCAGGGTGCCCGCCCGCCGGCACCGCCGGCATCGGGGAGGTCCCCCATCCGCCCCTGAGCCCGACCGGCCGGACGCCCCGCCGCCCCGCCGCCCCGCCGCCCCGCCCCGACCTCGTGCCACGGTGCCCGACCTCGCGCTGCAGCACGGGGTCGGGCACCGGGGGGCGAGGTCCGTGGCCCCGGAACCGGGTCACCCCGCGACGAGCGCGCCCGACTCCTGGCGGACCAGCCGGCCGGTGTCCAGCGCCCGGGTCAGGGCGGCCTGCAGCAGCGGGGTGAGCGACGGCGTGCGGCGGCGGTAGCCGAAGACCTCCGCGGTGCGCGGGAACAGCTCGTCCTCGGTCAGCCCGGCGGCGTCCCGGCACAGCGCCACCATGGCGTTGCCGACCTCCTCCGGGGCGACCTGGTCCAGCGGCCGGTCGGCGCTGGCCGCCTGGCGGCGGTAGCCGGTCCAGGTGCTGCGGTCGAGTGCCTCGGGCCAGAGGAACTCGCCGTGGGCGACGCCGTCGGGCAGCAGCTGGAGCAGCGCGTCGCGGCGTGCCTCGCTGACCCGGGTGAGGCCGAAGGCGGCGGCGGTCAGCCGGACCAGACGGGCGCGGTGCACCGGCCCCTCCGCGTGCAGCCCCGCGGTCAGCACCCGCCGCACGGTGCGGGCGGCCCGCGGGTCGTCGAGGGAGTCCAGCGCCTTGCGCTCCAGCCCGCCGCGGGGGGCCCACGGGACGAACGGCGTCTCGCCGTCGGCCGGCGGGTCACCGTCCGCGGGGTCGGCGTCCACCGGGGTGGCCGTGTCGCTGGGCACGGCGGCCGCGACCGCCGGCGGTGCGGCCCGCAGCGGCACTGCGGTCAGCACCTCGACCGCTGGGGGATCGGCCGGCGCGGGGACCACCGGTGCGGGGCGCACCGGCGCGCGCGCCGCGGTCACCGGTGCGGCCGCGACCGCGTCGGCCAGCCGGTCCAGCACCGCCTCCCGGTCGCGCAGCCAGGTCGGCAGCCAGACCCGCTCGACGACCGGCCAGCCGAGCATCCCGGAGAGCACCTCCACCGGCAGGCCGTCGCGGTCGCCGACCGTGCGCCGCCGCGCCCACGACGGCCCGTCGAGCAGCACGGCCACGACCGGCTCGTCGGGGGTGCCGGCGGCGGCCACGGACAGGTCGACGCGGAAGTCCGACAGGCCGACGTCGGTGCGCACGGCCAGGCCCCGGTCGCGCAGCGCGGCCGCGATCTCCTCGCGGTGCCGGTCGGGGACGGCGACCGGGCGGGCGTCCCGCGGCAGCGCGTCGGTGCCCAGCGCGGCCAGGTCGAGGTAGGCGCGCAGGTGCTTCACGCCGACCGAGGAGGTCTGCTCGGCGCGCAGCTGGGCGGGGTCGAAGGAGGAGAACACGATGACCTGCCGGCGGGCGCGGGTGACCGCCACGTTGAGCCGCCGCTCCCCGCCGACCCGGTTGAGCGGTCCGAAGGCCAGCGGCAGGACCCCGCGGTCGTCGACGCTGAACCCGGTGGAGAACAGCACCACGTCGCGCTCGTCGCCCTGCACGTTGTCCAGGTTCTTGACCAGCAGGCCCTCGCCGTCGGTGCGGTCCAGCGCCGCGACCAGCCGGTCGTCGCCGGCGTCGCGCAGCAGGCCCTCGATGTAGGCCCGCTGCGGCGCGTTGAAGGTCACCACGCCGATCGACGGGGGCTCCGCATCCGGTGGCACCGCGTCGAAGCGGCGGCGCACCTCGGCCACCACCGCCTTGGCCTCCATCGGGTTGGTGCGCAGCAGCCGGCCGGCGCCGGTGCGGTGGAAGGTGCCGTTGACCCGGACCAGGGAGATGCCGCGGCCGTCGACGTCGGCCGAGGGCCGGCCGTGGGTGGGTGCCGGGAAGGAGGACAGCCGGTTGCCGTAGTAGGTGGCGTTGCTGAACGCGATCAGCGACTCGTCGCGGCTGCGGTAGTGCCAGGACAGCCACTGCCGGGGCACCCCGGCGGCCACGCACTCCGACAGGATCGACTCCTCGTCCTCGGTGGCGGTGCCCGGCAGCTCGGCCGCGTCGTCCTCCGCGGTGCCGTGCGCCGGTTCGGCGAACGACGTCGGCGGCATCTGCCGGCTGTCCCCGACGACGACGGCCGCCCGCGCCCGGCCCAGCGCGCCGATCGCGTCGGCCACCCGGATCTGGGAGGCCTCGTCGAACACGACCAGGTCGAACAGGCCGGCCTCGGCGGGGAAGAACCGGGCCACCGAGTCCGGGCTGACCAGCACGCAGGGCATCAGCGCGGTGACCAGCCGGCCGTGCCGGGCCAGCAGCGTGCGCACGCCCATCCCGCGGCGGGCGCCGGTCAGCTCCTGCAGCAGCGCCGCGGCCTCGTCGGCCGCGCCGTCCGCGCCGGCCGGCCCGGCGGCCCGCACGCCGGCCGGCAGCGTCTCGCGCAGCTGCTCGCGCACGACCCGTGCGGCGGCGGTGAACCGGCCGATGGCCCGCTCGTGCGCGTCGCTGTCGAAGTCGTCCAGACCCGAGGCGTCCCGCCGCTCGGCGACCGAGGCCCGCGCCAGGCCCCGGTCCAGGGCGCGGACGGCGTCCTCGGCGGGCAGCTCGCCGGTGACCAGCAGCGCCCGCGCCTCGTGCAGGCCGGCCGCGCGCAGCGGCTCGAGGGTGTCGACCAGGTCCGCCCAGCGGCGCAGCGACCGCAGCCCGGTGTGCTCGACGCCGCGCTCGGGCCGGGTCATCTGCCAGCGCAGCACCAGGCCGTCGTCCCCGGCCCACTCGGCCAGCCGCCGCGGGCTGCTGCGGCACACCCGCAGCAGCGCGGTGACGGTGTCCCGCAGCCGGGTGACGGCGGCACCGGCGTCGGCGTCGGGGCCCTCGCCCTGCACCACCCAGCGGCGCAGCGCGACGGCGAAGTCGCTGGCGCTGTCGGTGGCCGCCCCGGCCCGCTCCAGCCACTCGACCTGCCCGACCAGCAGCTCCGGCTCGGCCAGCGGGTTCCAGCCCGGCGGCACGGCCAGCCCGGGGACGACCGAGGCGCGGGCCGCGATGCCGTGGGCGACGGTCTGCAGCCGCCACAGCTGCGCGACCAGGTCGGGGACGTCGCCGAGCCGGACCTGCACGCCCGGGCGCAGCACCGGCGCCAGCCGGTCGCGGACGCCGGCCAGCCCCCGTCGGCGGGCCGTGAACCGGCCGGCCTGGGCGGTCTGCGCGGCGACATACAGCTCGGCCAGCGGCAGCTCCAGCGCGGCCGGGGTGGCCAGCTCCAGGCCGGGGTGCACGGTGCCGGAGAAGGCGGCCACCTCGCCGAGCACCGCCGTCGTCGCCGCGGCCCAGCGCGCGGTCGGCACCTCGTCGAGCACGTCCAGCGGGGTCGCCGGGCCGCACAGCAGGTGGGCCAGCGCGTCCAGGTCGGCCGGGGTGCGCACCTCGCGCAGCACCCGGGCCAGGTGCGGCTCGCTGGGCAGCTCGCGGACGGCGCGGTCGACGGCGGCCGCGGCGTGCTGGGCGGCGGGCAGGTCGACCTGGGCGGTGTCGACGAACGCCCACGCGTGCCGCGGCGAGGGGCGCACCAGGTCGGCGAGGTCGGGCAAGAGCGCCAGCGCGTGGCGCACCCCGGCGATGGTCTCCGGCGACGCGGCGGCCACGAAGGCGGGGGAGACCGGCAGGGTGGGGACGCCGTCCCGCCGGGCCAGGGTCGCCGTCCGCGCCGTGTAGTAGGACAGCCCCGCGGCGTTCTGCGCGTGCAGCCGCTGGGCGTAGCGGGCCAGCGTGCGGCGGGCCGCGCGCAGGTCGGCGCCGGCCGCGGCGGCGTGCTCGTCCACCGTGGCCCCGGCCGCGGCGGCGTGCTCCAGGGCCGCCCGCACCTGGGCGCGCACCGCCGAGGCCCGGGCGCCCTTGTCGTGCAGGTCGAGGGCGAACGGGCCCAGGCCGGCGGCCTCCAACCGGCGGGCCACGACGTCGAGCGCGGCCCGCTTCTCCGCGACGAACAGCACCCGCTTGCCGTCGGCGACCGCCCGGGCGAGGAGGTTGGTGATGGTCTGGGACTTGCCGGTGCCGGGCGGGCCCTCCAGCACGAAGGTGCGCCCGGCGGTGGCCTCGGCGACCGCGCGCAGCTGGGAGGCGTCGGCCGGGGCGGGGCAGGCCGCGGCCAGCTCGTCGAGGTCGGTGCCGCCGGCGGTGTCCGGGACCGGGTCGGGGAAGTGCTGGTCCCCGGCTGCCGTGGCCGGCCGGTGCACGAGGTGGTGCACCAGCGGGTTGGCCGACAGCTGGGCCCAGTGCTCGTCCAGGTCGCGCCACAGCCGGTACTTGGCGAACTGCAGGACGGCGAGGTCGGCGGTGGGCTCCACCCGGTACGGCAGGCCCGCGTCGGCGAGCGCGCGGCGGACCGCCTCCAGCGCGCGGTCGATCGGCACGGTGGGCCCGGCGCCCTCGTCGTCGGCCGGGTGCGGCTCGGTGAGCGCCGGGACGGTCAGGCCGTGCACCTGCCGCAGCTTCTCGAGCAGGCAGTGGTTGGGCGTGCTGGCCCCGGTGTCGTCCAGGGCCAGCCGGTAGACGCCGTTGCGGCTGGTCGGGCTGAGGGTGACCGGCACCAGCACCAGCGGGGAGCGCAGCGGCCGTCCGTCGAGCTCCCAGAGCAGGCTGCCCAGGGCCAGGTAGAGGTTGTTGGCACCGGTCTCCTCGTGCACCGTCCGGGCCTTGTGCGCGAGCTGGCGCAGCCGCGGCAGGTACCCGCCCTCGCTGACCTGGGCGTGCACGATCCGGCGCCCGAGGAGCACCCCGGCCAGCCGGTCGTCCGGCAGCGCCCGGGCCGAGGACAGCCCGGCGTCGGCGTCCGCGGTGGCGACCCGGTCGTCGGGCAGCAGCTGCACGGCGGCGCCGGAGTGCAGCAGCTCCTCCAGGGCGCCCAGGTGGGTCGCGGGGACGGTCAGCGGCAGCCCGGCCCGCTCGGTGTAGTTGACCAGCCGGTTGCGCAGCGAGAGGTCCAGCAGGCCGTTCTTCCACTGCTGCACCCGGGCGGGGACCTCCGGGCGGCCGGACGGGTCGGCCGACCCCCCGGGCGCGGCCGGCCGCTCGACCGGCCGGGCGGCCACGCTGTGCACCGCCGGGCGGTACTCGACCACCTGCACCGCGCCGTCCCGCCCGCGGGTTCGGGCCGGCAGCGGCACGATGCCGTCGCGGCGGGCCCGGTGCACGTCGGTGACGCCGAGCACCCGGTCAGGGTCGCCGGCCAGCCAGGCGGCGTGGGCGGCGCCGTGCAGGTCGGCGCCCTCGGTGCCGCGGCTGGTGAGCAGCGTGGTCTCCACCAGCCGGATCAGCCCGAGGTCGACCAGGTCCACCAGCATGGCGACGTCGGTGGTCGCCACGCTCTCCGCGCTGCGCTCCTCGCGCCAGTAGCCGAGGAAGGAGTGCCCCTCGGCCACCCACAGCAGCGGCCGGATGCCGGCCTGCTCGCACGCGGCGGCCATCGTCACCACGGTGTCCAGGCAGGTGCCCACCCGCCCGTCGAGGACGTCGCCGGGGGTGCGCACCTTCTGCCCGACGTCGGCCCAGCCGGCCGGCGGTTCGGTGTAGCGGACCCGCCGACGGCGCACCGCCTCGGCCAGCGCCGCGACGATCTCGTCGACCCGTTCGGGGCCGGACTGGTAGCCCTGCACCGACCCGCTGCCGGTGGCCTGCTCGAGCAGGTCGGCGGCCTCGCCGATGAGCGCGGTCACCGTCGGGTGGTTGGGCAGCACGTGCGCGGCGAGCATCTCCAGGGCCAGCGGCACGGGGGCGGCCAGCCACTGGGTGGCCGCCAGCACCTGCACCGGGACGGCGGTGCCCCCGACGTCCTCACCGTCGACCAGCAGGTCGATCTCGATCGAGCCGGGCCGCTGCTCCTCGATCTGCAGCATCGCCGCCGGGTCCATGACCAGGTCGACGTCGCTGAGCACCGTGGTCTGCCCGGCGTCGAGGTCCACGGGCAGCTCGACGGTCGTGCCGATCGGGCCCTCCGCGTCGCACACGCCGACCCGCACCACGGCGCCGCGCACCGGACCGCCGTGGTTGGTGAACGCCAGCCGGGAGACGACCGGGACGCGGTTGTGCGCCAGCGCGTAGCTGAGCACCGGCGTCGAGGTCGCCTGGATCGCCACGGCCGGCCGGGTGCTCGCGTCGCGGGCGGGGGCGGGCGCGGTGCTCATGGCCCCTGTCTACCGGCCCGGACGGAACGGTCCGCTGCGCCGCCGAGGCGTCTGCGGCGGCTGTGACCGGTGGGGTACAGGTGGCCACGCAGCAGCCCGGGAACCCCTGCGGACGGTCACGACGGCCCCCGCGCCCGCCGATGGGAGTCCTCCTTCAGCCGAGCTGGAAGGGGTCCCGGGTGCCGCCGGTGAGCTCCACGAACACCGACTTGGTCTCGGTGTACTCGTTGACCGCCTCCATGCCGTTCTCCCGGCCCAGGCCGCTGTGCCCGAACCCGCCGAAGGGCATGTTGGGCGCGACCACCCGGTAGGCGTTGACCCACACGGTGCCCGCGCGCAGCCGGGCGGCGACCCGGTGCGCGCGGTGCACGTCCTTGGTCCAGACCGCCCCGGCCAGCCCGTACGGGGTGTCGTTGGCCAGCTTCAGCGCCTCCTCCTCGGTGGTGAAGGGAACCGCGGCGAGCACCGGGCCGAACACCTCCTCGCGGACGACGGTGTGCTCCGGGGTGACGCCGGTGACCACGGTCGGCTCGACGAACAGCCCGCCGCGGTCGGCGGCCGCCCCGCCGCCGCAGGCGAAGGTGGCGCCCTCCTCGCGGGCACCCCGCAGGTGGCCGAGCACCTTCTCGTACTGCGGCCGGTTGGCCACCGGGCCCATCTCGGTCTCCGGGTCGGTGGGGTCGCCCAGCCGGATGGTCCGCGCGCGGGCGACCACCTTCTCCACCAGCGCGTCGTGCACGTCGGCGTGCACGACCAGCCGCGACCCGGCCATGCAGGTCTGGCCGGTGGCGGCGAACACGCCCGCGACCAGCCCGTTGGCCGCCGCGTCCAGGTCGGCGTCGGGGAAGACGATCTGCGGGCTCTTGCCGCCGAGCTCCAGCGTGACCCGGTTGACGTTGGCCGCCGCGGCCTGCGCCACCCTGATGCCGGTCGCCGTCGACCCGGTGAAGGCGACCTTGTCGACGCCGGGGTGGGCGGCCAGCCGCTCGCCGGTGGCGCGGTCCCAGCCGGTGACCACGTTGAGCACGCCGTCGGGCAGGCCCGCGGCGGAGAGCACCTCGGCGAAGGCCACCGTCGAGGCGGGGGAGTGCTCCGAGGGCTTCACCACGCAGGTGTTGCCGGCGGCCAGCAGCGGCGCGAGCTTGAAGGTGAGCAGCAGCAGCGGCGAGTTCCACGGGGTGATGGCGCCGACCACGCCGACCGGCTCGCGCCGGGTGTAGCCGAAGTAGTTGCCGTTCACCGGCGGGACGGTGCGGCCCTCGAGCTTGTCGGCCAGACCGGAGAAGTACCAGTACCACTGCGGCAGGGCCTGCAGCTGCCCACGCATCTCGCGCAGCAGCTTCCCGGAGTCGCGGACCTCCAGCAGCGCCAGCCGCTCGGCGTCCGCCGCGATCGCGTCGCCGCAGGCCCGCATGACCGCCGCCCGCTGGAAGCCGGTCGTCTGCCCCCACTCGCCGTCGAACGCGGCGCGCGCGGCCCCGACGGCGACGTCGACGTCCTCGGGGCCGCCGTCCGCGATCCGGGCCCAGGGCCGCTCGGCGTAGGGGTCCTGCGACTCGAAGGTCGCCCCGGACAGGGCGTCGACGGAGCGCCCGCCGATGAACAGCCGGAACTCCTGCAGCTCGGTCTCGGTCGTCGTCACGGGCCCCTCCTCGTCCCCCGCGGGGCCCTGCCCGGGCCGCCGCCCCGTGCCGCTCACCGGCCTGTGGTGTGCGCCACGATCGCGCACGATACGTCCGCCGCACCGGCCGGCGACACCCGCGCGGGCGACCCGTGGCACCGCCGGTGGCGCCGGTCGCGGAGGATGGGCCGGTGCAGAACCGAGTCGAGCTGGCCGACCCCGGGACGGCCGTGGCCTTCGCCGCCGAGGTGCGGGCGGCCGCGCGCCGGCTGGCCGGGGTGGCCGAGCGGACGCCGGTGCAGCGCAACGCGCGGCTGTCGGCGGCGACCGGCGCCGACGTGTGGGTCAAGCGGGAGGACCTGCAGGTCGGCCGCTCCTACAAGATCCGCGGGGCCTACAACACGATCGGCCAGCTGGACGCCGACCGGCAGGCCGCCGGGGTGGTGTGCGCCAGCGCCGGCAACCACGGGCAGGGCGTCGCGCACGCCTGCCGGGCGCTGGGCGTGCGCGGGTCGGTGTTCGTGCCGGGGACCACGCCGCGGCAGAAGCGCGACCGGATCGCCGCCCTGGGCGGGCCGATGGTCGACCTGGTGGTGACGGGGGACAGCTACGACGACGCCGCCGCGGCCGCGCTGGCCCACGCCGCCGGCACCGGGGCGACCCTGGTGCCGGCCTTCGACGCGCTGTCCACGGTGGTCGGGCAGGCGACCGTGGCCGCCGAGCTGCTCGAGCAGCTGCCCGCCGTCCCCGACGTCGTCGTGCTGCCGGTCGGCGGCGGGGGGCTGCTGGCCGGGTGCGCGACCTGGCTGCGCGCGCACAGCCCCGGCACCCGCGTGATGGGGGTGGAGCCGGCCGGGGCGGCGGGGATGGCCGCCGCGCTGGCCGCCGGCGGGCCGGTGGAGCTGGCGTCGATGGACACCTTCGTCGACGGCGCGGCGGTGCGCCGGGTGGGCGAGGTGACCTTCCCGCTGGTGCGCGACTCCGGCGCGGCGCTGGTCGCCGTGCCCGAGGGGCAGGTCTGCACCGAGATGCTGGACCTCTACCAGGTCGACGGCGTCATCGCCGAGCCGGCCGGGGCGCTGGCCACCGCCGCGCTGACCGGCGGGCTGGTGCCGGTGGCGCCGGGTGAGACGGTGGCCTGCCTGCTGTCCGGCGGCAACAACGACGTCAGCCGGTACGCCGAGGTGGTCGAGCGCTCGCTGGTGCACCGCGGGCTCAAGCACTACTTCCTCGTCGAGTTCCCGCAGGAGCCCGGTGCGCTGCGCCGCTTCCTCGACGAGGTGCTGGGCCCCGACGACGACATCGTGCTGTTCGAGTACGTCAAGCGGGACAACCGGGAGACCGGCGCCGCGCTGACCGGCATCGAGCTCGGCGACGCCGCCGCCTTCCCCGCGCTGCTGGCCCGCACCGAGGCCAGCCCGCTGCGCATCCAGCACCTCGCCCCCGGGACGACGGCCTACCGCTTCCTCGTGTAGCCGGGGGCCGTGCAGCCGGGGGCCGCCCCCCGCCCACGGTGGAGGGGACGCGGTCGTGCGGGGGCCTCGACCGGGCAGCCGCCGCGACCGTCCACCGTCCGCGCTGCCCGGATCCAGGTGTTGCGCTCGTCACACCCGGGTGGGTAGCGTCCTCACCACGACGTGGAGCCCACGTCCACGATGTGGACTTTCATGGACGTGGCCGTCGGAGGGACGGAGGCGGGTGCCGTGACCGGGTTGGTCGACAGCGGGGACGCCGGGACCGCCCGCGCGCACGCGGTCGGCGGGTCGATGTCCCGCAAGCCGGTGCTGGTGCTGGGCAAGGTCCGCCAGGTGCTGGACGCCTTCACCGCGCAGACGCCGGCCCTCACCGCCCGCGAGGTGCAGCAGTGCACCGGACTGCCCGCCACGACCTCCCTGCGCCTGCTGCAGGCGTTGGTCGAGGAGGGCTTCCTGGACCGGCGCGGGGACCGCTACAGCCCCGGCGTCGCGATGCTCCGCTGGGCGGCCGTCGCCGCGGAGGGCCTGGACCTGATCGGCACGGCGACCCCCGCACTGGAGGAGCTGCGCGACGCGACGGGGGAGAGCGCCTGCCTGTTCGTGCGGCAGGGCGACCACCACGTCTGCGTCGCGGTGGCCCGCACGCCGCACTCGGTCCGCCAGGTGCTCGAGGTGGGACAGGTGCTGCCGCTGCACGCGGGCTCCGCCGGCCGGGTCTTCCTCGCCTTCGACCGCGGCCTGCCGCCGCTGGAGGACCTGGCCCGCCCCGCCCTGACCGAGCACACGATCACCGCGGTCGACCGGCTCCGCGAGGCCGTGGAGCGCACCCGCCGCGAGGGCTCCGCGGTCACCGTCGAGGAGCGCACCACCGGAGCCGCGTCGGTGAGCGCCCCGGTGTTCGACGCCCGCGGGGAGCTGGCCGCGGTGGTCGGCATCGCCTGCCCGGTGCAGCGCTTCGAGCCGCCGGTCGTCCCGTCCCGCACCGCCGAGGTCACCCGGGCCGCCCGGCGGCTGTCCCGGCTGCTCGGTTCCGCCAGTGGAGGAGAGGTCCCCGCGTGAGCGACGCCCCGTACGCCATCGAGCTGACCGGCATGGTCAAGCGCTTCCCGACGTCCGACGGCGGCGTCTACACCGCCGTCAGCGGCATCGACCTCGCCGTCCCGGCCGGCCGCTTCGTCTCCGTGGTCGGCCCCACCGGGTGCGGCAAGTCGACCCTGCTCAACGCCGCCGCCGGGCTGGCGCCCCCCAGCGAGGGCACGGTCCGGATCTTCGGGGAACCGCTGCAGGGGCTGAACAGGCGCGCCTCCTACATGTTCCAGCAGGACGCGCTGCTGCCGTGGCGCACCGTGCTGGACAACGTCACCCTCGGGCCGCGCATGCGCGGCGTGGGCCGCGCCGAGCGGGAGGCCAAGGGCCGGGAGTGGCTGGAGCGGGTGGGCCTGGGCCCGTTCGCCGGCGCCTACCCCCACCAGCTGTCCGGCGGCATGCGCAAGCGGGTGGCGGTCGCGCAGAGCTGGATCGTCGACCCGGACTTCATCTTCATGGACGAGCCGTTCAGCGCCCTGGACGTGCAGACCCGCCAGCTGATGGAGGACCAGCTGCTGCAGCTGTGGACCGGCTCGGGCAAGACCGTGGTCTTCGTGACCCACGACCTCGACGAGGCGATCGGCCTGGCCGACGAGGTGGTCCTGCTCTCCGCCGGCCCGGCCAGCCGGATCGTCGGGCGGTACCCCATCGACCTGCCCCGGCCGCGAGAGCTCATGGACATCCGCACCACCAGGGAGTTCCAGGACGTCTACCGGGCCATCTGGTCCGACCTGCGCAGTGAGGTGATGAAGAGCTATGAGCGACGCGCTCTCACGCTCGCGAACGGCTGAGCCCGCGCTCGGCGACGTCGAGGCCCGCCCGGTCGACACCGCCCCCGACCCAGCCGCCGGCCCGGACGCCGCCGCCGGCCCGGACGCCGGCCCCCTGCGCCGCCGCCGGCGGCGGTTCTCCCCGCTGGTCCTGGCCCTGCAGGTCGCCGTGGCGGTGGCCTTCGTCGGCGGCTGGGAGGTGCTCTCCCGCGCCGGCGTGCTGGACCCGTTCTTCTTCAGCTCGCCGAGCGCGATCGGCGAGCGGGTGTGGACGTGGCTGACCACCGGCGAGATCTACGACGACCTGCTGATCACCCTGCAGGAGGCGTTCTACGGCCTGGTGATCGGCGCGGTCCTCGGCCTGGTCGTGGGCTTCACCCTGGCCCGCGTCCGGCTGCTGGCCGCGGTGCTGGACCCCTACGTCAAGGCGCTCAACGCCATCCCCCGCGTCGTCCTCGCGCCGATCTTCCTGCTCTGGTTCGGCCTGGGCATCTGGTCGAAGGTCGCCTTCGCCGTGACACTGGTGTTCTTCATCGTCTTCTTCAACACCTACCAGGGCGTCCGCGAGGTCGACCGCGTCCTGGTCGACAACAGCCGCATGCTCGGCGCCACGGAGTCCCAGCTGATCCGGCACGTGTTCCTGCCCAGCGCGCTGTCGTGGATCTTCTCCAGCCTGCACGTCAGCGTGGGTTTTGCCATCGTCGGCGCGGTCGTCGGCGAGTACCTGGGCTCGGCCAGCGGCATCGGCTACGTCATCGCCCAGGCCGAGGGCACCTTCGACACCACCGGCGTGTTCGCCGGCATCGCCGTCCTCTCCGTCTTCGTGATCCTGGTCGACCTGCTGGTCAACCGGGTCGAGCGGCACCTGCTGCGCTGGCGGCCCGAGCCGTCGCACGGCGACGCCGTCTGACCCTCCCTATCCCCGCACGCCCGTCCGAGAGGCCGTCCCCCATGCGTCCGACCCCCCGCCCCCGCACCCTCGGCACGGTCCTCGCGCTCACCGCCGCGGTGACCCTGACCGCCTGCAACTCCGCCGCGCCGTCCGCCTCGGGCTCCGGCGGCGGGGGCGGGGACGGCGGCCCGGTGACCATCGGCGTCGGCGGCCAGCCGCTGCTGGCCTACCTGCCCACGACGCTGGCCGACCAGGTCGGCTGCTACGCCGACGCCGGGGTCGACGTCGAGATCCAGGACCTCGGCAGCGGCTCCAAGGCGCTGCAGGCGATGATCGGCGGCAGCACCGACGTCACCTCGGGCTACTACGACCACACCGTGCAGATGGCGGCGAAGAACCAGCAGGTCACGGCGTTCGTGAACATGTTGCGCTACCCGGCACTGGTGGTCGCGGTCGCGCCGGACGCCGCCGGGGAGATCGACTCGATCGAGGACCTGGAGGGCAAGGCGGTCGGCGTGACGGCGCCGGGGTCCTCGACCGACTTCTTCCTCAAGCACCTGCTCACCCAGGCGGGGCTGCCGGCCGACGCGGCCTCGGTGCAGGCCATCGGCGCCGACGCGACCGCCGTGGCGGCGATGGAGCAGGGCCAGGTCGACGCCGCCGTGCTGCTGGACCCCTCGATCGCGGTGCTGGAGTCCCGGGTCGGGGAGCTGACCCTGCTGGCCGACACCCGCACGGTGGCCGGCGTCGAGGAGGCGTACGGCACCGACACCTACCCGGCGGCCGTCCTCTACGCGACCCAGGACTACATCGACGCCAACGCCGAGACCGTGGGGCAGCTGGCCGACGGCATCACCTGCGCGCTGGAGTACATCCAGAGCCACTCCGGGGCGGAGATCGCCGCCGAGATGCCGCCGCAGCTGGTCGGTGAGGACCCCGCCCTGTACGCCGACGCGGTCGAGGCCCTCAAGGAGGCCTACAACCCGACCGGTGAGATCGACCAGGCCGGCGCCGAGGCGGTGCGTGACGTGCTGGCCGGCAGCCAGCCCGAGATCGCCGACGCCGACGTCGACGTGTCCACCACCTACACCAACGAGTTCGTCCAGCCGTGACCCCGGCGACCGACGGCCCGGCGGCCCCCGGCGACCGGGGGCCGCTGGCCGGCATCCGCGTGCTGGAGCTGGGCGGTTTCATCGCCGCGCCGATGACCGGCCGGCTGTTCGCCGAGTTCGGCGCCGAGGTGGTCAAGGTCGAGCGGCCGCGGACCGGCGACGAGCTGCGCAGCTGGCGCCGGGCGGCGGGGGACACCTCGCTGCTGTTCCGCACCATGGGCCGCGGCAAGCGTTCGGTCACCCTGGACCTGCACACCCCGGAGGGGCGGGAGATCGCGCTGCGGCTGGTCGCGGCCAGCGACGTGGTGCTGGAGAACTTCCGGCCCGGCACGCTGGAGCGCCTGGGGCTGGGCCCGGACGTGCTGCGCGGGGTGCGCCCCGACGTCGTCCTCGTCCGCGTCAGCGGGTACGGGCAGACCGGCCCGTACCGCGGCCGCCCCGGGTTCGCCAGCGTCGCGGAGTCCATCGGCGGCCTGCGGCACCTCACCGGCGACGCCGACCGGCCGCCGGTGCGCGTCGGGGTGAGCCTCGGTGACACGCTGGCCGGCCTGTACGGCGCGATCGGCGCGCTGGTGGCCCTGCTGCGGCGGGAACGGTCCGCCGGGGACGCCGGCCCGGAGACGGTGGACGTCGCCCTCTACGAGGCGGTGTTCGGCGTGCTGGAGGACCTGGTGCCCGAGCACGACGGCTACGGCGTCTCCCGCGAGCGCACCGGCGCGGCCCTGCCGGGCATCGTGCCGTCCAACACCTACCCCACCGGCGACGGCTCCTGGGTGGTGATCGGCGGGAACGGGGACGCGATCTACCGCCGGCTGATGACCGCGGTCGGCCGGCCCGACCTCGCCGGGGACCCGCGGCTGGCCGACAACACCGGCCGGGTCGCCCACCGCGGGCTCATCGACGCGGCGATCACCGCGTGGACCGCCGGCCAGGACCTCGGCACCGCCGTCGCCGTCCTGGAGGACGCCGGCGTGCCGGTGGGCCCGGTCTACGACGCCGCCGACATCCTGGCCGACCCGCACTTCGCCGAGCGCGGCATGCTGGTGCGCCACGACGTGGAGGTGGCGCCGGGCGACGTCCGCCCGGTGGCCTTCCCCGGCGTGGTGCCCCGGCTCGAGCACTGCCCCGGCAGCACCCGCGGGGTCGGCCCGGACCTCGGCGCGCACACCGCCGAGGTGCTCGCCGAGGTCGCCGGGGTCGGCCCCGCGGACCTGGCGCGGCTGCGCGAGCTCGGCGTCGTCTGATGAAGGACCCCCTCGCCCCCCGACCCTCGCTCCGCTCGGGCCGGGTCCCTGCGAGGGGGCCGCACGGGACGGGGCCACCCCGACCCGACACCCTGGAGGGCAGCGCCCGATGAGCCTCACGGCCACCCCGGCGGACACCGGCACCGACCCGGTGCTGCGCGAGATCGAGCAGCGGGTGCTGTGGCTGGCGACCGCGGTCGTCGACCACGCCAACCGGGTCCGCCCGAACCCCGGCGGGCTCAAGGTCGGCGGCCACCAGGCGTCCAGCGCCTCGATGGTGACGATCATGACCGCGCTGTGGCTGGAGCACCTGCAGGCCGAGGACCGGGTGTCGGTCAAGCCGCACGCCTCCCCGGTGCTGCACGCCCTCGAGTACCTGCTCGGCAGCCTGGACGGCTCCTACCTGACCACGCTGCGGGAGTTCGGCGGGCTGCAGAGCTACCCCAGCCGGCTCAAGGACCCGGTGCCCGCGGACTACTCCACCGGCAGCGTCGGCATCGGGGCGACCGCGCCGATCTGGGGGGCCATCGCCCGCCGCTACGTCAACACCCAGCTGGGCGCCGGCGGGACGGGACGGCAGTGGTCCCTGGTCGGGGACGCCGAGCTGGACGAGGGCGCGGTGTGGGAGGCCGTGCTCGACCCGATGGTCGCCGACCTGGGCGAGGTCGTGTGGGTGGTCGACCTCAACCGCCAGTCGCTGGACCGCGTCGTCCCGATGATGGGCGCCACCCGGCTGCAGGGCATGTTCGCCGCGGCCGGCTGGCAGGTGCTCACCGTCAAGTACGGGCGGCTGCTGGAGGAGCTGTTCACCCGGCCCGGGGGCGGCGCCCTGCGCGACCGCATCGACGAGATGAGCAACCCCGAGTACCAGCGGCTGCTGCGCCGCGACCCGGCCGACCTGCGCCGGCTGCTGCCCGGCGAGGGGCCGGGCGCCGGAGACGTCCGCGCGCTGATCGCCGACGTCGGTGACGCCGAGCTGGTCGCCGCGGTGCGCAACCTCGGCGGCCACGACCTGGTCGCGCTGCGCGACGCCTTCACCGCCATCGACGACACCCGGCCCACGGTGGTGCTCGCCTACACGCTCAAGGGCTACGGGCTGGCCACCGAGGGCCACCCGCAGAACCACTCCGCGCTGCTCAACGAGGCGCAACTGCACGAGCTGGCCGCGCGGCTGGGCACCGACCCGACCGACCCGTGGGCCGGCTTCCCGGCCGGCAGCCCCGCGGCCGGGCTGCTCGCCGACGCCGCCCGGCGGCTGCAGCGCCGGGCGTACGAGCCGGTGACCGCCCCGCCCGTGCCCACCGACCTGGGCCGCACGCCGTCGGGGACGGCGACCACCCAGGCGGCGCTCGGGCGCACCCTGCTCGACCTCAACCGGGCCGCGCCCGAGGCCGGCCGCCGCGTGGTCACCGTCAGCCCCGACGTCAGCTCCTCGACCAACCTCGGCGGCTGGGTCAACAAGGTGGGCGTGTGGTCCCACGAGGACCGGCGCAACTGGTTCGCCGACGACGCCGAGACGATCCTGCACTGGCGGGAGCGGCCCACCGGCCAGCACGTCGAGCTGGGCATCGCCGAGACCAACCTGGTCGGCGCCCTCGGCGAGCTGGGCGCCACCTGGAGCCGCTGGGGCCAGCCGCTGCTGCCGATCGGCGTCCTCTACGACCCGTTCGTCGAGCGCGCCCTGGAGCCGTGGAGCTTCGGCATCTACGCCGGCGGGCAGTCGGTCCTGGTCGGGACGCCGTCCGGGGTGACGCTGGCCCCCGAGGGCGGCGCGCACCAGTCGATCACCACGCCGTCCGTGGGGCTGGAGCAGCCCGGCTGCACCAGCTACGAGCCGGCGTTCGCGCTGGACACCGAGTGGTGCCTGCTGGCCGCGCTGTCCCGGCTGGGCCGCCCGGACGGGTCCGCGGCGTACCTGCGGCTGTCCACCCGCCCGGTGGACCAGACGCTGGCCGCCGTCCCGGCCGACCCGGCCGCCCGCGAGCGCCGGCGCCGCCAGGTGGTCGCCGGTGCCTACCCGCTGCGCCGCGCCGCCCGGCCGGTGCTCACCGTGGCCGCCATGGGCGCGCTGGTGCCCGAGGCGCTGGCCGCTGCCGAGCGGCTGGAGTCCCTCGGCTTCGGCACCGACGTGGTGTGCGTGACCAGCCCCGGCCTGCTGTTCCGGGCGGTGCAGGGCCGCCGCGGCCTGGACGAGACCCCCGCCTGGGTGCTCGACAGCGTGTTCCCCGCCGACCGCGCGGCGCCGATGGTCACCCTGCTCGACGGCCACCCGCACACGCTGGCGTTCCTGGCCGGCGTCCGCGGCGTGCCGGCCACCCACCTGGGCGTCACCGCCTTCGGGCAGAGCGGCGACCTGGACAGCGTGTACCGCCACCACGGCCTCGACGTCGACTCCGTCGTCGGCGCCGCCTTGGACCTCGTCGATTGAGGGAGGACCCGCCGTGACCGGCACCGCCACCGACGTCGTCGCCGAGCAGACGCGCACCGCCGACGAGACGCTGCGGGAGGTCGAGGACCTGCTCCGCACCGTCGCTGGGTGGCTGCCGGTCGTCGTCGGGCACCTGGTCCACCACCGCGACCAGCTCCACGACGTGCTGCGCTCCCGCGGGCGGCTGCCCGGGCGCTTCGACCGCGCCGCCGGTCAGGAGGGCTGAGGTGCGCGCCGCCGTCCTCACCGGGGTCGGGCACGTCGAGCTGCAGGAGCGGCCCGACCCCGAGGCCCGGCCCGGCTGGGTCGTCGTCCGGGTCGACGTCGCCTCGCTGTGCGGCACCGACGCCCACCAGTACGAGGGGCGCATCGACTCGCCGTTCCCGCGGGTGCCCGGGCACGACTTCGCCGGCACCGTCGACTCCGTCGGCGACGGCGTGGACCCGAGGCTGGCCGGCCGGCAGTTCGCCGTCAAGCCGTCCCTGCCCTGCGGGGAGTGCGCGGCCTGCGCGGCGGGCGCGCCGCTGGACTGCCCGCGGAAGAAGCTGATCGGGCTGTGGTCCGACGGCTGCCTGGCCGAGCGGATCGCCGTCCCCGCGGTGAACCTGGTGCCCGTCCCCGAGGGCGTGCCGCTGTACGGCGCAGCGCTGCTGGAGCCCTTCGCCGTCGGGCTCAACTGCGTCGACCGGCTGGACCTGCGCCTCGGCGACACCGTGCTGGTGCTCGGGCAGGGCCCGATCGGGCTGGCGGTCACCCGGCTGGCGGCCGCGTCAGGAGCCGGACAGCTGCTGGTCACCGACGTCCGCGAGGAGGTCTTCCCGGTCTCCCGGGCCTACGGCGCCACCGAGTGCCTGGACAGCCGGTCCGGCGACCTGGTGCAGCAGGTGCTGGACCGCACCGGCGGGCGCGGGGCGGACGTCGTCATCGAGACCTCCGGCGCGCCGGCGGCGACCGCGTCGGTCATCGACCTGGTCCGCAAGGAGGGCAAGGCGAACTTCATCGGCTTCGCCAACGACCTGCCCGGCATCCCGGTGGTGCCGATGATGCTCAAGACGCTCACCGTCTACGGCATCGGCGGCAACGGCGGGCGCGGGCAGTACGAGCGGTCCCTGGAGCTGATCCGCACCGGCCGGGTCGACCTCGCCCCGCTGGTCACCCACCGGTTCGGCCTGGACGACGTCGCCGAGGCCTTCGAGGTCGCCTCGACCAAGCGGGACGGCGCCATCAAGGTCCTCATCGACGTGTGAACCGACGGCCCCCTCGCAGGGCCCCGCCCCGAGCGTGCGAGGGGTGGGGGGCGAGGGGGCGGCCTCACTGCAGGGGCCCGCCGCGAGCGTGCGAGCGGTGGGGGGCAGTGAGGTCCTTCACCCACTGATCCGCTTGTAGGGGTCCGGCGGGGCCTCGCCGCCGGCGGTGACCAGCGTCGACCACTCGTCCAGCCGGGCGGTCAGCTCCGGTAGGTCCGGCCCGATCGCGGCCAGCACGGGGGCCATCGCGGCCTCGGTCCGTTCCTCGATGCCGGCGCGCAGCCGGCGGCCCTCCTCGGTCAGCCCGCCGTCGGCGACCAGGCCGCGCGCGGCCAGGTCCGCGGCCGCCGCGGCCATCGCGTCCGGCGACCAGCCGCGGGTGCCGGCGTACTCGGTCGGCGCCCAGCCCACCCAGTGCTCGGTCACCAGGTTCATCTGCAGCCCGGACAGCCCGGCGGCGACGTTGGCCGCCTGGTGCACGTCGCCCCGGTACTCGCGCAGCAGCGCGGTGGCGTGCCACAGCTGGCCGAGCGGGTCGGCCGGCCACGGCAGCGAGACCAGCCCGGCGTACAGCGGCCGGCCGGCGAGGTCGCCGGCGACGGCGTCGGTGCCGCGGCGCAGCAGCGCGACCGCCTCGGCGACGTCGGCGCCGCTCAGCAGCGCGCGCAGCGAGTCGACCGAGCCCTCCGCCCGCGCGCTGAGCACCTGCTCGCGCGAGGCCAGGCCGCGGGCCTGGTCGTACAGCGAGCCGATGAGGCCCGGCTCGAAGACCCCGAACGCGGCGACCACGACCGGGGCGCTGGGCTCGCCCATCGGCGCCGCCCGCCCCCACACGTAGCCGGTCAGGAAGTCCAGCCCCAGCGCGGCGAACCGCTCGTTGACCGACCGGGACCAGAAGCTGATCGTGGCCAGCGGCTCGGCGGCGTCCCGCAGCCGGCGCGCCGGGGTGTCCGGCAGCCGGGACGGCGGGCGCGGGTCGGCCGGTGGGGACAGGAAGACCGTGCGGGCGGTGGCGTAGTCCACGCCGCGCATCCTGGCCCGCCGGCCGGCGCGGCCACCAGCCGCAGCCCGGGGTTCCCGGCCGGTTTGCGTCCCCGGCTCCCCGTGTCGCAGGTTGACCGCCGTGGGGACGGCGCAGCGACGGGATGTGCGGGGCGTGCGCAACCGGCCGGCCTTCGCGGAGGGGATGCTGCTGGACGAGCGGGTCGTCCCCGGCTCGGTCGCCGCCCGGCACGCCCGCCTCGGCGAGCCGCACGTCGCCGCGCTGCACCGCTGGACGCGGGACGTCGCCCGGGCCGAGCGCCGCCGGGTGCCCTCGTTCGACCCGGCGTCCGGCGGGGTGCACGCGCCGGTGCTCCTGCTGCTGCAGGACCCCTCCGCGGTCGCCGCGCACGGCTCCGGGCTGGTCAGCCGGCACACCAACGACATGACCGCGGGGCTGCTGCACCGGCTGTGCACCGAGGTCGGCCTGCCGTCCGCGGCGACGGTGCTGTGGAACGTCGTCCCCTGGTGGGTCGCGGACCCGGCGATCCCGGCGGGGGAGCGGCTGGGCCTGACCGCGGCGGCCCGCCGGGCGCGGCCGCACCTGCACACCCTGCTCGGTCTGCTGCCGGACGCCCGGGTCGTCGTCCTGCTCGGCCGGCTCGCCCAGCGGGCCTGGGACGCGGGCGGCCCGCCGCCCGGCAGCCGGGAGGTGCTGCGCGCCCCGCACCCCTCGCCGCAGGCGGCCCACCTCACCGACCGGGCGACCGGGCGGCGCAACGCGGACCTGCTGCGCGACGTCCTCGCCGAGGCGGCCGCGCGGGTGGGCTGACCGGACGCACCGCACACGAGGCGTGACTCCCCGACTACGGCCGATCGTGTTCCGCGAGCTCGCAGCCGGTGACGACACGCTCGACCGGCCCGGAAGCGTCCCGGGCCACCCGAGCAGGCCGGCTCCGGCGGGGGAGCGGCGTCCCGCACCGGGGCCCGCGGGGCCGTGGTCGCTGGTCAGCGGGGTGACCGGGTGCGGCACGGACGGGCGACCGCGCCCCGGCGCGCGGTCGCCCGCGACCCCGTGGCCGGTCTGCGCACCCCTCGCTGTGGTCGGGCTCACGGCCGCCGGACGCCGGCTGTTCACCGGGACTGGGCACGGTGACACCTGCCGGGCCCGTGGGTCCGGCAGGTCCGTCGCCGGCTCCGACCGGCCCACCCGGTCACCAGCGACCAGGACGGACCCCACAGCGGGCGGGGCACCCGGAGACCGTCCGGGGACACCGCCCGCCACGACGAGAGGCCACACCCATGAGCGAGTCCAGCAGCACGACCACCACCGACACCCCGCCGACCGCCGACACCGTCGAGCAGGGCGACCCCGGCCGCAAGGGCCCGACCGGCCGGCCCGGCCCGGCCGGCGAGCGTGGTGACAAGGGCCCCCAGGGTCCGGCCGGCCCCGCCGGTCCGGTGGGTGACAAGGGCCCCCAGGGCCCGGCCGGCCCCGCCGGCCCGGTCGGTGAGCAGGGTCCGGCAGGCCCGGTCGGTGAGGCCGGTCCGCAGGGGCCCGTCGGCGCGCGCGGCGAGGCCGGCGCGGCCGGCGAGCGCGGCGCCCAGGGGCCCGTGGGCGCCGTCGGTGCGGTCGGCGAGCGTGGCCTCCAGGGGCCGACCGGTGCCCGGGGTGAGGCGGGTCCGCAGGGCCAGTCCGGCCCGCAGGGCGTGCGGGGTGCCGAGGGGGAGACCGGCCCGCGGGGTGAGCAGGGCGTGCCCGGCTCCACCGGGCTGCCCGGCGAGCAGGGCGAGCAGGGTCCGCGTGGCCTGCCCGGCGAGCGCGGTCTGCAGGGCCTGCCCGGCGAGCGCGGCGCGGTCGGCGAGCAGGGGCCGCAGGGCGAGCAGGGCCTGCGCGGGGCCCAGGGCCAGCGCGGCGTGATCGGGCAGACCGGCGCGGCCGGCGAGAAGGGCCTCCGCGGTCTGCAGGGCGAGCAGGGTGAGCTCGGCGAGCGGGGCGAGTCCGGCGTCCGCGGCCTGCAGGGTCCGCAGGGCGTGCAGGGCCCCAGCGGCCCGGCCGGCCCGGTCGGCCTGCCCGGCGTCCAGGGTCCGCAGGGCCCGTCCGGCCCGGCCTGGCTGTACCAGCCCAGCCCCGCGGAGCTGGTCGCCAAGGTCAAGCAGGCCGCGCTGGACGTCTCGCCGCGGACGGTGCTCGACCCGCGCGTGGGTGTCCGCTACGTCGCCACGCTGACGTCCCGGCTGGTCAAGCTGCAGGGCGGGCTGTTCCTGCGCGCGATCGTGGACACCGACGCCGCGGCCGGCACCAGCTCCGCCGCCGACCGCTCGAACGTGCGCTCCATCGCCTGACCGCACGGGCAGCACCGGGGCGCCCCGCACCGCCGCGGCGGTGCGGGGCGCCCCGTCCCGGTCCCTCCTCAGCCGCCGAAGCGCTGCTCCAGCCGTCGCACCTCCGGCAGCCCGACGAGGTCGGTGAACTCCTCGAAGGACGGCAGCCCCTCCAGCGGGGGGACGCCGTCGCGGTGCAGCGCGGCCAGCAGCGCGCGGATGCCCGCCGTGGCGGCCAGCAGCGTGCCGATCGGGTAGATGACCAGCGCGAAGCCGAGCTCGGCCATCCGCTGCAGGGACAGCGGCGGGGTGCGGCCGCCCTCGGCCCAGTTGAACACCAGCGGCGCGACGCCGTCGAGCGCCGTCGCCACCTTCTCCACGTCGGCCTCCGTGGTGGGGGCCTCCACGAACAGCAGGTCGGCGCCCGCGTCGGCGTAGGCCCGGGCCCGCTCCAGGGCGTCGTCCACCCCGCCGACCGCGACCGCGTCGGTGCGGGCGATGACGACCAGGTCGGGGTCGCGCCGCGCGGCCACCGCGGCGCGCACCTTGCCGGCCATCTCGCCGGCCTCGACCAGCGCCTTGCCGCTCATGTGCCCGCACCGCTTGGGCGTCACCTGGTCTTCGAGCTGGATGCCGGCGACCCCGGCCTGCTCGTACAGCTGCACCGTGCGGACGACGTTGAGCGCGTTGCCGTACCCGGTGTCGGCGTCGGCGATCACCGGGACGTCCACGGCGGCGGCGACCCGGCGGGCGTTGTCGACCATCTCCGCGCCGGTGAGCAGGCCCACGTCGGGGCGGCCGATCAGCGAGGCCGTCGTCCCGAAGCCGGTCATGTAGACCGCACCGAAGCCGGCCTGCTCCACCAGCCGGGCGGACAGGGCGTCGTAGGCGCCGGGTACCAGCAGCGGCTCCGGGGCGGCGAGCAGCTCCCGCAGCCGGGCCCGCGGCGCCGGTACCCCGCCCAGTAGATCCCCCACGTCGGCCCTCCTTGTATGCAGGTGTCCGATACGTCGCGGACAGGCATTGCCGACGACCCCGGAGCGCCCCTAGGTTTGCACACAATCTGCGAGGGGGTGTGACCGCTGACACGTTCGCTGACGTCCGCCGAGCGGGCCCTCGGCACGCTGCGCGCCATGATCATGGGCGGTGACCTGGCCCCCGGCGCGCGGCTGGGCGAGGTCGAGCTCGCCGACCGCCTCGGGGTGAGCCGGACCCCGGTGCGCGAGGCGCTGTCTCGGCTGGCCGCCGAGGGCCTGGTGGAGATCACGCCCAACCGCGGCGCCCGGGTGGCCACCTGGACCCTCGCCGAGCTCGAGGGCGTGTTCGAGCTGCGGTCGGTGCTGGAGCCGCAGCTCACCGCGTACGCCGTCCCGAACGCCACGCCCGCCGACGTCGAGGAGCTCGACGACCTCGCCCGGCGGATGGTCGACACCGGCTGCCCCGGCCCGCGGCAGGACCTCGACGCCCTGGTGCCGCTCAACCGCGCCTTCCACGACCGGCTGGTCGCGCTGGCCGCGCACCCTCCGCTGGCCGCCGCGCTGGCCGCGGCCATCCACCCGCCGATCGTGCGCCGCAACTTCCTCACCTACGACGAGGCCTCGCTGCGCCGCAGCCTGGGCCACCACGGCGAGATCGTCGCCGCCGTCCGCGCGGGGGACCCGGGGTGGGCCCGCGCCGTCATGACCTCGCACATCGCCAACGCCCGCGCCGTGATGGTCCGGGCCGCCCGGCTGCAGACGGCCCGAGGAGAGGACACCGCATGAGCTACCGGCTCGGAGTCGACGTCGGCGGCACCTTCACCGACGTGCTGCTGGTCGACGAGGACAGCGGCGCCACCTGGCGGGCGAAGACCGCCTCGACGCCGGTCGACCAGGCGGTCGGGGTGCTCACCGGCATCGGGAAGGTGTGCGCCGACGCCGGCATCGCGATGGGCGAGGTGGCGCAGGTGCTGCACGGCACCACGGTCGCCACCAACGCGATCCTCGAGGGCAAGGGCGCCCGGGTCGGCCTGGTCACCACCCGCGGGTTCCGCCAGGTGCTGCAGATCGCCCGCTCCTTCGTCCCCGGCGGGCTGGCCGGCTGGATCATCTGGCCCAAGCCCGAGCCGCTGGCGGACCTCGAGGACACCGTCGAGGTCGACGAGCGGATCGCCAGCGACGGCTCGGTGGTCCGGCCGCTGGACGACGACGACGTCCGCCGGCAGCTGGCGCGGCTGGCCGGCCGGGGCGTGCAGGCCATCGCGGTCTCGCTCATCAACTCCTTCGCCGACCCCGCCCACGAGCGGCGGGTCGCCGAGCTGGCCGCCGAGCTGCTGCCCGGTGTCCCGGTGTCGCTGTCCTCGGACGTGCTGCCCGAGCTGCGCGAGTACGAGCGGACGCTGACCACGGTGGCCAACGGCTACGTGCAACCGCAGGTGGCCCGCTACGTGCAGCACCTCTCCGCCGGGCTGCGCGAGGGCGGCGTCACCGCGGAGCTGGCCGTCCTGCGCAGCGACGGCGGGCTGCAGTCCGCCGACGCCGCGGTCGCCGCGCCGGTCACGATGCTGCTGTCCGGCCCGGCCGGCGGGGTCACCGGCGCGGTGTGGGTGGCCGAGCAGTGCGGCCACCGCGACCTCATCACCTTCGACATGGGCGGCACGTCGACCGACGTGGCGCTCGTCCGCGACCTCCGCCCGCGGATCGGCCGGGAGACCAAGGTCGGCGACCTGGCGGTGCGCGCCTCCAGCGTCGACGTCCGGACCGTGGGCGCCGGCGGCGGCTCGATCGCGCACGTGCCGCAGCTGACCCGCGCGCTGCGGGTCGGCCCCCAGTCCGCCGGCGCCGACCCCGGGCCGGCCGCCTACGGGCGGGGTGGCACCGACCCGACGGTCACCGACGCCGACGTGGTCCTCGGCTACCTGCCCTCGTCGCTGGCCGGCGGGGAGATCACCCTGGACGCCGAGGCGTCGCGGGCCGCCGTCGGCAAGGTGGCCGAGGCGATGGGGCTGGAGTCCCCCGAGGCCGCCGCCGCGGGCATCGTCGACATCGTCAACGAGAACATGCTCGGCGGGCTGCGGCTGGTCTCGGTGCAGCAGGGCTTCGACCCGCGCGACTTCGCCCTGGTCGCCTTCGGCGGCGCCGGCCCGCTGCACGCCAACGCCCTGGGCCGGCTGACCGGCGCCTGGCCGGTGATCGTCCCGCCTGGGCCCGGGCTGCTCTGCGCGCTCGGCGACGCGACCACCAGCCGGCGCGACGAGTCCGCCCGCACCGTGCTGCGCCGCCTGGGTCAGCTCACCGACGCCGAGCTGGTGGCGATCCTGCGCGAGCTGGCCGACGAGGCCGGGCAGCGGCTGGCCGGCCAGGGGCTGGCGCGGGCCGACCAGACGGTCGGCTACCAGGTCGACGTGCGCTACTCCGGCCAGGGCTTCGAGATCCCGGTGTCGGTGGACCCGTCCTGGCTGGAGGGAGGGGACGCGCTCGCGCGGCTGGGGGCGGCGTTCGACGCCGAGCACGACCGGCTGTTCTCCTTCCTGCTCGACGTCGACCACGAGCTGGTCAACGCCCGCGCCACGGTCACCGGCCCGCGCCCCGACGTCGCCCCGGTGCACCTCGACCCCGGGGACGGCGACCCGGCGGCGGCGCTGGTCACCGAGACCCGGGTGTACGTCGACGGCGGGCACACCACCGCCGGCGTCTACGACCGGGAACGGCTGCGGGCCGGCGACGTCGTCCGCGGCCCGGCCATCGTCACCGAGATGGACTCCACGACCCTCGTGCTGCCCGGGCACGCGGCCACCGTGCACCCCTCGGGCTCCCTGCTCATCGAGCCGCTCACCGACGACGCGGAGGGCTGACCCATGGCACGGATCATCGAGACCGCCACCGGCGGGGTCGGGCGGGTCGACGTCGACCCGGTGACCCTCGACCTGATCGAGAACGGGCTGCGCAACGCCCGCTACGAGATGGACGAGGTGCTCTTCCGCACCGCCCTGTCCCCGGGCATCCGCGAGCAGCACGACGAGTTCCCGCTGATCGGCGACCCCGACGGGAAGATGGTCGTCGGCCAGTTCGGCCTGTCCATCCCCGACTTCCTCGACGGCTTCGACGACACCGTCGAGGAGGGCGACGTCCTGCTCACCAGCGACCCGTACGCCTGCGGCGCGGCGATCAGCCACGCCAACGACTGGCTGCTGGTCCTGCCCGTCTTCCACGAGGGCCGGGTCGTGGGCTGGGCGTCGATGTTCGGGCACATGTCCGACGTGGGCGGCAAGACCCCGTCGTCCATGCCCACCGACGCGCGCACCATCTACGAGGAGGGCGTGGTCATCCCGCCCTTCAAGCTCTACCGGAAGGGCGTGCTCAACGACGACGCGCTGCGGATCATCCTCAACCAGGTCCGCATGCCGGACTGGAACCGCGCCGACCTCAACGGCCTGGTCGCCGCCTGCCGCACCGCCGCGCGCCGGGTGCAGGAGATGTGCACCCGCTTCGGCACCGCCACCTACCTGTCCGCGCTGGACGCGCTGCTGCAGCGCAACCACGACGCGATGAAGGTGCTGCTGCAGATGGTGTTCGAGGAGGGCCGCACCCTCTCCTTCACCGACCACATCTGCGACGACGGCGTCGGCAACGGCCCCTACGAGCTGACGCTGTCGCTGACCCGCACCGGCGAGAAGGTGCACCTGGACTTCACCGGCTCCTCGCCGCAGGCCGCCGGGCCGATCAACTACTACATCAACGAGAACCTGACCCGGATGTTCTTCGGGATCTACATGATCACCGTGGCCGACCCGCAGATCCTGTGGAACGACGGGTTCTACCCGCTGGTCGACGTCACCATCCCGGAGGGCTCCTACTGGAAGCCGCGGCACCCGGCGGCGCTCAACGGCCGCAACCACGGCATCGGGCGGGTGTTCGACCTGTTCGGCGGGCTGCTCGGGCAGACCAACCCGGCGCTGCTCAACGCGGCCGGCTTCTCCTCCTCGCCGCACTTCATGTACTCCGGGCACCACTCGTCCGGGGAGCGGGAGGGCGAGTGGTTCCAGCTCTACTCGATCGGCTTCGGCGGCATCCCCGGCCGGCCGCTGGGCGACGGGCCGGACGGGCACTCGCTGTGGCCGAGCTTCGTCAACATCCCCTGCGAGTACCTGGAGTCCTACTACCCGCTGCGCATCGAGAAGTGGGAGACCGTCGCCGACACCGGCGGCGCGGGGCTGCACCGCGGCGGCAACGGCGTGGACGTCGCCTACGTCTTCGCCGAACCCGGCGAGATCGCCATCCACGACGACCGCTGGCTGACCTACCCGTGGGGCGTCAACGGCGGGCAGCCCGGCGCCCGCGGCCGCAAGTGGGTGGAGCGCGCCGACGGCACCCGCGAGGTGCTGCCGAGCAAGTGCCACGGCGTGCCGGTGCACCCCGGCGACGTCCTGCACTTCGTCACCTGGGGCGGCGGCGGGTGGGGCGACCCGCTGGAGCGGGACCCGGAGCTGGTGGCCCGGGAGGTGCGGCGCGGCCTGGTCACGCCCCGCGGCGCCGAGCGGTACGGGGTGGTCGTCACCGAGGACGGCGAGGTCGATGCCGGGGCGACCGAGACCCTGCGCGACCAGCTGCGTGCCGACCGCCCGGCCGAGCTGCCGGTCTTCGACATGGGGCCGCCGATCGAGGAGCTGCTGGCCCGCTGCGAGGAGGAGACCGGGCTGCCCGCGCCGCGCCGTCCGGTGTGGGCGGCGGGATGAGCGCCCCGGGGCCGCACGGCCCGGCGTTCTCCGGCCGGGTGGGCTGGGGGAGCCGGCCGGCCGTGCTCGTCGTCGACCTGTGCCGGGCCTACACCGAGCCGGACGGGCCGTTCGCCCTGCCCGACCCGGGTCCGGCGGTCGAGGCGGCGTCCGCGCTGGTCGAGGCGGCGCGCGGGTCCGGGCGGCCGGTCGTCTGGACCGCCGTCCGGTACGCCGCGGGGCTGGCGGACGGCGGGTGGTTCGTGCGCAAGGTGCCGGCGCTGGCCGCCTTCGCCGAGGACGCCCCCGGCGACTGGGGGGCGCTGACCCTGGAGCCCGGGCCGGGAGAGCCGGTCGTGGTGAAGCAGTACGCGTCGGCGTTCTCCGGCACGTCGCTGGCGTCGACCCTGCACGCGGCCGGGGTCGACACGGTGGTCGTCGCCGGGGTCTCGACGTCGGGCTGCGTGCGGGCCACGGCCATGGACGCGCTCAGCTCCGGCTTCCGGCCGCAGGTGGTGCGCCAGGCGTGTGCCGACCGGAGCCCGGCGCTGCAGGACGCCAACCTGGCCGACCTGGACGCCAAGTACGCCGACGTCGTCGACCTGCCCGAGGCGCTGGCCCACCTCTAGACCGCGGCGCCGCCCGGCTGCTCCCCCTGGCGCCGGGCGGCGCCGCTCCACCTGACGGACGTCAGCGCCGCGCCGCGCCAGGCCGGGACCGCCGATGGCGGACGAGGATGGCGGTCGTGCCGAGGACGAGTGCGGGGCTGCTGCTCTACCGGTTCGGCGCGGACGGCGCGGTCGAGGTGCTGATCGGGCACATGGGCGGGCCGTTCTGGGTGCGCCGGGATGCCGGCGCGTGGTCCATCCCCAAGGGCGAGCACGGCCCCGACGAGGAGCCGCGGGAGGTCGCGCTACGGGAGTTCGCCGAGGAGATCGGCGTGCCGGCACCGGTCGGCGACCTGGTGCCGCTCGGGGAGGTCCGCCAGTCCGGCGGCAAGCGGCTGACCGCGTGGGCGGGCGAAGGGGACCTCGACGCGAGCGCCGCGGTGAGCAACACCTTCCCGATGGAGTGGCCGCCGCGCTCGGGCCGGGTGCAGGACTTCCCCGAGATCGACCGGGCCGCCTGGGTGGGGGTCGCCGTGGCGCGGGAGAAGCTGGTGCGCGGCCAGGTGCCGTTGCTGGACCGGCTGCTCGCGCTGCCGGTCGTGCAACGGTTCGGCGACGACTCGTCCCACTGACCACACCGGCCACGGTCCGGGTGCGCGGTGCTGGCACCTTCCCGGCAGGCGCGGTCACCGGACCCGCCGAGCTGCGAGGGAGGTCGCCATGTCGGCGTGTGCCACGTGCGGGGCGGTCCGCCAGCAGGGCCGGTTCTGCGTCGGCTGCGGCACGGCGCTGCGGCCGTCCGCGCCGGCGCGTCCCCGGTCGCCGCTGGCCGACGAGCCCACCCAGCCGGTGCTCCGCCTGGACCGCCCGTCGCGTCCGGCCGTGCCCAGCCGCTGAACGAGCCGGGGACTGCGTGACCCGGTTCACAGCAAGCAATACGCTTGCTGGAGTTAGCGGACGGCTCTGGCGGGGCACACAGGAGTCATGGCTGACAACACCAAGATCATCAACCAGCTGCGTGCGCTCGTCCTGCTGACCCAGACCGAGGAGCAGGTCGCCCGCACCCGCATCTCCCAGGCCCGCACCGAGGCCGTCCGCCGTGAGCTGACCCAGAACGCCGACCACGCCGCGGAGCGGGTCCGGGCCATCACCGACCAGCTGCGCGCCCTCGGTGGCGTGCCGGACGTGGTGACCCCCGCCCTGGGCCGGCTGTCCGCCGTCCTCAAGGCCGGTTTCGAGCAGGTCGAGCCGCTCGAGGAGGCCCTGCTGCAGGACCTGTCCCTGGAGCACCAGCTCAACGACCGCGCCACCTACCTCAAGGTGCTGGCCGAGCAGGCCGAGCTGCCCCGGGTCCGGGCGCTGGCCGAGCGCCTGCAGACCGCGCACAAGGCCACCATCGAGTGGCTGACCGTCGTCCTGGCCGAGGAGGCCATGGGCGGGCCCGCCGCGCTGCAGGCCACCGCGTTCCAGCGGGTCGCCGGCACCGCCGCCCGCGCGGCCAACGCCCCGGTGCGCTTCTGGGCCAACCGGGTCAACGAGGTCGTCGAGTCGGTGCAGCAGCGCCGCGAGGAGGCCGGCGAGCGGCTGAGCGAGGCCGGCGACAAGGCCTCGTCGTTCACCGACGCCGTCCGCGAGACCCTGACCGTCGGGCGCAGCGCCGCCCTGCGCCGGGCCGAGCGCATCGCCCGTCGCGAGGGCAACCGGGAGGCCGCCCAGGCCGCCCGCACCGCCCGCGAGGAGCTCGGTGACGTGAGCGCCGACGAGCTGCCCATCAAGGGCTACGACTCGCTGTCGACCCAGGACGCCGTCAAGGCCGTCAAGGAGCTCCGCACCGCGCACGACATCCGCGTGATCATCCGCTACGAGGAGACCCACAAGAAGCGGACGAGCATCGTCAACGCCGCTCAGGCCCAGGTGGCCGCGCTGGCCAAGGAGGCCGTGGGCGTCGACGCCTGAGTCACACCGCCTGCGCACGAGGGCCTGCTCCCGCACCGGGGGCGGGCCCTCACGCGCGTCCGGGAGCGGCACGTGCGCGCCCGGACGCGCTGGGTCCGGGCTCGCGGACGGCGGGAGATCTCGGTCGCACCGGGTTTGACCCGCCGACGCACGGGGGGATGGCAGGCCGCATGGACATCACACCGGAGGTCCTCGACCGGGAGTTCTCCCTGACGACGGCCGTCACGCGCCTGGACTTCCTGAGCCGGCGGGACTCCGGGGCCACCACCCTGAACACCGTCGTGGACGTCGACGCCGACGACTGGGCCTCGATCAAGGACACCACGACCTCCCTCGACGTCGCCGAGTCCCTCGAGCTGCTCGCCCTGGGCGAGGTCGTCGCCCGCCGTGCGCGCGACAGCGAGCTGACCGGCTTCCGGGCCGCCCTGCGCGGCGGGGCGTCGTGGGAGCAGGTCGCCGCGGCCCTGGGCGTCCGCCCGGAGGAGGCGTGGGCGCGCTACCACGAGCTCATCGAGCGCCAGGAGCGCTCGCAGACCCTCGACGCCGAGGCGGCCGAGGCCGCCCGCGAGCTCGCCGGCACGCGGCCGAGCTGAAGAAGGACCCCGCCCTCCCCACGCCTCGCGGGACCCGGGACGTGGCCGGGGTCAGTGGACCTCGACGCCGCGCCAGAAGGCCACCCGGCCGGTGATCTCCCGGGCGGCGTCCTTCGGCTCCGGGTAGACCCACGCCGCGTCGGGGTTGGTCTGCCCGTCGACCTCGAGGGTGAAGTAGGAGGCGGTGCCCTTCCACGGGCAGACCGTCGTGGTCGCCGAGGGGCGCAGCACGTCGTCGCGCACCGCCTCCCGCGGGAAGTAGGCGTTGCCCTCGACCGTGACGATGTCGTCGGACTCGGCGATGACGGTGCCGTTCCAGGTGGCTGTGGTCATGGCACGCCGAACGCGGCGGCCGGCCGGCGGCATTCCGCGGCCGGCCCCGGCGCCCGGGGGTGTCAGCGCCGCAGCAGGGCGAAGGTGGCGACGGCGTGCGCGAGCGCCTCGCCGTCCTGCTCGACGTCGGCCTCGCAGACGGTCAGGTGCGCCCCGCGGGTGCGCAGCCGGGCGGTGACCGCGAGCGGGCCGGGCTTGCCCGGGCGCAGGTAGGTGACGGTGAGCTGGCTGGTCGCGGGCACCTCGCCGTCCCCGGTCGTGGTCCGGATGGCCTGGCCCATCGCGGTGTCCACCAGGGTGGCGACCACCCCGCCGTGCAGCGTGCCGGCCGGGTTGAGGTGCTCCTCGCCCACCTCGAAGGCGATCCGCGCGCCGCCGTCGTCGGCGTCCTCGACCTGCGCGCCGATCCGCTGGGCGAAGCCGCCCGCCCCGCTGTGTCCGCTCATGCCCGGCGCGCTACCCGCTCCGCCGGGGTCCGACGCGCCGGTGTGCGGCTGCGGTGACCGGACCCCCCGGTCTCGTAGAGTCCGCCTGTCCCGGCGTCACGGGGGCGCCGGGGGGCGGGCGTCAGGCCGGGTCGCGGCGCATCGGGACGTGCGGGATGCCGTCCTCGACGTAGCCCGGGCCGCTGCGCCGGAAGCCGAACCGGGCGTACCAGCCCTCCAGGTGGGCCTGCGCGCCCAGCGTGACCGGGGCCTGCTCGCACAGCGTGATCCCGACCTCCACCAGCTGCGCCGCGAGGCCCCGGCCGCGGTGCGCGGGTGCGGTGACCACCCGCCCGATCGCCCGGGTGGCGCCGTCGTCGAGCACCCGGATGGCGGCGGCGACGCCCCCGGCGTCGTCCTCGAGCCAGACGTGCACGGTGCCGGGCTCCAGGTCCCGGCCGTCCAGCTCCGGGTAGGGGCACTGCTGCTCCACGACGAAGACGTCGACCCGCAGCCGGCACAGCGCGTAGACCTCCGCGCCGGTCAGCTCGGCGAAGCGGGCGGTGCGCAGGCGAGGGGGTGCGGTCACGCACGCAGTTGTAGCCGACCGCGGGGGCACCACCGGCGACCGCGCGTGGTACACCTGTGCTGAGGTCAGGCTTGCCTATCTTCCGTTCGCCATCTCTCCCAGGAGCGTCGTGACCAGGCTCGTGCGCACCACCGCGACCACCCTGTCCGCCCTCACCGCCGCCGGGGTGCTCGCCGGGTGCGGGTCCGACGCGGCGGCCGCCGAGACGCTGACGGTCTACAGCGCCCAGCACGAGAGCCTGGTGCGTACCATGCTCGAGGGCTTCACCGAGGAGACCGGCATCGCCCTGGAGTTCCGGGACGCCAACGACGCGGAGCTGGCCAACCAGATCGTGCAGGAGGGCGAGGCCAGCCCGGCCGACGTCTTCCTCACCGAGAACAGCCCCTCGATCGACGTCCTGGACCGCGCCGGCCTGCTCGCGCCGCTGGAGCAGTCGACGCTGGACCAGGTGGGCGAGCAGTTCCGGCCGTCGTCGGGCAACTGGACCGGCTTCGCCGCCCGCTCCACCGTGCTGGTGCACAACCCCGCGCAGCTGCCCGCCGACCAGGTCCCGGCCTCGATCATGGACCTCGCCGACCCGGAGTGGGAGGGCCGCATCGGCATCGCCGCCGGCGGCGCGGACTTCCAGGCGATCGTCGCCGGCGTCCTGGCGCTGCGCGGCGAGGAGGAGACCCGCGCCTGGCTGGAGGGGCTGGAGCGCAACGCCGACGTCTACCCGAGCAACACCGCGGTCATGGTGGCCGCCGACGAGGGCGAGATCGACGCCGGCGTCATGTACCACTACTACTGGTACCGCGACCAGGCCGAGAACGGGCTGCAGGGAGACGACGCCGAGCTGCACTACTTCCGCAACGCCGACCCCGGCGCCTTCCTCAGCGTCTCCGGCGCCGGCGTGCTGGCCTCCTCCGACCAGCCCGAGCAGGCCCAGCAGCTGGTCGCCTACCTGACCGGCGAGGCGGCCCAGCGGCGGCTGGCCGAGAGCACCGCGCTGGAGTACGCCGTGGCCACCGGCGTCCCCTCGGCCGAGGCGCTGCCGCCGCTGGAGGAGCTGCAGGCGCCGGAGGTGGACCCGGGCGCGCTGGACCAGGAGCGGGTCACCGAGCTGATGCAGGACGCGGGGCTGCTCTGAGCGCACCCGCGGCACCGGCGACCGCCCCGGGGACCCCGGCTCGACGAGCCGCCCCGGGGCGGTCGCGTGCCCGCCGGGCGCCGCTGACCCTGCTGGCGGCCGCGGCCGTCGCGCTGCTGGCGCTGCTGCCGCTGGGCTACGTGGTCGTCGCGCTGGCCGACGTCGGCTGGGCCGGCGTCCGCGAGCTGGTGGTCCGCCCCCGGGTGGCCGAGCTGCTGGGCAACACCGCGCGGCTGGTCGGCGGCACGGTGCTGCTGTGCGCCGTCCTCGGCGTCGGGGCGGCCTGGCTGGTCGAGCGCACCGCCCTGCCGGGACGGCGGGTCTGGCACGTGCTGCTGGTCGCGCCGCTGGCCGTGCCGGCGTTCGTGAACAGCTACGCCTGGATCTCCCTGCTGCCCGGCCTGGACACCTACGGCGGCGCGCTGCTGGTGGTCACGCTGTCCTACTCCCCGTTCGTCTACCTGCCGGTGGTCGCCGCCTTCCGCGGCCTGGACCCGGCACTGGAGGACACCGCCCGCGGCCTGGGGCTGTCCGGGTGGGCGGTGTTCCGGCGGGTGCAGCTGCCGCAGCTCCGGGTCGCGCTGCTGGGCGGGTCGCTGCTGGTCGCGCTGCACGTGCTCGCCGAGTTCGGCGCGCTGCAGATGCTGCGCTACCCGACCTTCACCACCGCGATCTACGACCAGTACCGGGCCACCTTCAACGGGCCGGGTGCCACCGCGCTGGCCGGCGTCCTGCTGCTGCTGTGCCTGCTGCTGCTCCTGGCGGAGCTCCGGCTGCGCGGGACCCGCGGGTACGCGCGCACCGGCGCCGGCGTGGCCCGCGGAGGGCGGCCGGTGCCCCTCGGCGCCTGGGCCGGCCCGGCGCTGCTGGCCCTCGGCGGGCTGGTCGCGCTGTCGCTGGCCGTGCCGCTGGGCAGCCTGGCGCTGTGGATGGTCCGCGGCTCGTCGACCGCGGTGTCCCTGCCCGCGTTGGCGCAGACCACCGGGACGACGCTCGGGCTGGCCGCGGTCGCGGCGCTGGTCACCACCGCGATGGCCCTGCCCACCGGCTGGCTCGCCGTCCGCGCGCGCGGGCGGGTGGCCACCCTGCTGGAGCGCAGCACCTACCTGGGCAGCTCGGTGCCGGCCATCGTCATCGCCCTGGCGCTGGTCACCGTCTCCCTCGAGCTGACGCCGTGGGCCTACCAGACGGTGCCGGTGCTGCTGGCCGCCTACGCGGTGCTGTTCCTGCCGCGCGGCCTGGTGCCGGTGCGCGCGGCGATCGAGCAGGCCCCGCCACTCTACGACGACGTCGCCGCCTCGCTGGGCTCCTCGGCCGCCGACCGGCTGCGCCGGGTGACGCTGCCGCTGCTCGCCCCCGGGCTCGGGGCGGGCGCGGCGCTGGTGTTCCTGGCGGTGGTCACCGAGCTGACCGCCACCCTGCTGCTCGCCCCCACCGGGACGACCACGCTGGCCACCGCCTTCTGGTCGGCCAGCAGCGCGCTGGAGTACGGCGCGGCCGCCCCGTACGCGGTGGTCATGGTGCTGCTGTCCGCGCCGGCCACCGTGCTGCTCTCCCGCGAGGCCCTGACCACCCGAGGACGGCTGACGTGAGCTCCCTGACGGTCACCGGTGTGACCCGGTCCTACGGCGGGACGCCGGTGCTCACCGGCGTCGACCTGCACGTGCCCGAGGGCGGCTTCACCGCGCTGCTCGGCCCGTCCGGGTGCGGCAAGACGACGCTGCTGCGGCTGGTCGCCGGCTTCGACGACCCCGACGCCGGCACGATCGAGGTCGGCGGGCGGACGGTCGCCGGCGCCGGCCGCAGCGTGCCGGCCCGCCGCCGCCGGATCGGTTTCGTGCCGCAGGAGGGCGGGCTGTTCCCGCACCTGTCGGTGGCCGGCAACGTCGCCTTCGGCCTGCCGCGGCGGCAGCGCCGGGACGCCGGGCGGGTGGCCGGGCTGCTGGAGCTGGTCGGCCTGGACCCCGCGCTGGCCGGGCGCGCGCCGCACCAGCTCTCCGGCGGGCAGCAGCAGCGGGTGGCGCTGGCCCGCGCGCTGGCGCCGGCGCCGTCCCTGGTGCTGCTGGACGAGCCGTTCTCCGCGCTGGACGCCGGGCTGCGCGAGGAGACCCGGCAGGCGGTCGCCGACGCGCTGGCCGCCGCCGGCGCGACCACGGTGCTGGTCACCCACGACCAGGCCGAGGCGCTGTCGATGGCCGACCAGGTGGCGGTGCTGCGCGGCGGCCGGCTGGTGCAGCTGGCCGACCCACGCACCCTCTACCGCAGCCCGCAGGACCTCGACGTCGCCACCTTCGTGGGGGAGTCGGTGGTGCTCGACGCCGACGTCCGCGGCGGGCGGGCGCACTGCGCCCTCGGCGCGCTCGACCTGGAGCGGAGCTGCGCCGACGGGCCGGCGCGGGTGCTGCTGCGCCCCGAGCAGCTGCGGCTCGGGCCGTCGTCCGGGGCCGGACCGCTCGCCCGGGTCCGCGCCGTCGACTTCTACGGCCACGACGCGCGGGTGCGCCTGGAGCTGCCCTCCGGGGTGGCGTTCAGCGCCCGGCTGGAGGGCCGGGAGCTGCCGGCTGCGGGGGAGGACGTGACGGTCGGCGTGCTGGGGGCGGCCCTGCCGTTCCCGGGCGTCCGGGCCTGAGTGCAGGCTGCCGGTTAGGTGTGCCTAAGCTCACCGGCGTGGACCTCCTCCTCTTCACGGTCGACCCCGCGTGGGGTGCCGACGTGGTCGCCGCCGGGGCGGCCGGGATCGTCGTGGACTGGGAGCGGCGCGGGAAGCTCCGCCGCCAGCTCGGCGAGGGCACCCAGATCAACGACGACACCCCGGCGGACCTGAGCCGCATGCGGGCGGCCACCGACGGGCGGCTGCTGTGCCGGCTCAACGGCTTCGGCCCGTGGACCCCCGGCGAGGTCGACGACGCCGTCGCGCGCGGGGCCGACGAGCTGCTGCTGCCGATGGTCCGCACGCCCGCCGAGGTCGACCGGACCCTCGACCTGGTGGCCGGCCGCTGCGGGCTGGGCATCCTGGTCGAGACGCAGGACGGCGTGGCGTGCGCCACCGAGCTGGCCCGCCGGCCGCTGTCCCGGGTGTACGTGGGCCTCAACGACCTGCGCATCGACCGCGGCGCCGACCAGCTGTTCACGCCGCTGGTCGACGGCACGGTGGACGCCGTGCGGGCCGTGGTGCCCAGCGCCTTCGGCGTCGGCGGCCTCACCCTGCCCGAGGGCGGCGCGCCCGTGCCGGCGGCGCTGCTGGCCGCCGAGCTGGTGCGCTGCGGTGCGGACTTCACCTTCCTGCGGCGGTCGTTCACCGCCGACATGGCCGGGCGCGACCCGTTCGTCGAGGTGCCCCGGCTGCTCGCCGTCCTGGCCGGGATGGCCGCCGCGGACCCGGCCGAGGTGGCCGCGCGGCGGGCCGCGTTCGTGGCGGCGGTGACCGGCCGGGTGCCGGTGGGCGCGTGAGGCTGCTGTCGTGAGGGCGCCGTCGTGAGGGCGCTGGTGACCGGGGCCGGCGGGTTCGTCGGCCGGCACCTGGTCGCCCGGCTGCGCGGTGACGGCTGGGACGTCGTCCCGCTGACCCGCGCCGCCGTCGACCTGACCGACGCCGACGCCGCTGCCCTGGCCGTCCGCGCGGCCGACCCGGACGTCGTCTTCTCCCTCGCCGCGGGCCGCCGGAAGGCCACCGCGGCCGAGCGGGCGGCGACCACGGCGGTCAACACCTCGCCGTGGCTGGTCGACGCGCTGCCTCCGCGCTGCCGGGTGGTCGTGCGGCTGGGGTCCTCCACCGAGTACGCCGCCGCTCCCGTGCCGCTGGCCGAGGACGCCGCACTGCACCCGCGCGGTTTCTTCGGGGCCACCAAGGCCGCCGGCTCGCTGCTGCTGCAGGCCGCGGCCGCCGAGCGCGGGGTGCGGTCGGCGGTGCTGCGGGCCTTCCAGGTGTACGGGCCCGGCGACCACCCGACCCGGCTGGTGCCCGTGGTGCTCGACGCCGCCCGCACCGGGGCCGCCGTCCCGCTGCCGGCGCGGGTGAGCCGGCGGGACTGGGTGTGGGTGGGCGACGTCGTCGACGCGTGCGTCCGTGCCGCGCTGGCCGACGACCTGCCGCCCGGCCAGGTGCTCAACGTCGGCACCGGCGTGCAGACCTCGACCGAGGAGCTGGTCGCGGCCGCCTCCCGGGTGACCGGCCGGCCGATCGCGGTGCGGCCCGGCGGGCACCCGGGCCGCGACTGGGACACCGACTGCTGGGTCAGCGACCCCTCCCTGGCGGCGTCCCTGCTCGGCTGGCGGGCGTCGGTGGACCTCGACGAGGGGCTGGCCCGCACCTGGGCCGCGATCGCGTGAGCGCCGCGGACGGCCGGGTCGCCGTCGTCGTCCCGGTGTACCGCAACGCGGCGACGCTGCCGGAGCTCGTCGACCGGCTGGGGGTCGCGCTGGCCGGGCGGGACTGGCGGGTGCGGCTGGTGGTCGACGCCTGCCCGGCCGGGAGTGCCCAGGTGGCGCTGTCGCTGGTGGGGCCGCGGGTGGCGGTGACCGTGCTGCCGGTGAACGGCGGCCAGCACGCCGCGCTGCGGCGCGGGCTGGCCCTGGAGACGGACGCCGATACCTGGGTGTGCCTGGACGCCGACCTGCAGGACCCCCCGGAGGCCGTGCCGCTGCTGCTCGACCGGCTGGCCGCCGGGGACGTCGAGGCGGTCTTCGCCGGGCGGCGGGGCGCCTACGAGTCGTGGGCCCGGCGGTTCTCCGGCGGGCTGCACCGGCGGGTGGCGGCCCGGCTGACCGGTCTGCCGCCGGACGCGGGCGCCTTCCTCGCGCTCGGCCCGGCCGTGCGGGCCGCCGTGCTGACGTCGGAGGCCCCGAGCATCGTGCTCGCCGTCGGGGTGGCGCGGCGGCCGGTCACCAGCGTGCCGGTGGTGCGGGACGTCCGGCCCGAGGGACGGTCGGCGTGGACGGCGCGGGCCCGGCTGAGCCAGTCGGCACGCTCGCTGGCCTGGGCGGCGCGCCGCCGTTAGCCGCTGTGTCGCTGTGTCGCCGTGTGGCCGGATCGGCGTGTGTTGCCCCGGTCGGCCGCCGTCAACCCCTGCGCCGGATCTGTGGACGGGCGTCTGACCTGCGTATTCACGTTGATCACGGCAGTCTGCCGCGGTAGACTTCGAACACCCGATCGATCAGGTGGGAGGTGTCCGTGTCCGACCCTGTGGGCGAGCTGCTGGCATCGCTGGACACCCTGGCCGCCGAAGACCTGTCGCCGTTGTTCGGCCCCGCCCTGCTGGAGCGGCTGCGCCCGCTGCTGGTGGCCCACAACCGGCTGGCCGCGGAGATCGCCCGCACGGTGGCCGAGTGCGACGGGGTCGGGGCCGCCGACCACGACGGGCTCACGACGATGAGCTCCTGGCTGCGCGGGCACGGGCACCTGTCGCACGCCGAGGCCGCCCGGGTGGTGCGTGCCGGCCGGGCGCTGGCGCACCTGCCGGGTCTGGCGGCGGCCTTCGCCGCCGGAGCGGTGACCGGCGAGCAGGCCGCGGTGATCGGCACGGTCGCCGAGCCGGGCACGCTGGCGCTGGCCGCCGAGCAGGGTGTGGACCTGGCCGCGGTGGACGCGATCCTGACCCGGGTGGCCACCGAGCAGCCCCATCGGGAGACCGCGAGGGCGGTACGGCACTACTGCGACCGCCTGGACGCCGACGGCCCGGAGCCGGACCCCACCGAGGGCCGCCGGCTGTCGATCACCCGGCACGCGGACGGATCGGTCAGCTTCCGCGGTGACCTGGACGCCGTGGGCGGGGAGCGGTTCTGCACCGCGGTCGAGGCCATCGTGCAGGCCGGCCGCTGCGCCGGCGACGACCGCACCCGCACCCAGCAGCAGGCCGACGCACTCGTGCAGCTGAGCGACAACCAGCTCGCAGCAGGCACCCTGCCGACCCTGCGTGGGCACAAGCCGCAGGTGGTCGTGACCATCGACGCCGAGGACCTCGCCGGCCCCGCGACCGGTCCCGGCGCCGCCCGGCTCGCCAGCGGCGCGACCATCTCCGCGGCCCGGGCACGCTGGCTGGCCTGCGACGGCACGATCACGCGGGTGGTGATGGGCCCGGACGGCCGTCCGCTGGACTACGGCCGCGACGCCCGGCTGTTCCCGGCGCACGTGCGCCGCGCCGCGGAGGTCCGCGACGGGGGCTGCGTGTTCACCGGCTGCGGGGCGCCGACCTGGTGGTGCGACGTGCACCACCTGATCGCCTGGGTCGACGGTGGGGCCACCGACCTGGACAACGCCGCCCTGCTGTGCGAGCGGCACCACACCAAGGTCCACCACGGCTTCCGCGTCGAGCGGCAACCCGACGGCAGGTGGCACACCTGGCGCCCCGACGGCACCGAGATCCGCACCGGGCCACGCGTCACCGGATCCGGCAGCACCGGACCACCGCTGACCGGCGCTGCCTGACCGCCGCACCCGCCGCCGAGCCGCACGACCGTCGAGGTCGTGCGGCCCGGCGTGCGTGCCCACCGCCCGTCGAGCCACTGGCCACGGGCTACGGGTTGCGGGTGCGGGTGGCCCGCGGCCGAGTCAGCGACCGGGCTGGCCGGCATCCAGGGTCCCGAGGAGTCGGCGGACCGCTCGTGTCCGGCGGGACGTCCACAGCAGCGGCGCGACAGCGAGCAGACCCAGCGCGCCCGCCAGTGCCCCAACGGCCGGGTCGTGGTCGTTGTCGACAGCGGCGGCTCCCACGGCCGCGGCGACGGCACCGCAGGCCACAGTGATCAGCACGCTGTCCCGGCGCAGTTCACGGAGCATCCGCGACAACCGGGGGACCCACACCTCCGGCCGCGCGCCCCCCGGCAGCTCACCGACGTCGACGGCGTGCTGGGTCTCGCGCAGCGTGGGGTCCGTCGGCTCGAAGAGGGCGATCCAGGCCAACGCCGCTGCCGCCGTCAACCCCACGCCCACGCTGATGGCCGTGCCTGCGACCTCTCCCCAGCTCCACCCGGAACGGTCGATCACGCTGGTGACCGCTTCCCGGCCGCTGCCGACGTAGAGGCCACCAGCGGACACGATCGCCGCCACACGCCTCCAGTACCGGCTCGGCCACAGGCGTCTCATCCGCCGGCTCAGCGCTCCCAGAGTTGGACGACCAGTGCGGTGTGCGACGCGGGGAACTCGTACACCGCGGTGACTTGCAGGCCGGCGTCCTGGAGGATCGCGTCGTCGTCGGAGGGGACCACCTCGCCGCCCACCACCTGCCGTACCAGCCACACCCGGTCCTGCGGCGCGCGGGCGTCCTCCGGCGGCAGGACGACGTCTGGCCGCAGCTGCGCGGCCGACGTCCGGACGTAGTGGTCCAGCCCGGTCGCCGAGCGGAGGTCCGCGGCCACGACCGGCTCACCGGCGACGTGCCGCTCGGTCAGCAGTGCCACCACGTCGTCGGCCCGCTCCCTCGGTCCGCGGTCGACCAGCGGAGCGGTCGCCACCAGCGAGCAGGCCACGAGCAACCCGGCGACCGGCGCCCGCGCGGGCCGCGGCACCGTGAGCGCGCCCACCGCCGCCAGCACCCCGAGCCCGAGCAGCCCGGCCAGCAGGTAGCGGGGCAGGTACACCGGCCGCACCTGCTCGGCCAGGAGCAGCAGCGTCAGCGGCACGAGCAGCCAGCACGCGCCGACCGCCCGCACGCCACGACCGCGCAGCGCACCGAGCACGGCCAGCCCGACGGTCAGCGCGAACAACGGCGCCAGCCCGCCCACCCAGGCCCCGACCGCCAGGTCGGCCAGCCTGCCACCGGTGTCGGGCAGCCAGTCGGCGTTGCGGGCACCGTTGCCGTTGACCAGGTTCACCCCGACCAGCCCGGCGACGGGCAGCGCCGCCGCGGCTCCGGTGAACGCCTCCGGCAGCGCCCGCCGGCCGCGCAGCAGCAGCGCCGCGACCACGAACGCCGCGAGCACGGTGACCGCGTACCAGTGCGCCAGCCCCATCCCGGCGCCGGCCAACCCGAACAGCAGCAGCCCCCGCGGCGGCTCCTGCAGCCGGCGCACCAGCCCGAGCAGCGCGCCGCCGGTCGCCAGCACCGCCAGACCGTAGGGGCGCGCCTCGACGGCCTGCTCCAGCAGCAGCGGGTTGACGGCCAGCACCAGGCCGGCCAGCACCCCCGCCGCCCGCGAGGCCAGCCGGGTCACCGACCGGGTCACCAGGGCCAGCCCGCCGGCCGTGGCCAGCAGCGACAGCACCCGCAGCGAGGTGTCCCCGCCCAGGCCGGGCACCGACGTCCAGGCGTGCACCACCAGGTACCACGGCGCGTTGTAGGACGGCGGCACGGTGGCCAGGTAGCTCGTGGTCCCGCGGCCCTCGACGACCGCGGCGAGGATCTCCGCGTAGGACCGGCGACCCACCTCGGCGGTGAACAGCTCGTCGAACCACAACCCGTGTCCCGGCGCCAGCAGCACCGCGCCGAGCAGGACGACGGCCAGCGGCGGCAGGAGCTCCACCGCCGACCAGCGGGACGGGCGTGCGGCGGCCGGTCCGCGCGGTGCGGACACCTGTTCCGCCGTCGTGCTCACGCCCAGCAGGTTAGGCGACCCTTCCCGGCGTCCCGAGCTGTCACCCGTGCGCCGTAGCGTCCGCGGCCGGCGGGAGGAGGGGCAGCGGTGACCGCAGGTCCGGGGCCGGCACCGCCGCCGTCGTCGGAGACCGTCGCCCGGCGGTTCCGGCGCCAGCCGCGCCGGGACACCGCGCACGAGCTGGCCGTCCGCCGCCGGTTGCACGCCCGCGGCGTCCGCTACCGGACGAGGGCGCGGTTGACGGCCATCGTGCAGGGGCCCGCCGCGAGCTTGCGAGTGGTGGGGGGCACGGTGGTCCTCTACGGGTGGCCAAGCTCGCCGGCAACACCGCCCGCGACCGTCGGACGGACGCCGTGCTGCGCGCGCACGGCTGGCGGGTGCTCCGCTTCTGGGAGCACGAGGACCCCGACGCGGTCGCCGACGCGATCTGCGCAGCCCTCGGCCGGCCGTCGTTCACGCGCCGTTCACCGGTCCCGACACCGTGCCGGGCCACGCGGGTGGGTAGTGCAGCCGGGACGCCCATCCGTCACCGCGGTCAGGAGGACGACGTGTCGATGTGGACCCCGATGGAACCCAACCTCGGCCAGGAGGACGACGGCATCCCCGCGGCCGACCCCGGAGCCGGGGCCCCGCCACCGGCGGACGGCTTCGGGGTCGGCGGCGAGGAGCCCGATCGGCCCGAGGAGCTGCCCGAGGCGGCGACCGGCGGTGAGCCGGCCGACGACCCGCCGTTCCGCACCCCCGACCCCGCCGACGTGTCCCGCGACGGGGGCTGAACGCACACACGGGCCCGGTGGACCGCACGCGCGGTCCACCGGGCCCGTGCGGACGGGTCAGCCCCGGACGAGGGCCAGCAGGCGGTCGACCAGGTCGTAGTGGCCGACCGCCCAGAAGACGACACCGGCGGCCACCAGGCCGCCGACGGTCACCGCCGCCGAGCTGACTGGGTGCTGCCGGGCGTGCGCCCACGTCTCGCGGGCCTTGCGGCGGAAGGTCAGGAAGAACCGCCGGGCCCACTCGAACTCCGTCGACCACACCCACAGCCCGACCAGGATCGGCGGGATGGTCAGCGGCCCGGGCAGCACGGTGAGCGCCAGGCCGAGCAGCACGAACAGCAGCCCCGCGATGAAGACCCCGACCCGGTAGACGATCCCGAGACCCGGCTTCTGCCGGACGCGGTCCCGCCACGACCCGGGCGCGACCGGCCGCGCCTGGCCCAGTCCGTCGGTGCAGTCGGCGCACCGGGTGGCGCCACCGCGGGCAGATGAGTCGCGCGCGGACGCGTCCTGGGTGCTGACGGCGTGCGTCACGGGTCCTCCTGGGTCGGGGCGGGTGGGATGGGGACGGTCAGCGGGAGGCGAGGCCGCGGGCGACCTCGCTCGGCCGCTGCTGCTCACCGGCGTAGGAGCTGACCACCACGATGGCCCCGGTCAGGGCGGGGATGACCCACTGCAGCTGGTCGAGCTTGGCCTGTGCCACGGCCACCTCGGCCTTGGCGCGCTTGCTCGGCTTGGTGCCCGAGCGCGACGGGGTGGCGCCGGCGTCGGAGACGACCTTGCCCAGGGCCCGGCTGTAGGCGGTGACGCCGAGGGCGGCCGCGGTCAGCAGGGTCTTCACCGTGCTCATGCCGGCGACGCCCTCCTGCTGGGACACCCGCGCGCGGTGGGCGAGCAGCTGGCCGACGCTGCCGACCAGGTGGGCGCCGATGGCGGCGGCGTTCACCGGGGTCCACCGGTCCCACCCGGCGTTCGCGACCCGGCCGGCGTCCGAGGCCCCGCCGGCCTCGGCGGCGGCCGGGTTGAGCGCCACCGCGTTGGCCAGCGTGCCGCCGAACCAGGCGGCCAGGCCGACGTCGTGCAGTGAGCGGGACAGGGTGTTGCGGGCCATGGTGGTGCTCCTCCGGAGAAGTGGGATGGACTCCGGGCCGCTCTACCCCGCTTCCCCCGTTCACACTCCGTTGGCTCAGGTGCCGTACCGCACCGCGGCCCGACGGCGGGCCTTGGCCGCCTCCACCTCCCGGTCCCGGGGCGGCGCCGTGGTGACGAGGGTGGCCAGCAGCTGGGCGGAGACCTCGGCCACCTCGGCGACGGCGCGGTCGAAGGCCTCCGCGTTGGCCTGCGACGGCCGGGTGGTCCCGCTGATCTTGCGCACGTACTGCAGCGCTGCAGCGTGCACCTCCTCGTCGGTGACGGGGGGCGCGAAGTTGGCCAGCGGCCGGATGTTGCGGCACATGGGCCGCAGCGTAGGAGGGCATGTCCCGTCCGGGGGGACAGCCGGTCACCGGGGGAGGAGGGGTGCGTGCCAGGGGAGGACGCGGCGGCCGTGCTGCTCGTGGACGCCGCCAACGTGGTCGGCGCCCGGCCCGACGGCTGGTGGCGGGACCGCGCGGGGGCGACGTCCCGCCTGCTGGCCCGGCTGGCGGCGCTGCCGGGGCTGGCCGTACCGGCCCCCGACGGCGGCCACCCGCTGCGGTGTGCCGAGGTGGTCGCGGTGGTGGAGGGCGCTGCCCGCGCCGTGCCCGCCCCGGACGGCGTCACCGTGGTCCGCGCGCCCGGCAGCGGGGACGACGCGCTCGCCGCCTGCGCCACCCGGATCGCCGGGGAGGGGTGGGACCTGATGGTGGTCACCGCCGACCGCGGCCTGCGCGCCCGGCTGCCCGCGGGCGCCACCGTGACTGGCCCGGGCTGGCTGTACGAGGTCCTGCCCGCATGAGCGGCGGAGCGGCCGGGTAGAGCCGCTACACCGATGCGCTGGGTGACCAGCCCGCGCCGCCACCCGCCCCGCCAACCGAGGAGCCGCATGCCGCCGGCCGCGCCGTCCCAGCCCCTGACCGTCCTCGTCACCGGGGCCTCGAGCGGGATCGGCCGGGCCACCGTGCACCTCCTGGCCGGCCGCGGCGCGCGGCTGGTGCTGCTCGCCCGGGGCCGGGCCGCGCTGGAGGACACCGCCGCCGAGGCCCGCGAGGCCGGCGCCGCCGAGGTCGTCGTCTGTCCCGCCGACGTCCTCGACGAGGACGCGCTGCGCACGGCCGTCGACGGGTCGGTCGCCCGCTTCGGCCGCCTCGACGCCGTGGTCCACTCCGCGCAGGTGGTCGCCTACGGCCGGATCGAGGACGTGCCCAAGGAGGTCTACGAGCGCGTCGTGGACACCTCGCTGCACGGCACGGCGAACCTCGCCCGCGTCGTGCTGCCGGTGTTCCGGCGCCAGGGGGCCGGTCACCTGGTCATCGTCAGCTCGCTGCTGGCCTCGGTGGCCACGCCGTTCATGGGCAGCTACATCGCCGCCAAGTGGGGGCAGCTCGGCCTGATCCGGGTGCTGCAGCAGGAGACCCGCGACGTCGCGGACGTGCACGTGTCCGCGGTGGCCCCCGGTGGGGTGAACACCCCGATCTACGCCCAGGCCGGCAGCTACATCGGGATCAAGGGCCGCCCGCCGATCCCGATCTACTCCCCGCAGCGGGTGGCGCGCTCGGTGGTGGCGCGCCTGGAGCACCCGCGGCGGCTGGTGCAGTCCGGCTTCGCCAACCCGGTGGTCATCCTCGGCTTCCGGCTGTTCCCGGCGGTGTACGACGCCCTCGTCGGGCCGCTGCTGCGGGTGTTCGCGCTGGCCGACGACCACCGCACCTCGGCCACGGAGGGCAACGTCTTCCGCTCGGTGCCGGAGGGCAACGCCACCGAGGGGCGCTGGCACGGCCTCTGAGCCCACGGGTCCGCACCGCACGGGTCCGCACCGCACGGGTCCGCACCGCACGGGTCCGCACCGCACGGGTCCGCACCGCACGGGTCCGCACTGCACGGGCCGCACGGGCCCGGGGGCTCACCAGCGGCCCGGGCGGTCGGCCAGGCCCTCCTCGAACGCGGTGACGACCCCGGCCGCGACCTCGTGCAGCTTGACGTTGCGCCGCTGGGAGGCGATCCGCAGCAGGTCGAAGGCCGCCGCCGCGGTGCAGCGCTCCTGCGCCATGAGCAGGCCGACGGCCTGCCCGATGGCGGCCCGGGTGTCCAGGCCGCCGAGCAGCCGCTTCGCGCGATCGTCGCTGCCGGCCACCCGCAGCGCGACGGCCAGCGCGCCGGTGGCCTGCTCCGCCCAGCCGGCCGCGACGGCCTCGTCCTCGGCGGTGAACACCCCCGGCGCGGTGGCGTAGAGGTTCAGCGCGCCGGCGCTGCGGCCCTCGACGTCCAACGGCAGGGACAGCGAGGAACGGACGCCGAGTTCGGCGGCGCGCTCGGGGTAGGGGGCCCAGCGCCGCTCGGTGCGCATGTCCTCGACCCGGACCACCGTGCCGGTGCGCATGGACTCCAGGCACGGTCCGGCGTCCACCTGGTACTGCTCCTCGTCGGCCCGGTCGGCCAGCGGGCCGGTGCTGGCCACGGTGACCCCCGTGGCCGAGCGGGTCAGGGTCAGCCCGCAGGCCTCGGCGTGCGGCACCTGCCGTGCCGTCAACTCCACCAGGTCGCCGAGGAAGGAGCCGAGGTCGCCGCTCGACGCCAGCGAGGCGAGCAACTCCCGCGCGTCCGGTCCCTGCTGCACTGCCGTCCTCCGTCTGCCGCCACACGCTGCCACCGGTCAGTATCTCTCAGCCACGGCCGCCGGTGGGTGGCCGCTGCCGACGGCTGCCCGTCCCGGGCCGGAGGACCGCCGCTCGCGCGCGGATCACGGGGACCCTGCGGTGCGCTCGACGCGGCGGCGGGCGGTGTGCAGCCACGCCGCCAGCCGGTCGCCGTCCCAGGGCCGGCGGCGTCGGGCGGCGGCGGCGAGCAGCCCACGGGGCAGCTCGACCGTGGCCAGCGCGATGCCCGCGGCCCCCGGCCAGTCGCCGTCGCACAGGTGCCGGAGCACCGCACGGGCCCGCCGGACGGCGAAGCGGGGCAGCTGCCGGGGCAGCGAGGGGGCGTGCTGGTGGACGAGCACCTGCGCGGTCCGGGCGTAGTGCCACTCGCGCAGGAACACCCCCGCGGCCGACCGGCCCGACCGGTCGTGGGTGAACCGGGTGGCCGGGACCCGCAGCAGCACGTGCCCGGCCGCGCGCAGCCGCCGGGAGGCGTCGGCGTCCTCGTTGTAGAAGAAGTACAGCGGGTCGAACCCGCCGGCGGCGAGGAACTCCGCCCGGCGCAGCAGCAGCGCCGTGCCGCTGAGCTCCTCGACCGGGTGCGTCGGCCCGGCCGGCGGCGAGTCCTCCCCGGCGCCGTGCACCCCCGGCGCCGCCGCGACCGCCGCCGGGTCGGCGTCCAGGGCGGCGGCGAGGACGCGCAGCACGTCCGGGTCGGGCCGGCCGTCGGAGTTGACCAGCGCGGCGTAGCGGCCGTCGCAGGCGTCCAGGCCGAGGTCCACCGCGCGGGCGAAGCCCAGGTTGCGCCGCGACCGCAGCACGGTCACCCGGGCGTGCCGGTGGCGGGCCAGCTGCGCCCGCGCCGCGGCCGAGGTGGCCGGCGTCGCGCCGTTGTCCACCAGCACCACCCGGCCGCGCCACTCCGGTCCGAGTGCCGCGGCCAGGGCGGCGTGCTGCCGCTCGAGCAGCTCGGGTGGCTCGCGCCAGGCGAGGAGGACGACGTCCACGTCGTCGAGGTCGGCCCGCACGGTCAGCGGCGGTCCGGCGGGGGCACGGCGTCAACCTAGCGGCGCGCACGGGGGCGACCGTGGGTGCGGTCGCCCCCGTGCGGACTGCGGGTCGGGGACTCAGGGCCGGTCCTCGTCCGGCCGCCGGTGGGCCTCGACGGAGACCGAGTCGGTCAGCCCGGTGTGGGCGTGGGCCTCCTCGATCTCGTGCACCGCCTCGTCGAGCACGGGCACGTGCAGCCCCTTCCGCGGCAGCAGCCGGCGGACCAGCGGCCACAGCAGCACGAGCAGCACGACGGTGTAGACCACGGTGGAGAACGGGGTGACGAGGCCGGAGAGCTCGCCGTTGCTGATCTGCAGTGCGGTGCGCAGCCGCTCCTCGGCGAACGGGCCGAGGATGACGCCGATGATCGCCGGGAGCACCGGCAGCCCGTAGCGGCGCATCATGAACCCCAGCGCGCCGATGACCAGCAGCAGGACCAGGTCGAACGGGGAGGCGTTGGCCGCGTAGGCGCCCAGGCTGGCGAAGAACAGGATGCCTGCGTACAGGTAGGTGCGCGGGATGCGCAGCAGGCGGGCCCACACCGGCGCCAGCGGCAGGTTGAGCAGCAGCAGCGCGGTGTTGCCGATGAACAGGCTGGCGATCAGGCCCCAGACCAACTCCGGCTCGTTGTCGAACAGCTGCGGGCCGGGCTCGATGCCGAAGCTGGTGATGGCGGCCAGGATGACCGCCGCGGTGGCCGTCGTCGGGATGCCGAGGGTGAGCAGCGGGACCAGGCCGCCGGCGGCGGACGCGTTGTTCGTCGCCTCCGGGCCGGCGACACCCTCGATGGCGCCGTGCCCGAACTCCTCCGGGTGCCGGGACAGTCGCTTCTCGGTGACGTAGGAGAGGAACGTCGGGATCTCCGCGCCGCCGGCCGGGACGGCGCCGAACGGGAAGCCGATCGCGGTGCCGCGCAGCCAGGGCTTCCACGACCGCCCCCAGTCCGCCCGGCTCATCCGGGGGTTGCCCACCGGGATGACCTCGGCCGGACGGCGGCGGAGGTGGGCCGCGGTCCACAGCGCCTCGCCGACGGCGAACAGGCCCACCGCCACGACGACGACGTCGATGCCGTCGGCCAGCTCCGGGACGCCGAAGGTGAGCCGCTGCTGCCCCGAGGTCGCGTCGATGCCGACCAGGCCGATGGTCAGGCCCAGCCCGAGGGAGGCCAGGCCGCGGACCCGCGAGCTGCCGAGCACCGAGGTCACCGCGATGAAGGCCAGCACCATCACCGCGAAGTAGTCCGGCTGCCCGACCTCGACGGCGAGGTCGGCCACGGTCGGGGCGACCAGGGCCAGCAGCAGGGTGGCGATGGTGCCCGCGACGAACGAGCCGATGGCCGCCGTGGCCAGCGCCTGGGCGGCCCGGCCGGAGCGGGCCATCTTGTTGCCCTCGAGGGCGGTGACCACCGAGGCGCTCTCGCCGGGGGTGTTGAGCAGGATCGACGTCGTCGACCCGCCGTACATGCCGCCGTAGTAGATGCCGGCGAACATGATCAGCGCGGGGACGGGGTCGAGGCTGACGGTGAGCGGCAGCAGCAGTGCCACCGTCATCGCCGGCCCGATGCCGGGCAGCACGCCGATCGCGGTGCCCAGCAGCACGCCGAGCAGCGCGAACAGCAGGTTCTCCGGGGTCAGCGCGGTGGCGAACCCGCCCGCCAGGTCGGCGAAGGCGCCCATCAGAGGATCCCCTCCAGGATGCCCACCGGCAGGGAGATGCCCAGGCCGAGGACGAACAGGTACCAGGTGCCGACCGACAGGACGACGGCGATGACCAGGTCGCGCACGACGTGCCGGCTGCCGAGCGCGAACGCCGATCCCCAGAACAGGACGGCGCCGGACACCGGCCAGCCCAGTGGCTCGATGAGCACCGCGTTGGCGACGAAGGCCGCGGCCAGCAGGACGACGGTCCGCCAGTCGCTGCCGCCGGTGAGGTCGACGTCCTCGCCGCCCTCGGGCTCGCCGCGCCCGCCGCGGAGGACGTCGACGGCGAGCACCGCCGCGACGGCCACCAGCAGGCCACCCACGACCAGTGGCACGGTCCGCGGCCCGACCGGGCCGCGGGCGATGAGGCTGTCCTCCAGCAGCAGCGCCTGGACGACCACCAGCACGCCGAGCCCGCCCAGGAACAGGGCCACCCCGAGCTCGGAGCGGCCCTGTCCCCGGCCGCCGCCGGCGGCGCGGGACACGTCGCCGGAGGCGGGACCCCCGGCGCCGGCGGCGGAGCTCACGCCAGCCCCAGCTGGCCCAGGACGGTCTGGACCTCCGTGCTCTGCTCCTCCAGGAACGTGGTGAACTCCTCGCCGGTCAGGAAGGCGTCGGTCCAGCCCTGGTCCTCGAGCACCTGCTGCCAGGCCTCGCTGCCGTGCATCTCGGTGATCAGGTCGACGTGCCGCTGCGCCTCCTCCGGGGAGATGCCCGGTGCGGCCACGATGCCGCGCCAGTTGGTGAAGACCAGGTCCACGCCCTGCTCGGTCAGCGTCGGAGCGTCCACGCCCTCGACCGGCTCCTCGCTGGTGACGCCGAGGATCCGCACCTCACCGGCCGCCGCCTGCTCGGCGACCTCGCCGATGCCGGTGGCGCCGGCCTGGATCTGCCCGCCGAGGATGCCGGCCAGCAGTTCGCCGCCGCCGTCGTAGGCGACGTAGTTGACCGCGGTCGGCGCCACGCCGAGTTCCTGGGCGAGCAGCATCGCGGTCAGGTGGTCCGGGCCACCGGGGTTGGAGGCGCCGCCGACCGGCACGTTGCCGGGGTCGGCGGTCCACGCCTGCGCCAGCTGGTCCAGCGTCTGGTACGGGGAGTCGGCCGGGACGACGATCGCCTCGGCCTCCTCGATCAGCCGGGCCACCGGGGTGGTCTGGTCCAGCGTCGCCTCGGAGGAGTTGCTGTACTGCGCGCCGACGACACCGAGCCCCATCTGCATGAGCATGTCGGCGTTGCCCTCCTCGTTGACCAAGCGCTGCAGGCCGACCGTGCCGCCGGCGCCCTCGAGGTTGAACACCTCGATGCCCTCGGCGAGCTCCTCGCCCTCCATCACCTGCGCCGCGGCCCGGGCGGTGGTGTCGTAGCCGCTCCCGGCCGAGTTCGGGACGAGGATCCGCAGCCCGCTGACCGGGCCGTCGGCCGTGCCGCCGGCGGCCGAGCCGCCCTCGGCGGTCGTGCCGCAGCCGGTGAGCAGCAGGCCGGCGGCCAGCGTGCCGGCGGTGAGGCTCCGCAGTGGAGCAGTGCGCATCTCGTTCCTCCTGTGGGTCCAGCGGGGGTCCGCCTCGTCCCAGGGACGGTCGCAACCGGCGTGGCGCGTGTCACGCTTGCGTGCGCAGTGGGCGTTGTGGTCGTTGTGTGCACGGCCTCCGGCGGCAGCGGGGCGGGGTTCAATGGCCGTCCCGTCCCCCGAGCCCGAAGGAGGGCCCCGTGACCGAGCCCGCGAGGTCACGCAGGGGCACCGCCCGGCGGCTCTCCCTCGCCGGCCAGCTGCTCGTGCTGCAGGTGGTCATCGTCTGCGCCGTCCTCGTCGGGGTCGCTGCGGTGACCGTGGCCCAGTCGACCTCCCGCGCCGAGGAGGTCGAGGGCCGCCGCGCCCTGCAGGTCGCCGAGACGCTGGCCAACGCCCAGGCCGTCCGCGAGGCCATGGCCGCCGGACTGCGGGACTACGTCCGCATCGAGGCGGAGAACAGCCGCAGCACCTCCGGCTCGGAGGACGTCCTGGTCGCCGCGGCCGACCGCACCGTCCTGGCCAGCGCCGACCCCGGCCTGCTGGGCGACCGGTACGACCTCGGCGCCAGCCGGGTGCTGGAGGGCCGGGCGTGGACCGGGGACCTCGAGGTGGACGACGGCCGGGCCGCGGTCGCGATGGCCCCGGTCTACTCCCCGCGGGGGGACGCCGTGCAGGGCCTCGTGTCGGTGCAGCGGCCCTACCCGGGTGTCCTCGACGGGCTCGAGGCGGCGGCGCCCAACCTGCTCACCTACCTGGGGCTGGCCAGCGCCATCGGCATCGGCGGCTCGCTGCTGCTGGCCCGGCGGGTAAAGCGGCAGACCCTGGGCCTGGAGCCGGCGGAGATCGCCGGCCTGGCCGAGCACCGCGACGCGATGCTGCACGGCATCCGCGAGGGCGTCGTCGGCCTGGACCTGGCCGGCCGGGTCACGCTGGTCAACGACGAGGCGATCCGGCTGCTGCGCATCCCCGGCGACGCGCTTGGCCGCACCCTCGCCGAGCTGGGCGTGGCCGGTGAGCTCGCCGACGCGCTCACCTCGCCCGGCGTCGAGCGGGACCGGGCGCTGGGCAGCGCCGGGCGGGTGCTGGTGGTCAACCGGCTGCCGCTGACCAGCCGGGGCCGGCCGATCGGGTCGGTGACCACGCTGCGCGACCGCACCGAGCTGCTCGAGCTGCGCCGGGAGCTCGACCTGACCCGGCACGTCACCGACACGCTGCGCGCCCAGGCGCACGAGTTCGACAACCGGCTGCACACCATCGCCGGCCTCATCGAGCTCGGCGAGGTCGAGGAGGCGGTGCGCTTCGTGCACCGGGTGAGCAGCAGCCGCTCCGAGCTCGGCGCCGCCGTCACCGCCGCGGTGCGCGACCCGGCGATCGCCGCGCTGCTGGTCGCCAAGGCCAGCCAGGCCGCCGAGCGCGGCGTGCAGCTGCGCGTCGCCCCGGACTCCGCGCTGCCCGCCCTCCCCGGCGAGCTGTCCACCGACGTGGCCACCGTCGTCGGCAACCTGGTCGACAACGCGCTGGACGCCGCCGCCACCGCCCCCGAGCGCTGGGTCGAGGTCGGCCTGGGCCTGGTCGACGGCGAGGTCGACGTGGTGGTCCGCGACTCCGGCCCGGGGGTGCCGCCGGGCATGGAGAGCGAGGTGTTCCGGCGCGGCGTCTCGACCAAGGACGGCGGCGTGTCGGGTGGCCGCGGCATCGGGCTGTCCCTGGTGCACCTGGTGTGCACCCGCCGCGGCGGGGACGTGACCGCGAGCGCGGCCGGCGGCTCGGTGTTCACCGCCCGGCTGCCCGCCGGGCCGGCGATGGTGGACGCGTGAGCGACGTCCGGGTGCTCATCGTCGACGACGACTTCATGGTCGCCCGGGTGCACGCCGGGTTCGTGGCCGCCCTCGACGGCTTCACCGTGGTCGGGACGGCGTCCACCGGCACCGCCGCCCTGCAGGAGGTGGCCCGGCTGCGGCCGGACCTGGTGCTGCTGGACGTCTACCTGCCCGACATGACCGGGCTGGAGGTGCTGCGCCGGCTGCGGGCGGAGGCCGCGCCGGTCGACGTCGTCGTCATCAGTGCGGCCCGGGACGCCGAGAGCATCCGCAGCGCGCTGCACGGCGGCGTCCTGCACTACCTGGTCAAGCCCTTCGACCGGCAGACCTTCCAGGCCCGGCTGCGCGAGTACGCCGGGCTGCGCGCAGACCTGGCCGGGCTGGCCGACGCCGGGCAGGCCGACGTCGACCGGGTCTTCTCCGGCGCCCGTGGCGCCGTCCCCCCGGCGCCGGTCACCCCCAAGGGCATCGCGCCGGAGACGCTGCAGCTGGTGCGGCAGGCGCTGCAGGGGGCCGGGGCCGACGGCCTGTCGGCCACCCAGTGCAGCGAGCTGACCGGGCTGGCCCGGGTCAGCGCCCGCCGCTACCTGGAGCAGCTGGTCACCCAACAGGAGGCCGAGGTCCGGCAGCGCTACGGCACCGCTGGGCGTCCCGAGCGGCGGTTCACGCTGCGCGCCCCGCACCGGGCCGGCTGAGACCGGAGCCCGGGGACCGCAACGACCGCAACGACCGCTGTGCCCGCAACACCGCAGGTCGGCGCCCGGGTGCCTAGCCTGTCGCCATGACCATCGTCGTGGGCTACGTGCCCACCCCCGAGGGCGAGGCCGCGCTGGACGCCGCGATCGCCGAGGCCAGCTTGCGCCACGAGCCCCTGCACGTCGTCAACAGCGCCCGCGGCGACGTGCTGGCCGACCCGCGGTTCGCCTCGGAGCAGACGCTGGACCAGGTCCGGGCCAAGCTGGACGCCGCCGGGGTGGTCTACGAGGTCGAGCAGCGGGTGGCCGGCCACGAGGCCTCCGACGAGATCGTGGACGCCGCCGACCGGGTCGGGGCCAGCCTGATCGTCATCGGCCTGCGCCGGCGCACCCCCACCGGGAAGCTGATCACCGGCAGTCAGGCCCAGCGCATCCTGCTCGATGCGCACTGCCCCGTCCTGGCGGTCAAGGCGCACTACTGAAGAAGGACCCCGCCGCCCCCCACCCCTCGCAGGCTCGGCGCGGGACCCTGCGGCGGGGCCGTTCCAGCACCTCAAGACAGCAGGTCGAGGGCGTCGCCGGGGGCCTCGGCCAGGTTGCGGAAGATCGTCCGCAGGCTGAGCTCGAGGTGCTCGGCGGTCGCCGCGGCGGCGGCCTCGGCGTCCCCGGCCAGCAGCGCGTCGCAGATGACCAGGTGCTCGGCGACGGACACGTCGACCCGCGCCGGGTCGACGTGGGAGAGGTTGCGCAGCCGGGCGGTGTGCGGGCGCAGCTCGGCGATGGTGCGGCGCAGGTGCTCGTTGCGGGCCGCCCCGACCACCGCCCAGTCGAACCGGTCGGCCAGCTCGTAGAACGCCCGGGACCGCCCCTGCGACGGCGGCTCCCGCTGGATCCGCGCGAAGCCCTCGCGCAGGCCGGCGAACCGCGCGTGCAGTTCGGGGTCGGCGGCCGCCGCCGCGGTGGCCTGCCGCACCGCCGCAGGCTCGAGCAGCACGCGGAACTCGAACAGGTCGCGCACGCTGCGCGCCGACACCCGCGACACCCGGGCGCCCTGCCGGGGCACCAGGTCGACCAGGCCCTCGGCGGCCAGCCGGCGCAGCGCCTCGCGCACCGGCGTCCGCGAGGCCCCGGTGCGCGCGACGAGGGACAGCTCCGACAGCGGCGTCCCGGGGGCCAGCTCGCCGAGCTCGATCTCCTCCCGCAGCCGGCGGTGCACCAGGTCGACCAGGCTGGTGCCGTCGTCCCCGGCGGTCACCGCCGGGGCCTCGGGAAGGGGATGCCGGTCTGCTCGCCGAGCCGCCGCAGCTCGGCCAGCGCGTCCCGGGCGAGGACGACGCCCCCGGCGGCCAGGGCGGCGGCCTCGGCGCGGTCCTCCACCTCCCCCGGGAGGAACACCTGCTGCACGCCCTGGGCCAGCGGCACCGACGACACCTCCTCGACCAGCTGCCCCACCCGGGCCTCGTAGCCCGCGCGGTCGCCGAAGGCCCCGGGGTCCAGGGCGAGGAACAGGTGGCCCGCGCCGCTGCGCGTGCCGGGCTCGTAGGGCCCGTGCACGCCGGTGCCGACGGCGCTGCCGGTCAGCGCACCGGACAGCACGTCCATCATGACCGCGATCGCGTAGCCCTTGTGCCCGGCCATCGGCAGGACCACGCCGAGCAGCGCCTCGGCGGGGTCGGTCGTCGGCGCGCCATCGGCGGTGAGTGCCCAGGACGCCGGGATCGGTTCGCCGCGGCTGGCCGCCAGGTGGACCTTGCCCCGGGCCACCGCGGTGTTCGCGACGTCGACGGCGAGCACCCGCCCGTCCGGCCCGGGCGCGGCGATCGACCAGGGGTTGGTGCCCACCCGCTTCTCCCGCCCGCCCCACGGGGCCATGGCCGGGCTGGCGTTGGTGGTGAGCAGGGCGACGAACCCGTCGCGGGCGGCCCGCCGGGTGAACCACATGGCCGTGCCGAAGTGGTTCGAGTCGCGGACGCCGACGACGCCGACGCCGAACCGCGCCGCCCGTTCGGTGGCCAGCGCGCGGGCCCGGTCGGTGAGCACCTGGCCGACGCCGTCGCGCCCGTCGAGGGCGACCAGCGGGCCGGTGTCGGCGAGCACCACCGGGTCGGTGGCCGCGTGCATCGCGCCGCTGCGCAGCCGGGCGGCGTACCAGGGCAGCCGCAGCAGGCCGTGCGAGCCGTGCCCCCACAGATCGGCCTGCACGAGGGAGTCGGCCACCAGCGCGGCGTCGTCCCCCGGCACGCCGAGCGCGGTGAGGACCCCGGTGCCGAACTCCCGCAGCGCGCCCGGCGCGAACCGCTCCTCCACGTGCGCCCTCCCGTTCATGTGTGCTGACCTGTATACAGGTCAGCACACAGCAACTCGGCAGTCAACGAGGAGGTCCATGGTGTTCAGCCTGGTGGTGCAGATGGAGGTCCGGCCCGGTCGGCGGGAGGAGTTCCTGGCCGGGATGACCGAGAACGCGCGGTCATCGGTGCGTGAGGAGCCCGGTTGCCTGCGCTTCGACGTCTGCTCGGTGGAGGGGGACGAGAACCGCTTCTACCTCTACGAGCTGTACGTCGACGCCGCCGCTCATGCGGCGCACAAGCAGATGCCGCACTTCCTCGAGTGGCGGAAGACCGCCGAGCGCGTCCTGGCGTCGCAGAGCAACACCCCGGGCACCCTGGTCGCCACGAACTCGGCCGAGGCGGCGGCGTGAGCGGGGCAGGGGAGCAGCCGGCTCCGCCGTCGATGGTGCTGCGCCCCGACGACATCGAGCGGTTCGACCGCGGCAACGGCGTCACCACCATCCCGTTCGTCGGGAGGTGGAACTGCGCGGACAACCGGGTCACCACCGGGATGACGGTCTTCGCGCCCGGCACCGGCATCCCGCTGCACTCGCACAACGTCGAGGAGACGGTGCTGGTGTACGCGGGGGAGGCCACCGCGGTGGTCGGCGACGACGAGTTCGACCTGGTCGCCGGGCAGGCGACCTGGGTGCCGGCCGGCGTCCCGCACTGCTTCCGCAACCGCGGCGACGGGGAGATGACCATCTACTGGGTCTACGGCGGCCGCGACGTCACCCGCACCATCACCGCCACCGGCAAGACGGTCGAGCACCTGAGTGACGCCGACCGGGGCGCGACGCCGGCATGACCCCCTACCGCCTCGGCGTGATGCTCGGCGACGGCATCGGCCCCGAGATCGTCCCCGCCGCCGTGCGGGTGGTCGACGCCGCCCTCGCGGCCGCCGGCGCCCCGCCGGTGCAGTGGCAGGAGCTGCCGCTGGGCGCCACCGCCATCGGGACGCACGGCAGCGCCGTCCCGGACACCACGCTGACCGCGCTGGCCGACACGGACGGCTGGCTGCTCGGCCCGCACGACAGCGCCGCCTACCCCGAGCCGTACCGCTCGCAGCTCAACCCGAGCGGCGCGCTGCGCAGGCACTTCGACCTGTACGCGAACGTCCGTCCGTCCCGCGCCTTCGAAGGTGGCCACGCCATCGCGCCGAGGACCGACCTGGTCGTGGTCCGCGAGAACACCGAGGGCTTCTACGCCGACCGCAACACGCACGCCGGCACCGGTGAGTACATGCCGACACCGGACGTCGCCATCGCGATGGGCGTCTTCACCCGGTCCGCGGTCGAGCGGATCGCGCGGACCGCGTTCGAGCTGGCCCGCCGCCGGCGCTGCCGGGTGACCGTCGTGCACAAGGCCAACGTGCTGCAGCTGAGCTCGGGGCTGTTCAAGAGGGTCTGCCTCGAGGTGGCCGAGGCGTATCCCGACGTGACGGTGGACGACGTCCACATCGACGCCATGACGGTGCACCTGCTGCGCCGCGCTGCTGACTTCGACGTGCTGGTCGCCGAGAACATGTTCGGCGACATCCTGAGCGACCTGACCGGGGAGCTGGCCGGCTCGCTGGGCACCGCGCCGTCGATCAACGCCTCGGACGACCGCTGCATGGCCCAGGCGGCGCACGGCTCAGCTCCCGACATCGCCGGGCGGGGTCTGGCCAACCCCGTCGCGATGATCCTGTCGGCGGCGATGCTGCTCGACTGGCTGGGCACCCGGCACGGCGACGAGCGGGCCGCCGATGCCGCGGTGCGGGTGGACGACGCCGTCCGGGCGGCCGTGCGCGCCGGCGTGAGCACCCGCGACCTGGGGGGATCGGCCTCGACCGAGGAGTTCACCGACGCCGTGGTGGCCCGCGTCGGGAGGTGAGGGTCAGCCGCCGCCCTCGTGCAACCGGCGGGCGGCGGCCCCGGCCAGGGCCAGCGCCCCGGCGGTCGCCCACAGCACCCCGGCCGAGCCGACGCCGGCGGCCAGCAGCCCGACGGCGCTGGGGATGAGCACCTGGCCCAGCCGGTTGCCGGTCAGCCGCAGCGACATCGCCCGGCCGCGCAGCCCGGTCGGGGCCATCTCCGCCAGCCAGGACATCGTCAGCGGCTGGCCGACCCCGAGCCCCAGGCCGAGCAGCACCACGAGCACCGCCGTCCCCGCGACGGGCATGGGCACCGCCACCGCGCCCATCGCGACCGCCGACAGCGCGACGCTGACCAGCATCAGCCGCCGCCGCCCGGCTCGCCGCACCAGCCGGCCGAGGAAGAACCGGGAGGTCATCGAGGCCACCGCGCGCAGGGTGAGCAGCAGGCCGACGGTGCCGGCGGCCAGCCCGCGGTCGGCGCCCAGGGCGGGCAGGTAGACCAGCGTGATGTCGACCGCGGCGAGCACCACGCAGCTCACGGTCAGCGCCCGCAGCAGCCCGGGCAGGCGCAGCAGCGTGCCCATGCCCCCGACCTCGGCAGCGCCGGCCGGCCGCGCCCGCGCCGGGACCCGCAGCACGGCGGTGCAGGCCAGCAGGAGCACCGCGACACCGGTGGCCACGGCGAACACCGGCCGGGTGTCGGGCAGCGCGCCCTCGCCCCCGGCCACCGTGATCAGCGCGGGTCCCACCGCCTGCCCGAGGGACGCCGCGAACGTGTAGTGGCCGAAGGCGGTGTCGAAGCGCCCGGGGCCGGCGCTGTTGGCCACCGCCGCCTGCTGGCCCACCACCGACAGCAGGTGGCCGGTGCCGAGGACGACGCTGCCCAGGACCAGCCCCGCCGCCCCGCCCACATCCGCCGTGAAGACCACCGCGGAGGCCAGCAGCAGCACCGCGCCGGCCAGCAGCACCCGCCGCTCGCCGAACCGGTCCGTGGCCTGCCCCGACGGGACGGCGAGCAGCAGCGGGACGACGGCGAAGGACGCGGTGAGCGCCCCCAGCCAGGCCGCCGGCACGTCCAGCTCGATCGCCCGGTACGCCGAGGTGGGGCGCAGCACGAAGGTGACCACCTGGGTGAGCGCGGAGTGCACCAGCAGCAGGGCCAGCAGCCGCCGCCCGCCCGGGCCCGGGGGCGTCCTCACGCCGGGCGGTGCGAGGTGGTCAGGCTCCCGGCGGCCCGGGCCGCGAGACTGGTCTCCACGTGGCGGCGCATGAGCTCGGCGGCCCCGGCGGCGTCGCGGTCCTGCACCAGCTCGAACAGCAGCCGGTGCTCCTCGGCCCGCCGCGCGCGTTCGGTGTCGCTGCGCCCGGTCCGCAGGGCGTGCCGCCGGTAGCGGTCGGTCTTGTCCCACAGGCCGTCGAGGGTGGCCACGAGCAGCGCGTTGTGCGACGCGCGGTAGACCGCGGCGTGGAACCGGCGGTGCCCGGCCAGCTGGCCGGGGGAGGGGTCGTCGGACAGCGACTCCAGCCGGGCCAGGCCGTCGGCCATGGCGGCGAGGTCCGCGGCGGTGCGGCGCTGGGCGGCCAGGCCGGCGGCGAACGGGTCGAGGTCCTGGCGCAGCTCGACCAGGTCGCGGGCCTCACCCGCGTCCAGCGGGGCGACCCGGGCGTCGCGGTGGGCGCCGAGCTCCACGAGACCCTGCTGGGCCAGCCGCCGCAGCGCCTCCCGCAGCGGAGTGGTGCTCACCCCGATCCGCCGCGCCAGGGTGGCCTGGTTGACCACCGCGCCCGGGGCCAGCTCACCGGACAGGACCAGCTCGCGGACCCGCGCGTAGGCCAGTTCGCCCTTCGTGCTGCCCGGTTCGTCCATGCCGTCCCCTGTCCTCACAACCTCGACGACCCGCTGAGCTGCAGCGAAATGCCTGATCTGCGCGATCCTCCCGTCAGCTTATAACTTCGGTCCATGACCGACACACCCGTGCCCGCGACGACCGACCTCTGCGACGAGCACCCGGAGGCCCAGGTGTGCGCACCGGTGTTCCGGGCCTTCGGGGGGCGGCCGGCCTTCTGCGGGCCGATCGCCACCCTCAAGGTGTTCGAGGACAACACCCTGGTGAAGCAGGCGGTCGAGGGGCCCGGGGAGGGCCGGGTGCTCGTCGTCGACGGGGGCGGCTCGCTGCGCTGCGGGCTGGTCGGCGGCAACCTGGCGGTCTCCGCGGCGGCCAACGGCTGGGCCGGCATCGTGGTGTACGGCTGCATCCGGGACGCCGACGAGCTGGCCGCCCAGCCGCTCGGCGTCCGGGCGCTGGCCGCCTTCCCGCGCCGCAGCCAGCGCGGGCTGCACTCCGGTCAGGCCGGGGTCCCCGTGGTGTTCGCCGGGGTGGTGTTCCGCGAGGGCGAGTGGCTGTGCGCGGATGCCGACGGCGTGGTCGTCCTGCCGGAGCCCCCGGCCTGAGGGAGGACCCCTGCGCCGCGGTCCGGGCACGGCCGTCGTCCGGAGGACCTGCGTCGCTGCTCCGGCACGACGGGACGCGAGCGACCTCGGCCGCTCAGCCGACCCGGGCCGGCTCCGCGGACCCCAGCCGGACGACGGTGTCGCCGGCCCGCTCCACGGTGTCGTCGTGGGTCACGCAGACCACCACCCGGCCGGCCAGCGCGGCGCGCAGGTCGCCCAGCAGCGCGGCGGCGGTCGGCGGGTCCAGGTGCGCGGTCGGCTCGTCGAGCAGCACCACGTCCCGGTCGGCCAGCAGCGCCCGTGCCGCGGCCAGCCGGCGCCGCTCCCCGCCGGACAGCGCGGTGCCGCCCGCGCCGACCGGCGTGTCCAGCCCCTCGGGCAGCCCGGCCAGCAGCCCGCCCAGCCCGCTGGCCGCCAGCGCGGCGCGCATCCGGGCCTCGCCGTCCGGGCCGGCCAGCCCGCCGCGCGGGGCGGCCAGCGCCAGGTTGGCGCGGACGGTCGAGGCGAACACGTGCGCGTCCTGCGGCAGCCAGGCCGTCCGCGACCGGACGCCGTCCCCGGTCAGCCGCGCGGTGTCGACCCCGCCGAGCGTCCAGCCCCCGGCGCGCGGGCGGAGCGCCGCGAGCAGCACGGCGAGGAACGTCGACTTGCCCGAGCCCGACGGCCCGCGCACGACCAGCCACCCGCCGTCCGCGGCGGCGCGGGTGGTCAGGCCGCGCAGCACGTCCGGGCCGCCCGGCCAGCCGGCGACCAGGCCGTCGGTGGCCAGCCCGCGCACCGGCGCGGGGACCGGGAGCGGGTCGGCCGGGTCGGCCGGCACCGGTGCGGTGAGGACGGCGTCGAGGCGGGCCCGGGCGTCGGCCAGCGCGCCGCGCCGCTGCAGGGCCGTCACCAACCCGGCCAGCGGCTCGGCCAGGGCCAGCGGGGCGAGCGCGAGCACCGCGACCGCCGGGCCGGTGACCCCCGTCGCGGCCCCCGCCGCCGCGGCGGCGACCGCGGCCAGCCCGGTGCCGAGGACGACCGCCCCGGTGCCCAGCGCCCCGGCCCGGGTGCGCGCGCCGTCGGCCGCCGACCGCTGCGCGGCCAGGCCGGCCAGGTCCGCCGCCGTCCGGCCGGCCAGGCCGTGCGCCCGCAGGTCGGCCGCCCCCTCCAGCACCGTCGTGGTGTCGCGCAGCGCGGCCACCCGCAGCGCGGCCTCGGTGCGGGCGGCGCCGGCGTCGACCCGGCGGTGGGCGGCGAGCACCAGCCCGACGGCAGCGAGCAGCACCGCTGCCGCGGCCGCACCCGCGGCGGGGGAGACGAGGGCCAGCGCGCCCAGCGTCGCCGTGGTCACCGTGCCGGCGACCAGTGCCGGGGGGACGACACGCACCGCGAGGTCCTGCACCAGGCCGACGTCGCCGACCACGCGGGCCAGCGCCGACCCCGGCGTCCGGTCGGCCGCCAGGCCCTGCGCCGCCAGCGCCCGCCACACCCGCACCCGCAGGTCGGCGGCCAGCCGCAGCACCGCGTCGTGCGCGGTCAGCCGCTCGGTCCAGCGCAGCCCCGCCCGGCCCAGGCCGAACGCCCGCACACCGACGATCGCCACCAGCAGGGTCAGCACCGGCGGCATCTCCGCGGCCCGCACGATCAGCCAGCCGGACACCGCGGTCAGCGCCACGCCGGCCCCGGCCGACGCGGTGCCGGCGAGCACCGCCCGCGCCAGCGCCCGCCGCGGCCAGCGCAGCCCGCCGTCCGCGTGCACCGCCGCGACCGGCTCCGGCTCAGCGGTGTGTGCACGTCCCGTCGTCGGATCGGGGGCGGATGCGGCGGTGTGTGCATGGACCGCGGTCGAGGCACCGGCGGCCGGCAGCTCGACGGTGCGGTCGGCCAGCGCCGCGAGCGCCGGGTCGTGGGTGACCAGCAGGACGCTCACCGTGCCGCGCAGCCCGGCCAGCACCGCGGCCACGGTGGCGGCGGCGGCGTCGTCCAGGTGCGCGGTCGGCTCGTCGAGCAGCAGCAGCCGGGCGCCGCGGCGGACCCGCACCAGCCCCCGGGCCAGTGCCACCCGCTGCAGCTCGCCGGGGGACAGGGTGGTGCAGGCCCGGCCGGCCAGGCCGGCGGCGCCGACCCGGGCCAGCGCCTCGACGACGTACGCCTCCCCGACGACCTCGTCGATGCCGGGTGCGGAGCCGGCGTGCCGGCGGAGCTCGTCGGCGACGGTCGCGCCGGTGGTGCGCGGGGACTGCGGCACGTACGCGACCCCGCCGTCCGGGACGCCGGTCACCGAGCCCGCCACCTGCGCGGACGGGTCGACCACCCCGGCGAGGACGGCGAGCAGCGTGGACTTGCCCGAGCCGCTGGCACCCTGCAGCGCGATCAGCTCGCCGGGCCGGACGGCGAGGTCGACCGGCGTCAGGGCGGGCACCGTGCGACCGGGGAAGCGGACGGCGAGCCCGGTGACGGTGACGTCGGCACCGCGTGGGTCGGCGTCCACGGCCGGGACCGCGACGGGCACGGGGGTGTCGAGCACCGCGCGGGCCTCGGCGGCGGCCAGCGCGGCGTCCTCACCGGCGTGGTGCGCGGCGCCCAGCGCGCGCAGCGGGGCGAACGCCTCCGGCGCGAGCAGCAGCGCGGTCAGCCCGACCGCCAGGGCCAGGTCGCCGTGCACCAGCCGCAGGCCGACGGTGACCGCGACCAGCGCGACCGACAGGGTGGCGAGCAGCTCGAGCACCAGCGCGGAGAGGAAGGCCAGCCGCAGCGTCGCCATCGTGCGGCGGCGGGCGGCCTCGCCCAGCTCGGCGAGCGCCGCGGCTTGCTCGGCGGCCCGGCCGAGGCCGACCAGCACCGGCAGCCCGCGGACCAGCTCGGCCACGTGCGCGGCGATCCGGTCCAGCGCGCGGGCGGCCACGGTCGTGCCGTCCCGGGTGGTCAGCCCGACCAGCACCATGAACACCGGCACCAGCGGCAGGGTGAACGCGACCAGGACGGCCGACAGCAGGTCGGTCCAGGCCAGGACGACCAGCAGCACCGGCGGCACGACGACCGCCGAGGCCAGCGCGGGCAGCCGGGCGGCCAGGGCGGGCGCGAGATCGGCCAGCCGGGTGGTGGCCAGGACCGCCGCCGGGCCGGGACCGCCGGCGGCCGCGACCGCGGCGGGGGAGGCGGCCAGCCGGGCGACCAGCGCGGCGCGCAACCGCTCCTCGGCGCGGCGGGCGTCCCGGGCGGCGAGCAGCTCCCCGGCCCACCCGGCGACCGCGCGCACTGCCACGCCGGCGGCCGCGACGAGCAGCGGGCCGGTCAGCGCCCCGTCGTCCTGGCCGGCGGCGCGGGCCACCGCGTGCGCCAGTCCGGCGGCGAGCAGCACCAGCCCGGCGACCTGGCCGAGCGCGGCGGCCCCGGCGCGGACCAGCGCCGCGGTCACCCCGGGGACGCCGGCCAGCGCCCCCAGCGGCCCGCGGTCGGAAGTGCCACCCGCGCGCGACAGGCGACCGCCTTTGTCGCGATATTGGCGGGTCATGCGAGCGTCCCGGTGGGCCCGGCGTGCGGTGACCCCGCGTGCTGGGGCTCGGCGGTCAGCCGCGCCCGGAACACCCAGTAGGTCCACGCCTGGTAGCCCAGCACCACGGGCAGCCCGATGCCGGCGGCCCAGGTCATCACGGTGAGCGTGTAGTCGCTGACCGAGGCCTCGGCGATCGTGAGGCCGAACGCCGGGTCGATCGTGGACGGGACGACGACCGGGTAGGCCGCCCCGAAGACCGTCGCGGCGGCGGCCGCCAGCATCGCGCCCCACGCGGCGAACGCCTGGCCCTCGCGGCCGACCCGCAGCCGCGCCCAGGCGACCAGCACGGCCAGCGCCGCGGCCAGCCACAGCGCCCCGGTGACCGGCGTCCCGGACCGCAGGTGCACCAGGCCGGCCCAGGCCAGCAGCGGCAGCGCGGCCAGCGGCATCCAGCGCAGCGCGAGGGCGCGGGCGGCCACCCGCAGCGGGCCGTCGGTCTTCAGCGCCAGGAACACCGCGCCGTGCACCACGGAGAACGCCAGGACGGCGACCGCACCCAGCAGCGCCGGCCATCCCAGCCCGGAGAACGCGCCGCCGACCCGGGTGCCGTCCGCACCGATCGGCAGGCCGAGGGTGGTCGCGCCGAGTGCGGCGCCGATGCCGGCCGCGGCGAGCAGCGAGCCGCCGGTGATGACGCGGGTCCAGGTGGCGTCCCAGCGCGGGTCGGGGTGGGCGTGCCGCCACTCGAAGGCGACCGCGCGGACGATCAGCCCGAGCAGCACGAGGACGAACGGCAGGTACAGCGCCGGCAGCCAGGTGGCGTACCAGCCGGGGAAGGCGGCGAACACCGCGCCGACGGCGGTGATCAGCCAGACCTCGTTGCCGTCCCACACCGGGCCGATGGTGCGCAGCATGAGGTGCCGGTCGGCGCGCCCGCCGTCGGCACCGCGCCGGCCGAGCACCGGCAGCAGCGCGGCGACGCCGACGTCGAAGCCCTCGAGCAGCAGGAAGCCGGTCCACAGCAGCGCGACGGCGGCGAACCAGAGGGTCTGCAGGTCCACGGTGTGGCTCCCGGTCAGTGGGCGAAGGAGAGGACGTCGTCGTCGGCGTCCCGGGAGGTGTCGTCGGTGCCGGCGGCCGGGACGGCGGCACCGTCCCCGGTGGTGACGCCACGGCGCACGAAGCGGGTGAGCAGCCCCAGCTCGACGACGGCCAGCGCGCCGTAGACCAGGGTGAGCAGCGTCAGCGACGTCCACACCTCGGCGGCGGTGACGCCGGGGGAGACGGCCTGGGCGGTGAAGAACCAGACCTGGTCCTCGACCGGCACGTCGGGGTTGGGGTGCACGACGAAGGGCTGGCGGCCCATCTCGGTGAAGACCCACCCGGTCGCGTTGGCCACGAAGGGCGCGGCGACGGCGGCCAGCGAGCCGTACACGCCGAGCCGGGAGGTGGGCACCCGGCCCCGCCGGGTCGCCCACAGCGCGTAGGCGGCCACGCCGGCGGAGACGGCACCCATGCCGATCATCAGCCGGAAGCTCCAGTAGGAGACCGCCAGCAGCGGCGTGTAGTCGACCTCCTCGCCGGCCAGCGCGCCGAACCGGGACGGGTCGTCGGGGTAGGTCGCGCCGTAGACCTCGGCGTACTCCTCCTGCAGCTGGTTGACCCCCGGGACGGCGCTGGAGAAGTCGCCGTGGGCGAGGAAGGACACCAGCCCGGGGATGGTGATGGAGCGGACGTCGTCGCACTCGTTGGAGCCGAGCTTGCTCCAGGCGAAGACCGAGAACGGGGCCGGCGCCTCGGTCTCGCACAGCGCCTCGGCGGAGCTCATCTTGAGCGGCTGCTGGGCGTACATCAGCTTGCCCTGCCAGTCGCCGGTGAGGGAGACCAGCACGAAGGCGGCCAGCGAGACGACCCCGCCGAGGCGCACCGAGCGGCGCCAGACCCGGGAGTCGGTGTCCTCGGGCTGCCCGGCCAGCGCCCGGCGGCGCAGGTGCCACAGGCCGATGCCGACCAGCAGGGCGCCGGCGACCATGAGCGCGGCGACGATGGCGTGGCTGAACGCGGCCAGCGCGGTGTTGTTGGTGAGGACGGCGAGGAAGTCGACCTGCACGGGGCGGCCGGTGGCGTCGTCGGTGACCACGCCGACCGGGTGCTGCATCCAGGAGTTGGCCGCGATGATGAAGTAGGCGCTGACGATCGAGCCGACGACCGCGGCCCACAGCGCGGCCAGGTGCAGCTTCTTCGGGATGCGGCCCCAGCCGAAGATCCACAGGCCGAGGAAGGTCGACTCCAGGAAGAAGGCGAGCAGCGCCTCCAGGGCGAGCAGCGAGCCGAAGACGTCGCCGACGAAGCGGGAGTACTCGCTCCAGGCCAGGCCGAACTGGAACTCCTGCACCAGCCCGGTGGCCACGCCGAGCACGAAGTTGACCAGGTAGACCCGGCCCCAGAAGCGGGTCATCCGCAGCCACTCTGGCTTGTCCGTGCGCACCCACATGGTGTGCATGACGGCGACCAGCAGCCCCAGCCCGATGGTCAGCGGGACCATGAGGAAGTGGTAGACGGTCGTGATCCCGAACTGCCAGCGTGCGACGTCCAGCACGTCCACGGCGGGTCCCCTCCGGTCGTCGTACGATCGACGCATCCTTTTCTACGCCTCGTAGAAGGTAACCTCTACGCGACGTAGAAGAGTCCCGGTGTGACCCGGCGGACAGGAGGAGCACGTGGCGTCGCTGGGAGACCTCGAGCGCGCGGTGATGGACCGGCTGTGGTCGGCCGACGGACCGCTGGCCGCGACCGAGCTGCGCGACGGCCTGGCCGGTCGCGGCCTGGCCCTGACCACCGTGCACACCGTGCTGTCCCGGCTGGAGCAGAAGGGCTTCGTCGTGCACGACGAGGGCCGGCCGCGGCGCTTCCGGGCCCGCGGCACCCGCGAGGACCACGCCGCCGAGCTCATGCACGAGGTGCTCGGGCAGGCCGGGGACCGGCAGGCGGTGCTGGCCCGGTTCGTCGGCGGCGTCGACCCCGACGAGGCGAGGCTGCTGCGCGAGCTGCTGGCCGCCGCCGGCCCGGACGAGCCGACCGCCTGACCGGCGCCCGATGCTGCCCGCCACCGCCGCGGCCCTCGCCGTGCTGGCCGCGCTGCTGGCCTGGCCGGTGCCGGCGCTGCTGGCCCGCGCCGGCTGGCCGCGCCGCGACCCGCTGGTCGCGCTGGCCTGCTGGCAGGCGGTCGGGCTGGCCGGCGGCCTGTCGATCATCGGCGCGCTGCTGGTGCACGGGCTGGCGCCGTGGGGCGCCTCGCTGCCCGAGGCGCTGGCGGCGGTGGCCACCGGGCGGCCGGCCGGGACGCCGGTCCGCGGCGACCACTGGACGACGCTGACCCTCGCCGGCGTGCTGGCCACCGAGCTGCTCGGCGTGCTGCTGCTGTCCTGGGTGCGCACGGCGCGCACCCGCCGCCGGCACCGGGAGCTGCTGGAGCTGGTGGTGCAGCCGGCCGCGCTGCCCGACGCCCGGCTGCTGGAGCACCCCGCGCCGGTGGCGTTCTGCATCCCCGGCGCGCGGCCGCTGCTGGTGCTGTCCTCCGGGATGGTCGCCGAGCTGGACGACGCCGCGCTGGCCGCGGTCGTCGCGCACGAGCGGGCGCACCTGCGCGAGCACCACCACCTCTACCTGCTGCCGTTCGTGGCCTGGGAGGCGGCGCTGCCGGTGCTGCCCGCCGCGGCCCGGGCGCACGCCGCGGTGCGCACGCTGGTGGAGATGCGCGCCGACGACGTCGCCCTGGCCTCGCTCCCCGGGCCCGCGCCCCGGCGGACGCTGGCCCGCGCCATCGTGGTCGCGGCCGGCGGCGCCGGTGGAGCGGGGGTGCCGTCCGGGGCGCTCGCCGTGACCGGCAGCGCGGTGGGGGACCGGGTGGTGCGGCTGCTGCGGCCGCCGGCCCCGCTGCCCGGCTGGGCCCGGGCCCTCGCGCTGCTGTCGGCCGGCCTGCTGCTGCTGGCGCCGACCGCCCTGCTGCTCCTGCCCGCGCTGTGGTGACGGACCCTGCCGGTCAGCGGCTGGCCGCGCCCAGGGCGGCCGGGAAGTCGACGCCGGTGAGCCGCGCCGACGCCGCCCACAGCCGCTCGGCCGTGGCCAGGTCGCTGGCGGCCCGGCTGCGGCCGACGAGCGTCGGGTACCCGCGCATCTCCATCGTGCCGTCCGGGCCGGCGTAGCTGCCACCGGGCAGGTCGGCGGTCGCCGCGAACAGCAGCGGCAGGGCGCCCTGCTCGGCGTCCATGGCCAGCAGTCGGTTGCCCACGGCCATGACCGCGTCCTTGACCCGGTTGCCGGTGCGGCTCTGCAGGTTCGTCGCCGACCACCCCGGGTGGGCGGCCAGCGCCCGGACGGGCGACCCGGCCGCGGTGAGCCGGCGCTGCAGCTCCAGGGTGAACAGCAGGTTGGCCAGCTTGGACTGGCCGTAGGCGCGCTCGGGGGAGTAGCGCCGCCGCTCCCAGCTGGGGTCGTCGAGGGAGATCTCGCCCATGCGGTGCGCGCCGGAGGCGACGGTGACCACCCGGTCGGTGACCTGCGGCAGCAGCAGGTTGGTCAGCGCGAAGTGGCCGAGGTGGTTGGTGCCGAACTGCAGCTCGAAGCCGTCGGCGGTGCGGCCGGCCGGGACCATCATGATCCCGGCGTTGTTGACCAGGACGTCCAGCGGCCCGTCCCACCGCTCGGCGAAGGCGCGCACCGAGGCCAGGTCGGCGAGGTCGAGGCGGCGCACCTCGACGTCGCCGGCCAGGCCCGCGGCCACGGCCGTGCCGCGCTCGGGATCCCGGACGGCGAGGACGACCCGGGCGCCCGCGGCGGCGAGCTCCCGGGCGGTGACCAGGCCCAGCCCGCTGGTGGCGCCGGTGACGACGGCGGTGCGGCCGGCCTGGGAGGGGATGTCGGCGGTGGTCCAGCGACTCGTCATGCCGAGTGAATGTAGCCGGTGACAACAATGTGTGCAACGCCTACATCGACTAGCCTGCCCGCCGTGCGGCACCCCGACCAGCCCTACCACCACGGCGACCTGCGCGCGGCGCTGCTGGAGCGCGCGGTCGAGCAGCTGCGCACCGGGTCGCCGGCCGACCTGTCGCTGCGCCGGCTGGCCCGCGACCTCGGCGTCAGCCACGCCGCACCCAGCCGGCACTTCCCCGACCGGCAGGCCTTCCTGGCCGCCCTGGCCGCCGCGGGCTGGCAGCGGCTGGACGCCGAGCTGGCCGCCGCCGACCCAGGGCCGGACGCCGGTCTGCGGCCCCGGGTGCTGGCCCTGGGTCGGGGCTACGTCCGCTTCGCGACGACGGAACCGGCGCTGCTGGAGCTGGTCTTCGCCCGCAAGGGCGCCGGCGAGGCCCCGCACGCCGCCGATGCGGTGTCCGGGCCGGCGCTGGTGGTGGCCGACGCCCAGCGCCGCGGCGAGGTCGTCCCGGGGGACCCGGGGGCGCTGGCCACCGCGCTGTGGGCGGGCCTGCACGGGGTGGCCGCGCTGTCGGTCAGCGGCGCCCTGCCCGGTACGGACGTCGACGCCCTGCTGGTGCGCACGGTGGACACGCTGCTGGACGGTCTCCGCCCGCGCTGAGGCCGTCCCTCCCGACCTGGGTGTTCCGGCTGGTCCGCCCGGGGTAGTGGCAGCGCCCCGCCGTCCGGCCCCGGACGGCGGAGCTCGACGGGGAGGTCGGCGTGGCGGGGAAGAGCGGCAAGGGGAGCGACACGGCGGAGAAGGCGAACGCCAAGGCGGAGGAGGAGGGGAAGAAGAACCCCCGGAAGAGCTCGGCCGCGCAGAGCGAGCTCGGCAAGAAGGGGGGGAAGAAGGGCGGGAAGAAGTCCTGACCGCGGTCCACCGTCGACCTGGCGCCGTGTCGACGGGTCGCCCCTGACCAGCACGCGCGGGAGGATGGGCCGGGCGGGACCTCCGGCCACGGGCGGGACGCGGGCCGCGACGGAGCCTCCGCCGGGAGGGAGGTGCAGGTGTCCGCCGGGCTGTACGTGACCGGCTGCAAACCGGGGACCGGCAAGTCCGCGGTCGCCCTGGGGGTCTTCGAGCTGCTCGCCCGGCGGGTCGGCCGGCTCGGCGTCTTCCGGCCGGTGGTCACCGCGGTCGAGGGCACCGACCGCGTCGTCGACCTGCTGCTCCCGCGGTCCCCGGAGCCGCGGCCGCCGTACGAGGCGTGCCTGGGCGTGCCCTACGCCGACGTCCTCGCCGACGAGGACCGCGCCGTCGCCGAGGTCGTCGCCCGCTACCGGGCCCTGGCCGCCCGCTGCGACCGCGTGCTGGTCGTCGGCACCGACTTCACCGAGGCGGGTGCGGCCGGCGAGCTCGCGCTCAACGCGCGGATCGCGGTCAACCTGGGTCTGCCGGTGCTGGCCGTCGTCTCCGGGCACGACCGGACGGCGGCCGGCACCCGGTCGGCCGCCGACGTCGGGGTGGCCGCGATGCGGTCGGCCGGCTGCGAGGTCGTCGCCGTCGTCGCCAACCGGGTCGACCCGCGGGAGCTCGCCGCGGCACCGGCCACGGCCGCCGGCGGCCTGCCGGTCTGGGCCCTGCCGGAGGCCCCGGTGCTCACTGCCCCGACCGTCGCGGAGATCGCCGAGGCCTGCGACGGCGAGCTGCTGGCCGGCGACCCCGTCACGCTGTCGCGGGAGACCTCCGGAGTGCTGGTGGCGGCCATGACGCTGCCCAACCTGCTCGACCGGCTGGTCGACGGCGTCGTCGTCCTCACCCCCGGCGACCGCGCCGACGTGCTGCTCGGCGTGCTCGCCGCGCACCTCTCCGGCGGGCTGCCGGCACCGGCCGGCGTCGTGCTCACCGGCGGCATCCCGCCGGCGCCCCGGGTGCTCGAGCTGGTCGAGCGGCTGCCCACCGGGCTGCCCGTGGTCCTCACCGCGCAGGACACCTACGCCACCGCGCCGACCGCCGCCGCCGTGCCCGGGCGGATCACGCCGGAGGCCACCCGCAAGGTCGACACGGCGCTGGCGCTGTTCGAGGCGCACGTCGACGGGGCGGACCTGCTCGACCGGGTCGCGGTGGCGCGGCCGCAGGTCCGGACGCCGCTGATGTTCGAGTACGAGCTGCTCGACCGGGCGCGCGCCGACCGCCGGCGGATCGTGCTGCCCGAGGGCACCGACGAGCGCGTCCTGCGCGCGGCGGAGACGCTGCTGCGCCGCGGCGTCGTCGACCTCACCCTGCTCGGCCCGCGGGAGGAGGTCCGCGCCGCGGCCGCCCGCGCCGGCGTCGACGTCGGCGGCGCCCAGCTGGTGGACCCCGCCGACCCGGAGCTGCGCGAGCGCCTCGCCGTCGAGTACGCCCGCCGCCGCGCGCACCGGGGCGTGCCGATGGACGCCGCCCGCGACGTGGTCGTCGACGTCTCCTACGCCGGCACGCTGATGGTCGCCCTCGGGATGGCCGACGGCATGGTCTCCGGCGCGGCGCACACCACCGCGCACACCATCCGCCCGGCCCTGGAGGTGATCCGCACGGTCGAGGGCGTGCCGATCGTGTCCAGCGTCTTCTTCATGTGCCTGGCCGACCGGGTGCTGGTCTACGGCGACTGCGCGGTCAACGTGCACCCCACCGCCGAGCAGCTGGCCGCGATCGCGGTCTCCTCGGCGCGCACCGCCGCGCAGTTCGGCGTGCAGCCGCGGGTGGCGATGCTGTCCTACTCGACCGGGTCCTCCGGCAGCGGGGAGGACGTCGACCGGGTGCGCGCGGCCACCGACCTGGTCCGGCAGCAGGCCCCGGACCTGTCCGTCGAGGGGCCCATCCAGTACGACGCCGCCGTCGACGCCGGCGTCGCGCGCGCCAAGCTCCCCGGCAGCGAGGTGGCCGGCCGGGCGACGGTGTTCGTCTTCCCGGACCTCAACACCGGCAACAACACCTACAAGGCGGTGCAGCGCAGTGCGGGGGCCGTCGCGGTCGGCCCGGTGCTGCAGGGCCTGCGCCGGCCGGTCAACGACCTGTCCCGCGGCGCGACCGTGCAGGACATCGTCACCACCGTCGCCATCACCGCGGTCCAGGCCCAGCAGCAGGACCGGCAGCAGGACCGGCCGTGACGGTCCTGGTGCTCAACGCCGGGTCCTCCTCGCTGAAGTACGCCGTCGTCGACGTCGGCGCCGCGACGTCGCTGGCGTCGGGGCTGGCCGAGCGGGTCGGCCAGCCCACCGGGCGGCTGACCCACCGCGGTGCCGACGGCGCCCCGCGGGTGACCGAGCGCCCGCTGCCGGACCACGCCGCCGCGCTCGGTGCCGCCCTCGACGCCTTCGCCGAGGCCGGGCCGGACCTGTCCGGCGTCGGGCTGACGGCGGTGGCGCACCGCGTCGTGCACGGCGGCACCCGGTTCGCCACGCCGGTGCGCGTGGACGACGGGGTGCTCGCCGCCGTCCGCGACCTCGCGGCGCTGGCCCCGCTGCACAACCCGGTCAACGCGACCGGCATCGAGGTCGCCCGGCGGGCGTTCCCCGGCCTGCCGCACGTGGCGGTGTTCGACACGGCGTTCCACCAGACGCTCCCCGCCCACGCGCACACCTACGCGGTGCCGCGGCAGTGGGCCCGCGACCACGGCGTCCGCCGCTACGGCTTCCACGGCACGTCGCACGCCTACGTGTCGCGGCGGGCCGCCGAGGTGCTGGGCCGCCCGGTCGCCGACACCAACGTGGTCGTGCTGCACCTGGGCAACGGCGCCAGCGCCACCGCGGTCGCCGGCGGGCGCAGCGTGGACACCTCGATGGGCCTCACCCCGCTGGAGGGCCTGGTCATGGGCACCCGCTCCGGCGACGTCGACCCGGCGGTGGTGGCCCACCTGCGCCGGACGGCGGGCCTGGACGCCGACGCCGTCGACCGCGCGCTCAACTCCGCCAGCGGCATGCTGGCCCTGGCCGGGCACAGCGACCTGCGCGAGGTGCACCGGCTGGCCGCGGCCGGCGACGAGGCGGCCGCGCTGGCCCTCGACGTCTTCTGCCACCGCGTCCGCAGGTACGTCGGGGCCTACCTGGCGGTGCTGGGCCGCACCGACGCCGTCGTGTTCACCGCGGGCATCGGGGAGAACGACGCCGTGGTCCGCGCCCGCTCGCTGGCCGGGCTGGAGACGCTGGGCATCGTGGTCGACCACGAGCGCAACGCCGCCCCGTCCCGGGCGGCCCGGGTGGTCTCCGCCGACGGCAGCCCGGTCGCCGTCCTCGTCGTGCCGACCGACGAGGAGCTGGAGATGGCCCGCCAGGCCGCCGAGCTGCTGGCCGGTGGCTGAGCGGGCAGGCTGGCCGGGTGGCCGGCACCGAGGTGACCCCCTTCCGCGTGGACGTGCCGCAGGCCGACGTCGACGACCTGGCCGACCGGCTGCGGCGCACCCGCTGGCCGGTCGCCCAGGACCTCCCCGGGGAGCGCGGCATCCCCCTCGAGCGGGTGCGCGAGCTGGCCGGGCGGTGGGCGTCGGGCTGGGACTGGCGCGCCCAGGAGGCGGCGCTCAACGCCTGGCCGCAGGTCACCACCACGGTCGACGGCACCCGGGTGCACGCGCTGCACGTGCGCTCCCCGGAGCCGGACGCCGTCCCGCTGGTGCTGCTGCACGGCTGGCCGGGCTCGGTGGTGGAGTTCCTGCAGGTGTTCGGCCCGCTCAGCGACCCCGCCGCGCACGGCGGCGACCCGGCCGACGCGGTGCACCTCGTCGTCCCCTCGCTGCCCGGCTACGGCTTCTCCGGTCCGACGCCGGACGGCGGGTGGACGCCGGCCCGGATGGCCCGCGCGGTCGCCGAGCTGGTCGCCCGGCTCGGGTACGACCGCTACGTCGTCCACGGCGGCGACTGGGGCTCCCACGTCGGGCGCGACCTCGCCGCCGCCGACGCGGCGCACGTCGCCGGGCTGCACGTGACCATGGTCCCGGGGCCGGCGCCCGACGGGGACCCGGTCGCCGAGGCCAGGGCGGCGCGCTACGCCCGCGAGCTGTCCGGCTACGCCAAGGTGCAGGGCACCCGGCCGCTGTCGCTGGCGCCGGCGCTGACGGACTCACCGGCCGGGCTGCTGGCCTGGGTCGCCGAGCGGTTCGCCGAGTGGACCGACCCGGCCAGTGCCGTGGACGACGACCGGCTGCTCACCAACACGGCCGTCTACTGGTTCACCCGCACCGGGCCGTCGTCGGCGCAGCTGTACTGGGAGCGGGCGCACGCCCCGGTGCCGGGCTGGTCGCGGGACGTGCCGACCGGCGTGGCGGTGCTCCCGCACGACCTGTTCCGGCCGGTCCGCGCGGCGGTGGCCGAGGTGGTCGACCTGGTGTCGTGGACGGAGTTCCCGCGCGGCGGGCACTTCGCGGCGATGGAGGTGCCCGACCTGCTCGTCGAGGAGCTGCGGCGGTTCGTCCGCGTCGTCAGCCGCTGACCGGTCGGCCGTCCTCGCCGGCGCGCAGCCGGTTGACGGTGGCCTGCAGTCGCTCGCTGTCGGCCCGGGCGTCGGCCAGCTCGTCCTGCAGGCCGAGGATGACCTCCGCGGAGGCCAGCGTGTGCCCGTCGTCCAGCAGCTGGCGCAGCCGGGCGGCCAGGGTGAGCTGGTGGCGGGAGTAGCGGCGGTGCCCGCCGGGGGAGCGGTGCGGCTGCAGGACCCCGGCGATGTCCAGGCTGCGCAGGAAGGCCGCCTGGACACCGAGCAGCGCCGCGGCCTGGCTCATGGTCAGCGCCGGGTAGTCCGGGTCGTCGAGGCGCCCCACCGGGTCACCGGCGTCGGGTCCGGGTCTGGTCATGGCGGTCCCCCGGTCCCGGGTGGTGCGGGACGCACGAGGGCCGGGTCCGTGCGGACCCGGCCCTCGCAGGCGCCGACGTCGATCAGCTCTCGACCGACTTCTGCTGGGACGACTCGCCCTCGATGGTGCGGTGCTCGACCGTCGCCGGGGTGTCGGCGCGGGTGACCGTGATCTTGCGGGAGCGGGCCTTCTCGGCGACCGGGATGCTCACGGTCAGCACGCCGTCGTGGTAGCTGGCCTCCAGCCGCTCGGTGTCCAGGCTCCGGCCGAGGACGAGCTGGCGGGTGTAGCTGCCGTACGGGCGCTCCGCGATCGCCCACTCGGCGTTCTCCAGCTGCGGTACCGAGCGCTCGGCGGTGACGGTCAGTGTGGTGCCCTCGACCTGCAGGTCGATCGAGCCGGGGTCCACGCCGGGCAGGTCGAAGTGGGCGACGAAGTTGTCACCGACGCGGTAGGCGTCCATCGGCATGCCCGACAGCGGGCGGGCGGTCAGCGACCCGGCCCGGCCGGCGAGCTGGTCCAGCGCGCGGAAGGCGGCGGACGTGGCGGCGAACGGGTCGTAGGCGGTCAGCATGGCCATGGCTGTGCACCCTCCTGGGATCGTGCTGTTCGGTTCGCTGCCCGAGGTGGATCTCTCGCGGCGACTGGAGATTACCTCGGTCACGCACTCTGGTAAACGTCCATCGCGCACAGGTGTTCCCGGCCCCGTCCCACGTCCCGGTCCGTGGTCGTCGGGCCTGCCCGCCCGCGCGTGATCTCCCGCCCGTCGGGGCAGGACAGGTCCGTGGACGACAACGGAGCAGCCCGGACGCCGGGGGGACCCGAGCAGCAGCGGCGCGGCGACGCGGAGCCGGAGGTGGTCACCGCCCTGGACGGCGACGTCGCGACGTCGACCGTCCACGGCGAGTTCACCGAGGGGGCCCGCCGGCCGCTGGTCCGCACCATCACCGACCTGCTGCTCGGCCGGCCGGACCTGCGGCAGGTCCGGCTGGACCTGCGCGGGGTCACCTACCTCAACTCCGCCGGCATGGCGGTGCTCGTGCAGCTGCAGAAGCTCTGCCAGCCGCGCGGGGTGGAGGTCGTGCTGGTGTCCCCGCCGTCGGTGGTCGCCCGGCCGCTGCAGCTGTCCGGTCTGTGGCTGCGCTTCTCCGTGGAGCAGCAGCCGGCCCTGGCCGACGACCGGGTCGACCGGGAGGGCGGCGGCTGAGTCCCGGTGTCGGGCGGTCCCGGCGGGGGGTGGGCTCCTAGCCTGACCGGGTGCCACCGAGCCACCCCCACAGCCACGGTCCCGACCCGGACGCCCCGCCGCCGAGCCCGGAGGTCCTCACCCGCCGCCGGCGGGCGGTGTGGCTCATGCTGCTGCTGCTCGTGCCGGTCGGGCTGGCCACGGTGGTCGGCCTGGTGGTGCTGTGGCCCGGCGACGGGCCGACCCGCGCCGAGCAGGCCGCCCAGCTGTTCCTCCCGCCGGGCACCACCTACCCGGAGGGGCGGGTCACCACCGTCGAGCCGCTGGACTGCTCCCTGCCCGGCGGGGAGGGCCAGCCGGCGCAGCAGCTGACCTGCGCCACCGTGGTCGTGGAGGTCCTCGACGGCGACGGCGCGGGGGACTTCCAGGAGCTCGAGCTCCCCGCCGAGGTCTACTCCGCCGGGGTCGACGTCGGCGACGTCCTGGTGCTCACCCGGGACGCCGCGGTGGAGGGCGCCGGTCAGTACGCCTTCTTCGACTACGACCGCGACGTGCCGATCGTCGCGCTCACGGTCGCCTTCGCCGTCGTCACCGTGGCCGTCGCCCGGCTGCGCGGGCTGGCCGCCCTGGTCGGGCTGGCGTTCGCCTTCGCCGTGCTGCTGCAGTTCCTGCTGCCCGGGCTGCTCGGGGACTCCTCGCCGACGCTGGTCAGCCTGGTCGGCTCGGCGGCCATCATGTTCGTCGTCCTCTACCTGGCGCACGGTTTCTCCGCGCGGACGACGACGGCGCTGGTCGGCACGCTGTTCGGGCTGGCGCTGGTGGCCGTGCTCGGGGCGGTGTCGGTGGCCACGGCCCGGCTGACCGGGCTGACCACGGAGGAGACCACCACGCTGCTGCAGTACGACCCGGCCATCGACTTCTCCGGGCTGGTGCTGGCCGGCGTGGTGGTCGCCGGGCTGGGCGTGCTCAACGACGTGACGATCACCCAGGCGTCGGCGATCTGGCAGCTGCACGAGGTCGACCCGACCATGGGCGGGCGGGAGCTCTACCGGCGCGGGATGGCGGTCGGCCGCGACCACATCGCCTCCACCGTCTACACCATCGTGTTCGCCTACGCCGGGGCCTCGCTGCCGCTGCTCATGCTCTTCGAGGTCTACGCCCAGCCGTGGGACGTCGTCCTGACCAGCTCGGCGCTGGCCGAGGAGGTGATCCGCACGCTGGTCGGCTCCATCGCGCTGGTCCTCGCCGTGCCGGTGACCACCGCGGCCGGCGCCTTCTTCGCCACGGCCGCCGGCACCGCGGCCGGCGCGGCGACCGAGCGGCGGGTGACCGCCCTGCGCGCCCGGTTCGCCCGGTGAGCGCCGACCGGCCCCGCGCCGAGCCGCTGCTCACCGCCGCCCGCGCCGCCCCGGGGTTCATGCCCGACGACGAGGGGACGGCGCTGTACGAGGCCGCCCGCGCGGTCGCCGTCCCCGGGCCGCTGCTGGAGGTGGGCAGCTGGCTGGGCCGCTCGGCGCTGTACCTGGCCGCCGCCGCGCGGGAGACCGGCCGGGTGGTGGTGACCGTCGACCACCACCGCGGGTCGGAGGAGCACCAGCCCGGCTGGGAGTACCACGACCCGTCGCTGGTCGACCCCGCCGTCGGGCTGCTGGACACCCTGCCGCGGTTCCGCCGCACGATCGCCGACGCGCACGCCGAGGACGTCGTCATCGCCGTCGTCGGCCGCTCGGAGGCGGTCGCCGCGCTGTGGGCCACGCCGCTGGCACTGCTGTTCCTCGACGGCAGCCACACCGAGGAGTCCGCCCGCCGCGACGAGGACGCCTGGGTGGCCACGCTGGCCGTCGGCGGCGCGCTGGCCATCCACGACGTCTTCCCCGACCCCGCCGACGGCGGGCAGGCGCCCTACGGCGTCTACACCCGCGTGCTGGCCTCGGGGGACTTCACCGAGCTGCCCGGCACCGGCTCGCTGCGGCTGCTGCGCCGTGACCGCTGAGGCCCCGCCCCGGCCGCCACCGCTCCCGTGATCATCGTCGAGTGGCTGTCCCCGCCCGCGGTGTAGTCATTCGGTTGTTGCAACGCCCCTTCGATGGTGGTGGTGATGGCCGGATGCCGGGACGTCGGTTGGACGTAGGTGAGCGCCTGCAGATCGAGGCGCTGTGGCGAGCGGGCCAGGAGATCCCGCAGATCGCAGTGTTGACCGGCCGGCATCGGTCGACGGTGTGGCGGGAGCTGCAGCGCAACCACTCCTATCGGCATGGTCACAAGAACCCGGCCGGACGCAGCACGGCCCGCCCGGCCGGGCGGGGCGGGCTGTACCGGTGGGGCTATCTGGCCGGCCGCGCTCAGGAACGGGCAGCCGCCCGGGCGCGGCGGCCCAAGCCGGCCAAGCTGGGACCGGGCACGGCCCTGCGGGCGGAGGTGCTCCAGCGGCTGCGGCAACGGCACTCACCGCGCCAGATCGCCCACGGCCTGCCCCGGGAGCATCCGGGCGCGGCAGGCTGGGCCGTGTCGCACGAGACGATCTACCAGGCCATCTACGTCCAAGGCCGGGGCAGCCTGCGCGCCGAGCTGGCCGACCAGGTGGCGCTGCGCTCCGGACGCGCCCATCGCCGCGCGCGCCGGATACCCGGTGGGGCGGTGCGCTCGGCGCGGGCCTGGGCCACCCCGTAGTTCCACCTCTCCGCCCGCCCCGCCGAGGCCGCCGACCGGGCCGTGCCCGGCCACTGGGAAGGTGACCTGGTCATCGGCGCGCGCGGCGCTTCGGCGATCGTCACCCTCGTGGAGCGCTCCACCCGCTACGTGATGCTCGGCGCGCTCCCCGGCGGCCGCGCCTCCGAGGCCGTCATCGACGTCCTGTCCACCCTCGCCCAGCGCCTCCCGCAACACCTGCTGCGCTCGCTGGCCTGGGACCTGGGCCCGGAGCTGGCCGGCCACGCCGGCTTCACTGTGGCCACCGGCTGCCCGGTGTTCTTCTGCGACCCGCACTCACCCTGGCAGCGCGGCAGCAACGAGAACACCAACGGCTTGCTCCGCCAGTACTTCCCCCGCTCGACCACCGACTTGCGCACCTGGACCCAAGAGGCCCTCGACGACGTCGCCGCCGAACTCAACGGCCGCCCCCGCGAAACCCTCGGCTGGCACACTCCCGCCGAGAAGCTCAACGAGCTCCTCGTTGCAACAGCCGCTTGAAGGCGCCCGCGTGTCGGGCAGCCACCCGCCGATGGTCACGGGGCGGGCGGACGATGGCCGGGTGACCGAGGACGACCCGCTCGCCCGCGCCCGTGCGGAGACGCTGGCCCAGATCGCCGCGCTGACCGGCGAGTTCGACGCCGTGGTCGACGCCTCGCGGGCGTCCAACGCCGACGACGAGCACGACCCGGAGGGCGCCACCATCGCCTTCGAGCGCCAGCAGGTCGTCGCGCTGCTGGCGGCGGCGCGCCGGCGGCTGGCCGACGTCGAGGCGGCGCTGGAGCGGCGCGCGGCCGGCGGCTACGGCGTGTGCGAGACCTGCGGCCGGCCGATCGCGCCGGAGCGGCTGGCCGCCCGCCCCGCGGCGCGCACCTGCATCACCTGCGCCCGCTGACGGCTCCCTCGCAGGGGCCCGCTGCGAGCTCGCGAGCGGTGGGGGGCGAGGGGGTCCTCTCTCAGCTGACGTAGCGGCGTGCGGTCGAGGTGCGCTGGGCGTGCTCCAGCGCGGCGAAGCGGGCCTCGGCGTGGGCGGGCAGCACCCGCCGCTCGCGCAGCACCCAGGGGACCCCGCGGACGGCGGCCAGCAGCCCCTGCGCGGTCACCCGGTCGCGGGGCAGGGTGGCCAGCAGGTGCCCGGTGCGGCGCAGCGCGGGTCGGACCGGGCGGCGCAGCCACGTCGTCCACAGGGTGTTGCGGATGCCGTCGCGGCGCCGCCGGTGGGAGTCGCGGACCCTCGACGCCCGGTGGTGCACGGTGAGTGCCGGCAGGTAGCACAGCTCCCACCCGGCGGCGGCCAGGTCGCCGGCCATCAGCTCCTCCTCGCCGCCCAGCCACAGCCGCGCGCAGAAGCCACCGACCTCGGTGAACGCGGCCCGCCGCAGCACCGAGGCCCCGGCGAGGAAGGAGCCCAGCGCCGGGCCGGGCAGCCAGTCCGCGCCGCGCACGGGGGAGTCCCGCAGCTCGGGCACGATCGGGTCCTCGCGGCCGCCGGGCTCGACGAGGATCCGGGCGGTCACCACCGCGAGCCGCGGGTGGGCGTCCAGCACGTCCGCGGCGGTGCGCAGCGAGCCCGGGTCCCACCAGGTGTCGTCGTCGCAGAAGGCCACGTAGGGGGTGTCCACCCGGGCCACGCCCACGTTGCGGCCGACCGCCCCGAGGTTGTCCGGGCTGGCGACCAGCTCCACCTGCGGGAAGCGCTCGGCGATCGCGGCCGCCGTCCCGTCCGTGGAGCCGTTGTCCACGACGACGACGTGCGGCTGCTCGGGCAGCGTCACCAGCCGGGACAGCGCGCCGAGCACCTCCTCGCGCCGCTGGTGGGTGATGACCACGACCGACACCCGCGGGTCGCGGCCGGTGCCCGTCTCCTGCCGGCGGGGCTGGGTCGCCGTCACGACGACGCCAGCACGCGCAGGTCCGCGCGCACCCGCTCCGGCACGACCCGGCGGCGGCGCAGCGCGGACGGCACCTCGGGCAGCGCGCGCAGCAGGCCCCGCCGCTCCGGACCGGTGCGCAGCGCGGTCAGCGCCAGCCGTCCGACCTCCGGCCAGGGCCGCCGCATGACGGCGGTCAGCAGCCGGCTGCGCCAGATCGCCGTCCGCCGCACCTCCGGGGCGGACCGCTTCGTCGAGGGGTGGTGGTGCACGGTGACGGAGTCGACGTAGGCGATGCCCCAGCCGGCGGCGGCCAGGTCCAGCGACAGCCGCTCCTCCTCGCCGGGGAAGCGGACGACGGGGTCGAAGCCGCCGACGGCGAGGAAGGCCGCGGTGCGCACCATCGCCCCGCAGGCGATGAAGCCCATCAGCGCCGGCCCGGGCAGGTCCTCCGGGGTGCCCAGCGGGCTGCGGGCCAGCTCCGCGCAGAAGGAGTCCAGCCGCTCCTCGGGGCCGACCAGGATGCGCGCGTTCAGCACCGCCAGCCGCGGGTGGGCGCGCATGACCTGCACCGCGCGGGCCAGGTCGCCCGGTGCCCACCAGGAGTCGTCGTCGGCGAAGGCGACGAACTCGGTGCCGGCGCGCTCGACGCCGAGCGTGCGGGCGTGCGAGCCGACGTTGCGCTCCAACGGGAGCACGGTGACCTCCGGCAGGGCCGCGCGCACCGCCGCCACGGTGCCGTCGGTCGAGGCGTTGTCGACCAGCACCACCGGCGCCTCGTGGCGGGGGAGGGTGGCCAGCAGGTCCTCGCGGCGGTTCCGGCTCATGACGACGACGGCGAGGTCGGGGGCGCTCACGGCACCCCGGTGCCCGCGCCGCCGGGCAGCCAACCCGCCGTCTCCGGTGAACTCTGCGTGCCCGGCAGCGCCCCCGGGTCGGTGAACAGGCCCGACGCGCCGGTGGCACCGGAGAGCGCGTCGGCGGCGAGGACGACGGCGGCCGCGGTCCACGTCGTGCGCTCCACCGGCCAGCGGGCGTCGTCGGGCCAGACGTAGCCGGTCCAGTACGAGCCGTCGTCCGCCCGCAGGTGCTGCACCGCCGCGACCTGCTCCAGGGCGGCGTCCGGCCGGCCTGCGGCGGCCAGCGCCAGCGCCAGCTCGCAGGTCTCCGCGCCGGTCACCCACGGCCGGTCGGCGACGCAGCGGACGCCCAGCCCGGGGACGACGAACCGGTCCCGGTCCGCGGCCAGCCGGGCGTCGGCCGCCGCACCCGTGACCGCCCCGCCGAGCACCGGGTAGTACCAGTCCATGGCGTACCGCGACCGGTCGGCGAACGCCTCCGGCCGGGTGCGCAGCGCGGTGCCCAGCCCGGTGAGGGCCAGCTCCCAGTCCGGCTGCGGCTCCCCGGTCAGGCCGGCCAGGGCCACGCCGCAGCGCAGCGCCTGGAACAGGCTGGCGTTGCCGGTGAGCAGCGCGGTGTCGTCCGCGGTGCCGTCCGGGCGCAGCGCCCAGCCGACCGCGCCGCCGGGCAGCTGCATGCGGGTGACCAGGTCCAGGCCGCGCCGCACGGCCGGCCAGAGCCCGGTGACGAGCTCCGCGTCGCCGGTGCACAGCCAGCCGTGCCAGACGCCGACGGCGAGGTAGCCGGCGTGGTTGCTCTCCGCCGCGCCCGGGGACACCTCGGCGCCGTCCCGGTACTCCGCCGCCCACGACCCGTCCGGCCGCTGCCGGCGGGCCAGCCAGCGGTAGGCCGCGCGGGCCCGGGCGTGCTCGCCGCCCACGTCGAGGGCCATGGCGGCCTCCACCATGTCCCACGGGTCCAGCTGCCCGCCGCGGAACCAGGGCAGCGCGCCGTCGGCGGACTGCTCGGCGGCGATCGCGGCCACCGTCGCGCGCACCTGGCCGGCGCTGAGCACGCCGGGCAGCTCGGGCAGCTCAGACAGCGGTCCGCTCCGGTTCGGCCGCGACGGGGACCGGGACGGCGGGCTTGTCGGCGTAGACCACCAGGCTCTTGCCGAGCACCGGGTCCAGCAGCCGCTCCGCGACCCGGGTCGGCCACGGGCGGCGGGTCAGGTCCCAGACCAGCAGCCGGTGGTAGGCGCGCACGGCGGCCGGCTCGCGGTCCACGCCGACGGCGCACCTCAGCCACCAGTACGGCGCGTGCAGCGCGTGCGCGTGGTGCTGGGCGCCCGGCACCAGCCCGGCGTCGGACAGCCGCGCCCGCAGCGCGTGGCCCCGGTAGATGCGCACGTGCCCGCCCTCGTTGGCGTGGTAGGCGTCCGACAGCGCCCAGCACACCCGCTCGGGCCCGTACCGCGGCACGGTGACCGCCACGGTGCCGCCGGGCCGCAGCACGCGGGCGATCTCGGCGATCGCGGTCGCGTCGTCCGGGACGTGCTCGAGCACCTCCGCGGCGATCACCCGGTCGACGCTGGCGTCGGGGAGGGGCAGCGCCAGCAGGTCGCCGCGCACCACCGCGGAGCGCGCGCCCGCCCGGGCCTCCCCGGCCGCCGCGATCGCGCCCAGCCAGCGCTTCGTCGTCGCCACCTCCTCCGCGCCCCGGTCGAGGGCGAGCACCCGGGCGCCGCGCCGGAGGGCCTCGAAAGCGTGCCGGCCCTCGCCGCAGCCGAGGTCCAGGACGGTCGTGCCCGGCCGCACGTCGAGCCGGTCGTAGTCCACCGTCAGCACCGGCCGCGCGTCCGTCCCAGCACCTCGCGGTACCACTCCGCCGTCCGCTCCGCGGTCGAGCGCCAGGTGTAGGAGGCCAGCGCCCGGCGCCGCCCGGCCCGGCCCAGCTGCTCGGCCAGCGCGGGGTTCTCCAGCACCAGCCGCAGCGCCGCGGTGAGCTCGTCGACGTCCCCCGCGCGGGTGCGCAGCCCCGCCTGGGTGCCCACCACCTCCGGCAGCGCGCCGGCGTCGGTGGTGACCAGGGCGGTGCCGCAGGCCATGGCCTCCACCGCGGGCAGCGAGAACCCCTCGTACAGGGACGGGACGGCCACGGCGGCGGCCGACTGCAGCAGCCGGACCAGGTCGGCCTCCGGCAGCGCGCCGGTGAACCGGACGGCGCCGCGCAGGGCCAGCCGGTCCAGCGCCGCCTCGGCCGGCCCGCCGGGCCGCGCGGTGCCGACGACGGTGAGCCGCACCGGCCGCTCGGTGCGCAGCTTGGCCACCGCCTCCAGCAGGTGGACCAGCCCCTTGAGCGGCACGTCGGCGCTGGTGGTGACCACGACCGAGTCCGGGTCGCGGGGCCGGCCGGGCGGCGGGGGGCTGAAGACGGCGGGGTCGATGCCCACCGGGACGACGCGGACGCGCCCGGCCGGGACGCCGAGGCGGGTCTCGATGTCGCGTCGGGAGCTCTCCGACACCGTGGTGATGCCGTGCAGCTGCGGGGCCACGCGGGCCTGCATGCGGGTGAAGCCGTACCAGCGGCGCAGCGTCAGCCGCCGGCGCGCCGACGGGGCGGCGGCCAGCTCCAGGTCCCGGTCGACGGCGACCGGGTGGTGCACGGTGGCCACGGTCGGGATCCCTGCGCGCACCAGCCGCAGCAGGCCCGACCCCAGGCTCTGGTTGTCGTGCACCACGTCGACCTCGGCGGCGCGGGGGAGCAGCAGCCGGGCCGCGCGCAGGCTGAACGTCCGCGGCTCCGGGAAGCCCGCGGTGCACATCGTCGCCCACTCGAGCAGGTCGGTGCGGTCGCGGAACTCCGACGGCCGCGGGGTGCGGAACGGGTCGGGCTCCCGGTAGAGGTCCAGGCTGGGCAGCCGGGTCAGCGGCACGCCGTCGTCCAGCTCGGGGTAGGGCTGCCCGCTGACCACGGTGACCGCGTGGCCCAGCGCGGTGAGCTCGCGGGACAGGGCCCGCACGTAGACGCCCTGCCCGCCGCTGTGCGGCTTGCTCCGGTAGGACAGCAGTGCGATGCGCAGCGGCCGTCCCATGGCCGGCGACTCTAGCCAGGAGCCGGCACCGCGCCGTGCGAGAGCCCTGGGCTGCGCTGGGCCGGGGCGCCTGACAGGATCGCGGCCGTGCTGCGCCACGTCGTCCTGTTCACCTGGTCCGACGACGCCGACGAGGAGCGCCGGGAGCAGACCCTGGCCGCCCTGCGCCGGCTGCCCGAGGAGGTCGGTGGGATGACCGCCTTCGCCGTCGGCCCGGACGCCGGGCTGCGCCCGGGCAACGCGCACACCGCGCTGGTCGCCGACTTCCCGGACGTCGAGGCCTGGCGGCGCTACGCGGAGGACCCGGTGCACCTGCAGGTGATCGCCGACCACGTCACCCCGGTCCTCGCCGCGCGCACCGCCGTCCAGTACGAGGTCTAGCAGGGGGCGGGCCTGCCGCCCGTCCGGCTGCGGGCCCGAGCGCGACGGCGGGGTTACCGTCGGTGGCATGCAGCGACTCCACCGTGCCCGCCGGACCACGCTCGTCGCCTCCGGACTGCTCGCCGGTGCGGTGCTGACCGGCTGCGCGTCCGGCGCCGACGTCCGGGAGGCCGCGGCCACCGGCTCGCCGTCGCCGTCGCCGTCGGTCGAGGTGTCGGCCGCGACGCCCGCCGCCGCCGACCTGGCCGCCGGCCTGCTGCCGGCGGACGCCTTCGGGCCCGGTGCCCGGGTGCTCCCGGTCAGCGGCGAGCAGCTGCTGTCCCGGGGGGCGCTGCTCCCGGCCGGGTTGCCGGCGGACGTGCAGGTCACCCCGGAGGCCTGCGCCGCCGCACTGCGGGTGCTGCCGATGGTCCAGCCACCTGCCGCGGAGGGCCCCGCCGCCGACGACCTCGCCGCGCAGGTCGCCGTCTCCGGCAGCACGTACACCGCCGAGCTGCTCGCCGTCGCCGGCCCGGCCGCCGGGCTGGTCGGCGAGGTCCCCGCGCTGGTCGGGCGGTGCCCGCAGGTGCAGGTGAGCGCTCCCGGGCACGGCACCGCGACGGTCGACCTGGCCACCGTCGAGGTCCCCGACCTCGGTGAGGACGCGGTGGGCGTCGCGGTCGGCGTCACCGCCACCGGGCCGGACGGTGCGCCGGTCACCGCTGCCGGCCTGGTCGGGCTGGTGCGCGACGGGGACCGGGTGCTCGTGCTGGCCACCGGCGACCGCACCGGGACCCCGCCGGACCGCGCGGCGTTCACCGCGCTGCTCGAGCAGGCCGTCACCGCGGCGCGGTAGGAGACCCCCCACGCCTCGCCTCCTGGGGACGGGCCCCTGGAGGCCGGCCGGGGTGGGCGTCCACAGCCGCCCGGCCGGTCCACAGATCCCGTGACGGTGGCTGCCGGAGGCCCGGCGGGCGCCAGGGTCGCGGCATGGACGACCCCACGCCACCTCTGGTGCGCCTCTCCGAGCCCGCCGACGTCCTCAGCGCGCTGCCGTACCTGATCGGCTTCCACCCGCAGGAGTCCGTGGTCGTGGTCGCGCTCGGCGGGGACACCGGCAACCGGGTGTGCCTCACCGCCCGCGCCGACCTGCCCGACCGCGCGACCTCACCCGAGGTCGCGCGCGACCTGGCCCGCCGGGTGGCCACCGAGGACCCGGCCGGCGTCGTGGTCGCCGTCGTCACCGCGTCGCCGGACGAGCACGACCGCCGGCCCGGCGGCGACCCGCGCGCCGGGCTGCCGCACCGCGGGGTGGTGCACGACGTCGTCGCCGCCCTGGCCGACGAGGGCATCCCGGTGCGGGACGCCCTGCTCCTGCGCGGCGGCCGCTGGTGGTCCTACGACTGCCCGGAGCCGTGCTGCGTCCCCGGCGCCGGCACGGCGCTGCCCGGCGGCGTGCCCGCGCTCGCGGCCGCCTCGGTGGCGGCCGGCCAGGTGGTCGCCCGCGACCGCGGGGAGCTCGAGGGGCGGATCGCCCCGGTCGACGGCGCGGCGCGGGCCGCGATGGAGGCGGTCACCTGGCGGCTGGTGGACCGCCGCGCCCACGCCGCCCGCGAGGACCCGGACGCCGAGGCCCGCCGTTCGTGGGACGCGCTGCTGGCGGCGCTGCGCCGCTGCGGGCCGGGCGGGAGCCGGCTCCCGGACCGCCAGGTCGCCGGGGTGCTGTGGGCGCTGGCCGACGTCCGGGTGCGTGACCGGGCGCTCGGCCTGGCCCTGGGGGAGGACGCGCCGGCCGCCGAGCTGCTGTGGACCGAGTGCACCCGTCGCGCCCCCGCTCCGCTGGACGCCGCCCCGGCCACGCTGCTCGCGGTGAGCGCGTGGCTGCGTGGGGACGGCGCGATGGCCGGTGTCGCACTGCAGCGGGCGCTGGACAGCCGCCCCACCTACCGGCTGGCGCAGCTGCTCGCCGAGGGGCTGGCCGCCTGCCTGCCGCCGCGCGAGCTGCGCACCCTCGTCACGACGGTGACCGCCGACCCCGACGCGCTGTGGGCCGCCGGGTGAGCCGCCCTCACAGCAGCTCGGGGCGCCGCCACTGCTCGCCGTGCACGTGCTCGGCCAGGAAGGCCAGCACCGTGTCGTACCAGACGCGGTGGTTGCCGGGGTGCAGCACCCAGTGGTTCTCGTCGGGGAAGTACAGGAACCGGGAGGGCACGCCGCGCTTCTGCAGGTCGTACCACAGGCGCAGCGCCTCACCGATCGGCACCCGGTAGTCCCGGTCGCCGTGGATGACCAGCACCGGCGTCCGGATGGCGTCGGCGGCGCGGTGCGGCGAGTTCGCCTCGTAGCGCTCCGGCCGCTGCACCGGGTCGCCCCACTCCTTCTCCCAGTAGTAGGCCGCGTCGGTGGTGCCCACGAACGAGTCCAGGTCCCACAGGCTGGCGTGGGTGACGATCGCGGCGAACCGGTCGGTCCGGGTGGCGATCCAGTTGGCCATGTAGCCGCCGAAGGAGCCGCCCATCGCGGCGGTGCGCGACCCGTCGACCTCCGGGCGCGCCACGGCGGCGTCCACGGCCGCCATCAGGTCGGTGTAGGGCGCTCCGCCCCACTCGCCCCAGCCGCGGCGGACGAAGTCCTGCCCGTAGCCCTGCGACAGCGCCGGGTCCGGCAGCAGGACGGCGTAGCCCCGCGCCGCCATCACCCACGGGCACCAGCGCCACGACCAGGCGTTCCAGCTCATCAGCGGCCCACCGTGCACCCACAGCAGCAGCGGCGCCGGCTGCTCCGCCGACGCGCCCTCCGGCAGCACCAGCCAGGAGTGCACCGGGATGCCGTCGGCGGCGGTGGCCTCGACCTCGTGCAGCGTGCCGGGCAGCGCCGACGCCGGCGCGGGGGACAGCAGCGGCCCGGGGTGCTGGCCGGTCGCCTCCGGGTCCAGCCGCACCGGCGTCGGGGGCTCGTCGTAGGCCGAGCGCAGCGCGTACAGGGCGCTGCCGTCGCGGGCCACCTGCAGGTCGCTGTAGGCGCCGTCGGTGGTCATCCGCACCGGGTCGCCGCCGGCCACGGGCACGCGGAACAGCGCGTGCCGGCCGCCGTCGTCGGCGAGGAAGTACACCGTCGTCGCGTCGGCGCCGAACTGCGGCGCCGACGGCCAGCGGTCGAAGCCGGCGGTGAGGTCGCGGGTCTCCCCGCTCGCGACGTCGACGTGCAGCAGGGTGTAGTCCGGCGGCTCCTCCCAGGTCGACGTCGACTCCCGTACGCAGATGACGGCGCTCCCGTCGGGGGCGAAGCGGGGCGAGTGCACGTCGGCGGCCGGGTCGTCGACCAGTACGCGGGCCTGACCGGTCGCGGTGTCGAGCAGGACCACCCGCTCGCGCCGGCCGGCGGGGCCGTCGGGCACGGACTCCACCCGCACCAGGGCGCGCCCGTCGGGGGACAGGTCCAGGTCGCCGCCGGCGCCCGCGGGCGGGACGGCGTCCGGCGTGAGGTCGCGCAGCGCGACGGCGGGTCGCTCCCCACCGGCGGCGGGGTCGGCCGGCAGCGCGCCGGCCCAGAACACGTGCGGGGTGGCCGGCCCCAGGTCGCTGTCCCAGTACCGCACCGGGTAGGCCTCGTGCAGGATCGCGGTCACCCCGGCGTCGGTGCGCCGCTTGCGCCGCGCCGCGTCGTCCTCGGCGTCGGCGGCACCCGGCACGGCCGAGGCGGTGACGACCACGTCGCCGGTGTCCGCGGCGACGGCCACCCCGCCGATCCCGCCGGGGTGGGCGAGCACTGGGCGGGCCTCGCCGCCGTCGGCGGGCAGCGCCCACAGCGCGGGCTTCGGCTCCTCGTCGTCGCCCGTGGCCGAGGGGTCGGGACGGGCGGAGGTGAACAGCAGCGACCCGTCGGGCGCCCACACCGGCGCGGACTCACCGCGCGCGCCGCGGGTGAGCCGCCGGGCCGGGCGCCGCCCCTGCGGGTCGACCTCCCACAGCGCGGACTGCCACGTCTTGCCCTCGGGGTCCAGCGTCTGCACCCCGACGGCCAGCCGCCGCCCGTCCGGCGACAGGGCCAGCCCGCCGACCCGGGGGAGCGCGACGAAGGCGGCGAGGTCGGCGAAGGGGTCGGCGGGGGCGGCGGTCTCGGCGCCGGTCGGCTCGCTCACCCCGCCCACCGTAGGAGCCGGGGGCCCTCCCTCAGCGCAGGGGGGCCGCCTCCACGGGGGCGAGCTCCTCGTCGAGGGCGCTGACGAACACGTGCTGGGCGACCCCGGCCGGCAGCACGGCGCCGTCCAGGCTGATCGACCCGGCGGTGAGCTGCGCGACGGCGGTCATGCCGGGCCGCAGGCCCTGGGCGGCGAGCTGCCGCATCCGCTCGCTGTCCTCCTGCAGCTGCTCGCTGATCCGCCTGATCTCCACCCGGCGCCCCTCGGGCGTGGCCGTGGTCGACAGCAGGGTCAGGGAGTCCAGCACCGCGGAGGTCTCCCCGCCGAGGGCGTCCAGCCCCGGGATCGGGTTGCCGAACGGGGACACGGTCGGGTTGCCGAGCAGGGTGAGCAGCTTGCGCTCCACGGCCTCGCTCATGACGTGCTCCCAGCGGCACGCCTCCTCGTGCACGTCGGCGTAGTCCAGGCCGATGACGTCGACGAGCAGGCACTCGGCCAGCCGGTGCTTGCGCATCACCGCGGTGGCCAGCTGCCGGCCGGACTCCGACAGCTGCAGGTGCCGGTCGCCCTCGACGGTGAGCAGGCCGTCGCGCTCCATGCGGGCGACCGTCTGGCTGACCGTCGGGCCGCTCTGGTGCAGCCGCTCGGCGATCCGCGCGCGGAGGGGAACGATGCCCTCCTCCTCCAGCTCGAAGATCGTCCGGAGGTACATCTCGGTGGTGTCGATGAGGTCGTTCACAGCTCTCCTCCGTGTCGTGCCCGATGGTATCGGGGGAGAGCGACCGCGCCGGGGCACGCGAGGCCGCGCTCGCCGGCACGCCCCAGCGGCGCCGGCGGTAGCGTCCCCGGCGACAGCGCCGTCAGCGTCAGGAGTGTGCCGTGAGTGACTCGGTCGCGGTCGTCTGGGACGACGCGCTGCTCGGCTACACGATGGGCGGCGACCACCCCCTGCACCCGGTGCGGCTGGACCTCACCATGCGGCTGGCCGACAGCCTCGGCGTCCTGGCCACCGACCGGCTGGAGGTGGTCGAGCCGGCGCCGGCCGGCGCCGACCTGCTGACCCGGGTGCACGACCCGGCCTACCTGGACGCGGTCCGGCGCGCCCCGGCCGACCCCGGCGTCGGGTACGGCCTCGGCACCGCCGACAACCCCGTCTTCGAGGGCATGTACGACGCGGCCGCGCTGATCACCGGGGGCAGCGTGCTGGCCGCCGAGCGGGTGCACACCGGCCGCACGCAGCACGCGGTCAACATCTCCGGCGGGCTGCACCACGCGATGCGCGACCGCGCGTCGGGCTTCTGCGTCTTCAACGACGCCGCGGTGGCCATCCGGTGGCTGCTGGACCACGGCCGCCAGCGGGTCGCCTACGTCGACCTCGACGTGCACCACGGCGACGGCGTGCAGACGCTGTTCTACGACGACCCGCGGGTGCTCACCGTCAGCGTCCACCAGACCCCGCTGACGCTGTTCCCCGGCACCGGCTTCCCCGAGGAGTGCGGCGACCCCGAGCAGGCGCTGGGCAGCGCGGTGAACCTGGCACTGCCCAACGGCACCGACGACTCCGGGTGGCTGCGGGCCTTCTCCGCCGTCGTCCCCAGCGTGCTGCGCGCGTTCCGCCCGGAGGTGCTGGTGACCCAGTGCGGCTGCGACGCCCACCACGAGGACCCGCTGGCCGACCTCGGGCTCACCATCGACGGGCAGCGGGCGAGCTACCGGGCGGTGCACGACCTGGCGCACGAGATCTGCGACGGCCGCTGGATCGCGCTCGGCGGCGGCGGGTACGGCCTGGTGCGCTGCGTCCCCCGCGCCTGGACGCACCTCATCGCCGAGGCCGCCGGCGCCCGGCTGGACCCGGCCACCGAGATCCCGGAGTCCTGGCGGGCCGACGTCGTGCGCCGCGGCCTGCGCACCCGCCCGCCCACCCACATGACCGAGGGCGGCTACACCGGCTTCGCCCACTGGGACCCGACGACGGAGTCCCGCGTCGACCGCGCCATCGCACGCACCCGCACCGCGGTGTTCCCCTACTTCGGCCTGGACCCGGACGACCCCCGTGACTGAGGAAGGACCCTCCTCCCCCCCGCCCCTCGCTGACGCTCGCGACGGGGCCCTGGAGGAGGGCCGTTCCAGCACGTCGCCGGCGCCGCAGCCGCCGGCGCACTGGGAGGCCGACGTGGTCGCCGCCGACGGCGGCACGCTGCACCTGCGCCCCATCCGCCCGGAGGACGCCGATCGCCTCGTCGGGCTGATGGACCGCAGCTCCGACCAGACCCGCTACTACCGGTTCTTCGGGCCGATGAAGCGGCTGTCGGACCGGGACCTGTACCGCTTCACCCACGTCGACCACGACGCGCGGGTGGCCTTCGTCCTCGTCCTCGGCGACCAGGTGGTCGGCGTCGGCCGCTACGACCGCTACCCGGGCACCGACGACGCCGAGGTCGCCTTCCTCGTCGAGGACGCCCACCAGGGCCGCGGGCTGGGCTCGGTGCTGCTGGAGCACCTGGCCGCCGCCGCCCGCGAGCGTGGCATCACCACCTTCGTCGCGGAGGTGCTGGCGCAGAACAACCGGATGGTGCGGGTCTTCCTGGACGCCGGGTACACCCCGAAACGCTCCTACGAGGAGGGCGTCGTCCACCTCACCTTCCCGATCGCACCGACCGAGACCGCCCTGCAGGTCGCCTACGAGCGCGAGCAGCGCAGCGAGTCCCGGTCGATCGCCCGGCTGCTCACCCCCTCGTCGGTCGCCGTGGTGGGCGCCAGCAACGACGACGGCAAGATCGGCAACGCCGTCCTGCGGCACCTGCTCGACCTGGGCTTCGAGGGCCCGGTCTACCCGGTCAACCCCGGCACCCGGCACGTGCGCGGGGTGCCGGCCTACGCGGGCATCGAGGACGTCCCCGACGACGTCGACCTGGCCGTGCTGGCCGTGCCCGCCGACGAGGTGGCCGGTGTCGTGGAGGCCTGCCGGCGCAAGCGGGTGCACGGCCTGGTGGTGATCTCCGGCGGGTTCGGCGAGTCCGGCCCGGAGGGCCGGGTCCGCGAGCGGGAGCTGGTCGCCGCGGCGCGCGCGTCGGGCATGCGGGTGGTGGGGCCCAACTGCCTGGGCATCGTCAACACCGACCCGGCGGTGCGGCTGAACGCCAGCCTGGCCCCGCGGGTGCCCGGCCGCGGGCGGGTCGGCTTCTTCGCCCAGTCCGGCGCGCTGGGCTCGGCGCTGCTCGGGCAGGCCCGCAACCGCAACATCGGCCTGTCCAGCTTCGTGTCGGCCGGCAACCGCGCCGACGTCAGCGGCAACGACATGCTGCAGTACTGGGCGACCGACCCGGGCACCGAGGTGGTGCTGCTGCACCTGGAGAGCTTCGGCAACCCGCGCAAGTTCGCCCGGCTGGCCCGCCGGGTGGGCCGCACCAAGCCGGTGGTCGCGGTGAAGAGCGGCCGGCACGTGCGGATGACCGAGGGGCTGGCCGGCACGTCCGTTGCGGTGCCCGAGGAGTCGGTCGCCGCGCTGTTCGCCTCCGCGGGCGTCATCCGGGTGGAGACCCTGGCGCAGCTGTTCGACGTCGGCACGCTGCTGGCCCACCAGCCGCTGCCCGCCGGCGACCGGGTCGCGGTGGTCGGCAACTCCACCGCCATGGGCTGGCTGGTCAGCGACGCCGTCCTCGAGCAGGGCATGCGGCTGGCCCACGAGGCGCCCACGGACATCGGCGCCGACGGCTCGGCCGAGCGGTTCCGGGCCGCGCTGCAGGGCGCGGTCGACGACGACACGGTGGACGCCGTGGTCGCGGTGTTCCTGCCGCCGGTGAGCCGGGGCGCGGCCGAGTACGGCCGGGCGCTGCGCGACGTGGCCACCGGCGCGGACAAGCCGGTGGTCGCCACGTTCCTGTCCAGCGAGGGGGTGCCGGTCGAGCTCGCCGTCCCCGGGGAGGACGGGACGCCGGCCCGCGGTTCGGTGCCGTCGTTCTCCACCCCCGAGCGCGCCGTGATCGCCCTGGCGCGGATGGTGCAGTACGCGGCCTGGCGGCGCCGTCCGGTCGGCGAGGTGCCGGAGCTCGACGGCGTGGACGAGCAGGCCGGGCGGGACGTCGTCCTGGCCGCGCTGGCCGGGGACCCGGGCGGGCGGGCGCTGACCGACGAGGAGGTCATCGCGCTGCTGGCCGCCTACGGCATCCCGCTGCTGGGCACCCGCACGGTCACCGACGCCGAGGCGGCGGTGCAGGCGGCCGAGGAGGTCGGCTACCCGGTGGTGCTCAAGTCCACCGCGCCGTGGCTGCGGCACCGCTCCGACCTGGGCGGGGTGCGGCTGGACCTCGGCGACGCCGAGGCGGTGCGGGCGGCGTTCGCGGCCATCCCCTCGGGCGACCCGGTGATCGTGCAGGAGATGGCCGCGCCGGGCGTGGCCACCGTCGTGGAGATCGTCGACGACCCGTCCTTCGGCGCGCTGGTCAGCTTCGGGCTCGGTGGCGTGGCCACCGACCTGCTCGGCGACCGCGCGTACCGCACGCTCCCGCTCACGGACCGGGACGCCGCCGAGCTGGTGCGCGCCCCGCGGGCCTGGCCGTTGCTGGACGGCTACCGCGGCTCCGAGCCGGTCGACGTCGCCGCGCTGGAGGACCTGCTGCTGCGCGTGGCCCGGCTGGCCGACGACCTGCCCGAGGTGCTGCAGCTCGGCATGGAGCCGGTCATCGTCGGGCCGCCGGACCCCTGGCACGGCGGCCGGTCCCTGGTCGTGGCCGGCGCCGCGGCCCGGGTCGGCCCGCCCACCGCCCGCGTCGACCCCGGCCCCCGCCGGCTGCGCAGCCCGATGTGACCCGTGACATCGCGGTCCTCCGGACCGCACCGCGGCCAGGAGCCCGGAAGGACCCCCGCGCCGCGGCAGCGTTGCCCGCGCAGCGGCTCCGGTCAGGAGGTCGCCGTGGTCACCCCACGAACGCCGCGAGCCGGGCCCCCGTCGGGGGCCCGGCTCGCGGCGGAGGACGTCAGGCCAGGTAGTCGCGCAGGGCCTCGGCGCGCTCGGGCGCGCGCAGCTTGGCCATGGTCTCGCGCTCGATCTGGCGGACCCGCTCGCGGGACAGGCCGAACTGCTTGCCGATCTGCTCCAGCGTGCGCGGCTGGCCGCCGTCCAGGCCGAAGCGCAGCACGACCACGTCGCGCTCCCGGTCCTCCAGCGTGGAGAGCACGGTGCGCACGTCGCCCTTCATCATCTGGAAGGCCACGGCGTCCTCGGCGACCGCGGCGTCGGCGTCCTCGATGAAGTCACCGAGGCGGGACTCCTCGTCGGCGCCCACCGTCTGGTCCAGGCTCACCAGGTCGCGGGAGTACTCCAGCAGCTCGGTGATCCGCTCCGGGGTCATGTCGAGCTCCAGGCCGAGCTCCTCGGCGGTGGGCTCGCGCTCCAGCTCCTGGTGGATCCGGCGCCGGGTGCGCACCACCTTGTTGACCTGCTCGGCGAGGTGCACGGGCAGCCGGATGGTGCGGCCGGAGTCGGCCATGGCGCGGGTGATGGCCTGGCGGATCCACCACGTCGCGTAGGTGGAGAACTTGAAGCCCTTGGTGTAGTCGAACTTCTCGACCGCCCGGATCAGGCCGACGTTGCCCTCCTGGATGAGGTCCAGGAACGTCATGCCGTGGCCGGTGTAGCGCTTGGCCACCGAGACGACCAGGCGCAGGTTGGCCTCCAGCAGGTGCCGCTTGGCGGCCTTGCCGTCGGCGGCCAGCGCCTTGTAGTCCCGCTGCAGGGCGGGGGTGAGCTGCCGCTCGGTGAGCAGCCGCTCGGCGTACAGGCCGGCCTCGATGCGCTTGGAGAGCTCGACCTCCTGCTCGGCGGTCAGCAGCGCGGTCTTGCCGATGGTGTTGAGGTACACCCGGACGAGGTCGGTGGACACCAGGCCGCTGGTGTCCGGCTCGCGGCGCGGGGAGCGCACCTCGAGGGCGTCGGTGGTGGAAGACTGCAGCAGCGTCACGATCTGTCTTCGTCCTTGCCTTCGGATCGGATGCACACCGCGCGCCGTCGTCGGCGACGGTGTGCCCCGGGGCGTCGGGGGTCTGGTCGCTCGGCCGGCTCGGGGTCAGCCGGCGAGCCCCCGCTCGATCTGTCCTTGTGGTACGCCCGGTCCAACGGCGTTGACGGGGTCCGGTGTTCCACGGGACCCCGTTTCACAGCAGATGCACAGGACGTGTGTCGTGTCACGTCGCTGTACCCACACCACCCAGCGCTCAGACCTCCAGCAGCAGGGTCATCGGGCCCTCGTTGACCGACGACACCAGCATGCGGGCCCCGAAGACGCCCGTGGCCACCTCGCTGCCGCGTCGGCGCAGCTCGGCGACCACCTCGTCGACCAGCGGCTCGGCCACCTCGCCGGGGGCGGCGTCGGCCCAGGAGGGACGGCGGCCCTTCCGCGTGTCGGCGTAGAGGGTGAACTGGCTGACGACCAGCACCGGCAGGCCCAGGTCGCCCACGGAGCGGGCGCCGTCGTCGGTGGGGAAGACCCGCAGCTCGTGCACCTTGCGCGCCAGCGCCCGGGCCCGCTCGGCGTCGTCCACGCGGCCGACGCCGACCAGCGCCAGCAGCCCCGGGCCGACCTCCCCGACGACCGCGCCGTCCACGGTCACCGAGGCCGTCGCCACCCTGCTCACCACCGCGCGCACCGGGACATCCTGCGGTCCGGCCGGCCGCGGACCCGCCCGCCCCTCACCCGACCCGGTGGGCCGCCCGCGCGGGCCGCTCCGCCGCGGGCGCCGTGCGGCACACTCCCCGGGTGCCCCAGCTGCGCATCGCCCAGGACCCGGCGGCCGACGACCTGCTCGGCCGCGACCCGCTGGCCCTGCTGCTCGGGATGCTCCTGGACCAGCAGTTCCCCATGGAGCGGGCCTTCGCCGGGCCCCGTCTGCTGGCCGACCGGATGGGCGTGGACACCCTGTCGGCGGCCGGGCTCGCCGACGCCGACCCCGGGCAGGTGGTGACCTGGTTCCGGGGTCCCCCGGCGGTCCACCGCTACCCGGGCTCGATGGCCGCCCGCACGCAGGCGCTCTGCCGGCTGCTGGTCGACCGCCACGACGGCCGGGCCGAGGGGCTGTGGGCCGGCGTGCCGGACGGCGCGACGCTGCTGCGGCGGGTCCGCGAGCTGCCCGGCTTCGGCGAGCAGAAGGCGCGGATCCTCGTCGCGCTGCTCGGCAAGCAGTACGGCGTCACCCCGCCCGGCTGGCGGGAGGCCGCCGGCGACTACGGCCAGGAGGGGTCCCGGCGGTCGGTCGCCGACGTCACCGGCCCGGAGTCGCTGGCCGAGGTGCGGGCCGGGAAGCAGGAGGCCAAGCGGGCGGCCAGGGCCGCCGTCCCCTCCTGAGGGGGCAACGCAGGGGTGCCTGCACGGCCCTCGGTGGAGTGGCACCATGGGCCGCGAACCCCGGGCTGACGGGGACTCGGGCGCCGTCGGGACGCCGGGCACCGCAGCCCGCGGAGGTGATCCGCCGGTCCCCACGGGGGACGGCGGAGGGGAGGAAGCCCGTGGCCTCGAGCCAGCAGCCCGCGCGTGCCCACCGACCGGAGCCGGTGCTCATCACCGAGGCGGCACCGAGCCTGGCCGACCAGCACAACGCCCGGAAGCGGCGGTACGTCATCACGATGCTGGTCCGCAGCATCAGCCTCATCCTGGCGGCGGTCTTCTACCAGACCCTGTGGCTGGCGATCGCCTTCGCCGTACTCGGCACCGTCCTGCCCTGGGTGGCGGTCATGATGGCCAACGACCGGCCGCCGAAGAAGAAGCTCGACGCCCACCGCTACACCGCGCCGCGACCGGACCGCATCCTGGAGAACCCGTCCCGCCCCGGGCGCGTCATCGAGCACTGAGAGGACCACCCTTCCCCCCACGCCTCGCAGGCTCGGCGCGGGCCCCTGAAGGGTGGCCGTTCCAGCAGGTCACCGGGGCCGTTCCAGCGGGTCACCGGGGCCGTTCCAGCAGCTCACCTCGCCCCGGGGTGGGTGACCACGGTGGCGGCCTGCGCGAGGCCGGCGTCCAGGGCGGCGGCCGGGTCGCCGTCCGGTGCCGCCAGCCAGGCCGACAGCAGCCCGGCGGTGAACGCGTCCCCGGCGCCGGTGGTGTCCACGACCGCCACCGGGTGCGCCGGGCGGTGCACCACCCGCCCGGCGTCGGCCCACAGCGCGCCGTCGGCACCCAGCGTCACGACGGCGACCGGGTGGCGCGCGGCGAGCGCCCGCGCGGCGGCGGCCGGGTCGGCGCAGCCGGTGAGCAGCCGCGCCTCGTCGGCGTTGGGCAGCACCAGCGTCGCCGCGGCGGTGTCGGCCAGCCACCGCTCGACGCCGTGGGCGGCCAGCGGCCCGGTGGACGCCGGGTCCACCGAGACGGTGCACCCGGCCGCCCGCGCGGCGGCCAGCGCGGCCAGCGCCGCGGCGCGCGGACCCGGCGCGAAGAGGGTGTAGCCGGACACGTGCAGGTGCCCGCCGCGCGCCGGCCGCGGGACGTCGCTGGCGGCCAGCGCCAGGTTGGCGCCCCGGTCGGCCAGCATGCTGCGCTGACCGCCGGGCTCCACCAGGCTGACGATCGTCCCGGTGGCCGCGCCCGGCACGGTGCGCACCGCCGGTGTCACCCCCGCCGCGGCCAGCTCGCCGGTCAGGGCGGCGCCCGCGGCGTCGTCCCCGACGCAGCCGGCGAGGGTGACCGGCACGCCGAGTGCGGCCAGGTGGACCGCGACGTTCGCACCGGCACCGCCCCCGCGGGAGCGGATGACGGCAGGGCGGTCCGACCCCGGTGCGGGGTCGCCGTCGAGCAGCACGACGACGTCGGTGGCCAGGTCGCCGACGACCAGCACCTCCCGCACGGTCAGCGACCCGGGACGGCGAGGGCGACGGCGATCCGGCCGGCCAGCTCGGCGTTGCGCAGCACCAACCGCACGTTGACCGCCAGCGTCGCGCCCTCGCTGACCCGGTGCAGGTGGTCGAGCACGAACGGGGTGACCGCCTTGCCACGCACCCCGGCGTCGTCCGCCGCGGCCAGCGCGTCGGCGATCACCCGGTCGTGCAGCGCGGGGTCCAGCTGCTCGTCGGGGGGCAGCGGGTTGGCCACCACCACGCCGCCGGGGGACAGCCCGCGGCGGGCGGCGAGCACGGCGGCGGCCTCCTCCGGTGAGGACACCGCCCAGTCGAGCGTGGCGCCGGAGTCGGCCACGTAGAAGCCGGGGAAGGTCGTCGTCCGGTAGCCGACCACGGTCACCGACAGGGACTCCAGCCGCTCCAGCGTCGCCGGGACGTCGAGGATCGACTTCACCCCCGCGCAGACCACCAGCAGCGGGGTGCGCGACAGCGTGGTGAGGTCCGCGGACTCGTCGAAGGTGTCGGCCGCCTCGCGGTGCACCCCGCCGAGGCCCCCGGTGGCGAACACGCCGATGCCCGCGGCGGCGGCCAGCAGCGCGGTGCTCGACACCGTGGTCGCCCCGCTGCGGCCCAGCGCCAGGGCGACCGGCAGGTCGCGGACGGCGAGCTTGGCCAGCTCCGGGTCCGCGCAGACCCGGTCCAGCTGTCCGGCGGTCAGCCCGACGTGCGCCGCCCCGTCCAGGACGGCGACGGTCGCCGGCACCGCCCCGCCGGCGCGCACGGCCGCCTCCACCGTGTCGGCCGCGCCGCGGTTGTCCGGCCGGGGCAGCCCGTGGGCGAGCAGCGTGCTCTCCAGCGCCACCACCGGCCGCCCGGCGGCCAGGGCGTCGCCGACCTCGGGGGAGTGCACGATCGGGGGTGCGCCGGCGGGCGGATCGGGGCGGGGCTGCTGCACCCTGCCATCATGGGGGCCGGCGGAGCCGCGCCTGCCGGGCGCCTCCGCGACCCGTCCCCGACCCGAGGGAGCACCGCGTGAGCAGCAGCACCGACCTCCTCGAGAAGCCCGACGTCCGCGAGGGCGACACCGGCAACGCCAACGAGGTCTTCCACTACGTGCGCAAGAACAAGATCGCCGAGAGTGCGGTCATGGGCACGATGGTCGAGGCCCTGTGCGGCGAGGTGTTCCCGGTGACCAAGAGCCCGAAGCCCGGCAGCCCGGTGTGCCCGGCCTGCAAGGAGGTCTACGAGCAGCTCAGGAAGTAGGCCGGTCGCCGCGGGGCCGGTGCCCGTTCAGCGGCGTCGGCCAGCGGGCCTGCACGGTGGCGTTGAGCTCGGCGCCCAGCAGCACCGACATCCCGAAGAAGAAGCAGAACAGCAGCGCGGCGATCGGGGTGGCCAGCGCCCCGTAGGGCAGCGTGGTGGTGAGGATGTCGGCCACGTAGGTCCGGGTGGCCAGCGCGGTGACCACGAAGAACGCGACCGCGAGCACGGTGCCCGGCAGGTGCCGGTGCCAGGGCAGCCGTCGCGGCAGCACCACGTGGTAGAAGCTGGTCAGCGCCAGCAGCAGCCCGACGATCACCAGCGGCCAGTAGACCGCGTCGACCAGGACGGTCGCCGTGGCCCGCCAGTCGACCGGCAGCAGCGAGACCAGCACCCCACGGCCCAGCACCAGCAGCGGGAGGGTGAGCACCGCCAGCACCAGGCCGACGACGAACAGCCACAGCGCCATGAGCCGGGTGCGGATCGGGCCGCGCACGTCGCGCTGGTCGTAGGCGATGACCACGGTGTTCATGAAGGTCGCCGTGGCCGACGAGCCGGCCCACAGGGACACCAGGAAGCCCACGCTGACCAGGTCCAGCCGCCCCGAGCCCAGGATGTCGTCCAGCGTCGGCTGGACGAGCGAGGCGACCACCCCCGGGGTGAGCACCTCGCTGGAGGCCCGGACCAGCTGCTCCTCGATCTGGGCCACCGCGGCGTCCCCGATCAACGTGCCCAGGTACCCGAGCGAGCCGAGCAGCCCGATCAGCAGCGGGGGCACCGACAGGATCTGCCAGAACGCCGCCTCCGCCGACAGTCCGAGGATGCGGTCCTGCCAGGCCTTGGCGACCGTGCGTCCGAGCACCTGCAGCGGGACGCGCAGGGCGGCCGGCCAGGAGTCCAGCCGCCCCCGGCGGGCTCCCCCGGCGTCCGGTCGGGCGGCGGTGGCACCGGCGGCGGTGGCAGCCGCGGGGGCGTCGCCGTCCTCGGGGTGCCCGCCACCGGCCGGTCGGCCGCCGGGCAGGACGGTGGACACCGGCCCAGTGTGCACGCCCCGGTGGCCGACCGAGCCCCGGACCGGACGGGCGCCGCCACACCGTCGCCCGTCCGGGCGACGGTGTGGTGAGCCGCCGTCCGTGCCGTTCAGCCGCCCGGCGCGGGTGCCGGGACCACGCCCGGGGGCGGGCCGGCGGGCGCGGCCACCGGCACGCAGCGGACCACGGGCTCCGCGGCGTAGCGGGTGCGGAAGTCCTCGCGCCGGACCTCGGCGCCGCTGACCGGGTCGTGGAACACCCGGGTGACGGTGATGTCGAACCCGGTGGACCCGCCCTGCGGGCTGCAGGTGCCGTCGTCGGGCTTCTCCTGCACCACGGGCTGGCGCAGGTTGTACCGCTCGCTGCTGATCGACTCGACGTCCCAGCGCTTGGTCCCGTAGAAGGTGACCGTCAGCGAACCCGGCGTCCAGGCGGTGTCGACGTAGACGCCGGCGTCGCTGTCGTTGCGCCACTGCAGGTCGATCGTGTCGTAGTAGACCGTCGCCTCCCGGCCGGCCGGGTAGCGGCTGATGTAGAAGCTGTGCGGCTTGTGGTAGACGTCCTCGAGGCCGGCGAAGAAGACCGCGTTGAACAGCGTCGTGGCGACCTGGCTGACCCCGCCGCCGACGGCGGTGGCGAACTCGCCGTTCTGGATGACGCCCGCCTCGACGTAGCCCTGCGCCGCGGTGCGCGGACCGGTGAGGTCGTTGAGGCTGAACGTCTCGCCGGGCCGGACGATCGTGCCGTCGACCTCGGCGGCGGCGACCCGGATGTTGGTGCCGCTGGCCGCGCTGGTGAAGTTCGTGGTGAAGGTGCTGATCTCCTCGCGGATGCCCAGGGCCTGGGCCTCGGCGGTGGTGAAGTCCGCCTCGACCGGGCCCAGCTCCGCGGTGACGGCGCGCGGCGCCGGCTGGGGCAGGACCGCCAGCAGCTGGCCGGCCAGGGCGGCCGGGTCGACGCCGGTGCCGTCCACCGAGGGGACGACGGAGACGCTGCCGCCGGACACCTCGAAGCGGGCGTCCTCGGTGGGGGTGCCGAACTCGGCGAACCCGTCGCCCATGGCCTCCTCCAGCGCGGCGGGGTCGACGGCGACCGCGAGCCGGCCGTCCTCCTGCGGGGTGAAGGTCAGGGCGGCCGCGATGGCCGCCGGCGGCACCTCGACGGAGGCCGCGCCGTCCCGGCCGGAGACGGTCACCGGCGCGGCCAGCGCCGGGGTCACCGTCCCGTCGAGCACCCGCTGGGCCTCCGCGGCGTCGACCGACACCTCGGTGACCTCGACGGGCAGCTCGATGGGGGTGTCGGGGTCGCCGCCGGAGGCGAGCGCGGCGGTGACGGCGTCGGCGGCCCCCGTGCGGTCGAGGGTGCGGCCGGGCACCGGCTGCACGACGCTGGCCGACGTCCCGGCCAGGGCGATGGTGGCGTCGACCGGGGCGCGGTCGACCTGCTCGGCGATGCCGTCGATCTGCGCGGCCAGCGCGGTGTCCTCACCGGTCATCACCGGCGGGACCGTGCGCTCGCCGACGAGGGTCGCCAGGCGGGTCCAGGGGGCCAGCGGCTGCTCCGTGGCGGCCGCAACGGTGCCGGGGACGTCGAGGGTGATGCCCGCGGTGGCGGGGGAGAGGGTGGCCTGCACGTCGTCGGCGACCACGACGTGGTCGGCGACCACGCGCGGTGCGAGCTCGGTCTCCAGCCGCTGGGCGGCGGCGGCGGGGGACAGGCCCCCGAGGTCGATGCCGGCGACCACGGTGTTGCGGAGCACGTCGCCGCGGGTGGCGGCCAGGTCGACCCCGTAGGCGGCGGCGAGCACGCCGGCCGCGGCGACCGGGGCGACCACGGCCGGGCGGCGCCACCACCGCCGGCGGGTGCCGGGCGCTCGGGTGTGCGGGCCGTCGCCCGGGGTGTCGTCGCGGGTCGGGGGCCCGGCCGGTGCGGGGCCCGCGGGCACCGCCGGCAGGACGCCGGTGCGGTCGTCCGCCCCGGGTCGCGCGGGGGCGTCCGGGGCGTCGCCGGGGGTGAGCCGGATGTCCTGGGTCACCCGGTCCTCGACCCCGGCACCCGCGGTGTCGGTAGCGGTGTGGGTCGTGGTGTCGGTCGCGGTGCCGGTCACGCCGGCGTCGGCCGGGGCCGCCGCCGTACGGGCCGGGCCGGGCGTGGCCGGCGCGCCGGGTGCGCCTACCGGGGCGGGCACGGCGGGGCCCAGCGGTCCACGGTCGCGTGGGACCGGGCGCGTCTCGTCGGACAGCTCCCCCGGGTCGGGGACCGCGGCGGCCCGCGGGGTGGCGGGGTCGGGTGCTGCGGCGTCCGGGGTGGCGGCGTCGGATCCAGCGGCGCCGGGCGTGGTCGCCGGGTCCGGGGTGGTCGCCGGGTCCGGGGCGGCGGCCGGCCCGGTGCCGCCGGTCCCGATCCGGGCGGTGCCGTCGTCCGGCTGGGCGACCGCCGGCTCCGCGAGGGACGGCTGGTCGTGCTGGGGAGCGGTCTGCGGGGGCATCGCGGGATCTCCGGTGTGTCGTCGACCGGGGGCTCCCGGGAACGACGGAGCCGCCGGCGTCCCGTCCCCGTCGAGCGGAGAGGGGACGCCGGCGGCGGCGTCGGGTGAGGGCTTCATCGCTGTCGGCGACGATAGCGCCTCGGTCAGTGACTGATGCGCTGCTCGCCGTCGGTCTCGATGATGTCGACGGCGATGTCGCGCAGCTTGCCCTCGTACTCACGGGCGTGGTGGCCGCAGAAGACGAGGTCGCTCCCGCTGGCGAGGACCACCCGCACCTTGGCGAGCGCGCCACAGCGGTCACAGTGGAAGGGAACGACGAGGTCGTCGGCGGGCGGGGTCGTCGTCAGCGTCTGGGTCATCTGGGTCATCACTCGCTCTCTACCGCACGGACCCGCGACTGCGGATCGGCCTCCTGCACAGCGCCAGGATGTCCCCTCGTGTTCCCGATCGGACCGATGTGGCGTCGGACTCGCCGCGGGCGGTGAGGCCGGTGCCGGTGGTGCAGGTGGTCCGGTTCAGCAGGGACGTCACTGGTGTCGTGCCGGTCTGTGGATCGTGCTGTTCTCGTCGGTCGTGTGCGCCGGTCGTCGTCCGGCTGGTGGGTCCGCTGCTGTCTTGACGACGCCCACGCTACGCCGTCTACCCGGGGCCTGACGGCGTACACCGGCCGACCGGCCCGTCCGGGTGAGATCGTGATCTGGCCGAGACACGGCGACGGCCCCCGACCGGTGAGGTCGAGGGCCGCCGCGAGGGGTCCTTCCCTCAGTCCAGGTAGTCGCGCAGCACCTGGGAGCGGCTGGGGTGGCGCAGCTTGGACATCGTCTTGGACTCGATCTGCCGGATGCGCTCGCGGGTGACCCCGTAGACCTGGCCGATCTCGTCCAGGGTGCGCGGCTGGCCGTCGGTGAGGCCGAACCGCAGCCGGACGACGCCGGCCTCGCGCTCGGACAGGGTCTGCAGCACGCTGGTCAGCTGGTCCTGCATGAGGGTGAAGCTGACCGCGTCGACCGCGACGACGGCCTCGGAGTCCTCGATGAAGTCACCGAGCTGGCTGTCGCCCTCGTCGCCGATGGTCTGGTCCAGGCTGATCGGCTCCCGGGCGTACTGCTGGATCTCCAGCACCTTGTCCGGGGTGATGTCCATCTCCTTGGCCAGCTCCTCCGGGGTGGGCTCGCGCCCGAGGTCCTGGAGCAGCTCGCGCTGGATGCGGCCGAGCTTGTTGATGACCTCGACCATGTGCACCGGGATGCGGATGGTGCGGGCCTGGTCGGCCATCGCGCGGGTGATCGCCTGGCGGATCCACCAGGTGGCGTAGGTGGAGAACTTGTAGCCCTTGGTGTAGTCGAACTTCTCCACCGCGCGGATCAGGCCCAGGTTGCCCTCCTGGATGAGGTCCAGGAACGCCATGCCGCGGCCGGTGTAGCGCTTGGCCAGGGAGACGACCAGGCGGAGGTTGGCCTCCAGCAGGTGGTTCTTGGCGCGCTCGCCGTCGCGGACGATCCAGTTGAGGTCCCGGCGCATCTGCGGGGAGAGCTTCTGGTTCTCCTCCTCGGCCTGGCGCAGCCGCTCGGCGCCGTACAGGCCGGCCTCGATGCGCTTGGCGAGGTCGACCTCCTCCTCGGCGTTGAGCAGCGCGACCTTGCCGATCTGCTTGAGGTAGGCGCGCACGGAGTCGGCCGAGGCGGTGAGCTCGGCGTCCTTACGGGCCTGGCGGAGGGCCTCGGACTCCTCCTCGTCGTCCCACTCGAAGTCGCCGCCCTCGGCGGCCCCCTCGGGGGCGGCGGTCGCCTCGGCGTCGGTCGGGGCCTCGGCCACGCCGTCGGGGGTGGCGACGACGGTCTCGTCGAGCTTGAGGCCCTCACCACCGGCGTCGACCACGGCGACCGTGGCGCCGTCGGAGGCGACGGCGGTGAGCACCGCACCCTCGCCGCCCCCCGGCGACGGGGTGATGGCGGGCTTGCGGGCGCCCGTGGTGGTGGTGGGCTGCGCCACGCTCTTGGCCGTCCGCTTGCGAGCGGGGGCCTTGGCCGGTGCTGGCTGGTCGGCGGGCACTCAGGATTCCTTCCCGTGCGGGGTGCGTCCCCCGGGGGCCGTCTGGCCCCCGGGCAGCGGCCTCGGCCGTCGTCCGGAGCGTGAGGGGACCCGACGGACGGCCCCGGGTTTCACCGGTGCGCAGGCGGGGGATGCCTCTCGGCTGGGAGCGACGGGGCGTGGCCTGCTCATTGTAACGACGCGTCCGGGCAGGGCCACCGTTCTCGGGGGCGACCTGCCCCTCGACCTGGGGTGCCGCGCCCCGCTCGGGCGCGTCCCCACCCTCCCCGGGGACCCGGCGGCGTCCGCCGTGCGCGGGACGTCACTGCCCGACGCGCTCCTCGGCGGCCAGCGCCGCGCCGACGATCCCGGCGTCGTTGAGCAGCTCGGCCGCGACGACGGGGGTGCGGGTGGACAGCAGCGGCACCCACTTGTGCGCCTTGCGGCTCACCCCGCCGCCGACGATGACCAGGTCGGGCCAGACGGCGGCCTCCAGGACGTCGAGGTAGCGGTCCACCCGCTTGGCCCACTGGGGGTAGCTGAGGTCCTCCCGCTCGCGGGCCGCGGCCGACGCCCGCTTCTCGCCGTCCTCCCCGTCGACCTCGATGTGCCCGAACTCGGTGTTGGGCACCAGGACGCCGTCGGTGAACAGCGCACTGCCGATGCCGGTGCCGAAGGTCAGCAGGAGGACGACGCCGCGCTGGTCGCGCCCGGCGCCGTAGCGCATCTCGGCCAGCCCGGCGGCGTCGGCGTCGTTCAGCGTCTGCACGGTGCCGGGGATCCGGGACGCCAGCCCCTCGGCCAGGTGCGTGCCCAGCCAGGACCGGTCGACGTTGGCCGCGGTGCGCACCACCCCGCTCTTCAGCACGCCGGGGAAGGTGACGCCGATGCGGCCCTGCCAGCCGAAGGACTCCACGATCCGGTCCACGACGTCGTACACCGGCTCCGGCAGCGAGGGCTGCGGCGTCTCGATGCGCAGCCGCTCGCCCTCCAGTTCGCCCTTGTCGAGGTCGACCAGGCACCCCTTGATCCCGCTGCCACCGATGTCCACGCCGAACCCGAGCACGCGGTCAGGGTAGAGAAGGACCCCCTCGCCCCCCACTCCTCGCACGCTCGCAGTGGGCCCCTGCGAGGGGGCCGTTCCTGCATGGGGGCCGTTCCAGCACGGCCGGCTCGGGGCAGGATCGCGCGGGTGAGCACCTCGACCGAGCCCGGCGTCCTGCTCGACCTCGCCGTCTCCACCGCGCGGGAGGCCGCCGAGCTGGTCGCCCGCGGGCGTGCCTCGGCCGCCGAGCGGTTCGACGTGAAGTCCAGCCCGACCGACGTGGTCACCGCCGTGGACCGGGCCTGCGAGGAGCTGGTCGCCCGCCGGCTGCTCGACGTGCGTCCGGACGACGGGCTGCTGGGCGAGGAGGGCGGTGAGCGGGCGGGCAGCAGCGGGGTGCGCTGGGTGGTCGACCCGATCGACGGCACCACCAACTTCGTCTACGGCCTGCCGGCCTACGCGGTGTCGATCGCCGCGGAGGTCGACGGGCGGTCGGTCGCCGGCGTGGTGCTCAACGCGGCGACCGGCGAGCTGTGGACGGCGACCCTCGGCGGCGGGGCGCACCTCACCGCCCCCGGGGCCGACCCGGTGCGGCTCACCGGCAGCGCGCCGGCGTCCCTCGGGCAGGCCCTGGTCGCCACCGGCTTCGGCTACCGCGCCGAGGACCGCCGCGCGCAGGCCGCGGTGGTCGCCGGGCTGCTGCCGGAGGTCCGCGACATCCGGCGGCACGGCTCGTCGGCCCTGGACCTGTGCACCGTCGCCGCGGGCCGGGTGGACGCCTACTACGAGCTGCACCTCAACCGCTGGGACCACGCCGCGGGGGCCCTCGTCGCGGCCGAGGCCGGCGCCGTCGTCACCGGGCTGCGCGGGCAGCCGTTCGCCGAGCCCCTGGCCGTCGCCGTCGCCCCGTCGGTGGCCGAGGACCTCCTCGCCCTCCTCGACCGGCTGCACCCCACCGCAGGGTGATGGAACGGCCCCGCTGCAGGGGCCCGGTGCGAACTCGCGAGCGCCGGGGGGCAGCGAGGTCCTCCATCAACAGGCGGCGGCTGCGCTGGCGCCGGCGGCGAGCGCGGCGTCGACCTGCTCGGGCGGGGCGAGGCCGGCGAAGTCCGGGCCGATCACGAAGTCGACGACCGCGGTGGCCCGCACGTCCAGGAGGTCCCCGGCACCCGGGAGGTACAGCGCCACGTAGGCGGCGGCCTCGTTGCCGCGCGGGCCGTGCCGCAGCTCGCCGACGCCGGTCACCTCGCGCTCGGTGGGGTCGTTGGCGATCTCCTCCACGACGAAGCCCCGCTGCTGCAGCGCGGCGGCGACCTCCTGGGCCAGGCCGGCGGTGTCGGTGGCGTTGAAGACGCGCAGCGACACGGTCGTGGGGTCCAGCGCGGGCGGGGCCGCCGAGGCGCTGGCGCAGGCCTGCGCCTCGGCGGCCTCCACCTCGCCCTCGGTGTCGAACACGTTCCACCACACGACCAGCGCGGCCAGCGCGAGCACCAGCAGGAAGACCAGCGGGGGGATCGGCCGGCGGCCACTGCGGGGACGGACCGCGGGTCGGTCGGCGGGCGGCGCGCTCACGGGTCGGCTCTCTCTCGGTCGCGGGAGGTCGGCGGGAGTCTAGGGCCGGCCGCGTGAGCTAGATCGCACCGTCGTCGAGCGCGGCGCGTCCCCGCTGCACGCAGGGGTCGATCCGGTCGGCGTAGCCGGAGGTGTCCTTGCCGGCCATCGCGCCGGCGGCCGACCGCGCCACGATCCCCGCGACGATCGCCGCGAACTTGAAGTAGGCGAAGGCGACGTACCAGGGCAGGTCGGTGAGGTCCAGGCCGCTGCGCTCGGCGTAGCGCGCCGCCACCTGCGCGCGGGTGGGGAAGCCGTCCAGCGCGGTGACCGTGCTCTGCCCGGCGACGCTGTCCTCCCCGGCCTGCGGCCAGTAGACGTGCAGCATGCCCAGGTCGGCGAGCGGGTCGCCGAGGGTGGACATCTCCCAGTCCAGCACCGCCCGGACCCGGCCGGGGGCCTGCGGGTCGAGCAGGCAGTTGTCCAGCCGGAAGTCGCCGTGCACGACCCCGTTGCGCTGGGTCGCGGGCACCGTCTGGGCCAGCCGGGCGGCCAGCGCGTCCAGGCCCGGGCGGTCCCGGTCGCGGGTGGCGTCCCACTGCTGGGTCCAGCGGCGCACCTGGCGGGCCATGAAGCCCTCCGGCCGGCCGAAGTCGCCCAGCCCCACCGCCTCGTGGTCGACCCCGTGCAGGTCGGCCAGCACGTCGACCAGGCCCTCGCCGATGGCCCGCCGCTGCTCCGGTTCGTCGGCGTAGCCGGCCGGCAGCCGGTCCACCACGTGCAGGCCGACCACCCGCTCCATCACGTAGAAGGGCGCGCCCAGCACGGCGGGGTCGGTGCACAGGTGCAGCGTGCGCGGCACCGGGACCGGCGTGGGCCCGAGCGCGGAGACGACCCGGTGCTCGCGCGCCATGTCGTGGGCGGTGGCGAGGACCGCGCCCGTCGGCGGGCGCCGGAGGATGACCGCGTCCTCCTCGCCGCCCCCCGCGGGCGTCACGACGTAGGTCAGGTTGGACATGCCCGCGGCGATGAGGTCCACCTGCACCCGGGACCACCGTTCGTCCGCCAGGACGGAGGCCAGGTAGGGCCCCACGACGGCCGGATCAGCACCCACGGGAGTCGACACGGGCGCAGGGTAACCTCTGGCGCTCCGCATCCCGATCGACCCGGTTCGACAGCGCGGTGGGACCCCTCCGGCGACCGGGCACAAACCACGGCCTCGCGACGTTGGGGGGTCCGCCGGTCAGACCGTGCCGGCTGTCCCGTTGCCCGACGGCGGGTCCGGCGGCGCGGTCCGCACCGCACCGGCCGGTGCCCGCGCAGGCGGTCAGCGGCCTCCGGACCCCCCGGTCGCCTCCGGCGACCGGCCAGCACGGCGGCGCCCAGGCGCCGACGCACACCCGCGGGCGCACCGCCCGCGACGACCCCGGAGGAGGGGCACTTCCCATGGCCACCGACTACGACGCCCCGCGGCGCAACGAGGCCGACGAACTCGGCGAGGACTCCCTCGAGGAGCTCAAGGCCCGCCGCGCCGAGGCGCAGTCCTCCTCGGTCGACGTCGACGAGACCGACTTCAACGAGAACCTCGAGCTCCCCGGCGCCGACCTGTCCAACGAGGAGCTCACCGTCCGCGTGCTGCCCAAGCAGGAGGACGAGTTCACCTGCTCGCGCTGCTTCCTGGTGCAGCACCGCAGCCGGCTGGCGGCCACCAAGGGCGACCAGCTCTACTGCCGGGACTGCGCCGCCTGAAAGAGGACCCCGTCCCCCTCACCGTTCGCGAGCTCACGGTGAGCCTCTGGACGGGGCCGCGCCGTTCCAGCGGCTCACCGGGCCGTTCCAGCACGTCACCTGGAGGGACAGTGACCGACCACGGAGAGCCCACCGTGCCCGTGCGGGACGTGCCGCCGCCGCGCCCGGTCGGGCCGACGGCCGCCCGCCCGGTCCCGCCCGCGGACGAGGGTCCGCTCGCGCGGGCCGGCCGGCTGCTGGCCGACGCCGTGTCCGGCCTCGTCGGCGGGACGCCGGAGCCGGCCGGCGGGCGGCGTCCGGCCGCGGCGACCCTGCGGGACGTCGTGGCGGCGGTCGCCGCTGCCGGTGTCCGCGCCGGCCGTGGTGTCGCCGAGCGGGCCGCCAGCGGTACCCCGGACGCGGCCGGTCCCGGCCGGACGCCCGGTGTCCTGCTGGGCGACCTGCTGGCCACCGCCGCCCCGCTGCTGCCGATCCGCGACGCCGCACGGCTGCGCGCGGCGCACCCCGGCGCGACCGACGAGGAGATCGCCGACGCGCTGGTCGCGCGGGCCGCGCGGCTCACCTCCGGCGTGGGCGCGGCCACCGGCGGGCTGTCGGCGGCACACTGGCTGACCCCGCCCTCCCTGCTGGCGGTGCCGCTGGAGCTCGGCGCGGAGACGGTGCTGACCGCCGCCGTCGAGGTGGTCCTGCTCGGCGAGCTGCACGAGCTGTACGGCCGCCCCGCCCCGGGCGACGCGCGCAGCCGCGCGCTGGCCTACCTGTCCAGCTGGACCCGCCAGCGGGCCGTGGACGACGCCGCGGTCCCCGGCCTGTCCGCCGTCCTCGGGTCGGCCGGCATGCGGGCGCTGAGCCGCCGGGTGACCCGGCGGATGGCCCGCAGCGTCCCGGGCGCGGCTCCCTTCCTGGTCGGCGCGGCCCTCGGCGGCCGCGCCAACCGCAAGGCCACCGAGACCCTGGCCCGCCGCGTCCTCACCGACCTCCGCCGCAGGTGAGCGGATGGAACGGCCTCCCTGCAGGGCCCCGCGCCGAGCGGAGCGAGGCGTGGGGGGCAGGGAGGTCCTCTTAGGATCGCGGACGTGCCCGACCCCTCCGTGCCCGCCGTCCCCGAGGTACAGGTCCCGGTGCGGCTGACCTCCCCCGGGGGTGCCGTCCCCGCCTACGCGCTGCCCGCCGACGCGGGGGCCGACCTGGCGATCGCGGAGGACGTCGAGCTCGCCCCGTTCCAGCGGGCGCTGGTCGGCACCGGCGTCGCGGTGGCCATCCCGGAGGGCTACGCCGGCTTCGTGCACCCCCGGTCGGGCCTGGCCCACCGGGTGGGGCTGTCCCTGGTCAACGCGCCCGGCACGATCGACGCCGGGTACCGCGGGGAGATCAAGGTCAACCTGGTCAACCTGGACCCCACGACGCCGCTCACCCTGCGCCGGGGCGACCGCGTCGCGCAGCTGGTGGTGCAGCCGGTCGCCCGCGCCCGGTTCGTGCCGGTGGAGGACCTGCCGGGCAGCGTGCGCGGCGGCGGGGGTCACGGCTCGACCGGCGGGCACCCGAGCGTCTCGGCGAAGGGAACCGACTGACATGCCGTTCGGACGGCGACGCAACCGGATCGACCGCACGCTGCGCGAGCGCGGGGTGCCGCCGGAGCCGCAGCACAAGGTGCGCGAGGTGGAGCAGACCACCGGGCCCTGGGACGCCACCGACGCCCCCGACGACGGCACCCCGCGCATCGACCTGGGGTCCCTGCGGCTGCCCGCGGTGCCCGGCACGGAGCTGCGCGTGGACGTCAACGCCCAGCAGAAGGTCGTCGGCGCCACGCTGCGCTACGGCGACTCGCTGCTGCAGGTGGCGGTCTTCGCCGCTCCGCGCGCCGGGGGCATCTGGGACGACGTCCGCGCCGACCTGGCCCGCAGCGCCTCCGGGCAGGGTGGCTCGCTGCGCGAGGTCGAGGGGCCCTTCGGCCCAGAGCTGGCCGGGTTCGTCCGGGCCGTCCCGCCGGGGCAGCCCGGGCAGCCGGCCCCCGAGCCGGTGCGCCGGGCGGCCCGTTTCGTCGGCGTGGACGGACCGCGCTGGTTCCTGCGCGGCATGATCAGCGGCCCGGCGGCCGAGGGCCCGGAGGCCGCGGCCGCCCTGGAGCAGGCGTTCCGGCAGATCGTCGTCGTGCGCGGGACGGCACCCATGCCGGTGCGCGAGCAGCTGCCGCTGACCCTCCCGCCGCAGGCCGCCGCGCAGCTGGCCGCCCAGCAGGGCGCCGGCCGCCCCGGTGGCGCACCGCCGGCCGCCCCGGCGCCCGGGGCGTGAGCGCCGCCCGCACCGCCTACGGGCCGCACCCCGACCAGTTCGTCGAGCTGACGCTGCCCGCGGGCCGCGGCCCGGCGCCGGTCGTGGTGGTGCTGCACGGCGGGTTCTGGCGGGCCGCCCGCGGCGTGGAGCTGGCCCGGCCGCTGGCCGCGGACCTGGCCGCCACCGGGTTCGCCGCCGTCGCCGTCGAGTACCGCCGGGTCGGCGGTGGCGGCGGCTGGCCGGCCACCCTCCAGGACGTCGCCGCCGCGCTGGACCGGCTGCCGGAGCTGCCCGCCGCGGACCGGCTCGACCTCGCCGACGTCGCCGTCGTCGGGCACTCCGCGGGCGGGCACCTGGCGGCGTGGGCCGCCGGCCGGGCCCGGCTGCCCGGGGGAGCGCCCGGCGCCGGCCCGCGGGTCCCGGTGACCGCCGCGGTGCTGCAGGCCGGCGTGCTGGACCTGGAGCGGGCGGCGGCGCAGCGGCTCGGCGACGGCGCGGTGCAGGACCTGCTCGGGGGCGGGCCGGCCGAGGTCCCGGAGCGCTACGCGCTGGCCGACCCGGTGCGGTTGGTCCCCGACGGGGTCGACCTGCTGTGCGTGCACGGCACCGGCGACACCACCGTCCCGGCCGAGCAGAGCACCCGGTACGCCGCCGCGGCGGCGGCGCGGGGCGTCGCGGTGGACGTGCGGCTGGTGCCGGCCGACCACATGGTGCTGATCGACCCGGCGGGGGACGCGTGGGCGCTGGTGCGCGACTGGCTGCGTGCCCGCGCCGGGGGCGGGCCCGACCGATCTACGCTGGTCCCGTGACGGAGACACGCCAGGGCGGCTGGTTCGCGCGCACGCTGCAGCGGCTGACCGCCGACGACTCCACCATCGACGCCGAGGAGCTGCGCGCCGGCTCGGCGAGCGCCGGCTGCGAGGCGGTGAGCGCCTGCCGCAAGGGCGCGGTCGTCACCGTGACCGGCCGGCTCAGGTCGGTCGTCTACACCCCGCGGGAGACGGTGCCGACCCTGGAGGCCGAGCTGTTCGACGGCTCGGGCTCGGTCACCCTGGTCTGGCTCGGCCGGCGGCGCATCCCCGGCATCGAACCGGGGCGCACGCTCACCGCGCACGGCCGCTTCGCCTCCTTCGACGGCCGGCAGGTCATCTACAACCCCCGGTACGAGCTGAGCGCCGGGTGACGGCTGCGCCCGAGGGGGACGGGCGTCCCGGCCCGGCCGGTGCGCCGGGTCCGGCCCGGCCGGCCGGGGACGCGGCCGCGGCACCGCGGGCGGTCACCTTCGACCGGCACCTGGTGCTGGACTCGCTCGGCGGCTGGCGCGGCATGCTCGACGCCACGCTGCCCACGGTCGCGTTCATCGTGGCCAACTCCGTCGCCGGGCTGCAGGCGGGCATCGGGGCTGCGCTCGTCGCCGCCGTGCTGGTCTTCGGGTTGCGCCTGGTCCGCCGGGAGAGCGTGCAGCAGGCGGTCAGCGGGCTGTTCGGCGTCGCCATCGCGGTGGCCATCGCCGCGGCGTCCGGGCAGGCCCGCGACTTCTTCGTGCCCGGGCTCATCCGCAACGCCGCCCTCGGCGTGGTGCTCATCGGCTCGATCGCGTTCCGCTGGCCGCTGGTCGGTGTGGTGGCCGAGTTCCTCGCACCGAGCCACCTGGGCGCGATGGCGTCCACCCAGCTGCCGGGCCTGCGGCGCCGGGCCGGCGGGGTCGGCGCCGCCGTGCGCGCCCGCCCCGACCCGGACCCCGCCACCGGGGAGCGCCCGGCCGACCCGGAGCCCGAGCGGCACTGGCGCGACGACCCGCGCATGGTGCGCGCCTACTCCTGGCTGACGCTCATGTGGGGCGCGGTCTTCCTGCTTCGCGTCGCCGTCCAGTGGGTGCTGTACCGGGCCGACGAGGTGGAGCTGCTCGGCACGGCCTCGCTGGTGCTCGGCCTGCCGGTCACCGCCGTCGAGGTCGCGGTGACCTTCTGGGTGGTCTCCCGCCTGCACCGCCACCGCGCCCCCCAGGTGAGGTGAGGGAACCGGCCCCCGTGCAGGGTCCCGCCGCGAGCGTGCGAGCGGCGGGGGGCACGGGGGTCCTTGCTTCAGTGGTCCGGGGAGAGCACCTGCTGCAGCTGCTCCTCGACGTCGGCGTGGGTGACGAACAGCAGCTCGTCGCCGGCCTCCAGCGGCTCGTCGGGGGTGGGCGTGATCACCCGGTCGCCGCGCAGGACGGCGGTGAGCACCGTCTCCCGCGGCAGCGGCACCTCGCGCAGCGGCTTGCCCACCCACGGGGTGTCCTCGGCGAGGGTGATCTCCACCAGGTTGGCCGCGCCCTTGCGGAAGCTCATCAGCCGCACGACGTCGCCGACGGTGACCGCCTCCTCGACCAGGGCGGCCAGCACCCGGGGCGTGGAGACCGCGACGTCGACGCCCCACGCCTCGGTGTAGAGCCACTCGTTGCGCGGGTCCTTGACCCGGGCGACGACGCGGTTGACGGCGAACTCGGTCTTGGCCAGCAGCGAGACGACCAGGTTGGCCTTGTCGTCGCCGGTGGCGGCGACCACGACGTCGCAGGTGGCCAGCTGCGCCTCCTCCAGGGAGGTCACCTCGCAGGCGTCGGCCTGCACCCACTCCGCACCGGGCACCGCCCGGGTGCGCACCTTGCGGCCGTCCTTCTCGATGAGCATCACGGTGTGCCCGTTGGACAGCAGCTCCCCGGCGATCGAGCGCCCGACGGCACCCGCGCCCACGATGGCGACCCTCATGGGTGTCCCCCTCCTCCGGGGCCGGCCTCGACCACCTCGTGCACCCGCTGGCTGATCGCGTCGGTCGAGGCGACCACGAGCTGGTCGCCGTCCTGCAGCACGGTGGCCGCCGTCGGCAGCTGGGCCTCGCCGTAGCGGACCAGCCACGCGGCCCGGGCGCCGGAGGCGACCTCCAGCTCGGAGAGCCGGCGGCCCACCCAGACGTCGGTGACCGTGACCCGCATGAGCAGCACCTGCCCGGTGGGCTCGCGCCACAGCTCGCTGACCTTGACCGAGAGCAGCTCGCGCATCAGCCGGTTCACCGTCCACGGCACGGTGGCCACGCTGGGGATGCCCATGCGCTCGAACACCTCGGCCCGCTTGGAGTCGTAGATGCGGGCGACGACGTGCTGGACGCCGAACGTCTCGCGGGCCACCCGGGCGCTGATGATGTTGGAGTTGTCGCCGCTGCTCACCGCGGCGAAGGCGCCGGCGGAGTCGATGCCGGCGTCCAGCAGCGTCTGGCGGTCGAAGCCCAGGCCGGTCACCTGGCGGCCGGCGAAGTCCGGGCCCAGCCGGCGGAACGCCTCCGGGTCCTGGTCGATCACGGCCACGCTGTGGCCGACCTCCTCGAGGCGGCGGGCGATCGCCGACCCGACGCGGCCGCAGCCCATCACGACCACGTGCACGGGGGTCTCCTGAGCTGACGAGTGCGGTGCGCCGGCGTCGAGCACCGGCGCGGGTCCGGGCGCGAAGCTACACCCGGCCGCAGGCGGCGCCGTGCTGCGCAGCGCCGCAACTCACCCTCCCGGCGGGGGCGTGGGCGACGGCGGCGTCCGTACGATCGCCGCCGTGCCGATCCTGTCCGAGCTCGGACAACTCCCCAAGCGCCTGGTCCTGGGCCGTCCCGTGCGCAGCGACCGGCTGGGCGAGTCGCTGCTGCCCAAGCACCTGGCCCTGCCGATCTTCGCCAGCGACCCGCTGTCCTCCGTGGCCTACGCCACGCAGGAGATCCTCATCGTGCTGACCCTGGCCGGGACGGCGTTCCTGTTCCTGACGCCGTGGCTGGCGGTGGCCGTGGTCGTGCTGCTGCTCACCGTGGTGGCGTCCTACCGGCAGGTGGTGCGCGCCTACCCGTCCGGCGGCGGCGACTACGAGGTGGCGATCAAGAACCACGGCCAGTTCGCCGGCCTGGTGGTGGCCAGCGCGCTGCTGGTCGACTACGTGCTCACCGTCGCCGTGTCGGTCTCCGCGGGCACCGACAACATCATCTCGGCGTTCCCGGCGCTCAACGAGTACCGGGTCGGCATCGCCGTCGGTCTGGTCGCCCTGCTGTCGGCGATGAACCTGCGCGGCGTGCGCGAGTCCGGCCGCACCTTCGCCGTCCCGGCGTACCTGTTCATCAGCGGGATCCTGGTGCTGATCGTCACCGGGCTGCTGCGGCACTTCTTCGGCGACGGCATCACCGCCGAGAGCGCGCAGTACACCGTCATCCCCGAGGAGGGCTACGAGGAGGTCACCGGGCTGGCGCTGCTGTTCTTCGCGCTGCGCGCCTTCGCCTCCGGGTGCACGGCGCTGACCGGGGTCGAGGCCATCGCCAACGGCGTCCCGGCGTTCAAGCCGCCGAAGAGCCGCAACGCGGCCACCACGCTGGCGCTCATGGGCGGGCTGGCCGCGACCATGTTCTCCGGCGTCACCGCCCTGGCCATCCTCGCCGACGTCCGCTACACCGAGTTCCCCTGCGACCTGGAGGGGTTCACCGACTGCGAGACCGAGCCGCAGCGCACGGTCATCGCCCAGATCGCGGCCGCGACCTTCGGCGGCGACACCTCCCCGGGCTTCTTCTACGTGCAGGCCGCCACCGCGCTGGTGCTCATCCTGGCGGCCAACACCGCCTTCAACGGCTTCCCGCTGCTCGGCTCGGTGCTCGCCCAGGACCGCTTCCTGCCCCGCCAGCTGCACACCCGCGGCGACAAGCTGGTCTACAGCAACGGCATCCTGCTGCTGGCCGGCTTCGCCATCCTGCTGATCGTCGCCTTCGACGCCGACGTCACCCGGCTGATCCAGCTGTACATCCTGGGCGTCTTCACCGCCTTCTCCATCGGGCAGTGGGGCATGGTGCGGCACTGGAACCGCGAGCTGCGCACCGAGACCGACCCGCGGGCCCGGGCCCGGATGCGCCGCTCCCAGGCCATCAACACCGTGGGCGGCACGCTGACCACCGTCGTCCTGGTGATCATCGTCATCACCAAGTTCTCCCGCGGCGCCTGGCTGGTGCTGGTCGCCATGCCGATCCTGTTCCTGATGATGCGGGCCATCAACCGGCACTACTCGCACGTCGCCGAGCAGCTGGTGCCCGACGCGGACTCCCGGATGCTGCCCAGCAAGGTGCACGCCATCGTGCTGGTCTCCCGGGTGCACAAGCCGACGCTGCGGGCGCTGTCCTTCGCCCGCGCCACGCGGCCGGACCACCTCACCGCGCTCACCGTGAACGTGGACGACGCCGACACCCGGGCGCTGCAGCAGCAGTGGGAGCGCTACGACATCCCCGTCCCGCTCACCGTGCTGGAGTCGCCGTACCGCGAGGTCACCCGGCCGGTGGTGGACTTCGTGAAGTCCGTCCGCCGGGACAGCCCGCGGGAGCTGGTCGTCGTCTTCGTGCCGCAGTACGTCGTCGGCCACTGGTGGGAGAACGTGCTGCACAACCAGAGCGCGCTGCGGCTGCGGGCCCGGCTGCAGTTCCAGCCCGGCGTGATGATCACCTCGGTGCCGTGGCAGCTGGAGAGCTCCGTCGGCCGGGAGGACGCCGGGCTGCGCGCCGCCGGGCCGGCGCCCGGTGACCTGCGCCGCGGGCTGGCCGATGAGCACGACACCACCCCCTATGGATGAGGACCCCGCGGCCCCCCACCGCTCGCAGGCTCGGGGCGGGACGGGGGAGGGGGCCGTTCCAGCCCCTCACCAGCGGGGCCGTTCCAGCACGTCACCTGACCGCGGCCTCGGGTGGGTCGGGCGGGCGTTCGAGGTGACCGTCGGCCCGGTGGCGCACGGCGGGCACTGCGTGGCGCGGCACGAGGGCCGGGTGGTCTTCGTCCGGCACGCGCTGCCCGGCGAGCGGGTCACCGTCCGGGTCACCGAGGACCGCCAGCCCGCCTTCTGCCGCGCCGACGCCGTCACGGTGCTCCAGGCCGCGCCCGACCGCGTCGAGCGGCCCTGCCCGCACAGCGGCCCGGGCCGGTGCGGCGGCTGCGACTGGCAGCACGTGGCGCCGGAGGGCCAGCGCGCGCTCAAGGCGGCGGTGGTCCGCGAGCAGCTGACCCGGCTGGGTGGGCTGTCCGGGGAGGACCCGCTGGTGCGCGACCTCGCCGTCGAGGAGCTGCCCGGTGGGCCGCTGCGCTGGCGCACCCGGACCCGGTTCGCCGTCGACCGGGCCGGCGTCCCGGGGCTGCGCCGGCACCGCTCGCACGACCTGGTGCCGCTCGACGACTGCCCGATCACGGTGCAACAGGCCGCCCGGGCGGTGCTGGACCGCCGGTGGCCGGGTGCCGGTGCGGTGGACGTCGCCGTCGACGCCACCGGGGCGGTGACCACCACCCGGCTGGACCGCCGGGGCCGGGCACAGTCCACCCGGGTGGTGCGCGCCGGCGGGCCGGCGCCGGCCGGCCGCGCCGCCCGGTCCGCGGCGGGACGCGACTGGGAGGTCGAGGGCACCGGGTTCTGGCAGGTGCACCCGGCCGCGGCCGACGCGCTGGCCGCCGCGGTCGCCGCGTTCGCCGCCGTCGCGCCCGGGGAGACGGTGCTCGACCTCTACGCCGGCGCCGGCCTGTTCGGCGGCGCGCTCGCCCCCGCGGCCGGGCCGGCGGGGCGGGTGGTCTGCGTGGAGGCCGACGAGGCCGCCTGCGCCGCCGCCGAGGCCAACCTCGCCACGCTGCCGCAGGCCGAGGTCTGGCAGGGCGAGGTGGACGCCGACGGGCTCACCGGCCTGCTCGCCGACCTGGGGACCGGCCCGGACGTCGTCGTCCTCGACCCGCCGCGGGCCGGTGCCGGGGTGGCGGTCAGCCGGGTGCTCGCCGCCGCCGGGCCCCGCGCGGTCGTCTACGTCGCCTGCGACCCGGCGGCACTGGCCCGCGACGTCGCGGCCCTCGCCGAGGGCGGGTACCGGCTGGCCGCGCTGCGCGGCTTCGACGCCTTCCCGATGACCGCGCACGTGGAGTGCGTGGCGCTGCTCGAGCGGCGCTGACCGCCGCTCAGTCCCCGCCCCGGCCCGTCCGCCCCGTGGGCTCGACGACGTCGGTCGCCGTCGCCGGTGCCGTCGTGGGTGCCGTCGTCCCCGCCGGCGTCTCAGGGGCCGTCGTCGTCGGTGTCCCGGACGGCGTCGGTGTCGCGGACCGCGTCGGTGTCGCGGACGGCGTCGTCGGTGTCGTGGGGAGGAGCTGGGGGACCAGGACGGGCGGGCTCGGCGCGGCCGGGGGCGGCGGGGGAGCAGGAGGCGCCGGGGGCCCGGCCGGCGTCGGTGACGGCGAAGCCGGGGACGCCGCAGCCGGCGGCGCGGGCGGGGTGGCCGCCGGCGGCGGGACCGGCGCGGGGGCCGGTGCCAGGCTGCCCGCGGAGGTGTCCGGTGCCGGGACGGCGGTGGGCGGCGCGTTCCCGGTGTCGGCGGCGGGCGCGTCGGCCTCCGGGACGACGGCAGCGGGCACGGGCCCGGCGTCCGGCGGGAGCGACGTGCCCGGGGAGCCCGGTGCCGCCGGCCCCGGGGCGCGGGCGGCGTCGCCGATCTCCCCGGCACGGGCGGCGTCGCCGATCTCCCCGGCGCGGAGCGGCTCCCCGACCCCGCCGGGCGCGGTCGGGACCGGGTGGTGCACGGCCGCCTCGGTGCCGGGGCCGGAGGCCCCGCCCTCGTCGGCCGCGACGGCGCCCAGCCCGGCGGCCATCCCGACGAAGGAGAGCACCCCGAGCGCGGTGACCGCGGCCCGCGAGTAACGGGAGCCGCCGGTGCGGGGGGTCGACGGGCGGAGCATGCGGGCGGTCCCCTCGGCGGGTGCGGAGCGGTGGGCGGCGTGCGGTGCGGTGACCCGGACGGGGGCGACCCACCGTGCACACGCTGAGCGTTCGGTCGGGCGCTCGCTGTGACGGTATCCCGGGGAGCGCGGTGACGGAAGGGTCCGGACGGCGAGCGGCCGAGCCGTTCCGGGACGTCCTGGGCCGGGGCGCGCTGCGCCGACCGGCTACCGTGGTCGACCGTGACCACCTGGGAGTACGCCTCGGTCATCACGGCCAACGACGCGCAGTCGCTGCGCGCCGGGGTGAGCGTCAAGCTCCCCGGCGGGCAGCTGGAGCGCCAGGCCGGCGACACCAGCTCGGTGCTCAACCGGCTCGGCAGCGAGGGCTGGGAACTGGTCAGCTACAACTCCAGCGGCGCGGGCACCTGGGGCTTCGAGCAGTTCTGGCTCAAGCGCCCCACCTCCTGAGCGAGGACCCCCGTCCTCCCCACCCTTCGCAGGCTCAGGGCGGGGCCCGGGACGGGGCCGGTGCTCCGGGCGTCGGCCGGCCCACCAGGTCGAACGCGTGTTCGATCGATGGGGCACACTGGTGCGGTGGACGCCACGCTGCCCCCCGGTTGGCCGGCAGCCGTGCGTCCGCCGGGTGCCCCCGACTGGGAGCACACCGCCGTCGTCTGGCTGTTCGACCTCGTCCCGCCGGACTACCGGGCGCACGAGGTGCTGCGCCGTTACCCGGTGCTGCTCGCCCGGTTCGCCCGCGACCACGTCGCCGCCGGGCTGGAGGCCGCCCGCGCGGGCTGGCGCACCGTGCGGGTGGAGCTGGCCGACGACCTGCCGCCGGACGCCATGGAGGCGGCGATGGCCGCCTACGAGCGGGAGGGTGCCCGGCTGGCCGCGGCCGCCCGCGGGGTGGACGCGGTCGGCGGGGCCCTGCGGGGCGAGCGCTGGGTGCCCCGCCTCTGACCTGCATCCGTCGGTGGTGCTCGATCCGAAGGGTCTGCATCAGCGCGGCTACAGTGGGTCGGCGGCCCTCACGACGCCGTGCCCCGCCGCCGATGGAGAGGACGCACCTCCTCGTGTCGCTCCTGCGATCGCTCCGCACCCCCGACGACCTCAAGGCGCTGCCGGCCGAGCAGCTGCCGGGCCTGGCCGCCGAGATCCGCGACGCGCTGGTCACCAGCGTCGCCCGGACCGGCGGGCACCTCGGGCCCAACCTCGGCGCGGTCGAGCTGACCATCGCCCTGCACCGGGTGTTCGACTCCCCGCGCGAGCCGATCGTCTTCGACACCGGCCACCAGAGCTACGTGCACAAGATGCTCACCGGCCGGGTGGAGGGGTTCGCCAGGCTGCGCCAGCGCGGCGGGCTGTCCGGCTACCCGAGCCGCGCGGAGAGCGAGCACGACTGGGTGGAGAACAGCCACGCCTCCACCTCGCTGTCCTACGCCGACGGGCTGGCCAAGGCCCTCGCCGTGCGCGGCGAGCACCGACCGGTGGTCGCGGTCATCGGCGACGGCGCGCTCACCGGCGGCATGGCCTGGGAGGCGCTGAACAACATCGCCGGCGCCAAGGACCGCCCGGTGGTCATCGTCGTCAACGACAACGGCCGCTCCTACTCGCCGACCATCGGCGGGGTCGCCGACGCGCTGGCCTCGCTGCGGCTGCGCCCGGGGTACGAGCAGGCGCTGCTCGCCGTCCGCCAGGCCCTGCACCGCGCGCCGGTCGTCGGCTCGGCGCTGTTCGACGCGCTGCACGCCGTCAAGAAGGGCCTCAAGGACGTCCTGTCCCCGCAGGGCATGTTCGAGGACCTCGGCCTCAAGTACATCGGCCCGGTCGACGGCCACGACGTCCGGGCGGTGGAGTCCGCGCTGCGCCGGGCGCGCTCCTTCGGCGGGCCGGTCATCGTGCACGCGGTCACCACCAAGGGCTTCGGCTACGCGCCGGCCGAGACCGACCAGCTCGACGCCTGGCACGCCACCGGGGTCTTCGACCCCGACAGCGGGGCCAGTGCCGCCACCGCCGGCCGCGACTGGACGACGGCCTTCGGCGACGAGCTGGCCCGACTCGGGGCCGAGCGCTCCGACGTCGTGGCCGTCACCGCCGCGATGCTGCACCCCACCGGGCTGACCGCCTTCGCCGAGCGCTTCCCCGAGCGCACCTACGACGTGGGCATCGCCGAGCAGCACGCGCTCACCTCGGCCGCGGGGCTGGCCATGGGCGGGATGCACCCGGTGGTCGCGGTCTACTCGACGTTCCTCAACCGGGCCTTCGACCAGCTGCTCATGGACGTCGCGCTGCACCGCCAGCCGGTCACCGTCGTCCTGGACCGCGCCGGGGTGACCGGCAGCGACGGTGCCTCGCACAACGGCATGTGGGACATGTCGATCCTCTCCGTCGTCCCCGGCGTGCGGCTGGCCGCGCCCCGTGACGAGCCGACGCTGCGCGAGGCGCTGCGCGAGGCGGTCCAGGTGACCGACGGGCCGACCGTCGTCCGGTTCCCGAAGGGCACGCCGCCGGTGGACATCCCGGCACTGGAGCGGCGCGGGCCGGTCGACGTGCTGCGCCGCGGGGCTGCGGCGGAGGTGCTGCTGGTCGCCGTCGGCTCGATGGTGCCGGTGTGCCTGGCCGCCGCCGAGCGGGCCGCCGACCACGGCATCGAGGTCACCGTCGTCGACCCGCGCTGGGTGCTGCCGGTGTCCGACGACCTCGTGGCGCTGGCGTCCGGGTTCCGGTTGGTGGTCACCGTCGAGGACGGCGGGCGGGCCGGTGGCGTGGGCACCACGCTGACCCAGGCGCTGCAGGACCGCGGCATCGACGTCCCGCTGCGCGCCCTCGGCCTGCCCCAGGCGTTCCTGGAGCACGGCAGCGTCGGGCAGGTGCTGGCCGACGCGGGCCTCACCGAGCAGGACGTCGCCCGCCGGATCGCGGAGTGGACGGCGGTGCTCACCGAGCGCGCCGAGGGCAGCGTGGCCGAGGCGGTCGAGGAGCGCCCGTGACCGGGTCCGCCAGGTCGTGCCGGTGCACGTGATCGCCGAGATCCAGGTGGCGCCCTCGCCGCCGGGCACCGCTGACGACCCGCACGCCCACGTCGAGGCGGCGATCGCGGTGATCCGGGCCTCCGGCCTCCGCCACGAGGTCGGCGCGCTGGGCACGACGATCGAGGGCGACGCCGACGCGGTGTGGGCCACGCTGCGGGCCGCGCACGAGGCAGTGCTGGCCGCCGGTGCGACCAGCGGGATCTCCCACCTCAAGGTCGCCTCGGTGGACCGGACGATGGACTCGCTCACCGCCAAGTTCCGCTGAGGGAGTGCCCCGGCGGCCCCGTCCCCGCGACGGGAACGGGGCGCCGGCGCACCCGCTCGGGCGCTCAGGCGGGCAGCGAGGCCACCCCGCGCGGCAGGAAGCGCGCGCCGGTGACCCGCTCCGAGGTCCCGGTGCGGTCCAGGTACGCGGAGATGCCGCCCAGCCAGAACGGCCAGCCGGCGCCCAGCAGCATGCACAGGTCGACGTCCTGCACCGCCTGCACGACGCCCTCGTCGAGCATCAGCCGGATCTCCTGGGCCAGCGCCCCGGTCGCGCGCTCGCGCACCTGCTCCTCGGTCAGCGGCGAGTCCCCGGCGTCGATGCCCGCGAGGTCGGGGTCGACGACGCCCGGCTCGGAGTAGACGCTGGTCTTGCCGAGCTCGACCATCCGGCGCAGCCCCTCGCCCACGGTGAACCGGTCCGGGAAGGCCTCGTGCATCCGCTCGGCCACGTGCAGCGCCACCGGCGGGCCGACCAGCGTGAGCAGCTCGAACGGCGTCATCGGCAGACCCAGCGGGTCCAGCGCCCGCTCGGCCACCGCCACCGGCGTGCCCTGCTCCACGGCGGCGGTGACCTCGCCGAGGAACCGGGTGAGCAGCCGGTTGACCACGAACGCCGGGGCGTCGGCGACCAGCACGCAGGACTTCTTCAACTGCCTGCCGACGGCGAAGGCGGTGGCCAGCGTGGCGTCGTCGGTCCGCTCGGCGCGCACCACCTCCACCAGCGGCAGCACGGCGACCGGGTTGAAGAAGTGCAGGCCCACCACCCGCTCGGGGTGCGCCAGCTTGGCCGCCATCTCGGTCACCGACAGCGCCGAGGTGTTGGTGGCCAGCACGCACTCCGGCGAGACCACGGCCTCCACCTCGGCGAACACCTGCTGCTTGACCGACATCTCCTCGAACACCGCCTCGATCACCAGGTCGGCGTCGGCGAAGGCGGCCTTGTCCAGCGCGCCGGTCACCAGGCCGCGCAGCCGGGTGAGCCGGTCCGGCGACAGCCGGCCGCGGGCAGCCAGCTGCTCCAGCTCCCCGTGCACCCAACCGACGCCGCGGTCCACCCGCGTCTGGTCGACGTCGGTCAGGACGACCGGCACCTCCAGCCGCCGCACGAACAGCAGGGCCAGCTGGGAGGCCATCAGCCCGGCACCGACGACGCCGACCTTGCCGACCTTCCGCGACAGGCCCTTGTCCGGTGCGCCGGCGGGGCGCTTGGCCCGCTTGTTGACCAGGTCGAACGCGTACAGCGAGGCCCGCAGCTCGTCGCTCGTCAGCAGGTCGGCCAGCGCGGCGTCCTCGGCGGCGGTGCCGGCGGTGAACGCCGCACCGTCCACGCCGGCACGGGCGAGGTCGAGCAGCTCCACGGCCCGCAGCGCGCCCGGGGAGGCGTTGCGGGTGCGGGCCGCGACGATGCCGCGGGCGCGCGCGATCGCGTCGTCCCACGCCCCCCGGTCCACCGGCCGCCGGGTGACCGTGACGTCCCCGGTGAGGACGCCGGCGGCCCACTCCAGCGAGCGCTCCAGGAAGTCGGCCGGCTCGAACAGCGCGTCGGCGATGCCCAGCTTCGCCGCCCTGGGCCCCGGCGTCATGCGGTTCTGCGCCAGCGCGTTCTCCACGACCACCGTCACCGCCGCGTCGACGCCGACCAGGTTGGGGAGCAGCTGCGTGCCGCCCCACCCGGGCACCAGGCCGAGGAACACCTCGGGCAGGCCGACGACGGCGGTGCTGGCGATCGTGCGGTACGAGCAGTGCAGGGCCAGCTCCAGCCCGCCGCCGAGTGCCGCGCCGTTGACGAAGGCGAACGTCGGGACGCCCGCGTCCTTGAGCCGGCGGAACACCCGGTGGCCGGTCTCGGCGATCTCCCGTGCCTGCGCGGCGGAGGTGATCGCCGGGACGCCGGAGAGGTCCGCGCCGACGGCGAAGACGAACGGCTTGCCGGTGACCGCGATGGCCGCCGGCGCGGGCGTGTGCGCCTCGATCGCGTCGAGTGCGGCGTCCAGCGAGGCCAGCCCGGCCGGGCCGAAGGTGGACGGGCGGGTGTGGTCGTGCCCGTTGTCCAGGGTGATCAGCGCGATCTCACCGGCCAGCCCGGGCACCCGCAGGTACCGGACCCGCGCGGTGGTGACGACCTCGTCCTCGAACACTGCCGTGGTCACTTCGTGCCCTCCCAGGCGGGGTTCTCCCAGATCACGGTGGCGCCCATGCCCAGGCCCACGCACATGGCGGTCAGGCCGTAGCGGACGTCGGGCCGCTCGGCGAACTGGCGGGACAGCTGGGTCATCAGCCGCACGCCGGAGGAGGCCAGCGGGTGGCCGACGGCGATCGCGCCGCCCCACGGGTTGACCCGCTCGTCGTCGTCGGCGATGCCGAAGTGGTCCAGGAAGGCCAGCACCTGGACGGCGAAGGCCTCGTTGAGCTCGAACAGCCCGATGTCGTCGATGGTCAGCCCGGTGCGGGCCAGCGCGCGCTCGGTCGACGGGACCGGGCCGACGCCCATGACCTCGGGCTCCACGCCCACGAAGCCGTAGCCGACCAGCCGCATGCCCGCCGTCAGGCCCAGTTCCTGCGCCACCTCCTCGGCGGCCAGGATGCAGCCGGTGGCGCCGTCGTTGAGGCCCGCGGCGTTGCCGGCGGTCACGTGGCCGTGCGGGCGGAACGGCGTCTTCAGCGTGGCCAGCCCGTCGAGGGTGGTGCCCGGCCGCGGCGGCTCGTCGGCGGTGGCCAGCCCCCAGCCGTGCTCGGCGCTGCGGGTGGCGACGGTGACCAGCTCCGGGCCGATCTGCCCGTTGGCCACGGCCTTGGCGTACCGCTGCTGGCTGGCCAGCGCGAACGCGTCGGCCCGCTCGCGGGTCAGGTGCGGGAAGCGGTCGTGCAGGTTCTCCGCGGTGGCGCCCATCACCAGCGCGGACCCGTCCACCAGCTGCTCGCTGAAGAACCGCGGGTTGGGGTCGGCGCCCTCGCCCATCGGGTGGCGGCCCATGTGCTCCACGCCGCCGGCGATGGCGACGTCGTAGGCGCCGAAGGCGATGCCGGACGCGGTGGTGGTCACCGCGGTCATCGCGCCGGCGCACATCCGGTCGATGGCGTAGCCGGGGACGGTCTTCGGCAGGCCGGCGAGCAGCGCGGCGGTGCGGCCGATGGTCAGGCCCTGGTCGCCGACCTGGGTGGTGGCGGCGATGGCGACCTCGTCGACGCGGTCGGCCGGCAGTGCCGGGTTGCGGCGCAGCAGCTCGCGGATGACGCGCACGACGAGGTCGTCGGCGCGGGTCTCGGCGTAGACGCCCTTCGGGCCGGCCTTGCCGAAGGGGGTGCGCACGCCGTCGACGAAGACGACCTCGCGCAGCGAGCGGGACATGTGACCTCCGCAGCAGTTCCGTGCCGCCGCCGGCCAGCGGGGCACCGCTCAAGTTACCCGCCGGTAACCGGAGGTCCAAGCACGGCCCGTCCCTCGGTGGGGGTGGCCCCGCGGCGGCGAGATCGGCGATCTCGCACGGCAACGGACCCGTGTCCGCGCGAGATCGCCGATCTCGCCGTGTTCAGGCGCGGGTCAGGGCGTCGGTGAGCACGTCGCGGGTGAGCCCGACCTGCCACTCGCGGGCGCCGCCGGCCCGCAGCGCCGCGGCCACCGTGTCGGCGTCCCGGGGCTCCGGCGGGCTCCACATCAGCCGGCGCACCAGGTCGGGGGAGACCAGGTTCTCCACCGGGACGGCGTGCGTCGCGGCCAGCGCGGCCAGCCCGGCGCGGGCGGCCTGCAGCCGGGTGGCGGCGGCCGGATCGCGGTCGGACCAGCGGTTGGCCGGCGGTGGTCCCTCGCTGGGCCGGCTGTGCGGCGGCAGGGCGGAGTCCGGCAGCGCCCGGCCGCGGGCCAGGGCGCCGAACCAGGTGTCCACCAGCCGGCGGTTGGCGCGGCCGCGGAAGACGGGCAGCTCCAGCAGCGCGGCCTCCGTCTGCGGGTCGGCCTGCACCGCGGACACCATCGCGGCGTCCGGCAGCACCCGGCCCGGGGCGACGTCGCGGCGGCGGGCCAGGTCGTCGCGGGCCTGCCACAGCGACCGCAGCATGCCCAGCTGCCGGCGGTTGCGCAGCCCGTGCACCCCCGACGTCCGCCGCCACGGGTCGGGCTTCGGCGCCGGCGGACCGGCGGCGAGGACGGCGTCGAACTCCTGCCGCGCCCACTCGGTCTTGCCCTGCTCCTCGAGCAGGGCGGCCAATGCGTCGCGCAGGTCCACGAGCACCTCGACGTCCAGCGCGGCGTAGACCAGCCACTCCTCCGGCAGCGGCCGGGTGCTCCAGTCGGCGGCGGAGTGGCCCTTCTGCAGCGAGAAGCCGAGCAGCGACTCGACCACGGGCCCCAGACCCACCCGCGGCAGGCCGGCCAGCCGGGCGGCCAGCTCGGTGTCGAACAGCCGGGCCGGCACCAGGCCGAGCTCGGCCAGGCAGGGCAGGTCCTGGTTGGCGGCGTGCAGCACCCACTCGACGTCCGCGATCGCCGCCTGCACCGGCGAGAGGTCCGGCAGCGGGACGGGGTCGACCAGGCCGGTGCCCGCGCCGGCGCGGCGCAGCTGCACCAGGTAGGCCCGCTGGCCGTAGCGGTAGCCGGAGGCCCGCTCGGCGTCGACCGCGACCGGGCCGGTGCCGGCGGCCAGCGCCTCGGCGTAGCCGGCCAGCGCCGGCGGGGTCTCGATGACCGGGGGCAGCCCGTCGCGGGGGGCGAGGAGCGGGACCGCCGGGGGAGCGGCCGGCTCGTCGTCCGGGAGGGGCGCGGTGCTCAGGGCAGGTCCAATCGACAGCGGGTACGGCACGACCGCGCGGGCACGGACCACGGCGGGCGCCGGCGCACGCGCCTGGGACCCCGATCCTAGTGAGCGCCGGCCCCGCCGGACCGGGCACCCGGCTCCGGCGCCGGGTGCGGTGGGGTCAGGGCTCGCTGGGGTCCGGGTCGGCCGGCCCGAGCAGCCGGACGCCCGGTGGCGGCAGGCCGGCCGCGCTGCCCAGCACGTCCAGCCACGCGGTCAGGTGCCGGTCCAGGTGGCCGTCGTCCGGCGTCCAGGAGGCGCGGATCTCCACGTCGACCGAGTGCTCGACGCCGGCCAGCTCACCGAACCGCGTCGAGGCGGTGCGGGTGACGGTGCCGCCGAGGGCGTGCGACGCGGCGCCGCAGTCGGCGAGGGCGTCGGTCAGCCAGCTCCAGGCGACCTCGGAGAACATCGCGTCGTCGACCATGTGCTCGTCGGTCGTGGCCGACAGGTAGCCGACGCAACGGGTGGTACCGGCCCAGGCGTCGTGGCCGGCCGGGTCGTGCAGCACGATGAACCGCCCGGTGGCGACCTCGACGTCCTCGTCGCCGTCGGGCTCGGTGACCAGCGCACCCACCGCGAACGCGTGCGGCGCCAGCCGCTGCGGCGCCGGGATGGCCTCCAGCACGATCTCGGGGCGGGCGGTCACGCCGGCCAGCGCCTCCAGCGCAGCGCGGAACTCCTCCGGCGGCTCACCGCCCGGGCGGTCCCCGGCACCGGGGAGGCTGGAGGGCTCCACGCTCGCAGGGTAGGTCGCCCGGCCGCGCGCTGCCGCCGACGCGCCGCACGGGTTCTGGGAGGATGGGACGTCGTGACCGCCGATCCCGCGCCGACGCCCGCACTCCTCCCCGCCGAGTCGGACCTCGTCCGCGCCGCCCGCGGCCTCCCGGTACGGCACACCCCGGTGTGGTTCATGCGCCAGGCCGGCCGTTCGCTGCCGGAGTACCGCGCGCTGCGGGCCGGCACCGCCATGCTCGAGGCCTGCCAGGACCCCGACCTGGTCACCGAGATCACCCTGCAGCCGGTGCGCCGGCACGGCGTGGACGCCGCCATCCTGTTCTCCGACATCGTGCTGCCGCTGGTGGTCGCCGGCGTCGACATCGACATCAAGCCCGGCGTCGGCCCGGTGATCGCCCAGCCGGTGCGCACCGTCGCCGACGTCGACGCCCTCCCGCCGCTGGAGCCCGACCGGCTGGACTTCCTGGCCACCGCGGTGCGCCGGCTGGTCGCCGAGCTCGGGGCCACCCCGCTGATCGGCTTCGCCGGGGCGCCGTTCACCCTGGCCACCTACCTCATCGAGGGCGGGCCGTCCAAGGAGCACGCGCGCACCAAGGCGTTCATGTACGCCGAGCCGGAGGCGTGGGGCCGGCTGCTGGACCGGCTGGCGGTCTCCGCCGCGACCTTCCTCACCACCCAGGCCGACGCCGGGGCCTCGGCGGTGCAGCTGTTCGACTCCTGGGCCGGGGTGCTGTCGGCCGCCGACTACGCCGAGCGGGTGCTGCCGCACTCGCGGGCGGTGTTCGACGCCCTGGGCGACCGGGACCTGCCGCGCGTCCACTTCGGCGTCGGCACCGGCGAGCTGCTGGCGCTGATCGGGGACGCCGGGGCCGACGTGGTGGGCGTCGACTGGCGGGTGCCCCTGGACGAGGCCGCCCGCCGGGTGGGCCCCGGGCGGTCGCTGCAGGGCAACCTCGACCCCGCCGTCCTGCTGGCCGGCCGGGACACCGTCGACCGGGAGGTGCGGCGGGTCGTCGCCCAGGGCCGGGCCGCGCGGGGCCACGTGTTCAACCTCGGCCACGGCGTGCTGCCCGACACCGACCCCGGGGTGCTCACGCACGTCGTCGAGCTGGTGCACGAGCTGACCGCACGGTGATCCCGTCCCGCCCCACCACCCCGGCGACGCGCCGCCGCCTGGTCGTCGTCGGCGCCGGGATCACCGGCCTGACCGCCGCCTTCGAGTGGCGGCGCCGGCGCCCGGACGACGAGATCGTCGTCCTCGAGGCCGGTGACCGGGTCGGCGGCAAGCTGGACCGGGTCGAGCTGGCCGGGCACTGGTACGACACCGGCCCGGAGGCCGTGCTGGCGCGGGTCCCCGAGGCGGTGCAGCTGGTCGAGCGGCTCGGGCTGGCCGACCGGCTGGTCACCCCGGCCACCACGCAGGCGACGGTGGTGCTGCCCGACGGCCGCTTCCCGCTGCCGCCCGGCACGGTGCTCGGCGTCCCGGCGTCGGCCGAGGGGCTGGACGGGATCCTCACCCCGGCCGGGGTGGCCCGGGTGGCCGCGGAGGCAGAGCTGCCGCCCCTCGTGCTCGATGGTGATGTCGCGGTCGGCGCCCTGCTGCGTGCCCGGCTCGGTGACGAGGTGGTCGACCGGCTGGTCGAGCCGCTGCTCGGCGGGGTCTACGCCGGGCGGGCCGACGAGCTGTCGCTGCAGGCCACCATCCCGCAGCTGGCCGCCCACCTGCCCACCGCCGGCTCGGTGCTCGGCGCGGCCGCCGCCGCCCGCGACGCCGGCGCGCGCAGCCGCTTCGACACCGGCACCCCGGTGTTCGTCACCGTCGCCGACGGCATCGGCTCGCTTCCCGCAGCCCTGGTCGCCGCCTCGGGCGCCGAGGTCCGGCTGCGCACCCCGGCGCACGGGCTGACCCGGACGGCGACCGGCCTGGAGCTCGCCGTCGGCCGGGGGGACGCCCCCGAGCAGCTGGCCGCGGACGCCGTCCTGGTGACCGCACCCGCCGGCAAGGCCGCCCGCCTGCTGGGCCGGGTCGCCCCCGGCGCGGTCGAGCCGCTGCAGGGCATCCCGTACGCGTCCAGTGCCGTGGTCGCGATGGCCTTCCCGGCGCAGGAGGTGGCCGTCGGCTCCGGCCTGCTGGTTCCGCCGGTGACCGGCCGGCTGGTCAAGGGCGTCACCGTCTCCTCGCACAAGTGGCCGCACCTCGCCACCGGACCCCACCTGCTGGTGCGCTCCTCGGTGGGCCGCCACCGCGAGGAGCACCAGCTGCAGCGCGACGACGACGACCTGGCCGCGGCGGTGGTCGCCGACGTCGCCGACCTGCTGGAGCTGTCCCGGCCGGAGCCGGTGGCCACCCGCGTCGTCCGCTGGGGCGGCGGGCTGCCGCAGTACCTGGTGGGCCACCCGGCGCGGGTGGCCGCCGTGCGCGCCGCCGTCGGCGCGGTGCCGGGGCTGGCGGTCGCCGGCGCGGCGTTCGGCGGCGTCGGCGTGCCTGCCTGCATCCGCGACGCACAGCGGGCCGTCGACGCGCTGCTGTGACCCCTCACCGGCCGCGGCGCTCGCGGACCGGGCGGTCCTCGCCGTCCTCGGCGTGGACGACGTCGACGTCCGGCCCGAGCTCGTCCTGCAGAGCGTGCGCCAGCCACTGCACGGTCACGCGGCCAGCGTGCCCGACGCCACGGCGGGTGCCCGGCATGGCGGCCGGGACGGGACCGTTGCACCTGTCGTGACCGTGCACCACCCCGTCCGCCCTGCCCTCCGACCCGCCCGCTGCCTGCGCCACCACGTCTGGATGGCCGCCTGCGGCGACTGCCGCGACGCGCACGCCGTCCCCGTCCAGGACCGGCGGTGGCGCACTGCGGCGACCCGCTGACACCGTCCCGCCGCCCGCCCGGCCCCTGCCGGGCGGGCGGCGGCGTCCCCGCCCCGAGGGGGATGATGGGGTCATGAGCGAGCAGACCGACGAGCGCAGCATCGGCAAGCGGGCGAAGGAGCTCAACGCCACCATCCGCTACACGATGTGGTCGGTCTTCCGGCTGGCCCGCCCGCTGGGTGAGGAGCCGCGCACCGGCACCGCCGACGAGGTGCAGGGCCTGCTCGAGGAGCTGGCCGGCAAGGACGTCGTCGTCCGCGGCACCTACGACGTGAGCGGCCTGCGGGCCGACGCCGACCTCATGGTCTGGTGGCACGCGGCGACGCCGGAGGCGCTGCAGGAGGCCTACACCCGGCTGCGCCGCACGGCGCTGGGCCGGCACCTGGAGCCGGTCTGGTCGCAGATGGCGCTGCACCGGCCCGCGGAGTTCAACCGCAGCCACATCCCGGCGTTCCTGGCCGAGGAGGAGCCGCGCCGCTACGTGTGCGTCTACCCGTTCGTGCGGTCCTACGAGTGGTACCTGCTGCCCGACGAGGAGCGGCGAGACATGCTCAAGGAGCACGGCATGCAGGCCCGGCCCTACCCCGACGTGCGCGCCAACACGGTCGCCGCGTTCGCGCTCGGCGACTACGAGTGGCTGCTCGCCTTCGAGGCCGACGAGCTGCACCGCATCGTCGACCTCATGCGCGACCTGCGGGCCAGCCGGGCCCGGCGGCACGTCCGCGAGGAGGTGCCGTTCTACACCGGCGTCCGCAAGCCGGTCGCCGAACTGGTCGCCGACCTGCCGTGAGCGCCGATCTGCCGTGAGCGGAGTGTGGGAGTGCGGGTTTCCCGCACTCCCACACTCCGGTCAGGACGCGACGAGGCGGATCGACACCGAGTTGATGCAGTAGCGGTCGCCGGTCGGGGTCTGCGGGGCGTCGGCGAAGACGTGGCCCAGGTGGCTGTGGCAGCTGCCGCACAGCACCTCGGTGCGGACCATCCCGAAGGCGCGGTCCTCGCGGAGCACCACGTTGTCGGCCGACGTCGGCTCGTAGAACGACGGCCACCCGCAGTGCGAGTCGAACTTCGTCTCCGACCGGAACAGCTCCGCCCCGCAGGCGCGGCAGCTGTAGACGCCCTGCGCCTTCGTGTCGACGTACTCCCCGGTCCAGGGCCGCTCGGTGCCGGCCTGCCGGAGGACGGCGTACTCCTCGGGCGACAGCTGGGCCCGCCACTCCTCGTCGGACTTGGTCACCTTCGGCTGCTGCGCGGACGTGGTCATGCCCTCGACGATACGAGCGGCCCGCCAGGTGTGATCGGCGCCGGAGCGGTGACCGGGCCGGTCCGTGAGGGCACCGTGGCCCCGGGTGGCGGGGTGCCGTCGTGCCCGGCGGAGACTGGCCGGGTGCCCGAGCAGCTCGACGACGTCTGGTTCACCCGCGACCTGCCCGTGCTGCGGGCGATCGCCCGGCTCGTCGACGGGTCGGAGCACGGGGGCAACCCGTACCTGGGCCAGGTGGTGCCGGCCAGCGGGCTGCCCAAGCCGGAGGTCACCGCGGCCGCGCGGGCGCTGGTGGCGGCGGGCTACGTCGAGGCGCTGACGAACTACGCCGGCGAGATCGTGCGGTTCACCGGCATCTCGGCCGAGGCGCGGCGACTGGCCGGGCTGTGGCCGACGCCGCAGGGGGAGTGGGACCGGCTGGTCGAGCAGCTCACCGCCCGGGCGGAGCACGCGCCGACCGACGTCGAGCGCGCCCGGTGGCGGGCCCTCGCCGAGGCGGCGGTCGCGCTCGGGCCGGACGACGGCGCGCTGCTGATGTCCGCGCTCATCGGGGGGTACGTGCCCCGGGCCCGGTGACCTCGCGAACGACAGCGCCCCCGCCCGGAGGGACCGGGCGGGGGCGCTGTGCTGATCGGGGAGTCAGACCGGGTTGACGTTCGCAGCCTGCGGGCCCTTCTGGCCCTGCTCGATGTCGAACGAGATCCGCTGGCCTTCGTCGAGCGAGCGGTACCCGCTGGTCTGGATGGCCGAGTAGTGGACGAACACGTCCGGCCCACCGCCGTCAGGGGTGGCGAAGCCGAACCCCTTCTCCGCGTTGAACCACTTGACAGTTCCTTCGGGCATTGCTCGCTCCTAGCTGAGATGGTGCATCGGGGTCCTGCCATAGCGCAGAGGCCTTCCCGACGCGGACGACCATAGCCGCACAACGGCGTCCGCGGGGCCCCGGGGGCCGGTCCGTCTTCCGGGGGCGGGATCTTGCGCCGATCCTGCGGCTGGCTGCGCGGGGGCCTGCGGAGCGGCCCGGATCGTCGTCCGTGCCGGGAGGGACCCGGCGCCCCGAGGAACGGACTCCCGCCATGACCGCCGCCCTGCTGACCACCGAGCCCCTCGTCCTGGTCGACGTCGAGGACCTCGCCGAGGCCGACCTGGAGGCCGACCTCGCCGAGCGCCTGGCCCTGTGCTGCCCGGGGTCCCGCGGGCCGGTGCCGACCCGCGGGGACGTCCCCGTGACGCCGGCCGACGCCGTCGCGCTCGCGGCCGGCATCCACCGGGCCGGTGCCGCCGCGGTCGCCGGTCACCACCTCGGCGCGCGGGCCGCCCTGCTCACCCGCTGAGCCGCACGTCCGGTCCGGCGGCCGCCGGACCGCCGGCGGGGCCGGGGACGGGGGCCCGACCCAGGAGGCACCCGCAGGAGGGGCCGACCGCTCAGAACAGGCGGCCGGGCTCCTCGGGGAACGGCCGGCCACGCGACGGGGTGGCGTAGTCACCCCCGGGTGCGGCGTCCCGCGGCCTGCCGCCGGGGGCGGCGGCACGGGAGGACGGACCGGCCGGCAGCGCCAGGGGCTCCGGCCGCCACGAGGACACCGTGATCGTCGCGGCGTCCTCCCACGCCACGGCGGCCGCCAGCGCCCGCTCCTGGCGCCACGCCCCGACCGACCGGCGCCACCGGCGTCCGCCGACGTCCGCGCCGACGAGGACGGCGACACCGACGGCGACGGTCAGGCAGGCGTTGGCCACCGCGGTGGCGACGTCGAGGGCGGTGAGCTGCGGCCAGCCGATCACCGCCAGCTGCGCGCCGACCACCTCGACGAGGACGTAGAGCACGCCGTACAGCAGGAACGGGACCCGCACCGTGCACCTCCGTCGTGGACCGGACGTCTCCCCAACGGCAGGTCGGGCACCGGGACGTCGTCGGGTGACCCGGCTCTCACCCGTCCGGGTGACGGTCCGGGGAGGGCGGCCGGTGCGGCGGCACGGGAGCGTCGAGCGTGCCCGGAGCGATACGCAGGGTTGCGCCGGTGTGTGGCCTCGGACACGATCGCGGCACCCGCTCCACGGACGAAGGAGTCCCGTTGCACCTGCGCCGCCGACCCGCCTGGTCGCTCGTCACGCTCGGCACCGCCGCAGCGCTCGCCCTGCAGGCGGCACCCGCAGCCGCCCACCAGGGTGGGCGCGGCCCGGAGCGGGACCCGGCGCCGCGCGCGTGCACCGCGGACGACCGCGTCGAGGTGCCGGGCGCCGAGCGCGCCGACACCGCCTGCCTGCCCGACATCACCACGGCCGGGCTGCTCACGGCTCCTGCCGGCCAGTACACCGACCAGACCGACTGGGTCTCCCTGCACGCCCCCGGCACGACGAACCCCAGCGGGGTGCCCGGGCTGCAGGTCGACGGGTACTTCCCGGACACCTCCTCCTTCAACACCACGCACGGCTGGGACCACGACAGCCAGTTCGTGCTGCGCATCCCGGACGACTGGAACGGCGGCCTGGTGGTCACCGGCGCACCCGGCAACCGCAAGCAGTACGCCTCGGACTTCCTGGTCTCGGACTCCGTCCTCGCCCAGGGCTTCGCCTACGCCTCGACGGACAAGGGCAACAACAGCCCGGACTTCTACACCGACGGCGAGCAGCCCGCCGACGCCGTCGCCGAGTGGCACGACCGCGTCACCCAGCTGGCCGTCGCGGCCAAGGGCGCCCTGCAGGAGCGCTACGGCCACGCGCCGCAGCGCACCTACCTGGCCGGCATCAGCAACGGCGGCTACCTGGTGCGCTGGCAGCTGGAGAACCGCCCGGAGCTGTACGACGGCGGCGTCGACTGGGAGGGCACCCTGTTCACCCCCGACGGCCCGAACCTGTTCACCTACCTGCCCACGGCGGTGCGCTACTCGCTGGGCCAGGCCGACGCCGAGGACATGTACGCCGCCGGCTTCGCGCCCGGGTCGGAGGCGCTGTGGCCCTACCACCAGCAGGTGTACTGGGGCCTGACCCAGAAGGTCTACCGGGCGGAGTTCGACCCGGCGTACGACCCCACCTGCCCCGGGGCGACGGCCGGCACCACCTTGGCGGCGATCGTGGCCCCCTGCCCGAGCGACGCGGGCTACGACGCGTGGTTCACCGACCCGGCGTCGCAGCCGGTGCACGACGCCCTGGCCCGGATCAGCCTCACCGGCGAGATCGACAAGCCGATGCTGACCCTGCACGGCACCCTCGACACCCTGCTGCCGATCAGCACCGACAGCGACGTGTACGCCGAGATGGTCGCCGACCAGCACCGGGACTGGCTGCACCGCTACTACCGCATCGAGGGCGGCAACCACGTCGACAGCCTGGTCGGCCTGGACCCGGAGCGCCTGCGGCCGATGCTGCCCTGCTTCCGGACCGCCTTCGACGCCCTCACCGCCTGGGTGGAGGACCGCGAGAAGCCCCCGGCGAGCACCACCGTGCCGCGGCCGGCCGGCAACGGCGCCACCGACCCGGCGCTGCTCGACACCTGCGCGCTGAGCTGAGGTGTGCCGGTGCCCGCGCCGCCCGGCGCGGGCACCGGCACAGCCGCTGAGCGGGCGGTCGCCCGGTCACCCGGACGGGTGAGCGCACCACTCGCCCGCGGTCGTCCGGGCGTCCCCGGGTCATCGTGCGGAGGTGACCCTGCCGCTCGTCGTCGTCCTGGTGGTCGCCGTGGGCCTGCCGCTGCTCGCGGTGTGGGTCGCCCGGCGGCCGTACTGGTCGCGGCTGCGCGCCGGCGCGGAGCCGGACCCGTGGGGTGACCTCGTGCGGCGGCACGGGTTGTCGGCCGGGGAGGCGTCCCGCATAGCCGAGGACGTGCCGAGGGGGCGCCGGCTGCCCGACCCGCGGCTGCGGCCGGTGGCCGTCGAGTGGGCCCGGGAACTGCTGCGCCAGGAGCAGCTGCGGCTGCCACGCGACCCCTGGAGGCGGCGGGTGGTCGTCGCGTTCCTCGTCGTCTGGCTGGTCACCGCACTGGGTCTGGTGGTCCCCCGGGTCGTCTCCGGCGAGGGCGTCGACGTCAACTGGGCCACGGTCGTGATCTGGTCCGTCGTCGGCATCTGGGCCGTGCGGCGGCGCCGCGCACTCCGGCGCGCCGTGGAGCTCAACGAGGGGCTCGACCCCGACCGGTGAGCCGGCGGACGCGGTCCGTCCGGGTCACCACCCGGACGGACCGCGCCACCCCGATCGCCGGGGTCAGGTGGTGGGGTCGTCGTCCTCCTCGTCCTCGTTCGTCTCGAACGGCTGGGCGATGACCGGGCAGTTGATGATGATGTCGCTCGGCCGCAACCCGGCCACGAACGGGTTGCCCGGCCCCTCCGGGCTGATCGCCCCGCTCTCCACCAGGCCCTCGTCGACCAGCGCGCGCAGGTCGGCGAAGCCGGTGATCCGGCGCCGCTCGCCGGCGTCCACGGCCGCGCGGGTCCACTGGTTGACGTGCGCGTCCCACATCGGGCTGTAGTCGTTCCCGTAGGCGCGCCGGTTGTCCGGGTCCAGCGGGAAGACGTTGATCGGGTCCTCCCCGCCGCTGGCCACCGTGTAGTTGAGCCCCTGCCGCTCCGGGTCGTCGCGGCCCTCGCGGCCGTTGATGTTGGGGGAGAACCCGAGCAGCGCGGAGCGGTCGTCCAGCGTGCTCTCCCCGAAGCGGGGCAGCTCGGCGAGCCGCGGCGCGTAGACGCCGGCCTCCAGGGTGGCCGCGACGGGGTCGGAGGAGTCGGTGACGAAGTGGTAGTAGAGCTGGTCGCCGCCCTGGAAGCCGTCCAGCAGCTCCATGGTCACCTGCCGGTCGCGGACGTCGATGTCGGTGGCGCGGTCGTGCAGCCCGGTGTCGTTGGCGACGACCTGGGCGTTGAGCACCAGGCCGCTGGGCAGCACCACGGCCGAGGACCACTCGGCGTCGGCCACGGCCCCGGGCTGGACGGCGGCCGGTGGGAACACGCTGGTGCCCGGCACCACGGTCTCCTCGGTGGCCGGCTCGACGCTGCGCTCGGGGGCGAAGTCGACGGTGCCGCGGAACCGCATCCGGTCCTTCCGGTCCAGGGAGACCTGCTGGTCACCGCCGCTGCCGCGCGCCCACACGAGCTTGGGCGCGTAGTTGACGCCGAGCAGCTGGGCGACGGCGAAGTCCGACGCCTCGGTGATGATGTACTGCTCGTCGGCCCGCCCGTCCGGCCCGACCCCGCGGAACAGCGGCACGACGGCGGTGGCCTCCTCCGGGTCCTCCAGGTCGTTGAGCGCGATGGTGCTCGCGAGGAACACGTTCTCCTCGGCGGGAAAGCGGTCGACGCGGTCGATCAGCTCCTCGACCAGGCGCCGGCCCGCCAGCCCCTCCCCGGCCAGCAGCCGGGCCGCCTCGGTCAGGGCCAGGCGGCGGTCCAGGCCGGGGTCGACACCCCGGGCCGGGTCGGGGACCGCCTCGGGTGGCGGTGTCGCGTGGGCCGGTGACACGACCGCGGCCAGCGTCACGCAGACGCCGACGACCCCGGCGCGCAGCACGGATCTCCTCATGGGGAACCTCCAGACGACGCGGGGCACCACGGTGAACGGCTCACCCGCCCCGCGCCGTGGGTCGCCGGACACCGGCCGCCCGTTACGCGCCGGTCTCAGGGCCCGGTGGACCCCGGCGGGAAGTAGTCCAGCGCCGTCGTGCCCAGCCGGACGGCGCTGCGCGGGTCGGGCAGCGCCGTCGTCCGCGGCGTCGCGCCCGCACGGGGGCGGGCGGCCGCCGCCGCCACGGCGTCGCGCAGCCGGCGGACGGCCACGTCGGCCTGGTGCTCGCGCACCCGGGCGAAGCCGAGCACCAGACCCGGGGCGCCCGGGGCCGAGCGCATCCGGCCCAGGTCGAGCACCAGCAGGCCGCGCTCGGCCGCCGCGTCGACGACGGCCACCTCGTCGACGTCGGCCGGGCCCATCGCGCACAGGTGCAGCCCGGCCTCGGCCCCCTGTACCCGCCACGCCGGCAGGTGCCGGGCCAGCGCCTCGACCAGGGCGCGCCGCTGGCCGCGGTAGCGCAGCCGCAGCCGCCGCAGGTGCCGGTCGTGGGCGCCGGTGTCGAGCAGGTGGGCCAGCGTGTGCTGGGTCAGCACGGAGGTGCCGAAGTCGTCGTCCCGCTTGGCGCCGACCAGGGCGGCGCGCAGGGCGGGGGGTGCCAGCAGCCAGCCCAGCCGCAGGCCGGGCGCCAGGGTCTTGCTCACCGAGCCGACGTGGACCACCCGCCCGGGGGCCGCGCCCTGCAGCGAGGGCGCGGACTGGCGGCCGAACCGGAACTCCGCGTCGTAGTCGTCCTCGAGGACCCACCCGTCCACCCGGTCGGCCCAGGCCAGCAGCGCCGCCCGTCGGCGCGGGCTGAGCACGACGCCGGTCGGGTGCTGGTGGGCGGGGGTGACCAGCACCGCGCGGGCACCGGAGCGCTCCAGCGCGGCGACGTCCAGGCCCTCGTCGTCGACGGGGACGTCGACGACCGCCGGCACGTGCCGGCCCAGCACCCGGCGCTGGATGGCGTTGCTGGGGTCCTCCACGGCCAGCGCCCGGTGCCCGAGGTCGGTGAGCACCCGGCAGGTGAGCGTGAGGGCCTGGGTGACCCCGCTGGTCACCACGACGTCGTCGGGCCCGGCGGCGGTGACCCGGGTGCGGGCCAGGTGGCCGGCCAGCTGCGTGCGCAGGGCGACCGACCCCCACGGGGGCACGTAGCCGAGCTCCCGGTCGGGCAGCACCCGCAGCACGTGGGCGGTGGCCGACGACCACGCCGCCCGGGGGAAGGCGGCCAGGTCCGGGGCGCCGGGGCGCAGGTCCAGCAGCGGCGCGTCCTCCGGCACGGCCGGCACCCAGGTGGTGGGCGGTCCCTCCCCGGCCGGGGACCCGGGGGGTCGGCCGGCGACCAGGGTGCCCGATCCGCGCCGGGTCTCCAGGTAGCCCTCGTGCTGCAGCTGGTCGTAGACCTCCACGACGGTCCCGCGCGCGAGGCACAGGTCGGCGGCGAGGTGGCGTGAGGGCGGCAGCCGGTCGCCGGGCGTCAACCTGCCGGCGTCCATGGCCGCGATCAGCTGACGGCGCAGCTGCTCGCGCACCGGCTCGCCGCCGGCGCGGGAGACCTCGACGAGCAGCTCGCCGCGCCGTGTCGGGCTGCGCAGGTGGTCCACCTCCCCGCTGTCCATGTGGTCCGCCGAGCGCGGTGCACTGATCGTTAGCGTCACTGTGGAGTCGGGTCCGTCCGTCCGGCAAGCCCGCCGGGCCGCTCTCCCCGAGGGTGCACCGTGACCGCAGAACCGCTCGTCCCGTCCCCGCCACCCCCCGTCCGCCCCGACGACGCCCTGGTGGACGCGCTGTGCGCGGGCGACGAGCGGGCCTTCGTCGAGCTCGTCGAGCGGCTGACGCCGGGGATGCTCCGGGTGGCCCGGTGCCACGTCCCGAACCAGGCCGTCGCCGAGGAGGTCGTGCAGGAGACCTGGGTCGTGGTGCTCACCCGGCTGGGCGCCTTCCAGCGCCGGTCGAGCCTGACCACGTGGGTGTTCGGCATCCTGCTCAACACCGCGCGCACCTCCGGCCGGCGCGAGCGCCGGTGCACCCCCGTCGACCTCCAGGGCCCGGACGACGGCGGCTCGCCGCTCGCGCTCGCGGACGACGCCCGGCGGGTCCGGCGCCGGGTGCCGCCGCCCCGGCGCTGGGGCAGCGACCCGGAGGACGTGCTGATGGCGCGGGAGACGCTGCACCGGGTGCGTGCGGCCCTCGACGACCTGCCGCCCCGGCAGCGCGAGGTGGTGGAGCTGCACGACGTCGTGGGCCTGCCGGCGGCCGACGTCTGCGCGCTGCTGGGCCTCTCCCCGGGCAACCAGCGGGTGCTGCTGCACCGGGGGCGCACGAGGGTGCGTTCGGCGCTCGAGGAGTACCTGGGCGCCGCCGGGTGAGAGACTGGCGGGGTGCCACTGCGTGGGGGACCGTCCGGTCCGGTCGAGTGCCAGGACGTGGTGGAGCTGGCCACCGACCTGCTCGAGGGCGACCTGGACGGCGCGACGGTGGTGCGGGTGGACGACCACCTGCTGAGCTGCGCCGGGTGCGCGGAGTACGTCGACCAGATGCGCCGCACCGCGGACGCGCTGCACGCGCTCGGCCGCCCCGAGCACGCCGAGCCCCTGGGGACCGATCTGCGGCACCGGCTCATGGACGCCTACCGCCGGTACGGCCCGCGCGGCTGAGCGGCCACCCGGCACGGTCACCAGCCGTCGGCCGGCCACGGCGCGCCGGCGTAGCGCTCCTGCGCCGGCCCGGCCGGCCGGGGCCGGCGGCCCAGCACCCCGGCGCCGACCTCCAGCAGGCGTGGGACGCCGAGCAGCGCGAACGGGTCCTCGACCGGCCGCCCGGGGTCGGTGACCCACACCGACCCGGCGAAGTGCACCGCGTCGACGGTCAGCGCCGACGCCGCCCGCGGCCACGGACCGGCCAGCGCCGCCCGGCGGGCCTGCACGACCGCGGGGTCGTCGAACAGCGGCAGCGCGTCCCGGTCCGGCCACAGCACGGAGACGACCGCCGTGGGGCCGTCGGCGTCCAGCAGCAGGGGGTCGCAGCGCCGCGCCCCCGGGTGCGGCCGCCGCGCCGCGGCCGGCCAGGCGAGCAGGCGGACGCCGTCGCCGGCAGCGGTGGCCAGCGGAGCCGACACCCCTCCGGCCGGGTCGAGCAGCAGCCAGGCCGGGTCAGGCACGCGGGGGCTCCCAGTCCGGCCGCAGGTCCCGCGACAGCGCCCGCAGCTCCTGCCACAGCTCGCCGGCCGACGGCCGGCCCCAGTACCAGTAGCCCAGCCACCAGCGGTGCACCCGCAGCTCCGGGGTGAGCAGCCAGACCGTCGGCAGGTACGGGTCGTGCACGGTGTCGGTGAGCTCCTGCAGCCCCAGTTCGGGCAGCCACCGCCGTCCCGCGTCGGACAGGAACGTCCAGCGGGCGTCCAGGCCGGCGCGGAAGGCCGCGGCCACCTCCGGCGGGTCGACGCTGACCGACACCAGCCGCGTGTAGGCCACCTCCAGCGCCGGCTGCAGGGTCACCAGCTCGCGGGCGTAGGCGCGCTCCTTGGGGCACCAGAACCCGCGGTAGGTGTGCAGCACCAGCGGGTCGCCGCCGGAGAGCTCCGACAGCCGCCGCAGGTGCCCGTCGACGTCGGGCAGCTCCAGGTCCGGGAAGCGGTCGCCCGGCTGCAGGTCGCGGGCGCTCACAGCCCGGCCTCCTCGAGCAGCCGCAGCCACGCCTCGCCGATCGTCGGGAAGGGGGGCACCGCGTGCCGCAGCCGGTCCAGCGGGACCCGCCCGACGACCGCGACCGTCGCGGCGTGGACCAGCTCGGCGACGTCCTGCCCGACGAACGTCGCCCCGACCACGACGGCGCGGTCCTCGTCGAGGACCAGCGCGGCCCGCCCGCGGTAGTGCCGGGCGTGCAGGGCGGCGCCGGCCAGGTGCCCGAGCTCGACGGTGACCGTGCGCGTCCGCAGCCCCCGCTCGGCCGCCTGCGCCGTCGTCAGCCCGACGGCGGCCACCTCCGGGTCGGTGAACACGACCTGGGGGACGGCGGCGTCGTCGGCCTCGGCCCGCCAGCCCGGCTGCTCCCCGCGCGCCCGCGCCGCGATCGCGTCACCCGCCACGCGGGCCTGGTACTTGCCCTGGTGGGTCAGCAGCGCCCGGCCGTTGACGTCACCGACGGCGTACAGCCAGTCGCTGCCCTCGACGCGCAGGGTGTCGTCGACGGGCAGGGCGTCGCCGGGTCGCAGCCCGAGGGTCTGCAGGCCCAGGTCGGTCGTCGCCGGCCGGCGCCCGGCGGCGACGGCCAGCTCGTCGGCCTCCACCGCCGCGCCGTCGGCCAGGTGCACGGTCACCGGGCCGTCCGCGCACGGCCGCGCCACCCGGTCGGCCCGGACGCCGAGCCGCAGGTCGACGCCGTCCTCGCGCAGCGCCCCGGCCAGCAGCTCGCCGGCGAACGGCTCCACCGCGGGCAGCAGCCGCCCGGCGACCTCCAGCACCGTGACCGAGCTGCCCAGCCCGGCCCAGGCCTGTGCCATCTCCAGCCCGACCACCCCCGCGCCCAGGACCAGCAGCCGCGACGGGGCGTCCCGGGCGGTGGTGAGCCCGCGGCTGGTCCACGGCCGCGCCTCGGCCAGCCCCGGCACCGGCGGCAGCGCGGCGGTGGAGCCGGTCGCGACGGCGACGGCGTGGCGGGCGGCCAGGGTCGTCGGCGTCCCGTCGGGGCGGGTGACCTCGACCCGCCGCTCGCCGGCCAGTCGGCCGTGCCCGCGCACCAGGTGCACGCCCACGTCGGTGAGCCAGCGCACCTGCCCGGCGTCGTCGTGGTGGCCGGCGAACGCGTCCCGCCGGGCGAGGACCGCGGCGACGTCGAGGTCGCCGGTCACCGCCTCCCGGGCGCCGGGCAGCCGCCGGGCGGCGCGCAGGGCGTGCACCGGGCGCAGCAGCGCCTTGCTCGGCATGCACGCCCAGTAGGAGCACTCGCCGCCGACCAGCTCGGCCTCGACCACGACCGCGGTGAGGCCGCCGCGGACCACACGCGCGGCGACGTTCTCACCGGCCGGACCGGCGCCCAGGACGACGACGTCGTAGGTGTCCACCGGGGACAGTGCGGCGGCACCCGGCCGGCGTTACACGGCCGGCGTCACACCAGCGTCGCGACGGCGATGGGGGTGCTGAACGCCCGGCACCACAGCAGCACCGCGCCGTGGTCGGCCGGGTCCACGCCCGGGGGCAGGACGTGGTTGGCGCTGCCCCGGGTGCCCTTGAGCGCGCCGAGGTCCACGCCGCCCTCGGGGTCGGTCTGGTCGGCGCCGGGGACGAGGTACACGACGACGTCGACCGCGCCCTGCACGTCGAGGTCCTGCAGCCGGACGAACGTCGTCCCTCCCGCGCGGTAGAGCACCGCCTCGCCACTGGCCCGGTGCCCGACCCCCCGCACCGGCCCCGCGCCGAGCCGCTCGGGCGCCGGCGGCGCCGGGGACGCCGACGGACCGGTCCCGCCGGCCATCGGGACGGCGACCGGCACACCCTCCAGCAGCCCCTCGTCGACCTCGCGGTCGACCAGGGCCGGGACGAGCAGCACGGCCAGCAGGGCGAGCACCGGCAGCAGGCGCAGCGTCCCGCGCACCGCCCGCCGGCGGGTGAGCCGGGGGACGACCAGCCTGCTCCAGACGAGCACGGCGACCACCAGGGCGAGCACGGTCAGCACCCCGGTGGCCGTCCGGGGGACCAGGGCGGACAGCTCCACCGGCGAGAGCACCAGCAGGGCGAGCACGGCCGCGGCGACGGCGAGCGGCAGGAGCCGACGGGACCTCACCCCCTGCCGTGTGCGGGACGTGCCGCGGCGTTACACGTCGCCGCGCGGCTCGTCGTCCCGGTGCCCCCGGTGGTAGACCTCCAGCGCCGCCCGGACCCGCGCCCGCCCGCGGTGCAGCAGCACCCGCTGGTTCGCCGCGGTCAGGCCCAGCACCTCGCGCACCTCCGCGGCGGTGAAGCCCTCGACGTCCCGCATCACCACCACCGTCCGCTGCCGCGGCGGCAGGGCGTCCAGCGCCGCCTCCAGCAGCGCCCGCACCTCCGCACGCAGTGCTCCCTGCGCCGGGTCGCCGTCCCACGGCCGCGGCTGGCCGGCCGGCGTCCAGTGCCGGTGCCAGCGGTCGCCGGGGCCGCGGAAGCGGGCGGGGTCGACGGTCGCGCCGCCGGGCTCGTCGGTGAGGTCGCCGACCGGGGTGACGCGGCTCTCCCGCACCCCGCGCGCCGTGGCCGTGTGGACCAGGATCCGGAAGACCCAGGTGCGCAGCGTCGAGCGGCCCTCGAAGCCGGGCAGCCCGCGCAGCACCGCCAGCCACGTCTCCTGCACCACCTCCTGTGCGGAGGCGTCGGTGGACACGTGCGCGCGGGCCAGGCGCAGCATGGCGGCCGACCAGGAGGTCACCAGCCGGGCGAACAGCGCCTCGTCGCCGGCCAGCAGCGCCGCGACCACCGGGTCCTCGGCCGGCCGGGGCGGCTGCCCGGCCCGGGGCGCCGGGAGGCGGGCGCCGCCGTCCGCGAGGGGCACCTCCATGACGGCGCAGTGAACCACGCACCCGGGGCCGCGTCAGCCGGTCGACGGTGAACTCCTCGTGCCGCCCCGGCCGGTGGCGCGCGTAACGCCGGGCGAGGTCGGCGCACTGGACAGCCGTGGCACCCACGACGACCGGTGCCGGGCGCGCCCGGCTGCGAGGCGACGCGTGAGCGGCCGGTTCGACGGCCGGGTGGTCCTGGTGACCGGCGGTTCGTCCGGGATCGGCCAGGCGATCGCCGTGCGGCTGGCCCGGGAGGGCGCGCGGGTGGCGGTGAACCACGTCGGGCCCGCCGAGTCCGCCCGGGAGACGGCCGACCTGGTCGAGCAGGCGGTGCGCGAGTGCGTCGACGCCGTCCGCGCGGCGGGGAGCGAGGCGCTGCTCGTGCGGGCCGACGTCTCCGACGCCGCGCAGGTGGCGGCGATGACCGCGCGCGTCGTGGAGCACTTCGGGCGGCTGGACGCACTGGTGAACAACGCCGGCATCCAGGTGGCCGCCGACACCGAGGCGCTCGACGTCGCCGACTTCGACCGGGTGCTCGGGGTCAACCTGCGGGGGGCGTTCCTGTGCGCCCAGCAGGCGGTGCGGCACTTCCTGTCCGCGGGCGGGGGAGCGGTGCTCAACGTCAGCAGCGTGCACCAGGTCGTCCCCAAGCCCCGCTTCCTCGGCTACAGCGTGAGCAAGGGCGGGATGGCCAACCTGACGACGACGCTGGCGCTGGAGTACGCCGCACGCGGCATCCGGGTCAACGGGCTGGGACCGGGGGCGACGGTCACCCCGATCAACCGCTCCTGGGTCGACGACCCGGTCCGGCGGGCCGCCGTCGAGCGGCACATCCCGATGCGCCGGGCCGGTGAGAGCGGCGAGATGGCCGCCGCCGCGGCGTTCCTGCTGTCCGACGAGGCGGCCTACGTCACCGGGCAGACGCTCTACGTCGACGGCGGGCTGACGCTGTACCCCTCGTTCGAGACGACCTGGTCGTCGGAGTGAGCCCGGCGGGTCCCGCTCAGCGCCCGGCGGGTGCCAGGCCGTCGAGGAGCACGTCGACGTAGCGGTCGACGGCCGCCGCCGCCCCGGTCCCGGCGGCCTCCGCGGCGGTCGCCAGGCCGCAGACCAGCCGGTGCAGGTCGGCGCCGTCGATGCCCGGACGCAGCACGCCGGCGTCCCGGGCCCGCCGGCACACCTCGTCGAGCCGCGCGCCGATCGCCGCCCGCGCCGCGCCGGCGTCGGGGCCGGCCGGGGCGCTGCGCACCACGTGCGCCAGCGCGGCGTCGGCGACCTGCACCCGGGCGAACTCGCGGACGGTGGCCCGCAGCGCCCACGCGGGGTCCTCGTCGCCGGCGGTCGCGGCCAGCCGGTCGGCGGTGTCGGCCAGCCGGTCGGCGACCAGCGCGGCCAGCAGCGCGGCCCGGTCGGGGAAGTGGCGGTACAGCGTGCCGATGCCCACGCCGGCGCGCGCCGCGACGGCCTCCAGGCCCACGCCCGGGCCCGACCGGGCGACCAGGTCGCGGGCGGCCTCGAGCAGCCGCCGACGGTTGCGCAGGGCGTCGCTGCGGGGCACCGCGGTTCCCTCCTTGACGAAACGGAGGCACCCTCCGATCATCGGTCGTGTCCGGAGGGTACCTCCGGTAGGACTCGGGGAGGAGACGATGGAAGAGGTCGTGCGCGCGGTCGGGTTCCGCCGGTTCGGCGGTCCGGAGGTCATCGAGGAGCTCGAGCTGCCGGTCCGGCGGCCGGGACCCGGCGAGGTGCGGGTGACGGTGCGGGCCGCCGGGCTCAACCCGACCGACCTGAAGGTGCCCGGCGGAGCCCTGGACGGGGTGGTGCCGCACCGGTTCCCGGTGGTGCTCGGCTGGGACCTCGCCGGCGTGGTCGACGCGACCGGGGAGGGCACCGGGTGGGCGCCGGGGGAGGAGGTGGTCGGCTTCGTGCGGTCCACGCCGATCGCCACCGGGGCGCTGGCGGAGTCCGCCGTCGTCCCGGCGGGGGTGCTCGCCCGCGCGCCGGCCGGGGTCGAGCCGGTCCGGGCGGCGGCGCTGCCCCTGGCCGGGCTCATGGCCGACCAGCTGGTGGAGGCGCTGGGCGGACGGGCCGGCGGGGCGGTGCTCGTGCTCGGCGCCGGTGGCGGGGTGGGTGTGTTCGTCACCCAGCTGCTGACGCGCCGGGGGGCCACGGTGGTCGGGGTGGACGCCGCCGACCGGCACGCGCGGCTGCGCGAGCACGGCGCCGCGGTCGCCCTCGACCGGGACCGCCCCCTGGCCGGGGAGCTGGCCGGGGTGCTCCCCGCGGGGCGGGTGGACGCGGTGGTCGACCTGGTCGGCGGCCCGGCGCTGGCCGCGGCGGGCGCGGTGCTGGCGCCGGGCGGCGCGGTGGTGTCCAGCGTGCAGCCCCCGCAGGCGGTGCTGGGGCCCGGGGCCGGCGGCTCGTTCGTCGTGGTCGAGCCCGACGGGCGGCGGCTGGACCGCCTGGCCCGCGACGTCGAGGCCGGCCGGCTGCGGATCCCGCCGGTGGACGTCGTCCCCTTCGCCGACGCGGTGCCGGCGGTGCGCGGCCTGGGCCGCCCGGGCCACGGGTGGAAGACGGTGGTGGCGGTCCGCTGAGCGCGCCGGTCAGTCCGGCCGCCGACCGCGCTGCGCCTGGTCGATGGCCCACGCCGCGTTCACCAGGCCGATGTGGCTGAACGCCTGCGGCAGGTTGCCCAGCAGCTCCCCGGTGCCCGGGTCGACCTCCTCGGCGAGCAGCCCGAGGTCGCTGGCGAAGGCCGCCGCCCGCTCGAACACCGCCCGGGCGCGGTCCACCTGCCCGGTCAGCGCGAGCGCCTGGGCCAGCCAGAAGGTGCACAGCAGGAAGGTGCCCTCGTCCCCGGGCAGGCCGTCGACGCCGTCCCCGGTGCGGTAGCGGTAGACCAGCCCGCGGTCGTCGGTCAGCCGCTCGGCGACGGCGTCGATCGTGGCCAGCACCCGCGGGTCGTCGGCGGGCAGGAACCCCACGATGGGCAGCACCAGCACCGAGGCGTCCAGCGCGGTGGACCCGAAGGACTGGGTGAACGCGCCGGCCCGCTCGTCCCACCCCTGCTCCAGGACGGCGTCGGAAATCTCCCCGCGTGCCTTCACCCAGTCCTCGACCCGGTCCTCCCAGCCCAACCGGGGGGCCAGCGTGATCGCCCGGTCCAGCGCGACCCAGCACATGACCTTGGAGTAGACGAAGTGCCGCGGCTGCCCGCGCACCTCCCAGATGCCCTGGTCGGGGTCCCGCCAGCGGGCGGCGGCGGTGTCGGCGCAGGCGGCGAGGAAGCCGCGGGTCTCCTCGTCGAGGTCGGGCAGCTGGTCGGCCAGCCGGGCGGCGGCGCCCAGCAGCTCCCCGTAGACGTCGACCTGCCGCTGGTCCCAGGCGCCGTTGCCCACCCGCACCGGCCGGCTGTCGCGCCACCCCCGCAGGTGGCCCAGGGCGCGCTCGGACAGGTCGTGCTCCCCGCCGACGCCGAACACGATCTGCAGGGAGGTGGCCGGGCCGATGCCCCCGGCCCCCGCGGTCGTCATGAAGGAGAAGAAGTCCGCCGCCTCGTCCGGGCAGGCGGCGACCCACAGCGCCTCCATCGTGAAGCTCGCGTCCCGCACCCAGGTGTAGCGGTAGTCCCAGTTCCGCTCGCCCCTGACGGCCTCCGGCAGCGAGGTGGTGCCCGCGGCGACGATCGCCCCGCTGGGCTGGTAGGACAGCCCCTGCAGCACCCGGCCGCTGAGCTGCACCAGGTCCGCCCACGGCCCGGTGTAGGTCTGGTGCAGGTCCGACCAGGACTCCCACGCCGCCAGGGTGCGGTCGAGCAGTCCGGCCAGCCGCGGCTGGGTCCACACGTGCGCCGGGACGGCGCTGCCCAGCGTGCTGCGCTGCAGCCCGAGGTGGACGACGTCCCCCGCCCGCAGGCGCAGCCGGGCCCGGGCCCGCCCGTCGGCCAGCACGACCTGGCCGGGCAGCGTGAGGACCAGCCAGTCCGCCCCGCCCCGCGCGGCGACCCCGCCCTCCACGCGGGACAGCAGCGGCACGACCAGCCCGTACTCCGGCCGCGGCCGGTAGTCGACCAGCACGTCGACCTCCCCGGAGGTGCAGGCCAGCCGGCGCACCAGGACGTGGGGGACGTCGACGCCCAGCCGGTGCCCCTGGTCGTCCGGGCCCAGGCCCAGCGCGTCGGTGAGCACCACCTCGCCGTCCGCCGTCCGGAAGGTCGTCTCCAGGGCGAGCGAGCGCCCGGCGTAGCGGCGGGTCGACGTCCACGGCGCCTCCGGCGCCACCGACCAGTGGCCGGCGTCGTCGTCCAGGAGCGCGGCGAACACCGCCGGCCCGTCGAAGCGCGGGAAGCACAGCCAGACGACGGACCCGGCGCGGTCGACCAGCGCGCAGGAGTGCCGGTCGGAGAGGAAGGCGTGGTCGGCGATCGCGGTGGAGCTCACGGGTCCTCCCGGGGGTCGGCGGTCCTGCTGCAGTACCACCGGGGGACCCGCCGTTACGCGGGGCGCCCGGTCAGTCGAGCTCGGCTGACCGTGTCGCCGGCGAGCCCGAGCAGCGGCGCGCCGGCCACGTGCGCCCACCACGCGATCGCCCGCGGCCGCGCCGAGCGGGCGGCGCTCCGTCAGCGTCGTCGCGGGCGGTCGCGCCCCGTCGTCCGACGGGGGCCGCCGCCCGTCACACCCGCGTCGCGGGTCCCGGTGTCCCGGGCGACACGAGGGGGACGTCGGCCGGCGGCGGCGTGTCCGCGTCGGCACCGTCCCGGGGGACCGGGAGGGTGGGGGTGCGGGTGACGGCGGCCGGTGACGGACCGGCGTACCGCGCGGCCCACCCGCCGGCGATGCCGCGGGGCGCCCAGCGGTGTGTCCCGGGGTGCACCCGCAGTGCGACGGCGACGGCCCACAGGCCCAGGGCCAACCAGATGGGGAACTCGGACACGCGGACCACTCCCTCGTCCACCGGCCGCCGGGACCGGCGGCCGATCGGTGACCACGACACTGCTCTGCAAATCAGGAAACGCACTTCCTGCGCTCGGTGTTCCCGATCCGCGGCCGACCGGGGTCACGGCGCGACCGGGTGGCCGGTGGGCCGGCGAGGTGCGGGCTGGTGCCGGGCAGCTGGTCGGACCCCGCCGGTACACCGTCCTGGCGGGCATGCCAGCGTGGACGCCGACGTGACGCCGGAGTGACCCCGTCGGGGGACGGGTCGTCCCGACACGGCCCTCCACCCGGGGTCGCCGGCGCCACCCACGTCGTCCGGGCCGACGCCGGCCCGGCCGGCCACCGTGACCCGAAGGGACCCGTCCGACATGCCCCGAGCCCTGCTGCTGGAGAACGTCGACCCGGTGGCGGTGCAGCTGCTGTCCGCGGCCGGCTACGAGGTCGAGTCGGTGCGGGGTGCACTCGACGAGGACGACCTGGACGCCGCGCTGGACGGCGTCCGGGTGCTGGGCATCCGGTCGAAGACGCAGGTGAGCGCCGCGGTCCTGCAGCGGCACCCGGCGCTGGCGGCGGTGGGCGCCTTCTGCATCGGCACCAACCAGGTCGACCTCGCCGGGGCGGCCGCGGCCGGGGTGGCGGTGTTCAACGCGCCGTACTCCAACACCCGCAGCGTGGTCGAGCTGGCGATCGCGGAGATCATCAGCCTGGCCCGGCGGCTGATGGACCGGGACCGCGCGCTGCACGCCGGGGTGTGGGACAAGTCGGCGACCGGGAGCCACGAGATCCGGGGGCGGACGCTGGGCATCGTCGGCTACGGCAACATCGGCAGCCAGCTGTCGGTGCTGGCCGAGGCCCTGGGCATGCGGGTGCTGTTCCACGACCTGGAGGACAAGCTCGCCCTGGGCAACGCCCAGGCCTGCGGCAGCCTGGAGGAGCTGCTGGAGCGCGCGGAGACCGTGACGCTGCACGTCGACGGGCGCGCCGGCAACGCCGGGCTGTTCGGCGCCGAGCAGTTCGCCCGGATGCGCCCGCGCAGCCTGTTCCTCAACCTCTCCCGCGGGTTCGTCGTCGACCACGAGGCGCTGCGCGAGCACGTCCTGAGCGGCCACATCGCCGGCGCGGCGGTCGACGTGTTCCCCGACGAGCCCCGCGAGCAGGGCGACGAGTTCTCCTCCGTGCTGCGCGGACTGCCCAACGTCATCCTCACCCCGCACATCGGCGGGTCGACCCAGGAGGCGCAGTACGACATCGGCCGCTTCGTCGCCGGCAAGCTCGTCGACTACACCCGCACCGGGACGACCACGCTGAGCGTGAACCTGCCCGCGGTGGCCCTGCACGGCTCCTCGGCGGCGCGGTTCGCGCTGCTGCACCGCAACGTGCCCGGCGTGCTGGCCCGGGCCGATGCGCTGGTCGGCGAGCACGGGCTCAACGTGGACGGCCAGGTGCTGGCCACCCGCGGCGAGCTCGGCTACGTCGTCACCGACGTCAACGCCCCCCTGCCGCCGGCCCTGCTGGTCGCGCTCGAGGCGCTGCCCGAGACCGTCCGCCTGACGACCTTCCCCTGACGTCTCCGAGGACGCCCGTCGTCCTGGGGGCGCGGTGGAGTCCCCGTCACCCATCGTCTGACCGCGGTACCCGACACCGGGGTGACGTGTGCCGGAGATGCCCCCCGGGGGGCGCCACGTCCCGCTGCGGATCCTCCGATGGGACGGGTTGACCTTCGGCCGGAGCGTGGTGGTGTGTCCGACGAGGGCCGGGTCGTCGTCACCAGCGAGGTCACCCCCTGAGGTCCTGGCGTCAGGAGACCGATGGCGGCCAGCGGTGCCTGCGCCAGGCGGTCCAGTCCGCGAACCCTGCCGGCGGGTCGTCGATCGGTTCACTGCCGTCGAGTTCCCCGGGCGTCGGGACGCTGAAGGCGGCGGCCCACGTCCCGAGTTCCTCGTCGGAGACGTGCCACGTGGAGTGCGGCTCCTCGGCCTGGCGCTGGTCGAGTCGTCTCCGCTGTTCGGCCGGCTCGAGTGCGAGGTAGCGCATCTCGACCGCCACACCGAGGTCGGCGGCCGCTCGCCGCAGGGCGGAGCGCTCGTCCCTGCTCCACAGGCCGAAGTCGACGACGACGTCGATGCCCAGTTCGAGGGCGCGCAGCCCGATGTCGATGAGCCGCCCCTCGATCACGTCGGAGGCCGACGACGGGTTCGCGAGCCCGTAGAGGGCCTTCACCCACTCGTCCTTCGTGAGACGGAGGGCCTGCTCCTCGACCTCCACACGCCGTGCCTCTGTGGTCTTCCCCGTGCCGGGCAGGCCCACGGTCAGGAACAGCGTCGGTCGCGTCATCAGCCCTCCAGGTCCGAGCGGCCAGCCGGGGGACGCCGGCAGGTCGAGCTGGTCAGGCGCCCTCGCCGGCTGGACGGCGGGCGCGGCTGGGCTGGACGCGCATCGGCTCGCCCGGCATCTTCGGGTAGTCCGGCGGGTAGGGCAGGTCGCCCAGGCCGGCGTCCCGGGTCTGGCGCTCGGCCAGCTCCAGCAGCGGCTCGATGCCGAACGCGTGGTCGGACAGGCCCGCGTGCTTGTCGCCGACCTCGCGGAACCGCGCCGGCATGGTGAGCACGTCGAAGTCCGTCGGGTGCACGTCGGGCAGCTCGTCCCAGTCGACCGGCGCGGACACCGGCGCGTGCGGCCGGGGCCGGATGGAGTACGCGGAGGCGATGGTGCGGTCCCGGGCCATCTGGTTGTAGTCGATGAAGATCTTCTCGCCGCGTTCCTCCTTCCACCACGACATGGTCACCCGGTCGGGGATCCGCCGTTCCAGCTCCCGGCCGAAGGCGATCACCGCGCGACGCACCTCGGGGAAGGTCCAGCGCGGCTGGATGGGCACGTAGACGTGCACCCCGCGTCCGCCGGAGGTCTTCGGCCAGCCCCGCATGCCGAACTCGGCGAGCAGCTCGCGCACGTGCGGCGCGACCCACACGGCGTCGGAGAAGTCGGTGCCCGGCTGCGGGTCGAGGTCGATGCGGATCTGGTCGGGCTGCTCGACGTCGGCCTTGGACACCGGCCACGGGTGGAAGGTCAGCGTGCCCAGGTTCGCGCACCAGGCGACGACGGCGACGGAGTCCGGCGCGATCTCGTCGGCCGTCCGCCCGCTGGGGAAGGTGATGTGCGCCGTCGGCACCCAGTCGGGCGCGTTCTTGGGCACCCGCTTCTGGTAGAAGGCGTCGCCGGTGTTGTCCAACCGGGTCGACAGCCGCGCGCCCTCGAACACCCCGCCCGGCCAGCGCTCCAGCGTCGTGGGCCGGTCGCGCAGCGCGTGCAGGATCCCGCCGCCGACGGCGATGAAGTACTCGACGACGTCGATCTTGCGGATCCCGCGTTCGGCGAAGTACGGCTTCTCCGGGCTGGAGACGCGCACCTCGTGCCCGTCGACCTGCAGCAGGACGGCGTCCTTGGCCGCCGCCATCACCGGCTGGACCCCGCGGGAGTGATCACCCGGCGCACCCTAGGGCGGTCAGGCCGGGCACGTCAGCCCGTCCTGCGGCACGGCCAACTCGATCAGGTAGGTGTTGACCGCCGCGGTGACGCACTCGGTCTTCGGGTAGGCGGTGTGCCCCCGGCCCTCCCAGGTCAGCAGGACGCCGGAGGTGAGGTCCTCGGCCATGTCCACCGCACCGGACAGTGGGGTCACCGGGTCGCCGGCGTTGCCGATGACGAGCACCGGCGCCGAGCCCTCGGCGTCCCGCTCCGGGACCGGGGTCCGCTCGGCCTCCCACACCGTGCAGGTGTGCAGCCCCACGGCCGAGCCGGCACCGAACAGCGGGTAGCGCTGCCCCCACTCGGCGGCCAGGGTGCGGACCTCCTCCTCCGGCACCGCCGTCGCCGGGTCGGTGTCCGCGCAGGTGATGGCCAGGTTGGCGTCGACCAGGTTGGTGTAGGAGCCGTCCGGGAGCCGGCCGGACAGGGGGTCGGCCAGCGCGAACAGGCCCTGGGAGTCGCCGTCGCGGGCGGCGGTGAGGGCCTGGGTGAGCTGGGGCCAGGTGCTGGTGTCGTACTGCGCGGCCAGGACGGCGTACAGCACCACGCCCGGGGTGGCCTGGCGGGTCTCGCCGGGCAGCGCGCTGGGGATCGGGGCGGTCGCGGCCCGGGCCAGCAGCTCCTCGAGGGCGCGGCGCGGCTCGGGGCCGAGCGGGCACCCCGAGACCAGGGCGACGCAGTCGGCCGCGTAGGCGTCGAAGCTGGCCTCCAGCGCGGCGGCCTGCGCCTCGGCCTCGCCGCGCGGGTCGTCGTCGGGGTCGACGGCGGCGTCGAGCACCAGGGCCCGCACCCGGTCGGGGAACAGCTCGGCGTAGGTGGAGCCCAGCGTGGTGCCGTAGGAGTAGCCGAGGTAGGTCAGCTGCTCGTCACCCAGTGACTGGCGCAGCAGGTCCATGTCGCGGGCGGTGTCCACGGTGCTGAAGGTGCCCAGCGCCTCGCCGTACTCCTCGGCGCAGCCCGCGGCGACCTCCCGGGTCAGCGCGAACGCCTCGTCCACCTGCTCGGGGGTGGTCGGCCGCGGCTCGGCGGCGATGACGCGGTCCTTGAGCTCGGCCGGGACGCACTCGACCGGCGTCGAGGCGCCCACGCCGCGCGGGTCGAAGCCGACCACGTCGAAGCGGCGCAGCACGTCCTCGGGCAGCGAGAGCGCCAGCCCGACACCGGCGTCGGCGCCGGAGCCGCCCGGCCCGCCGGGGTTGACCAGCAGCGAGCCGACGCGGTCGGTCTGCCCGGCCAGCCGCGCCCGCACCAGGAACAGCGGCAGCGTCTCGCCCTGCGGCTCGTCGTAGCTGATCGGCACCTCGGTGCGGCCGCACTCGAAGGCCAGGTCCCGCTCGCTGCCCGGGGCACCGGCCACGAACTGGGAGATCTCCGCGTCGCAGTCGCGCCAGGCGATCTCCGCGGCCACCGGCTCGGCCGGTGCCGAGGAGGCCGGGGCGGACGACGCGGCCGTCGTGTCCTCCGTCGCGGGGGAGGTGCAGCCGGCGACGGCGACGAGCAGGCCGGAGGCGGCGGCGAGCAGACCGCGGGACAGGCGCATGGGTCACGAGGGTATGAGTCGCACCGGGGCGGTGCAGGCACTCACCCGGTCAGGTGACGGAGCCCTCAACCGGCGAGGACCTCCGCCAGGTCGTAGCGCACCGGCACCTCCAGCTGGTCGTAGGTGCAGCTGCGCGCCTCCCGGTCCGGGCGCCAGCGCAGGAAGTGGCCGGTGTGCCGCAGCCGCCGTCCCTCCAGCTGGTCGTACTTCACCTCGACCACCAGCTCCGGGCGCAGCGGCACCCAGGACAGGTCCTTCTTGGCGTTCCAGCGGCTCTGCGCGCCCGGCATCCGGTGCTCCCCGTCGGCCTGCAGCTCCGCGTTGGCCCACTCCCGCCAGGGGTGGGTCTCCAGCGCCTCGGCGCGGTAGGGCGCCAGCTCCTCGACCAGCTCGGCGCGGCGGGCCATCGGGAAGGACGCCGCGACGCCGATGTGCTGCAGGTCCCCGGAGTCGTCGTACAGCCCCAGCAGCAGCGAGCCGACCACCGGCCCGCTCTTGTGCCAGCGGAAGCCGGCGACCACGCAGTCCGCCGTCCGCACGTGCTTGACCTTGGTCATCAGCCGCTGATCGGGGCCGTAGGGCAGGTCGGCGGCCTTGGCCACGATGCCGTCCAGCCCGGCGCCCTCGAACTGCTCGAACCAGCGCCGCGCGGTGTCCGGGTCCCGGGTGATCGCGGTGAGGTGCACCGAGTCCGTGCCGGTCACGACCTGCTCCAGCCGGGCCCGCCGCTGCGCGAACGGCGTCTCCAGCAGCGACTCGTCGCCGAGGGCCAGCAGGTCGAAGGCGACGAAGGACGCCGGCGTCTGCTCGGCGAGCAGGTCGATCCGCGACTTCGCGGGGTGGATGCGCTGCAGCAGCGACTCGAAGTGCAGCCGGTCGTCCCGGGGGACGACGATCTCGCCGTCGACCACGCACCGCTCGGGCAGCGCGGCCTTGACCGCCTCGACCACCTCGGGGAAGTAGCGGGTGAGCGGGCGCTCGTTGCGGCTGCCCAGCTCCACCTCGTCGCCGTCCCGGAAGACGACGCAGCGGAAGCCGTCCCACTTCGGCTCGTAGTAGGTGCCCTCGGCGACCGGCACCGTGGTCACGGCCTTGGCCAGCATCGGCTTCACCGGCGGCAGCAGCGGCAGGTCCATGCGCGCAGTGAAGCAGCCGCGGACGACGACCGGGGCGCACCGGCCACGACCGTCCCCAGGTCGAGGTCCTTGAGTAGACTAAGTCACATGACCAGGTCCGTCGGTGTGCACGAGGCGAAGACGCACCTGTCCCGGCTGCTCGAGCAGGTGGCGGCAGGGGAGGAGGTCGAGATCACCAACCGCGGGAAGGTGGTCGCCCGGCTGGTGGGTCCGGCGCGACGGGTGCCCCACTTCGACTTCGACCGCGGCAACGTGTGGATCGCCGACGACTTCGACGACCTGCCCGAGGACCTGCAGCGGGCGTTCGAGGGCGAGGAGTGAAGGTCCTCCTCGACACCCACGTCGTCGTCTGGGCCAGCCACCAGTCGGCCCGGCTGGGTACGGCCAGGCAACTGGTCCTCGATGCCGACCAGCGGTTGCTCTCCGCGGTGTGCGTCTGGGAGCTGGCGATCGAGCAGGGCCTCGGCAAGCTGCGGCTCAGGTCGGACGTCCGCACCTGGAGCCGGCGGGTGACCAGCGAGCTCGCACTCGACCTCCTGCCGGTCAGCGCGGAGCACGCTGCGGCGGTGGAGCACCTGCCCGACGTCCACCGCGACCCGTTCGACCGGCTCCTCGTCGCGCAGGCCGTGGCCGAGGGAGCCGTGCTGCTCACCGCGGACCGCCGGCTGCTCGGCTACGGCGACGCCGTCCGGCTGGTGGGCTGACCCGCGCCCCGATCGAGCGGCCAGGGGTCGTCGGCGCCGCCGGCCCAGGTGTCGGTGTGCGGGTGGACGCCGGCCAGCCAGGCCCCCTTGTCACGGGTGTAGTCGTCGTAGTCGCGGGCGTCGGCGTGCGCGGCCGCTGCCCGGCGCTTGACCTGCTCGTAGTCCCGCCGCAGCTGAGGGTCGGCGCGCAGCCGGTCGCGGAAGCGGACCACGCGGCGGCCGAACGGCGAGCCGGTCAGCCGCACGTGCAGGATCGCCGGGCGCACCGGGTCCGGCGCGACGAGCAGCCGCTTGGCGAACACCTCGGCCGATGCCGTGTCGTGGCCGGCGGGCAGGTCGCGGTGGACGCCCGGCGAGTCGGGCCGGGCCCCCGAGGCCGGCACCCAGCCCAGCGGGGCGAGCGCCGCGGCGAGCCAGGCGACGTCGGGCAGCCGGTCGACGGTCAGCTGCAGGTCCAGGAAGGGCTTGGCGGCCAGGCCGGGCACCGCGGTCGACCCGACGTGGTCGACCCGCCGCAGGCCCAGCCGGTCGGCCGGGTCCGCGGCGGCCAGCGCCGCGCACAGGGCACCGCCGCGCCGGTCGGCGACCGCGACCCAGCCGGGGTCGTGGGGGAGCAGCCGGGGCGGGGTGGGCACGTCCGGGCTGGTCGACACCAGGGACTGCGCCCACGGGGCCAGCCGGGTCCGGTACAGCTCGGTTGCCGCGGCGGCCGCGCCGGCCGGGTCCGGGGCGACGAGGACGGCGTCGGCCGGCACCTCCGGCCCACCGACCCGGACGACGCCCACGGTGAGTGCCACCGGCCCGGTGGCGGCGGGCCGGACGTCGACCCCGTGCCCCCGCAACGCGTCGGTCACCGCGTCGGCGTGGTCCCCGACCCCGACCACCCCGACCCGCAGCACCGGCCCAGCCTGGCACGAGCCGGCCGCCGCGCCGGGTCCGGCTACCGGTCGACCGCGTACCGGGTGAACAGCACGCCGTCCTCCTCCAGCAGCTGGACCAGACGGGGGCGCACGACGTCGGCGAGCGCCCCGGCGAGCAGCCGGTCGGGACTGCCGACGAGGGCGGGGGCCAGCGTGAGGTCCAGCTCGTCGACCACCCCGGCCGCCAGTGCCGCGGACAGCAGCGCCGGTCCGCCCTCGCACAGCACCTGTTCCAGCCCGCGCTCGGCCAGGGCGTCCAGCGCGGCGGGCAGGTCCACGTCGTCGTCCCCGCAGACGAGCACGCCCACCCCGGCGGCCGCCAGCGCCGCCCGCCGGTCGGGGTCGGCGGCCGCGCAGGTGACCAGCAGCGTCGAGGGGACGGCGAGCCGCCCGTCCGGAGCCAGCGACGCCCGGCGGGACACCACCGCGACCGGGGCTGACGCCGGCCGGTCCAGCACCGTCCGCAGCCCGGCGACCGACGGGTCGGCGTCCACCGGCCGGTAGCCCTCCGCGGCCGCGGTGCCGTGCCCGACCAGCACCACGTCGGCCAGCGCCCGCAGCGTGCGGAACACCCGCCGGTCACCCGGCGAGCCCAGGCCGCCGCTGCGCCCGCCGACGGTGACCGACCCGTCGAGGGCGGTGACGAAGTCGACCCGCAGCGACCGCCCGGGCGGCAGCCGGTAGGCCTCGACCAGACCGGTGTCGTCCAGGTCGGCGGTGCCCTCCCCGCCCACCCCGGGCAGCAGCCGCCGCACGGTCAGGACACGGTCAGCACGGCCGCGCTCTCCGCGGGCAGGGTCACCGTGGCGCCCTCGACGGACGGGACCTCCCCGGTGGCGAACAGGACCTCGCCGGCCGGGCGGTCCAGGTCGATCTCGTGCGGCCGGTCGGACAGGTTCGCCACCACCCGCAGGGCGCCGCGGTGCACCACCAGCCAGCGGTCGGCGTCGTCCCAGGCCACCTGCACCGCGGCCAGGTCGGGGTCGACCAGGTCGGGGTGCGCCCGGCGCAGCGCGAGCAGGGCCCGGTGGACGCCGAGCAGCCCCGCGTGCGGCTCCTTGCCCAGCTCCGCCCAGTCCAGCTTCGAGCGCCGGAAGGTCTCCGGGTCCTGCGGGTCGGGCACCTCGTCGGCGTCCCACCCGTGCTCGGCGAACTCGCCCTTGCGGCCCTCGGCGGTGGCCCTCCCGATCTCCGGGTCGGTGTGGCTGGTGAAGAACTGCCACGGCGTCGCGGCGCCCCACTCCTCGCCCATGAACAGCATCGGGGTGAACGGGCTGGTCAGCACCAGCGTCGCGCCGACTGCGAGCAGGCCGGGGGACAGCGACGCGGAGATGCGGTCACCGATCGCCCGGTTGCCGATCTGGTCGTGGTCCTGCAGGTAGCCGACGAACTTCCAGCCGGGCAGCAGCGCGGTGTCCACCGGCCGGCCGTGGTGCCGGCGGCGGAAGCTGGACCACGCGCCGTCGTGGAAGAAGGCGCCGGTCAGCGTCTTGGCCACCGCGCCGATCCCGGCCTCGGCGAAGTCGCGGTAGTAGCCCTGCCCCTCACCGGTCAGCGTGGCGTGCAGCGCGTGGTGGAAGTCGTCGCTCCACTGGGCGTGGATGCCGGTGCCGTGCGCCACCCGCGGGGTGACCATGCGCGGGTCGTTGAGGTCGCTCTCCGCGATCAGCGTCAGCGGCCGGCCGACGGCGACTGACAGCCGGTCGACCTCCTGGGCCATCTCCTCCAGCACGTGGGTGGCCCGCTCGTCGACCAGCGCGTGCACGGCGTCCAGCCGCAGCCCGTCGACGTGCATGTCGCGCAGCCACATCAGCGCGTTGTCGATGACGTAGCGGCGCACCTCGTCGGAGTCCGGGCCGGACAGGTTCACCGAGCTGCCCCAGGTGTTCGCGCCACCCTCGGCGAAGACCGGCATGAACAGCGGCAGGTAGTTCCCCGACGGGCCCAGGTGGTTGTAGACGACGTCCTGGATGACGCCCAGGCCACGCTGGTGGCAGGCGTCGACGAAGCGCTGGTAGGCCGCCGGGCCGCCGTAGGTCTCCTGCACCGTGTACCAGAGGACGCCGTCGTAGCCCCAGTTGTGCGTGCCGTCGAAGCCGTTGACCGGCAACAGCTCGACGAAGTCCACGCCGAGCTCGACCAGGTGGTCCAGCTTCTCGACCGCCGCGTCCAGCGTCCCCTCGGAGGTGAACGTGCCGACGTGCAGCTCGTAGACCACCCCGCCGGCCAGCGGGCGGCCGGTCCAGGCGCGGTCGCCCCACGCGTAGGACGCCGGGTCGTGGCGGCGGGAGGGCCCGTGCACGCCCTCCGGCTGGCGGCGCGACCGCGGGTCGGGGTACGGCTTGTCGTCGTCCCCGAGCAGGAAGGCGTAGTCGGCCTCGGGGCCGGCCTCGACCTCGGCGCGCCACCAGCCGCCGTCGTCCCGGCGCATGTCGTGCACCGAGCCGTCGACCTGCAGCCGGACCCGTTCCGGGATGGGCGCCCAGACGGCGAACTCGACGGCAGCGGACATGCAGGGGCCTCCAGGGATCCGACGGGGTGTCCCGGGGGAGATGCCCGCGCCGGAGGCCGCCAACCGCGCGTGTCCGGCGTGCCGCGCGCCACTCGGTATCCGGTGCGACGCGGTGCCGTTACCGTGCGCTGCGATCGGGGCGCCGGGGGTGCCCCACCACCCCGGGGAGCGCCATGGGCACCGTCCGCACCGTCGTCCTGCCGGTGCTCCGGCTGCTGGTGTGGGCCGTGATCGCCGCCGCCCTGGTGGTGCTGGCCTTCCGCGGGGGCGGTGGGGAGACCGCGTCGGTGTCCGGTGCCGCACCCCCGGTCGACCTCTCCTCCCCGGTCGTCCCCGTCGCGCGCGGGACGGTCGCCAACACCGTCACCGTGCAGGGCACGGTGGTCGCCGACGCCGCGGTGCCGGTCCGGGCGACGAAGGCCGGCACGGTCCGCCGGGTGCTGGCCGAGCCCGGCGACGTGGTGGCCGAGGGCGACGCGGTGCTCGAGGTCCGCTGGGAGGAGGAGCGCGCGCCGGTCACCGGCACCGACGCCGAGGGCAACCCGACGAGCACGCCGCGGGAGCCGCTGGTGCGGACGGCGACCGTCCCCGCGCCCGCGGCCGGCACCGTCGGCGCCGTCGACGTGCTGGTCGACCAGCTCGTCGCGGTCGGCGACCGGGTGGCGACGGTCTCCCCGGGGACGCTGTCGGTCACCGCGACGCTCACCCAGGACGACCAGTTCCGGCTGCTCGCCCCGCCGTCCACCGCGGAGGTCGAGGTGAAAGGCGGGCCGGCGCCCTTCCCGTGCACCGGGCTGACGCTGGGCGCGCCGGTCGCCGCGCCGGACCCGGCCGACGACCCGGCCGCCGCCGTCGCCGACCCGGCCGCTCCGGGCACGGGGCAGGCCGGCACCACCGCCCGCTGCCGCGTGCCGGCCGGCACCACCGTCTTCGCCGGCATGGCCGCCACGGTGGTCGTCGACGCCGGCCTCGCCGAGGACGTGCTGGTCGTCCCGGTGACCGCGGTGCAGGGCTCGGTGCAGCAGGGCAACGTGTGGGTGGTCGGCCCCGACGGCGCGCAGCAGGAGCGGGCGGTCGTCCTGGGGCTCACCGACGGCGAGCAGGTGGAGGTCCGCGAGGGTCTGGCCGAGGGCGACGAGGTGCTGCTGTTCGTGCCGGTGCCGGACGACACCGTCGAGCAGCCCGGGATGGCCGGGCCCTACGGATGAGCGCGCTGCTGTCGCTGCGCGGGATCAGCCGCGAGGTCGGACTGCCCGACGGCGGGGTGCTGCCGATCCTGACCGGGGTGGACCTGGAGGTGGCCGCCGGCGAGCACGTCGCGATCGTGGGCCGCTCCGGGTCGGGCAAGTCGACCCTGCTCAACCTCCTCGGCCTGCTGGACACCCCGACCGGCGGGGAGTACCTGCTCGACGGGGAGCCGACCGACCGGTTGCGCGCCCGCCGCCGGGCCCGGCTGCGCGGTGAGGTGTTCGGCTTCGTCTTCCAGCAGTTCAACCTGCTGCCGCGGCGCACCGCCGAGGAGAACGTCGCCGCCCCGCTGCTCTACGCCCGCGGCCGCGACGTCCTGCACCGGCGCCGCACGGCGCGGGCGGTGCTGGACCGGGTGGGGCTGGGCGCCCGCACCGACATGGTCCCCGAGCGGCTGTCCGGCGGCGAGCAGCAGCGGGTGGCCATCGCCCGGGCGCTGGTGCGCTCGCCGCGGGTGGTGCTGGCCGACGAGCCGACCGGTGCCCTCGACGTGGAGACCGGCGCCCAGGTGATGGCGCTGCTGGCCGAGTCCGCCGCGGCGGGCGGCGCCGCGCTGGTCACGATCACCCACGACCTGAACGTCGCCCGGCTGGCCGACCGTCGCTACCGGCTGGACGCCGGGCGGCTGACCCCGCTGGCCGAGGCGACCGCGCCGGCCGGGGAGGTCGTCGCGTGACCCCGCTGCTGGCCACGCTCGCCGAGGCGTGGAGCGAGGTGCGGGTGCACAAGGCCCGTGTGGTGCTCTCCCTGGTCGGCGTCTTCCTCGCCGTCTTCGCCATGACCACGGTGACCGCGCTGGGCCTCATCGTCGCCCAGGTGCAGCAGGAGCAGGGCGAGCGCTACGGCGGCCGGTCGGCGACGATCGCCGTCACCGCCTACGACCCGCAGACCGGGATGCCGCCGGACGCCGCCGAGTGGGACACCGCCGTCGCCGACCTCACCGAGCGCTACGGGATCACCGGGACGGCGAGCGTCGCCTACGAGGAGACCCGCTTCCGGCTGCCCGGGGGCACGCAGGCCGTGCAGACCCAGCGCGTCTCGCCGTCCTACGGTCCGCTGCACCGCATCGAGCCGGTCGAGGGCCGCTGGCTGCGCGAGGGCGACCGGCAGAGCCTGGCGCCGGCCGTCGTCGTCAACGAGGCGTTCCTGGCCGCGCTCGGCGTCCCGGACCTGTCCACCCGCCCGACCGTCGTCATCGGCGGGTCCCGCCCGGTGACGGCGGCGATCGTCGGCGTGGTCCGCGAGGGGTACGGCGAGGAGCTCCTGGCCTACCGGGTGGACCGCTCCGCCGGCCCGTGGGACGCGCCGGCCCGGGGTGCTGCCGACCCGACCGACCCGTCGGCCGCCTACTACGGGCCGGCGACGCTGGAGCTGTGGGTGCCGCCCGAGCAGGCCGACGAGGTGATGTCGGTGGTGTCCAACGACCTCGGCCTGGCGCTGGGCGTCCAGGTGGACGCCTACCGGCAGGACTCCGAGGGGCTGGAGGAGACCCTGGCCCTGCTGCGGCTGGCCATCCGCGGCGCGGGCACCGTGGTGCTCGTCCTCGGCGGGCTCGGCGTGCTCAACATCGGGCTGGTGACCGTGCGCCAGCGGATCCGGGAGATCGGCGTGCGGCGCAGCTTCGGTGCCACCTCGTCGCGGATCTTCTCCGCGATCATGCTGGAGAGCGTCTGCGCCACGTTCCTGGCCGGGCTCGCGGCGGTGGCGCTGTCGGTCGTGCTGGTCCGCAGCCTGCCGCTGGAGTCGCTGCTCAACGGCGGGATCCCGCTGGCCGACACCCCCGGCTTCCCGGTCGCCGCTGCGGTGGAGGGGCTGGTAGCGGCCACCACGGTCGGCGCGCTGGCCGGCCTGCTGCCCGCGGTGATCGCCGTCCGCGCCAAGGTCATCGACGCCATCCGCTTCTGACAGGACCCCGTCCTCCCCGCCCTTCGCAGGCTCAGGGCGGGCCCCTGGACGGGGCCGTTCCAGCACCTCGCCTTATCACGGCGCCGTGACCGCCGGATGGGCTCCGGAGCCGGTCACGGCGCCGTGATCGGCGCCTCAGGGGCAGGTCACGGCAGCTGCAGGACCTGACCCACCTGGATCACGTGCGGGCTGGCGAGCTGGTCGTCGTTGGCCGCGTACAGGGCCTGCCAGCCGCCGGCCACACCCTGCTGCCCGGCGATCCGGCCGAGCGTGTCACCGGAGACGACGGTGTACGTCGCGCCGCCGGTGGCCGGGGCTGCCGGCGCGGGAGCCGGGGCGGCCGCGGGCGCCGCACCCGCCTCGGGCACCGAGGGGTTCAGCGCCTTGCCGCAGTTCGGCCAGGCGCCGGGGCCCTGGACGTCGAGCGTGCGCTCGGCGACGGCGATCTGCTGGTCCTTGGTCGCCAGGTGGGCGTTCGAGGCGTAGTCGTGCCCACCGAAGGCGGCCCACGTGCTGGCGCTGAACTGCAGCCCGCCGTAGTAGCCGTTGCCGGTGTTGATGGCCCAGTTGCCGCTGGACTCGCACTGGGCGACGGCGTCCCAGTCGTTCGCGGCGGCGGCCGAGGCCGGGCCGGTGAGGACGCCGACGGTGACGGCCGCCGCCCCGGTGAGGACGACGGCGCCGCGGCGCAGGGCGCGTGCGGGCACGCGGGAAGAGGACGTGCGCATGGGGGACTCCCGATCCGCCGCCTGCGAGGTGAGCTGTCGGGTTCGGAGCGATCGGTGCCCCGGCCGTGCGTGCACGGCTTCACCCCGAGGCGCGCGACCGGTGCGGCCGGGCGCCGAGATGGGTCCCCCACCCCCGTCCTGGCTGTGCAGGAGGTACGGCGGCCGACGGACGGGGTTCGGCGGATCGGCTCCGGCACCCGGACTCTGATCCCGGGTGCGGCAACAAGGTAACGGCCGGATCACGCGAGGTCACCCCGCGTCCCAGGGGCAACGGGGGTGACCGTAGCCGGTCACCGGACCGGCCGGGGAGGGAACCGCAGGTCACGTCACCGCGGGCGGGGTGTCACCCGTGCCGCCGTGACGTCCGTCTCACGGTGACCGGGCTGCCGCGGGTCGTCGGTCCCGATCGGGGGGGACGGCACGCGACGGGAGCCGCGGGGCGCCCGAGCGGTCGGACCGACGGCCCGTCGGCCCCGGGCGGGGGTCCCGGCGTCCTCCCCGACGGGCTCGTGCTCTGCCCACCACCATGGGCAGAGCACGAGACAGCGGCCGACCAGAGGTGCGGAAGCTCGTGCTCTGCCCACCACGGTGGGCAGAGCACGAGCTTCCGCCGGGGGAGGAGTGCCGGCCCGGCTCGTCCGCGCGTTCCCGCGGACCCGCGGAGGGCTGCCCGGCGGCGACCGGCGTGCAACGGCCGGCGCCCGGCCGACCGGGGCACGCCCGGCCGGCCGGCTCAGTCCCGCACGAGCAGGGCGACCGGCAGCTGCTCGAGCACGGCGGCCACCGGCAGCCCGGCGGCGTCGGAGACGTGCCGGCGGCCGGTGAGCAGGTCGCGCCAGGCCCCGGTGGGCAGCTGCAGCGCCGTGTCGCTCCACCCGGCGATCGACAGGCCCACCGGGAGCCTTGTCGCCACGGGCACCACGCCGCCGCGGTCGTAGGCGACCACGTGGTCGGCCGCGAGCCCGGACGCCGCCACCGGCTCGTAGCCGGCGAACCACTCGGGGTGCTCCCGGCGGGCCCGCAGCACCCGGGACACCACCAGCAGCTTGGCCGCACCGGTCTCGTCGACGCCCGGGACCTCCCCGCCGTCCAGCCGGGCCAGCAGCCCGCGACGCTGCTCGTAGTCCACCGGACGCCGGTTGTCCGGGTCGACCAGCGAGAGGTCCCACAGCTCGGTGCCCTGGTAGACGTCGGGGACGCCGGGCATGGTCAGCTGCAGCATCTTCTGGGCCAGCGAGTTGGACCGGCCGGCCGGCGTGATGCGGGCGACGAACCGCTCGATCTCGGCGTTCGTCCGCTCGTCGTCGTAGGCCGCGTCGACCATCTCGAACAGCGCGGTCTCGAACTCCTCGTCGACGTCGGTCCAGGTCGTCGACGTCCCCGCCTCGCGGGCCGCCTTCTCCGCGTAGGCGTGCGCCCGCTCGCGCGACAGCGGCCACGCGCCGACGAGGTTCTGCCACACCAGGTGCGCCAGCGGCCGGTCGGGCAGCGGGTGGCGGGTCAGCAGCCCGCGGACCAGCTCGGCCCACTCCGCGGCGAGCTCGGCGAGCACCGCCAGCCGGGCCCGGACGTCCTCGCTGCGCTTGGTGTCGTGGGTGGACAGCGCGGTCATCGACGCCGCCCGGCGCTCCGCACGGCGCTGCTGCGCCTCGTGGAACTCCTCGACGGTGCTGCCGAACCGGGAGGGGTCACCGCCGACCTCGTTGAGCGCGACGAAGCGCGCCCACCGGTAGTAGGCGCTGTCCTCGACGCCCTTGGCCATCACCGGGCCGCTGGTCTGCTCGAAGCGGGTGGCCGCCTCGGTGCCGGCCTGGGACAGCACCGGGTGCAGCGCGTCGAGCGCGGCGGTGAGGTCGGGACGGCGCTCCCGCACCGCGGCGACGGTGGCGTCCAGGTGCTCGCGGCCGTCGGGCAGGTAGGAGCGGTAGACCGGGAAGGACGCCAGCAGCTCGGCCAGCGCCTCCAGCTGCTCCTCACCGGAGACACCCGGCAGCTCGCCGATGACCCGGACCAGGCGGGCCAGCTCAGAGCCGAGGATCCCGTCGGTCACCTCGCGCTTGCTGCTCCGCACCAGCTCCGCGTAGTCCACCGGGGCGCCGGAGACCTCGGTGTCCAGCGCGCTCAGCCGGGCCTCGCCGGCCGGGTCCACGAGCACCTGGTCGACCTCGGCCAGCGCGTCGTAGCCCGTCGTCCCGGCGGCCCGCCACGACTCCGGCAGGTCCTCGCCGGGCTCCAGGATCTTCTCCACCACGGTCCACCGGCCACCGGAGGCCTCGGCCAGCCGGTCGAGGTAGCCCCTGGGGTCGGCCAGGCCGTCGGGGTGGTCGATCCGCAGCCCGTCGACGGCGCCCTGCGCGACCAGGTCCAGCACCAGCCGGTGGGTGGCCTCGAAGACCGCCGGGTCCTCCGCGCGCAGCCCGGCGAGGGTGTTGATCGCGAAGAACCGCCGGTAGTTGAGGTCCCGGTCGGCGCGGCGCCAGTCGACCAGCTCGTAGTGCTGCCGGTCGTGCACCTCCTGCGGGGTGCCCTCGCCGGTGCCGGGCGCGATGGGGAACCGGTTGTCGTAGTAGCGGAGCTCGCCGTCCACCACCTCGAGCTTCTGCACGTCGTCGGCCGACCCGAGCACCGGGACGCGCACCCGGCCGCCGAAGTCCCAGTCGACGTCGAAGGCGGCCGCGTGCGCGCTGTCCCGGCCGTGCTGCAGCACGTCCCACCACCACGGCGCCTCGGCCGGGTCGGCGATCCCCATGTGGTTGGGCACCAGGTCCAGCACCAGGCCCAGGCCCTGCTCGTGCAGCGCGGCGACCAGCCGGTCGAAGCCGGCCTGCCCGCCGCGCGGCTCGTCGACGTGCGCGTGGTCGACGGTGTCGTAGCCGTGCGTGCTGCCCGCCGCCGACCGCAGCAGCGGAGAGGTGTAGGCGTGGCTGACGCCCAGGTCGGCCAGGTAGCCGGCCAGGGCGGCCGCGTCGTCGAGGGTGAAGTCGGCGGTGACCTGCAGCCGGTAGGTCCCGGTCGGGACGTCGCGGCGCCGGTCCAGGCTCAGCGGCTCCGACCCGGTGGCGGACGGCGCGCTCACGGACGGCCCGCTCACGAGCGGCGGGGCGCGCTGAGGACGACCATGGACCGGTCGGCCAGGGTCAGCGTCTCGCCGGCCTTGAGCTCCCGCGGCTCGACCTCGCCCATCTCGGCGGTGTCGAGGACGACGGTCCAGCTGCCCGCGTACTCGTCCGAGGGCAGGTGGAACTCGATCGGTTCGTGGTGGGCGTTGAACGCCAGGTAGAAGTGGTCGTCCAGCACCTCCTCGCCGCGCTCGTCCGTGGACCGGATGCCGTGGCCGTTGAGGTACATGGCCACCGACTTGGCGAAGCCGGCGTCCCAGTCGTCCTCGCCCATCAGGTCCCCGGCCGGGGTCAGCCAGGCGACGTCCTGCACCGGGTCGCCCTCGCCGCGGCGCACCGGGCGGCCGTGGAAGAACCGGCGGCGGCGGAAGGTCGGGTGCTCCGCGCGCAGCCGGGTCACCGCCTTGGTGAACTGCAGCAGGCCCTCGTCGACCTCGTCCCAGTGCACCCAGGTCAGCGGTGAGTCCTGGCAGTAGCCGTTGTTGTTGCCCTGCTGGGTGCGGCCCAGCTCGTCGCCGTGCAGCAGCATGGGCACGCCCTGGCTGAGCATCAGCGTGGCCAGGAAGTTGCGCCGCTGCCGGGCGCGCAGGGTGAGCACCGCCGGGTCGGTGGTGTCGCCCTCGACGCCGCAGTTCCAGCTGCGGTTGTGGCTCTCCCCGTCGTTGTTGTCCTCGCCGTTGGCTTCGTTGTGCTTCTCGTTGTAAGAGACCAGGTCGTCGAGGGTGAACCCGTCGTGCGCCGTGACGAAGTTGATGCTGGCCATGGGGCGGCGGCCGGAGTGCTGGTACAGGTCGGCCGAGCCGGTGATCCGGCTGGCGAACTCCCCGATGGTGGACGGCTCGCCGCGCCAGTAGTCGCGGACGGTGTCGCGGTACTTGCCGTTCCACTCCGTCCACAGCGCGGGGAAGTTGCCGACCTGGTAGCCGCCGTCACCGACGTCCCACGGCTCGGCGATGAGCTTGACCTGGCTGACGATCGGGTCCTGGTGCACGAGGTCGAAGAACGCCGACAGCCGGTCGACCTCGTGGAACTGGCGGGCCAGGGTGGAGGCCAGGTCGAAGCGGAAGCCGTCGACGTGCATCTCGGTCACCCAGTAGCGCAGCGAGTCCATGATCAGCTGCAGGGACTGCGGGGTGCGGACGTTGAGCGAGTTCCCGGTGCCCGTGGTGTCCATGTAGTACTGCTCGTCGCCCTCGACCAGCCGGTAGTAGGACCGGTTGTCGATGCCCTTGAACGACAGCGTGGGGCCCAGGTGGTTGCCCTCGGCGGTGTGGTTGTAGACCACGTCGAGGATGACCTCGATGCCGGCCTCGTGCAGGGTCCGGACCATGCCCTTGAACTCCTGCACCTGCATGCCGTTGTCGGTGTTGCTGGCGTACTCGTCGTGCGGCGCGAAGAAGCCGATCGTGTTGTAGCCCCAGTAGTTGCGCAGGCCCTTCTGCAGCAGCGTGTCGTCCTGCACGAACTGGTGCACCGGCATGAGCTCGATGGCGGTGGTGCCGAGCTCCTGCAGGTAGGTGACGACCGCCGGGTGGGCGAGGCCCGCGTAGGTGCCGCGCAGCTCCTCCGGGACGTCGGGGTGGGTCATCGTCAGGCCCTTGACGTGGGCCTCGTAGATGACGGTCTTGTGGTATGGCGTCCTCGGGGGGCGGTCCACGCCCCAGTCGAAGTAGGGGTTGACGACGATGGACTTCGGCATGTGCGGCGCCGAGTCCTCGTCGTTGCGCTCCTTGGTCTGGAAGTCGTAGCCGAACACCGACGGGTCCCAGTCGATCTGCCCGTCGATGGCCTTGGCGTAGGGGTCCAGCAGCAGCTTGTTCGGGTTGCAGCGCAGACCCTGGGACGGGTCGTAGGGACCGTGCACGCGGTAGCCGTAGCGCTGCCCGGGCTGCACACCCGGCAGGAAGGCGTGCCAGACGTGGCCGTCCATCTCCGGCAGCACGATGCGGGTCTCGACCCCGGCGGCGTCGAACAGGCACAGCTCGACCCGCTCCGCGACCTCGCTGAAGATCGCGAAGTTGGTGCCGGTGCCGTCGTAGGTGGCCCCGAGGGGATAGGCGGTGCCGGGCCACACCATGTTCATGCGAGGTCCTCCTGCTCGGCGCCCCCGGCTGGCCGGGGGCCGGTGGCCTCCCGCCGCGGGGCGCGGGCCGGGAGGTCGGTGGGCGTGGTCGTCCGGCCGGTCGTGCCCGGGCGCGCCGCCGTCCAACCCTCCGCCGGCCGGGCGCCGCGGAGACCCAGCTCACCGCGGACGGGGTGGCGGAGGGGGGCGACGACACCCCCCGCGGGCGTCGCCGCGGGGGGTGTCGTGCGCAGGGCGGGGCGGTGACGCCGGGACCGACCTCGTCCGGGGCCCGCTGACCCCGGGTGGCGCTGGCCCCGGCGGGGACCGCTCCTGCGACGGAGGACGCTAGGCGGCTCCCCGGACGGGTGCAAGCACCGCCCCCGCGGCCCGCCCGCACCACCGGTCGGGCCGTCCCGCCCGTCCCGCGCGTCACCCCGCGGGCCAGCGGCACCGTCCTGTCGGTGCCCGGTCGTACCGTCGTCGGCGTGCGCACGACCACCGACCTCCGGCCCACCCGCGGGCGCTTCCGCGTCGTCAGCGAGTTCCAGCCCTCCGGCGACCAGCCGACCGCGATCGCGGCGCTGGCCGAACGGGTCAGGTCCGGTGCCACCGACACCGTCCTGCTCGGCGCGACGGGCACCGGCAAGTCGGCGACCACGGCCTGGCTGATCGAGCAGGTGCAGCGGCCGACGCTGGTGATGGCCCCGAACAAGACGCTGGCCGCGCAGCTGGCCAACGAGTTCCGGGAGCTGCTGCCCGACGCCGCGGTCGAGTACTTCGTGTCCTACTACGACTACTACCAGCCCGAGGCCTACGTCCCGCAGACCGACACCTACATCGAGAAGGACTCCTCGGTCAACGAGGAGGTCGAGCGGCTGCGGCACTCGGCCACCAACAGCCTGCTCACCCGGCGCGACGTCGTCGTCGTCTCCACCGTCTCCTGCATCTACGGCCTGGGGACGCCGGAGGAGTACGTCGAGCGGGCGCTGAAGATCAAGGTGGGCGAGGAGCGCGAGCGAGACGAGCTGCTGCGCACCCTGGTCACCGAGCAGTACACCCGCAACGACCTGTCGTTCTCCCGCGGCACCTTCCGGGTGCGGGGCGACACCATCGAGGTCTTCCCGGTCTACGAGGAGCTCGCCTGCCGGATCGAGATGTTCGGCGACGAGGTGGAGCGGCTGTACTACCTGCACCCGCTCACCGGTGAGGTGGTCCGCGAGGTCGACGAGCTGTTCGTCTTCCCGGCCACCCACTACGTCGCCGGTCCCGAGCGGATGGAGCGCGCGATCGCCACCATCGAGGCCGAGCTCGAGCAGCGGCTGGCCGAGCTGGAGCGGCAGGGCAAGCTGCTGGAGGCCCAGCGGCTGCGCATGCGCACCACCTACGACATCGAGATGATGCGCCAGGTCGGGTTCTGCTCCGGCATCGAGAACTACTCGCGGCACATCGACGGCCGGGCGCCCGGCAGCGCCGGCGCCTGCCTCATCGACTACTTCCCCGACGACTTCCTGCTGGTCGTCGACGAGTCGCACGTGACCGTGCCGCAGATCGGCGGCATGTACGAGGGCGACATGAGCCGCAAGCGCACGCTGGTGGAGCACGGCTTCCGGCTGCCCTCGGCCATGGACAACCGCCCGCTCAAGTGGGAGGAGTTCACCGACCGGATCGGCCAGACCGTCTACCTGTCGGCCACCCCGGGGGACTACGAGCTCGGCCGCGTCCAGGGCGAGGTCGTCGAGCAGGTCATCCGCCCCACCGGCCTGGTCGACCCGGAGGTGGTCGTCAAGCCGACCAAGGGCCAGATCGACGACCTGGTGCACGAGATCCGGGTCAGGGTCGAGCGGGACGAACGCATCCTGGTCACCACGCTGACCAAGAAGATGTCCGAGGACCTCACCGACTACCTGCTCGAGCTGGGCATCAAGGTGCGCTACCTGCACTCCGAGGTGGACACGCTGCGTCGGGTGGAGCTGCTGCGCGAGCTGCGCCAGGGCGAGTACGACGTGCTGGTCGGCATCAACCTGCTGCGCGAGGGGCTCGACCTGCCCGAGGTGTCCCTGGTGGCGATCCTCGACGCCGACAAGGAGGGGTTCCTCCGGTCGAGCAAGTCGCTCATCCAGACCATCGGCCGCGCCGCGCGCAACGTCTCCGGCCAGGTGCACATGTACGCGGACACGATCACCCCGTCGATGGCGCAGGCGATCGAGGAGACCAACCGGCGCCGGGAGAAGCAGCTGGCCTACAACCGCGAGCACGGCATCGACCCGCAGCCCCTGCGCAAGAAGATCGTCGACATCCTCGACGGCATCTACCGCGCGGCCGAGGAGACCGAGACCGCCACCGAGCTGCTGGGCGGGTCGGGTCGGCAGCAGTCCCGCGGCAAGGCGCCGGTCCCGGGGCTGTCGTCCAAGGCCGCGCGGGGCAAGGCCGGCGGCATCGACACCCAGGGTCTGCCCCGCGCCGAGCTGGCCGACCTGATCACGCAGATGAACGACCAGATGCTGGCCGCCGCCCGGGAGCTGCAGTTCGAGGTGGCCGCCCGGCTGCGCGACGAGCTCACCGAGCTGAAGAAGGAGCTGCGCCAGCTCGACGCCGCCCACGCCTAGCGGCCACGTCCGGAGGTCCCCCGAGGCGGACGTGGTCCTCCCTCCGTCCCCCCACGCCGCGGCACGGGTCCCGGGAGGGGCGCTCGTCCCGGTCCGTCACCGGGCCGGGCGGGGGGTGACGTCTGGGTGAACTCGCGCGTGTCCGGGGAACACCCGGCGCTCCGGTAGCGTCTGATGGTGCAGTGACCGCACGACGGCGGCCCCACGCGAGTGGGCCGGCGTCCGCGGTCGGTGTTCGTGGAGGGGAGTATCCCCCCGCGGCGGTGTCGTCAGTACGGGGTCCTGGTGGGCCCCCGGCCCCGTCGGCTCCCTCGTCGCCGGGGGAGTGGGAGAGACCTCCGGTCAACCGAGCGGTGCCCGTGCGCACCGTCCGAGTCTCCGGAGGTACCTGCTGTGGACGTGCCCTTCTGGGTGTGGGCGCTGACGATCGGCGCCATCGTCGGGATGCTGGTGTTCGACTTCGTCGGCCACGTGCGCACCCCCCACGCACCGACGCTGCGTGAGTCGGCCACCTGGTCGGCGGTCTACGTCGGCATCGCGCTCGTGTTCGGCCTGCTGGTGCTGTGGTTCTCCGGCGGCCAGTACGCCGGTGAGTACTTCGCCGGCTACATCACCGAGAAGAGCCTCTCGGTGGACAACCTCTTCGTCTTCGTCCTGATCATGGCCAGCTTCGCGGTTCCCCGGGAGCTGCAGCAGAAGGTGCTGCTGTTCGGCATCGCCTTCGCGCTGGCGCTGCGGACGGTGTTCATCGTCATCGGCGCCGCCGCGATCGAGCAGTTCAGCTGGATCTTCTACGTGTTCGGCGGCTTCCTCATCTGGACCGCCGTGGCGCAGGCCCGCAGCGGCGGCCACTCGCACGACGAGGAGTTCAAGGAGAACAGCGTCCTGCGGCTGGCCCGCCGGGTCCTGCCGACCACGCAGGACTACCACTCCGACCGGATGGTCACCACGATCGACGGCAAGCGGCACATCACCCCGCTGGCCATCGCGCTGCTGGCCATCGCCAGCGCCGACATCCTGTTCGCCGTCGACTCCATCCCGGCGATCTTCGGGCTGACCGAGGAGACCTACCTGGTCTTCACCGCCAACGCGTTCGCGCTGCTCGGGCTGCGCCAGCTGTTCTTCCTCATCGACGGTCTGCTCGACCGGCTGGTCTACCTGTCCTACGGCCTGGCCGTGATCCTCGGCTTCATCGGCGTCAAGCTGCTCATCCACGCCCTGCACGAGACGAGCTGCCGTTCATCAACGGCGGGGAACACGTGACCGTCGTCCCCGAGGTGCCGACCTGGCTGTCCCTGACGGTCATCCTGGCCACCCTGGTGGTCACGACGGTGGCCAGCCTGGTCAAGGACCGCCGCGACCGGGCGCGCGGCGTGGTGCCGCCGACCGGGGCGGGGGACCAGGCCGCCGGCCGCGAGGGCCTGGTGGCCATGGGCCCCGGTGACCACGACCGGCACGCCACCGGCCCGGACGAGGCGCCCTCCTCGCCGCACGATGCCGCCGTCACCGACGCCACCGGTCCGGACGCCGGGCGCGGTGCTGCCGTCCCCGACGACGGGCACCTGCCCAGCGGTTCCCGGCACCGCGGCTGACCCCACCGCGCCGTCCGACACCGGGCCGTCCCGCAGCCGCGGGGCGGCCCGGTGCCGTGTCCACGGACGGCGCGGACCGGCGCCGGCCCGGGCGGCTCCCGGCACCTCGAATCGAGGACACCCGCCGGAGCCGGTACGGTGGGCGCCACGACCCGGACGACAGCCAGCGACGGCTGCTCCGCACCGGGGGAGCACGGTGGAGGGGAGTATCCCCCCGCGGCAGCGTCGTCATCACGAGGTCCCATGGCCTCCGGTGCTGCCGGTCGCCGGCCCTGGCCGGCGGTGGGAGAGACCTCCGGCGCTGACGACTGCCAGTCCCCGGAGGACACGACCGCATGGAGCTACCCGCCTGGTTCGAGGTCGCGACGTTCGTGGGGCTGACCGTCCTGCTGCTCGCCGACCTCGCCATCGTCGTGCGCCGTCCGCACGAGCCCTCGATGAAGGAGGCGACCCTCTGGGTCAGCTTCTACGTCGGTCTCGCCCTGCTCTTCGGCCTGGTGATCCTCGGCCTCACCAACGGGCAGTACGCGACGGAGTTCTACGCCGGCTGGCTCACCGAGTACTCGCTGTCGGTGGACAACCTCTTCGTGTTCGTGATCATCATGGCCCGCTTCCGGGTGCCGCGGCACCTGCAGCAGGAGGTCCTGATGGTCGGCATCATCATCGCCCTGCTCCTGCGCGGCCTGTTCATCCTCGCCGGCGCGGCGCTGATCGAGCGGTTCACCTGGGTCTTCTACATCTTCGGTGCGTTCCTGGTGTACACGGCCATCAACCTGGTCCGGCACCGCGGCGACGACGAGGAGTTCGAGGAGAACGCCCTCATCCGCCAGATGCGCCGGGTGCTGCCCATCACCTCGGACTTCCAGGGCAGCAAGATCCGGGTCACGGAGAACGGCAAGAAGTTCTTCACCCCGATGATCGTGGTGTTCCTGGCCCTGGCCACGACCGACCTGGTGTTCGCCCTCGACAGCATCCCGGCCATCTTCGGGCTGACCCGCGAGCCGTTCATCGTGTTCACCGCGAACGTCTTCGCTCTGATGGGCCTGCGGCAGCTGTACTTCCTGCTCGGTGGTCTGCTCAAGCGGCTGGTGTACCTGTCGATCGGGCTGGCCGTGGTCCTCGCCTTCATCGGCGTGAAGCTCATCCTCGAGGCCCTGCACGAGAACACGCTGCCGTTCATCAACGGCGGCGAGCACATCGACGCGGTGCCGACCATCCCGATCTGGCTGTCGCTGACCGTCATCCTCGGCGTCCTGCTCATCGCCACGGCCGCCAGCCTGCTCAAGACCCGCGGCATGGTCGTCGAGCGCGACGAGCCCGTGGTGGAGCCCGAGCAGGCCGAGCGGATCCCCTCCCGCGGGCCGGAGGCGCTCGCCGAGGCCGAGCCGCGGCTCGCCGAGCAGGCCGACGAGCGCACGGCCGGGGAGGACACCCGCCGCCGCTGAGCCCGCTGCCCCGGGGCGCCCGTCGAACGGGCACCCCGGGGACGGTGCCGGACGACCGCGCGCGCCCTGCGGACCATGCGCCCCGACGACGTCGCCCTGCTGCGCACCCCCGGCGTCCCCACGGTCTCCCCGGACGGGCGCATGGCCGTCGTGGCCGCCACCCGCGCCGACCTCGGCGGCGACACCGACCGCAGCCTGCTGTGGGCCGTGCCCACCGACGGGTCCGCCCCGGCCCGCCCGCTGACCACCGGGGTCCGGGACACCGACCCGGCGTTCTCCCCGGACGGCCGCTGGCTGGCCTACCGCGCCGCCGACCCGGGCGGCCGCCCCCAGCTGCACCTGCTGCCGACCGCCGGCGGCGCCCCCCGGCGGCTCACCGCGCACCCCCTCGGCGCGGGCCGACCGGCGTGGTCCCCGGACTCCCGCCGGCTCGCCTACACCGCCCGGGTGCCCGAGGCGGACCGCTCCGGGGCCGACCGCGCCGCCCAGCCGCCGTGGCTGGTCAGCACCCTGCGCTGGCAGGCCGAGGACGTCGGGGTGGCCACCGACCGGCGCCGCCACGTCTTCGTCCTCGACCTGCCGCCCGACGGGGAGGGCGACGCAGCGCCGCCGCCTCCTCGGCAGGTCACCGACGGCGACGCCGACGACGCCGACGTCACCTGGAGCCCGGACGGCGCCGAGCTGGCGTTCGTCTCCGCCCGGCACGCCCGCGCCGACCGCGACCGGGTGCACGACGTCTACGCCGTCCCCACGGCCGGCGGCCCGCTGCGCCGGGTCACCGACGGCCGCGCCGAGTGCTCGCGGCCCGCCTACGACCCCGCGGGTCGCTGGATCTGGCTGACCGCCCGGCTCGGGCTCGGGCCCGAGGGGCTGGACGCCGCCGGGCGCGGGGCCACCCTCTGCCGCGTGCCGGCCACGGGCGGGGCACCAGAACCGGTGCTCGACCCGGCCGGCACCGACCGCGGCGACACCACCCCGGCGACCGTGCTGGCCGGGGGAGCCGCCCTCCTCGGCGTGCAGCGGCGCGGAGCCGTGGAGCTGCTCCGCGTGCCGTCGGACGGCGGGCCGGCGGAGGTCCTGGTCGACGGGCCGTTCACCGTGCACGGGGTGGCCGCGGCCGGGAGGGTCGTCGTCGCCACCGTGGGACACGACCGGTCGGCCGGGGAGCTGATCGCGGTCACCCCGGGCCGGCGGCGGCTGCTCACCGGCTTCGGCCGCGCGCTGGGTGCCACCGGGCGCCTGCACCGCGGCACCGAGCGGGTCGTCCCGGTCGCGGGGGGCGGCGACGTGCACGGGTGGGTGACCGCACCGGACGGTCCCGGCCCGCACCCGGTGCTGCTGGTGCTGCACGACGGGCCGCACCGGCAGGACGGCTGGTCGCTGTCGGTGGACACCCAGGCGCTGGTGTCCGCGGGCTACGCCGTCCTCCGGTGCAACCCGCGCGGCTCCTCCGGCTACGGGCAGGTGCACGCCCGGGCGGTGCTCGGCGCCGGGGGCGCCGCGGACGCCGACGACGCCGTCGCCCTCCTGGACGCCGTCCTGGCCGACCCGGCCCTCGATGCCGGACGCGTCGGGGTGGCGGGCACCGGGTACGGCGGCTGGCTGGCCGGGGTGCTCACCGGCCGGACGACGCGCTTCGCCGCCGCGGTCGTGGAGGGCGCGTTCACCGACTGGTGGGCGCCGGACCAGGTCCTCGGGACCGACCCGCCCACCGGTGCCGGCGTCCGCACGCCGACGCTCGTGGTGCACGGCGACGAGGACCGCCGGTTCCCGGCCGAGCAGGGTCTGCGGCGCTACACCGACCTCCGGCGCCGCGGCGTCCCGGCCGAGTTGCTGCTGTTCCCCGGCGAGGGCGCCGACGTCGGCGGCACCGGTCGGCCGCGGCACCGGCAGGCGCGGCTGGAGCACCTGCTGCGCTGGTGGGCGCGGTGGCTGCCGGTCGGGGACCCGCCGGGTGGGCACGCCGACCGCGGCCGGGAGCCGGTGACCGTGCGGGCGACCCGGCTGGACTGAGAGGTCGGCCCCGGACCGGACCTGCGGTGTGGACGCCGGAGCCGCGCTGCAGCGGGGCTGCCGCGCCCACGTGGCGGCTCCGCTGCGGCCCGGTCGCGGGCCGTGCCGCGCTGGCCCATGATCACCGGCGGGGGAGGAGAGGAGCCGTCCGTGTCCCCGTCCCCGTCCCCGGACCGGCCGACCGGCCGTCCGCGCTCCCTCCTGACGCGCGTGCCGCTGCGGTGGCGGCGGCTCGCCCTCCTCGGCGCGCTGACCGGCTCCTCCCTCGTGGGCTACGCGACCGTGCTGGTCCTGTTCGCGCTCGTCCGCGCCGACCCGGTGTCCTGGACCGACGGGCTGCCCACCCTGCTCGGGTCGTTCGTCGGCAGCGCTGCGGTCGTCTGGGGGAAGCGGCGCCCGATCAGCGGGACGGTGACCCGCGGCGGCCTGGAGGACGCCGTGCGCCGCGGCCGGCTGCCCGCCGACGCGGACGCCGGCCTCTGGCTGCGGGTGCTGCGCGGCGAGCTCGACGACCTCCGCGCCCGGCGGACGGCGGGTGTGGCGACCGCCGTCCTGCTCCTCGCCTGCGGCCTGGGGTTGGCGCTGGCCGCCGACCCGGCCTGGGCAGGGCTGCTCGTGGCCGCCGGTGCCCTGGCCTGCGCGGGCGGGGTCGCCTGGGCGGGCCGCCACCGGGAGCGGCGGATCCGCCGGCTGCTGGACCGGCCGCCTGCTGCACCGTGACCGCCGGGCTGGGAGGGTGGTGGACCCGAGCCCGAGGAGGTCCGCCGTGGTCGAGCGCCGCCTGCCCCGCTGGTCCGAGCTGCGCGAGCTGGTGCACACCCGCCGCCCCACCTGGGACGCGACCGACCGCCGGCTGGCCGCCGCCCCCTCCGTCGCCGACCTGCGCGAGATCGCCCGGCGCCGCGCGCCGCGCGCCGTCTTCGACTACACCGACGGCGCCGCCGGCAGCGAGCTCAGCCTGCGCCGCGCCCGGGAGGCGTTCGCCCGGGTGGAGTTCCGGCCGAGCGTGCTGCGCGACGTGTCCAAGGTGGACACCTCCACCACCGTGCTCGGCCGGCCGTCGTCGCTGCCGCTGGTCTTCGCGCCGACCGGCTTCACCCGGCTCATGCACACCGAAGGCGAGTCCGCGGTCGGGCGGGTCGCCGAGCGGGTGGGCATCCCGTACGCGCTGTCCACCATGGGGACGACCACCATCGAGGCGCTCGCCGCGGCGGCCCCCGGGGCCCGCCGGTGGTTCCAGCTCTACCTGTGGCGCGACCGCGAGGCCAGCGCGGCGCTGGTCGAGCGGGCCGCCCGCGCCGGCTACGAGGCGCTGGTGCTCACCGTGGACACCCCGGTCGCCGGACCGCGGCTGCGCGACGTCCGCAACGGGTTCACCATCCCGCCGGCGCTGACCCTGCGCACGGTCGCCAACGCCGCCGTCCACCCGCGCTGGTGGGTCGACCTGCTCACCACCCCGCCGCTGGAGTTCGCCTCGCTGCGCTCCTGGGGCGGGACGGTCGCCGAGCTGGCCGACCGGGTCTTCGAGCCGGCCGCCACGCTCGCCGACCTCGCGGAACTGCGGGAGACCTGGCGCGGCGCGCTGGTCGTCAAGGGCGTGCAGACGGCGGAGGACGCCCGCGCGGTCGTGGACGCCGGCGCGGACGCCGTCGTGGTGTCCAACCACGGCGGCCGCCAGCTGGACCGGGCCCCCACGCCGCTGGAGGAGCTGCCCGCGGTCGTCGACGCCGTGGGCGACCGCGCCGAGGTGTACCTCGACGGCGGCATCCTCGACGGGGCCGACGTCGTCGCCGCGGTCGCGCTCGGTGCCCGCGCCTGCCTGGTCGGGCGCGCCTACCTCTACGGGCTGATGGCCGGCGGCGAGCGCGGCGTCCAGCGGGTCGCCGACATCCTGGCCGCGGACGTCACCCGCACGATGCAGCTGCTCGGCGTGCCCTCGGTCGCGGAGCTGACGCCCGACCGGGTGCGGCTGCGCGGCGGTGACGTGGCGTTGCCGACCGGAGCGGCGCGTCCCTAGGGTGCGCCCATGGACGTCGTCGAGGTCACCCCCACGGCCGAGCAGTACGCCTACACCTTCGGCGGCGTCGCGCCGCTCATGCGCGTCACCCCCGGGACGGCGCTGCGGGTGTGGTCCGACGACGCGTTCGGCGGCGTGCTGCAGAAGACCTCCGACCTGTCCAGCGAGAAGGTCGACCTGCGCTTCGTGAACCCGCAGACCGGCCCCTTCTACGTGGAGGGCGCCGAGCCCGGGGACACCCTGGCCCTGCACTTCGTCGCGATGGAGCCGGCCCGGGACTGGGGCGCCTCGGCCGCCATCCCGTTCTTCGGCGGGCTCACCAGCACCGCGGTGACCGCGACCCTGCAGGAGGCGCTGCCGGACACCACCTGGATCTACGAGCTCGACCGCGCGGCCAACACGGTCACCTTCGCCGCCCGGCACAGCGACCTGGAGATCGCGCTGCCTGTGGAGCCGATGCTCGGCACGGTCGGCGTCGCGCCGATGGGTGGGGAAGTGCGCAGCTCGCTGGTCCCCGAGCGGTTCGGCGGCAACATGGACACCCCGCAGATGCGCCCGGGCACCACCTGCTACCTCGGCGTCAACGTCGAGGGCGCGCTGTTCTCCGTCGGCGACGGCCACTACCGGCAGGGCGAGGGGGAGGCCTGCGGCACCGCCGTCGAGGGCGCCATGACCACCACGCTCATCGTCGAGCTCGTCAAGGGCGGTACCGCCGGCGCAGCACCCGCCTGGCCGCGGCTCGAGGACGACGCGCACTGGATGACCGTCGGGTCCAGCCGCCCGCTGGAGGACGCCTGGCGGATCGCCTCCACGGAGCTGGTGCGCTGGTTCCGCGACCTGCACGGGCTGTACCCGATGGACGCCTACCAGCTGCTGTCCCAGACGGTGCAGGCGCCGATCGCCAACGTCGTCGACGCGAACTACAGCTCCGTGGTGAAGGCGCCCAAGGCGCTGCTGCCCCGGGCGTCGGCGTACGGCGGCCTGCACGACGACCTCCGCCGCCGCGCGGCCACCCTCCGCTGAGACGGGAGACACCCCGATGGACCTGCAGCTCACCGGCGCCCGCGTGCTCGTCACCGGCGGCACCCGTGGCATCGGCCGCGCCATCGTCGAGGCCTTCGTCGACGAGGGCGCCGTCGTGGAGTTCTGCGCCCGGGACGCCGCCGAGATCGCCGCGACCGAGGCGGCGATCGCGGAGCGGGGCGGCGAGGCGACCGGCGTCCGGCTGGACGTCCGGGACGGGCCGGCGCTGACCGGCTGGGTCGAGGCCGCGGCCGGCCGGCTCGGTGGCCTGGACGCCGTCGTCGCCAACGTGAGCGCGCTGGCCGCCGGGCCGGGGGAGGAGAACTGGTACGCCTCCTTCGAGGTGGACCTGATGGGCACCGTCCGGCTGGCCACCGCGGCGCTGCCGCACCTGGAGGCCAGCGGGAAGGGCTCGATCGTGGCGATCTCCAGCGTGTCCGGGCGCGAGGCCGACTTCGCCGCCGGTCCGTACGGCACCATGAAGACCGCCATCGTCGGCTACGTGTCCGGCCTGGCCCTCCAGCTGGCCGGGCGCGGGGTGCGGGCCAACGTCGTCTCCCCGGGCAACACCTACTTCGCCGGCGGCTTCTGGAACCAGGTCGAGCAGGGCCAGCCGGAGTTGTTCGCCGACTCCCTCGCCCTGAACCCGACCGGCCGGATGGGCACGGCGGAGGAGATGGCGCGGGCCGTGGTCTTCCTGTCCAGCCCCGTGTCCAGCTTCACCACCGGCACCAACCTCGTCGTCGACGGCGCGCTCACCCGCGGCATCCAGCTCTAGGAGGGTCCGCCATGTCCATCGTCTACCCCGTGCAGGCCGACGAGCCCGAACCGGAGGACGGCACCGAGCCGGACTTCGCCGAGCTCGCCGCCGACCTGTCCGACACCTGGTTGGTCGAGGTCGCGCTCGGCGAGGACGGCGACGACGCGTGCTTCGGCCCGCTGTCCGCCCGCGCCGCCTGGGACCTCGCCATCGGCATCGACGCCCGGCGACCGGAGTGGACGGTGTCCGTCGTCCCGCTGCACGTGGCCGGCACGCCCGACGAGCTGGTCGCGCTCTTCGAGGACTGACCACCCGGGCGTCCGCGCCGCGCCGCCGGCGGGGTTCCGGTCGGGGACACCGGGTACCCCGCCCCCGTGCGACTCCTCGTCACCGGCGCGTCCGGGTTCGTGGGCAGCCGGCTCGCGCCGGCCCTGGTGAAGGCGGGCCACGACGTGCGCGCCATGACCCGCCGGCCCGACGCCTACACGGGCGCCGGGACGCCGGTGGCCGGCGACGTCACCGACGAGGCCTCGCTGCGGCGCGCCCTGGACGGCTGCACGGCCGCCTACTACCTGGTGCACTCCCTCGGGGACGCCGACTTCCAGCGCAAGGACGCCGAGGCCGCGCGCACCTTCGCCCGCGCCGCCGCCGACGCCGGGCTGCAGCGGATCGTGTACCTGGGCGGCCTGGGCCGCGACCGCGACGACCTGTCCCCGCACCTGCGCAGCCGCCGCGAGGTGGAGCGGCTGCTCGGCTCCACCGGCGTCCCGGTCACGACCCTGCGCGCCGGCATCATCGTCGGGCACGGCGGCGTCTCCTGGGAGATCACCCGCCAGCTCGTGGCGCACCTGCCGGCCATGGTGACCCCGCGCTGGGTGCACACCCGCACGCAGCCGATCGCCGTCGCCGACGTCGTCCGCTACCTGGCCGGCGTCCTCGAGGCGCCCGACGCCGCGGGCCGGGTGTTCGAGGTCGGTGGCCCCGAGGTGCTCAGCTACCTGCAGATGCTCACCCGGGTCGCCGACATCCAGGGCCGGCACCTGTTCGTCATCCCGGTGCCGCTGCTGACCCCGAGCCTGTCCTCGCAGTGGCTGGCCCTGGTCACCGACGTGGACAGGACCACCGGCCGCTCGCTGGTCGACTCGATGATCAACGAGGTGGTCGTCACCGACGACGCGATCCGCACCGTCGTGCCGTTCGAGCCGATGGACTACGACGAGATGGTGCTGGCGGCGCTGGGCGAGCGGGCGGCCGCCCGCCGGCGCGCGGCCCGCGCCCGCCGCGCCGGTCTGCTCGCCCGCGGCGCCCGCTCGTGACCCGGCGGGGCGGCGGCCTGCTGGCCCGGGCGGCCGGCCGGCTGCCGCACTGGCTGGTCGAGCCGGTGCCGCGCGACCACCGGGAGACCGACGAGGCCTTCCGCCGCCGCCGCAGGGTGACCGCGGGGGTGGCGCTGGCGGGTGCCGGGCTGCTCGGCGTCTCGCTGTCGACGAGGCCGGGCTCCCCGGCGTTCTACGGCTTCACGATGGCCGTCGCGGGCACCTGGGTCGCCGGTGGCCTGGCCTCGGGTCCGTTGCACCTGGGCTGGATGGCCACCCCCGACCGCCAGCTGCGCCGCCCCGTGGTGACGCCGGTGGTCACCGGCGCCGGCGCCTTCGCCGCCTTCTACGGCGCGGCCCTGGTGGCCCGGCGGATCCCCGTCCTCGACCAGGCCATCACCCGGGTGATGCGCTACGCGCACCAGGGCTCGACCCCCCTGGTGGCGACGACCGCGCTGCTCAACGGCGTCGCCGAGGAGGTCTTCTTCCGCGGCGCCCTGTACGCCGCCATCGGCGTCGACCGCCCGGTGGTCACCTCGACCGCGGTCTACGGCCTGGCCACGGCGGCCACCCGCAACCCGGCGCTGCTGCTCGCCTCCCTGGTCATGGGCGCGCTGTTCGGGGTGCAGCGGCGGGTCACCGGCGGCATCCAGGCCCCCGTCCTCACCCACGTCACCTGGTCGGCGCTGATGCTGCGCTACCTGCCGCCGCTGTTCGCCGACCAGGCGGACGTGCACGACCCGCGCCCCGCGGCCTGAGGCGCACCGGCTGGGTGACCGGCACGGACCGGCCGCTCACCAGCCGCGGGCGCGCCACTCCGCGAGGTGCGGGCGCTCGGCGCCCAGCGTGGTGTCCCTCCCGTGGCCGGGGTACACCCACGTGTCGTCGGGCAGCGCGCCGAACAGCCGCTCCTCGACGTCGTCGACCAGGCTGGTGAAGTCCTCCGGCGACCACGTCTTCCCCACGCCGCCCGGGAAGAGGCTGTCGCCGGTGAACACGTGCGTGCCCGCGCCCTCGGGCCCGCGCCAGACCAGCGCGATGCTGCCCGGGGTGTGCCCGCGCAGGTGCACCACCTCCAGGGTCTGCCGGCCCACCCGCACCGTGTCGCCGTGGTCCACCGGCCGCTGCACCGGGACGGGCAGGTCACCGGCGTCCGCCGGGTGCGCGACGGTGACCGCGCCGGTGGCCCGCACCACCTCGGGCAGGGCGCGGTGGTGGTCCCAGTGCCCGTGGGTGGTGACCACGGTGTGCACGTCGGCGTCACCGATGAGCGCGCGCAGCGCCTCGGGCTCGGCGGCGGCGTCGACCAACAGCGCCTCGCCGGTGCCCGGGTCGCGCAGCAGGTAGGCGTTGTTGGCCATCTCGCTGACCGCCAGCTTGCTGATCACCAGCCCCGGCAGCTCCCGGACGTCGGCCGGCCCGCCCACCTCGACGTCGCCCGTGTAGCCCATCCCAGCCTCCCGGTCGGAGAGTGTCGGCGGCCGCCGATACGGTCCGGGCATGGACGCTAGCGGAGGTCTGCGGGTCGGCGCCGGACCGGACGGGACCGGCCCCGCCGGTCCGGTCACGGCGGGCGTCGTCGGCCGGCCGGCCACCGAACTGGCGGCCCGGGTGCGCTCCGGCGAGCTGACCGCGGTCGAGGTCGTCCGCGCGCACCTGGCCCACCTCGACGAGGTCGAGCCGCGGGTCGGCGCCTTCCGCGTGGTGCGCCGGGAGGCCGCCCTGGCCGAGGCGCACGCCGTCGACACCGCGCTCACCCGCTTCGCGATGCCGCTGGCCGGGGTGCCGGTCGCGGTGAAGGACAACGTCGCCGTCGCCGGGGAGGTGCGCACCGACGGGGTGGCGGCCCGCACCGGGCCGGCGGAGCGGCGCGACCACGCGGTCGTCACCCGCCTGCGCCGGGCCGGTGCCGTCGTCGTCGGCGTCACCCGGGTGCCCGAGCTGTGCCTCTACGCCGCCACCGACGGGCCCGGCACCGTCACCCGCAACCCCTGGGACACCGCCCGCTCACCGGCCGGCAGCTCCGGCGGGAGCGCCGCGGCGGTCGCCTCCGGCGCGGTCCCGCTCGCCCACGGCAACGACGGCATGGGGTCGCTGCGCCTGCCGGCGGCCGCGTGCGGGCTGGTCACCCTCAAGCCCGGCCGGGGCGTGGTGCCCGGCGGCCTGGGCGCCGACGACTGGTCGGGCATGGCGGTCAACGGCGCCCTGGCCACCACGGTGGCCGACCTGGCCGTGGCCCATGCGGTCCTGGCGGGGGAGCAGCCGGCCCCGCTCGAGGGGCCCGGCCGGCCGCTGCGCGTCGCCGTCTCCACCCGCTCACCCGTCCCCGGCGCGCGCGTGGACGGGCCGGCCCGCGCGGCGGTCGAGGCGGTGGTCGCCGCCCTCGTCGCCGCCGGGCACACCGTCGTCCACCGGGACCCGCCGATCCCCGTCGGCGCGGCGGGCGGGGCGCTGGCCCGCTGGATGGCCGCCGCCGCCGACGACGCCGCGGACCTCGGGGTCCCGCTCGCCGACCTGCAGCCGCGCAGCCGCACCCACGCCCGCGTCGGGCGGGCGGTGCGGGCCGCGCGCCTGGTCCGGCCGGCCACCGCGGAGCGGTTCCGCGCGCAGGTGACCGCCTTCTTCGCCGAGGCGGCCCTCGACGTGCTGCTCACGCCCGTGACGACCGGCCCGCCGCTGCCCGCGCGGCCCTGGCACGAGCGATCCTTCCTGGCCAACGTGACGGCCAACGCGCGCTGGGCGCCGTGGACGGCGGCCTGGAACCTGGCCGGCCTGCCGGCCCTCGTTCTACCCGCCGGTACCCGGCCCACCGGGCAGCCGCTGGCCGTCCAGCTGGTCGGTCCCCCGGGGGCGGAGGGGCGACTACTCTGGACCGCCGGGGAGCTGGAGCGTCTGTCGCCCTGGCGTCGTCACGCGCCCGTCTTCGACCCCGCCGGAGCGTCGTCCCCGGCTCCCGCCTGAGCACCTCGGTCCGCGACGACGTCGCCGTCGTCACGGACTGCGCGCGGGCAGTGACGGCGTTGCCCCCCTCGACCCCCCGACACCCCACTGCGGGCCCGGAGCGACCGGCCGGCCCAACCGACCGACAGGGAACACATTGGACCGTCTCGTCGTCCGCGGCGCCCGAGAGCACAACCTCAAGGACGTCCACCTCGACCTGCCCCGCGACGCGCTGATCGTCTTCACCGGGCTGTCCGGGTCGGGCAAGTCCAGCCTGGCCTTCGACACGATCTTCGCCGAGGGGCAGCGCCGCTACGTCGAGTCGCTGTCGGCCTACGCCCGCCAGTTCCTCGGGCAGATGGACAAGCCCGACGTCGACTTCATCGAGGGCCTCTCGCCGGCGGTCTCGATCGACCAGAAGTCGACCAACCGCAACCCGCGGTCGACGGTCGGCACGATCACCGAGGTCTACGACTACCTCCGGCTGCTCTACGCCCGCGCCGGGCAGCCGCACTGCCCCAACTGCGGCAAGCCGATCTCCCGGCAGACCCCGCAGCAGATCGTCGACCAGGTGCTGGCCATGGAGGAGGGCACCCGCTTCCAGGTGCTCGCCCCCGTCGTCCGGGCCCGCAAGGGCGAGTACGTCGACCTGTTCAGCTCGCTGCAGACCCAGGGCTTCGCCCGCGTCCGCGTCGACGGCGTGGTCCACCAGCTGACCGAGCCGCCGACGCTGAAGAAGCAGGAGAAGCACACGATCGAGGTGATCGTCGACCGGCTCACCGTCAAGGAGAGCGCCAAGCGGCGGCTCACCGACTCGGTGGAGACCGCGCTCGGCCTGGCCGGTGGCCTCGTCGTCCTGGACTTCGTCGACCTCCCCGAGGGCGACACCCAGCGCGAGCGCACCTTCTCCGAGCACCTGGCCTGCGTGGACGACGGGCTGTCCTTCGAGGCGCTGGAGCCACGGTCGTTCTCCTTCAACTCGCCGTTCGGGGCCTGCCCGGAGTGCACCGGCATCGGCACCCGCAAGGAGGTCGACCCCGAGCTGGTGGTCCCCGACCCGGGGCGGAGCCTGGCGCAGGGCGCGATCGCCCCGTGGGCGACGTCGATGAGCAACGAGTACTTCACCCGGCTGCTCACCGGCCTGTCCCAGCAGATCGGCTTCTCCATGGACGACCCGTGGGAGCGGCTGCCGGCCAAGGTGCAGAAGGCCGTGCTGCACGGCTCGCCGGACCAGGTGCACGTCCGCTACAAGAACCGCTACGGCCGTGAGCGCAGCTACTACGCCGCCTTCGAGGGCGTGCTGCCGTTCATCGAGCGGCGGCACGAGGACACCGACAGCGAGTTCATGCGGGACAAGTACGAGGGCTACATGCGCGACGTGCCCTGCCCGGTCTGCCACGGCACCCGGCTCAAGCCGGAGATCCTCGCCGTCAAGCTCGGCGGCCGCTCCATCGCCGAGGTCACCGGGCTGTCCATCGGCGACGCGGCGCAGTGGCTGGGCGCCCTGGAGCTCGGCGAGCGCGAGCGGGCCATCGCCGACCGGGTGCTCCGGGAGATCCAGGCGCGGCTGTCCTTCCTCGTCGACGTCGGCCTGGACTACCTGTCCATGGACCGGCCCGCGGCCACCCTGGCCGGCGGCGAGGCCCAGCGGATCCGGCTGGCCACCCAGATCGGCTCCGGGCTGGTCGGCGTCCTCTACGTGCTCGACGAGCCCTCCATCGGGCTGCACCAGCGGGACAACACCCGGCTGATCGAGACCCTCGTGCGGCTGCGCGACATGGGCAACACGCTCATCGTCGTCGAGCACGACGAGGACACCATCAAGGTCGCCGACTGGGTGGTCGACATCGGCCCCGGCGCGGGCGAGCACGGCGGCGAGGTCGTCGTCAGCGGTACCGTCGCCGACCTGCTGGCCAGCGAGCGGTCGCTGACGGGTGCGTACCTGTCCGGGCGCCGGCAGATCGCCGTCCCGCAGGTGCGCCGCCAGCCCACGCCCGGCCGCGAGCTGGTCGTCAAGGGCGCCCGGGAGCACAACCTCAAGGGCGTCGACGTGACGTTCCCGCTGGGCTGCCTGGTGGGCGTCACCGGGGTGTCCGGGTCGGGCAAGTCCAGCCTGGTCAACGACATCCTCTACACCACCCTGGCCAACCAGCTCAACCGCGCCCGGATGGTGCCCGGCCGGCACCGCACCGTCACCGGCCTGGAGCACCTGGACAAGGTGGTGCACGTCGACCAGTCGCCGATCGGGCGCACCCCGCGGTCCAACCCGGCCACCTACACCGGGGTCTGGGACCAGGTGCGCAAGCTGTTCGCGCAGACGTCGGAGGCCAAGATCCGCGGCTACCAGCCCGGCCGGTTCTCCTTCAACGTCAAGGGCGGCCGCTGCGAGGCCTGCTCCGGTGACGGCACGCTGAAGATCGAGATGAACTTCCTGCCCGACGTGTACGTGCCCTGCGAGGTGTGCAAGGGCGCCCGGTTCAACCGGGAGACCCTCGAGGTGCACTACAAGGGCAAGACGGTCGCCGAGGTCCTCGACATGCCCATCGAGGAGGCCGCCGACTTCTTCGCCGCCATCCCGGGCATCTCCCGGTACCTGCGCACGCTCACCGAGGTCGGGCTGGGCTACGTCCGGCTCGGCCAGCCGGCCACCACGCTGTCCGGCGGCGAGGCCCAGCGCGTCAAGCTGGCCAGCGAGCTGCAGAAGCGGTCCAACGGCCGCAGCATCTACGTCCTCGACGAGCCCACCACCGGGCTGCACTTCGAGGACATCCGCAAGCTGCTCATCGTGCTGCAGGGCCTGGTCGACAAGGGCAACTCGGTGCTCGTCATCGAGCACAACCTGGACGTCATCAAGAGCTGCGACTGGCTCATCGACATGGGCCCCGAGGGCGGGTTCCGCGGCGGCACGGTCGTGGCCGAGGGCCCGCCGGAGTTCCTCGCCACGGTCACGGAGAGCCACACCGGCCGCTACCTGGCACCGCTGCTCGACCCGGACGCCGTCGCCGCCGCCGCGGCGCCGAAGAAGCGGGCCCGCCGCCGGGCCAGCTGAGGCGGTGCGGGCCGGGCTCCTCCGTCCGGGGGGCCCGGCCACCACCGGACGACGGCGGGCTTGAGTCCGCGCCGCACCGCCCCCTACCCTCCGTGTGATCGACGTCACGCCCTGCCCGGGGCGCGAGGTCGCGACGGAGGAGACGCCGGTGACCGCCCTCACGCCCGACTGCGACCCCGACCTGAGCCGTCCCCGCTCGGTGGCGCGCCCGCCGGGGCGCCGGGTGCGGTCCACGGCCGTCCTGCTCGCCCTGGTGGCGCTCGCGGTGCTGGCCGCCGGGAGCGACTCGGTGCCCACCGCCGCGGTCGTCCTCACCGGCGGGGTGGGGCTGGCGTCCGCCCTCGTGCTGACCGTGCGGGTCGCCCGGTTCACCCGCCGGGCCGGCGCGGTGCTCGCGCCCTGGACGGCGGCGGTGCGCCGGTCGCGTCCGGCCGGCTGACCCGCGCGGGACGGGCGGCGGGCGCCGGCCGGGGCGAGGATGGTGCGGTGGACGGTCCCGCACGCACCCACGACCTGGTCGTCTACGGCGCCACCGGCTTCGTCGGCCGGCTGGTCGCCGCCCACCTGGCCTCGGTCGCTCCCGCCGGCCTGCGGGTCGCGCTGGCCGGGCGCTCCCACGACCGGCTGGAGCGGGCCCGCGCCGAGCTGCCGGCCGCCGCCCGCGACTGGCCGCTGGTCACCGCGGACGCCACCGACGAGGCGTCGCTGGCCGTGCTGGCCGGCGCGACGCGCGTGCTGGCCACGACCGTCGGCCCCTACGCCCGCCACGGCCTGCCCGTCGTCGAGGCCTGTGCCCGGGCCGGCACCCACTACGCCGACCTCACCGGCGAAATGCTGTTCGTCCGCCGGGCGATCGACCGCACCGACCCCGTCGCCCGGGACACCGGCGCCCGCATCGTGCACGCCTGCGGCTACGACTCCGTCCCCTCCGACCTGGCCGTGCTGCTGCTCGCCGAGCGGGCCCGGGCGGACGGCGCCGGCGGGCTGGGCGAGGTGCGGCTGGTCGCCACGGCCCGCGGCGGTTTCAGCGGCGGGACCGTCGACTCCGCCCGCGCCCAGTTCGAGGAGGTCGGCCGCGACCCGGCGGCCCGCCGGCTGGTCGGGGACCCGTTCTCCCTCAGCCCCGACCGCGACGCCGAACCGGACACCCCCCAGCCGCGGGACGCCGCCCCGCCGTCCCGCACGCCCGACGGCCGGTGGACGGCGCCGTTCGTCATGGCGCCGTTCAACACCCGGGTGGTGCGGCGCAGCAACGCCCTGCAGGACTGGGCCTACGGCCGCGGCCTGCGCTACGGCGAGCTCCAGGGCTGCGGCCGCGGCCCGGCCGGGGCGGTGGCGGCGGTCGCCCTGACCGCCGGGCTGGCCGGCTTCGTCGGCGCGATGGCCCTGCCGCCGGCACGCGCGGTGCTCGACCGGGTGCTGCCCGCGCCGGGCACCGGCCCGGACGAGCGGACCCGCGCCCGCGGCTGGTTCCGCTCGGTGGTGGACGCGACCACCGAGGGCGGGCGGCGGTACCGCGCCACCGTGGCGGGCCGGGGCGACCCCGGATACGCGGCGACCGCCGTGATGATCGGCGAGACGGCCCTCGCGCTGGCCGTCGACGGCGACCGGCTGCCCGCGCGGGCCGGCTCGCTCACCCCGGCCACCGCGCTCGGCGCCGTGCTGGCCGACCGGCTGCGCGCCGCCGGGCACACCTACGAGGTCGCCGAGCAGGGGTAGCCCGAAGCACACCGGTGTCATCCCGGCGGCGGACCGTCGCTCCCCGCACCTAACCTGGGGCACGTGCCCGACCCGTCCACCTACCGCCCCGCGGTCGGCAGCATCCCGGAGTCCCCGGGGGTGTACCGCTTCCGCGACCCCAACGGCCGGGTCGTCTACGTCGGCAAGGCCAAGAGCCTCCGGCAGCGGCTGAACAGCTACTTCGCCGACGTCGCGGGCCTGCACCCGCGGACCCGGCAGATGGTGACGACGGCGGCCAGCGTCGAGTGGACCGTCGTCGGCACCGAGGTCGAGGCCCTCCAGCTCGAGTACAACTGGATCAAGGAGTACGACCCGCGGTTCAACGTCCGCTACCGGGACGACAAGAGCTACCCCTCGCTGGCCGTCACGCTGAACGAGGAGTACCCGCGGCTGCAGGTGATGCGCGGGCCGAAGAAGAAGGGCGTCCGCTACTTCGGCCCCTACGCGCACGCCTGGGCCATCCGCGAGACGCTGGACACCCTCACCCGCGTCTTCCCGGCCCGCACCTGCTCCACCGGCGTCTTCAAGCGCGCCGGGCAGATCGGCCGGCCCTGCCTGCTCGGCTACATCGGCAAGTGCGCCGCCCCCTGCGTCGGCCGGGTCTCCGCCGAGGAGCACCGGGAGATCGTCGACGGCTTCTGCGACTTCATGGCCGGGCGCACCGAGCAGATGGTGCGCCGGCTGGAGCGGGAGATGGCGCGGGCCGCCGAGGCGATGGAGTACGAGCGGGCCGCCCGGCTGCGCGACGACCTCGGCGCGCTGCGGCGGGCGCTGGAGAAGCAGGCCGTCGTCCTCGGCGACGGCACCGACGCCGACGTCGTCGCCTTCGCGCAGGACGAGCTGGAGGCCTCCGTGCAGGTCTTCCACGTCCGCGGCGGGCGGGTGCGCGGGCAGCGCGGCTGGATCGTGGACAAGGTCGAGGAGGTCAGCACCGGCGAGCTCGTCGAGCAGTTCCTGCTCCAGGTCTACGGCGGCGTCGACGAGGCCACCGGCGTCGGCGAGGCCGGGGAGGCGGTGCCCCGCGAGGTGCTCGTCCCCGAGCTGCCCGACGACGCCGACGTCTACGAGGAGCTGCTCACCGAGCTGCGCGGCAGCCGGGTGAGCCTGCGGGTGCCCCAGCGCGGCGACAAGCGCGCGCTCATGGAGACCGTCGAGCGCAACGCCAAGGAGGCCTTCGCCCGGCACCGGGTCAAGCGGTCCAGCGACCTCACCGCCCGGTCCCTGGCGCTGGCCGAGCTGCAGGAGGCCCTCGAGCTGCCCGACGCGCCGCTGCGCATCGAGTGCATCGACGTCTCGCACGTGCAGCAGACCAACGTGGTGGCCAGCATGGTCGTGTTCGAGGACGGGCTGGCCAAGCGGTCGGACTACCGCCGGTTCTCCGTGCAGCACGGCACCGACGACACCGCGGCGATGGCGGAGGTGGTGCGCCGCCGGTTCGCCCGCCACCTCAAGGAGGAGGCCGACCGCCGGGACGAGCAGGGGGTCGCGGCCGAGGAGGGCCGGCCGCGCCGGTTCGCCTACCCGCCCAACCTGCTGGTGGTCGACGGCGGCGCCCCGCAGGTCGCCGCCGCCGCGCGGTCGCTGGACGAGCTGGGCGTCGTCGACGTCGCCGTGTGCGGGCTGGCCAAGCGGATGGAGGAGGTGTGGCTGCCCGGCGAGAGCGACCCGGTCGTGCTGCCGCGCACCTCCGAGGCGCTGTACCTGCTGCAGCGGATCCGGGACGAGGCCCACCGGTTCGCGATCACCTACCACCGGCAGAAGCGCTCCACGAGCATGCTGGTCTCCCTGTTGGACGACGTCCCCGGCCTCGGGGAGACGCGGCGGAAGGCGCTGATGAAGGAGTTCGGGTCCCTCAAGCGGCTGCGGGCCGCGACCGTCGAGGAGCTGACCGCCGTCCCCGGCATCGGCCGCCGGACGGCGGAGGCGGTGCTGGCCGCCGTCGCCCAGCCGGAGGCGGGACCGGCCGGCCCGGCCGACGGCGTGGCAGCGGGGGAGGACGCCGTCGGGACGACGACGGCGCCCGCCGGCCCGGCCGAGCGCGGCACCCCGCGCAGCGGGACGGGCGCGACCGCCGAGGTCGGCCGGGTGGCGTCGTGAGCGGCTCCGTGACCTCGCCGGCTGCGCCGGCCGGGAGCGAACGGGGAGCATCGTGAGCGAGCAGGCCCCCGACACCGCACACCTGGACACGCCCCCCGGCGCGCCGGGTCACCCGCACGGCGACGCCCCGCCGCCGCTGGACCCGTCCGGCACCGAGACCGCGCCGCTGGACGTCGTGGTGGTCACCGGGCTGTCCGGCGCCGGCAAGAACACCGCCGGGCGGGTGATGGAGGACCTGGGCTGGTACGTCGTCGACAACCTGCCGCCGGCGCTGCTGCTGCCGATGGTCGAGCTGGGCGCGCGGGGGGACGTGCGCCGGTTCGCCGCCGTCGTCGACGTGCGCAGCCGGGCGTTCTCCAGCGACCTGCAGGAGGCCATCCGGGTGCTGGCCGAGGCCGGCCACCGCCCCCGGGTGGTCTACGTGCACGCCCGCGACGAGGTGCTGGTCCGCCGCTACGAGTCCAACCGCCGCGAGCACCCCCTGCAGGACGGCGGCACGCTCACCGACGGCATCACCGCCGAGCGGGCGCTGCTGACCGGCATCGCCGGCGACGCCGACCTGTGGGTGGACACCAGCGACCTCAACGTCCACCAGCTGCGGGCCACGCTGGAGAACGCCTTCGCCCGCGAGGGCCGGACCCCGCCGCTGACCGCCACGGTGCTCAGCTTCGGCTTCAAGTACGGCCTGCCGCTGGACGCCGACCTGGTCGTCGACGCCCGCTTCCTGCCCAACCCGCACTGGCTGCCCGAACTGCGCCCCCACTCCGGGCAGGACCCGGACGTGCGCGACTACGTCCTCGGCCAGGACGACGCCCGGCCGTTCCTGGACCGCTACACCGACGTGCTGCGGCTGCTCATCCCCGGTTACCGGCGCGAGGGCAAGCGCTACCTGACCCTCGCCGTGGGCTGCACCGGCGGCAAGCACCGCAGCGTGGCCATCGCCGAGGAGTTCGCCCGCCGGCTGTGCGCCGACGGCGTCGACGCCACCGTGCAGCACCGCGACCTGGGCCGCGAGTAGTGGGCGCACCCGCACCCGTCCCTGCCGCCGGGGCGAACGGAGCCCGGCCGCCGCGCGTCGTCGCCTTCGGCGGCGGCCACGGGCTGGCCGCCGCGCTGGGCGCCTGGCGCCGGATCACGCCGGACCTGACCGCGGTGGTCACCGTGGCCGACGACGGCGGGTCCTCCGGGCGGATCCGCCGGGAGATGCCGGTCCTGCCGCCGGGTGACCTGCGGATGGCGCTCAGCGCGCTGGCCGGCGACGCCACGGACACCCGGCAGATGGCCGCCCTGCTGCAGCACCGGCTGGGCGGCAGCGGGGTGCTCGCCGGCCACCCGGTGGGCAACCTGGTGCTCACCGGTCTCACCGAGCTGCACGGGGGCGACTGCGTGCGCGCGCTGGACGACCTGTGCCGGCTGCTGGGCGCCCGCGGGCGGGTGCTGCCGATGGCCGACGTCCCCCTGGACCTGGTGGCCACGGTGGAGAGCACCGACCCCGACGACCCGGCGCGCACCCGCAGGATCCGCGGTCAGGTGGCGATCGCCGCGACCCCCGGCCGGGTGCGCGACATCCTGGTGTCCCCGGACGACCCGCCGGTGCACCCCGCCGTGCTCGACGCGATCGCAGCCGCCGACGTCGTCTCCCTCGGCCCGGGCTCCTGGTACACCTCGGTGCTGCCGCACCTGCTCGTACCCCGGCTGCGGGCCGCGCTGGAGGCCAGCAGCGCCCGGGTGGTCGTCGTGCTCAACCTCGAGCCGCAACCGGGGGAGACCGACGGCTTCTCCCCGGAGGAGCACCTGACCGTGCTGCAGAGCCACCTCGGTGGAGTGGCGTTGCACACGGTGATCGCGGATGCAGGATCGGTGGTTGACCGCTGTGGTCTCCTGTCAGCGGTACGGGAGTGCGGTGCCGAGCTCGTGCTGGCCCCGGTCGCCGAGGACGGCGGCGCGCCACGGCACGACCCGGCCCGCCTGGCCGCCGCCCTGCAGGAGGCGCTCGGCACGGCACGGGGCATGACGGGCGCGGAACGGGTACCGCAACGTCTCGTACCGGATGCGCAACGCAGGCGCGACGAAGGGAACACCGCACATGGGGCTTGCTGAGCCCGGGGGAACGTGGGGGTGGACGGCATGGCGATGACGGCCATGGTCAAGGACGAGCTGTCGCGGGTGGAGTGCAGCAAGACCTCCGAGCGCAAGGCGGAGGTCACCGCGCTGCTGCGGTTCAGCGGCGGCCTGCACATCGTCGGCGGGCGGGTGGTCATCGAGGCCGAGCTGGACACCGGCTCGGTGGCCCGCCGGCTGCGGCGCGACATCAGCGAGGTGTACGGCTACACCAGCGGCGTGAGCGTGCTGGCCGGCGGCAACATCCGCCGCGGCGTGCGCTACCTGGTCCGCATCGCCAAGCACGGCGAGGGCCTGGCCCGCCAGACCGGGCTGGTCGACCAGCGCGGCCGGCCGGTGCGCGGGCTGCCGCCGTCGGTGGTCAGCGGCGGCATCAACGACGCCGAGGCAGCCTGGCGCGGCGCCTTCCTGGCGCACGGCTCGCTGACCGAGCCCGGCCGCTCCTCCTCCCTGGAGGTGACCTGCCCCGGCCCGGAGGCCGCGATGGCGCTGGTCGGCGCGGCCCGCCGGCTCGGCATCGCGGCCAAGGCCCGCGAGGTGCGCGGCGCCGACCGGGTGGTGGTGCGCGACGGCGACGCCATCAGCGCGCTGCTCACCCGGATGGGTGCCCACGACGCGGTGATGGCCTGGGAGGAGCGGCGGATGCGCCGCGAGGTCCGCGCCACCGCCAACCGGCTGGCCAACTTCGACGACGCCAACCTGCGCCGCTCGGCGCGCGCCGCGGTGGCCGCCAGCGCCCGCGTGGAGCGGGCCATGGAGATCCTCGACGGCGACGCCCCGGAGCACCTGCTGATCGCCGGCCGGCTGCGGCTGGAGCACGGGCAGGCGTCGCTGGAGGAGCTCGGCCAGCGCGCGGACCCGCCGATGACCAAGGACGCCGTCGCCGGCCGGATCCGCCGGCTGCTGGCCATGGCCGACAAGCGCGCCAAGGACCTCGGCGTCCCGGACACCGAGTCCGTGGTCACCGACGACATGCTCACCTGAAGGGCCACCTCGCCCCCCGCGCCTCGCACGCTCGTCGCGGGCCCCTGCGTGGTGGCCGTTCCAACACGTCACCACGTTCGGCGCGGGCCCGTGCGAGGTGGCCGTTCCAGCACGTGACCGGGCCCGACGTCCGGGAGCCGTGCGCGGCCGTGACCGATAGGGTCGGCGGGGAGCGAGGCCGCGCGCCGCGCGCGGCCCCCGAGCGACGACGTCGCCGTGATCATGGGAGGTCTGCATGACCGTACGCGTGGGCATCAACGGGTTCGGCCGGATCGGGCGGAACTTCTGGCGGGCCGCCGCGGCCAGTGGCAAGGACGTCGAGATCGTGGCGGTCAACGACCTGACCAGCCCGGAGGTCCTCGCCCACCTGCTCAAGTACGACAGCGTGCTGGGCGTGCTGGCCGAGGAGATCAAGGCCTCGCCGGAGGGCATCGAGATCGGCGGGCAGACCGTGAAGGTGCTCTCCGAGCGCGACCCGGCGGCGCTGCCCTGGGGCGACCTGGGTGTCGACGTCGTCGTGGAGTCCACCGGCTTCTTCACCAAGGCCGACGACGCCCGCAAGCACGTGGACGCCGGCGGCGCCAAGAAGGTGATCATCTCCGCGCCGGCCACCGGTGACGACCTGACGATCGTCATGGGCGTCAACGACGACCGCTACGACGGCTCGCAGACGATCATCAGCAACGCGTCGTGCACCACCAACTGCCTGGCCCCGCTGGCCAAGGTGCTGCACGACGCGTTCGGCATCGAGCGCGGCCTGATGACCACGATCCACGCCTACACCGCCGACCAGAACCTGCAGGACGGCCCGCACAAGGACCTGCGCCGCGCCCGCGCCGCCGCGCTGAACATGGTGCCCACCTCCACCGGCGCGGCCAAGGCGATCGGCCTGGTCCTGCCGGAGCTGCAGGGCAAGCTCGACGGCTACGCGATGCGCGTGCCGGTGCCCACCGGGTCGGCCACCGACCTCACCGTCCAGCTCTCCCGCGAGGCGTCGGCCGCCGACGTCGACGCCGCCTACCGGGAGGCCGCCGGCTCCGGTCGGCTGGCCGGCGTCCTCACCTACACCGACGCCCCGATCGTCTCCTCCGACATCGTCACCGACCCGGCGAGCTGCATCTACGACGCCAAGCTGACCAAGGTCTTCGGCCCGATGACCAAGGTGCTCGGCTGGTACGACAACGAGTGGGGCTACTCCAACCGGCTCGTCGACTCCGTCGAGCTCGTCGGCCGCTCGCTGTAGCCCCGGGATGCGCACCCTCGACGACCTGCTCGCCGAGGGCGTCTCGGGCCGGCGCGTGCTCCTGCGCGCCGACCTGAACGTCCCGCTGGACAAGGCCACCCGGGAGATCACCGACGACGGCCGGATCCGCGCCAGCCTGCCCACCCTGCAGGCGCTGCGCGACGCCGGGGCCCGCGTCGTGGTCGCCGCCCACCTCGGCCGGCCCAAGGGCGCCCCGGACCCGCAGTTCTCCCTCGCCCCGGTCGCCGCGCGGCTCGCCGAGCTGCTCGGCGTCGACGTGCCCCTGGCGGCGGACGTCGCCGGCGAGGACGCGCGGGCCCGGGCCGGCCGGCTCGGCGACGGCGACGTCCTGCTGCTGGAGAACGTCCGCTTCGAGGCCGCCGAGACGGCCGAGGACGACGCCGAGCGGGGCGCGCTGGCCGACCGGCTGGCCGCGCTGGCCGACGCCTTCGTCGACGACGCCTTCGGTGCGGTGCACCGGAGGCACGCCTCGGTGTACGACGTGGCGCTGCGGCTGCCGCACGTCGCCGGCCGGCTGGTCGCCCAGGAACTGGACGTGCTCACCCGGCTCACCACCGACCCCGAGCGGCCCTACGTCGTGGTGCTGGGCGGGTCGAAGGTCAGCGACAAGCTGGCCGTGATCGAGGCGCTGCTGCCCAAGGTCGACCGGCTGCTGGTCGGCGGCGGGATGTGCTTCACCTTCCTGGCCGCCCAGGGCCACGGCGTCGGGACGTCGCTGCTGGAGGCCGACCAGGTGGACACCTGCCGCCGCCTGCTCGCCGACGCCGGCGACCGGATCGTGCTGCCGCTGGACGTCGTGTGCGCGCCGGAGTTCAGCGCACAGGCGCCGACGACGACGGTCGCGGTCGACGCCATCCCCGACGGCCAGATGGGCCTCGACGTCGGCCCGCGCACGGTGGAGGCCTTCGGCCGCGAGCTCGGCGGGGCCCGCACCGTGTTCTGGAACGGCCCGATGGGCGTCTTCGAGCTCGCCCCGTTCCAGGCCGGCACCCGCGGGGTGGCCGCGGCGGTGGCCGCGGTCGACGGGCTGTCCGTCGTCGGCGGTGGGGACTCCGCGGCCGCGGTGCGCCAGCTGGGTCTCGACGAGTCCGCCTACGGCCACATCAGCACCGGCGGCGGCGCGTCGCTGGAGTACCTCGAGGGCCGGGAGCTGCCCGGCCTCGCGGTGCTGGCCGACCGAGCGACGACGGACCGAGGAGACTGACGTGGCACGCAGGGGCACCCCGGTCCGCCGGGAGGGACGCCGTCCGCTGATCGCGGGCAACTGGAAGATGAACCTCACCCACCTCGAGGCGATCGGCATGGTGCAGAAGCTCGCCTTCAGCCTCCGGGAGCCCGAGCTGGAGGCGGCCGAGGTGGTCGTCCTGCCGCCGTTCACCGCGCTGCGCAGCGTGCAGACGCTGGTGGCCGGCGACAAGCTGGAGGTCGGCTACGGCGCGCAGGACGTCTCGGTCGAGGACTCCGGCGCCTACACCGGGGAGGTCAGCGGCGCGATGCTCGCGGCGCTGGCCTGCCGCTACGCCGTCGTCGGGCACTCCGAGCGGCGGGCGCTGCACGCCGAGGACGACGCGGTGGTGGCCGGCAAGGTGCGCAGCTGCCTGCGGCACGGCCTGGTGCCCATCCTGTGCGTGGGGGAGGGGCTGGAGGTCCGCCGGGCCGGGCAGCACGTCGCGTACTGCACCGCGCAGCTGGACGCCGCCCTGGAGGGGCTGACCGCCGAGCAGCTGACCGAGCCCGGTGGGGGGACTGGGCTCGTCATCGCCTACGAGCCGGTGTGGGCGATCGGCACCGGCGAGGTGGCCACCCCCGAGGACGCGCAGGAGGTGTGCGGTGCCCTGCGGTCACGGCTCGCCGAGCGTTTCGGCGCGGAGACGGCCGGGATCGTCCGTATCCTCTACGGCGGGTCGGTGAAGGCCGCCAACACGGCCGGGATCCTGGCCGGGCCGGACGTCGACGGTGCCCTCGTCGGCGGCGCCAGCCTGGACGCCGACGAGTTCACGCAGATCTGTCGGACAGCCGCCGACGTCGGCTGACCGCCGCGGGGGCGGCGGGGAGCGGGTGGGGTGGACAGCACGGTGCCGCGGGGCCGCGCCGGGGTGCGCGGCCGGATCGCCGCCGTCGCCGCCGCCGCACTGCTGGTCGTCGGGACGGCGGTCAGCTGCGCCGGCGCCGGTGAGGACGCCGCCGTGCTCCCCGTCGTCGGCGACGGCCCGGACGCCGGTGTCAGCGGCGTCCGGGCGCCGTCCGACGCGGCCGGCGGCACGCTGCGGGTGGTGACCGGCGAGGTGGACAGCCTCGACCCGCAGCGCTCCTACCTGCCCGGGGTGTGGAACCTCATGCGGCTCTACACCCGCACGCTGGTCAGCTACTCCTCCGAGCCCGGCCGCACCGGCGAGCTGGTGCCCGACCTCGCCACCGACCTGGGCAGCACCCCCGACGGCGGGGCCACCTGGACCTTCACGCTCCGCGAGGGCGTCCGCTTCGAGACCGGGCAGCCGATCACCTCGCGGGACGTCAAGTACGGCATCGAGCGGTCCTTCGCCTCCGACGTCGTCGTCGGCGGCCCCACCCGGGTCGTCGAGCTGCTCGACGACCCGGCCGACCCCTACGCCGGCCCGTGGCAGGACGAGACCCCCGGCCGGCTGGGCCTGGCCTCGGTGGACACCCCCGACGACCGCACCATCACCTTCCGGCTGCGCTCGCCGCAGCCGGACTTCCCCTACGTCATGGCGCTGCCCTCCAGCGGCCCGGTCCCGATCGACCTGGACACCGGTGCCGACTACGGCCTGGACCCGGTGTCCTCCGGTCCCTACGCGGTCGCCACCCGGGACGACGTCACCGGCATCGTGCTGGAGCGCAACCCGCAGTGGGACCCGGCCACCGACGGCGTCCGGACCGCGCTGCCCGACCGGGTCGTGGTCCGCACCGGGCTGACCGGGCTGCAGCGCGACCAGGCGCTGCTGGCCGGGTCCGCCGACGTCGACGTCTCCGGCACCGGCATCCAGGCGCCGACGACGGCCCGGCTCGGGCAGGACGGCGGCGCGGAGGTGCCGCTGACCGACCGGGTCGACGAGGTCGCCGGCTCCGTCGTCCGGCTGCTCGCGCTGCCCACCGACGTCGCCCCGTTCGACGACGCGTCCTGCCGGGCGGCGGTCGCCGCGGCCGTGGACCGGGCCGCCGTGCAGGAGGCGCTGGGTGGCCCCACCGAGGCCGTGCCCACCGCCCGGCTGTGGCCGCAGGGCGTCGAGGGCGGGCCGGACGGGGCGGACCCGGGCCCGGACGTGGCCGCGGCCGAGGCGGCGCTGGCCGCGTGCGGGCGGCCGGAGGGCTTCCGCACCGTGCTGGCCACCGCGGACGGGCCGAACAGCGTGGCCGTCGCCGAGCGGGTCGCCGGGCAGCTGGCGGCCGTCGGCGTCGAGGTGGAGGTGCGTCCCCTGGACGCGGCCAGCTTCTACGCCACCGAGGTCGGCAACCCCGACCGCGTCCGGGACAACGGGATCGGCATGGTGCTGGCCAGCTGGACCGCCGACGTCCCCACGCCCGGCTCCTTCCTCGTGCCACTGGTCGACGGCCGGTCGATCAGCGCCGTGGGCAACACCAACTTCGCGCGGCTGGCCGACCCCGCCGTCGACGCGCTGATCGACGCCGCCCGCACGGCGCCGGACCCCGAGGCCGCCCGCACCGCCTGGCGCGAGGTGGCGACGGCGGCCACGGCGACGGGGGCCTACGTGCCGCTGGCGGAGTCCCGGGTGCAGCTGCTGGCCGGCCAGCGGCTGCGCAACGGCGTGGTGATGGGTCCCTACACCGGCTACGACCTGGCGACCGCCGGGGTCCGCTGAGCCGATCCGGCACCGGCCGCCGAGCCGGGCTCCCCGGGGGGCGGACGCCCGTCGGTTACCCTCGGCCCATGGTCGAGGTGTCCCTCAACGTGTTGCTGGTGCTCACCAGCCTGCTCCTCGTGGTGCTGATCCTGCTGCACCGCGGCAAGGGCGGGGGCCTGTCCTCGATGTTCGGCGGCGCGGTCTCCTCGCAGCTGTCCGGGTCCTCCGTGGTGGAGAAGAACCTCAACCGGCTCACCGTCTTCATCGGCCTGGTCTGGACCGTCTGCATCATCGGCCTGGGCATCCTGCTCAAGGTCTAGCCAGCACGGACTCCCGCCCGAGCGGGACCAAAGTCCTCTGCAGCGGCCTCACCAGGCCATAGACTGCTCCGGCGGCCGCTCCGGCCGCGGCACCGCAGGACGCACAGGGGGCACTCGTGGCTGGTGGGAACGCGATCCGGGGCACGCGGGTGGGCGCGGGCCCGATGGGTGAGGCCGAACGCGGCGAGGCGGCACCCCGCCGGCGGATCCCCTTCTGGTGCGCCTCGGGTCACGAGACGCAGGTGTCCTTCGCCTCCGAGGCCGACGTGCCCGAGCTGTGGGACTGCCCGCGCTGCGGCCTGCCCGCCGGCCAGGACCAGGCGGCGCCGCCCCCGGCCCCGCGCACCGAGCCCTACAAGACGCACCTGGCCTACGTCCGCGAACGGCGCAGCGACGCCGACGGCGACGCGCTGCTCGAGGAGGCGCTGGCCAAGCTGCGGAGCCGCCGCGGCGCCTAGCCGGACACGGCTCCGGGCGCCGATCGGCTCAGGCCGGCGGGTCCAGCTCGCCGGCCGCGTCGGCGTCCAGCAGCCAGCGGGTCGCCCGGCGGCCGTGCACACCGGCCGCGGGCAGCTCCTCGGGCGTGACCTGGCCACCCAGCGCCCGCGCCACGGCCGGGGCCTTCGCCGCGCCACTGGCCAGCAGCCAGACCTCCTCGGCGGCGTTGACGGCGGACAGGCCGAGGCTCACCCGGGTCGGCGGGGGCTTGGGGCAGTCGCGCACCGCGAACACCGGGCGCTGGTCGGACACCGCCGGCGTCCCCGGGAACACCGACGCGACGTGCCCCTCGGGGCCCACGCCCAGCAGCAGCACGTCGATGCGGGGGACCGGCCCGCTGTCGGCCGCCGCGGCCAGCTGGTCGGCGTACCAGGCCGCGGCGTCCTCGGGCTCGGCGAACCCGGCGTCCGAGGCAGGCAGCGCGTGCACCCGCTCCGCCGGGACGCCGGCCGGGTCGAGCAGCGCCCGCCGGGCGCCCAGCTCGTTGCGGTCGCCGTCGGCGGCGGGCACCCAGCGGTCGTCGCCCCACCACACGTCGACCGCGGTCCAGTCCACCCGCTCGCGGGCCGGCTCGCGCACCAGGTCGGCCACCCGCTCGAGGACGGCGGTGCCGATGCCACCCCCGGTGAGCACCACCGACGCCGTCCCGTGCACCGCCTGCGCCGCGGCGAGCCGGGCGACCAGCGCCGCGGCCACCGCGCGGGCCAGCCGGTCGGCGTCCGGCTCGACGACGACGTCGGGCCGTTGGCCCTCCTGCAGGGGCCCGCCGTGAGCGTGCGAGCGGTGGGGGGCAGGAGGGTCCTTTATCACGGGGTGGCCTCCGCGCTGTTGCGCTCCCCGTGCTCGGCCACCTCGTCGGCGCCGACGGAGTCCGCGGGCACCGTGGGCAGCGGCTCGCCGGGCCCGCCGGTGGCCTCCGCGGGGTCCAGCCACTCGTACTCCCGCGCCGCCGCCCGCTCGGCCAGGTCGGGGACGCCGGTCGTGGACCCGAGCGCCTCGGCGTACGGCTCGTCGGGGTCCAGCCGGCGCAGCTCCTCACCGACCAGGTCCCCGAGCGCCCGGTCGGGCAGGGCCACGGTCGCATCCGGCCGGTAGGGCTGGCTGATGACCGCCCCGCCGCGCCGGTCGGCGGTCACCCGCACCTGCTCGTCCTGGTCCAGTTCCAGCGCCACGGCCGCGACGCCGCTGGGGCCGGGGCGCCGCTCACCGGACTCCACCGGGACGTCCACGCCGCAGCGCGCGGTCAGCCAGCCGGCCAGCAGCAGTGCGGTGGCGTGTCCCGGGTCGCCCTCGACCCGCCCGCCGAGCACCCGCACCGACTCGCCCCGGCGGCCGGACACCGAGTCCACCGTCGAGGTGAGCGTTGCCCGCCACGGCGTGCTGCGCGTCCACGCCAGGTCGGTGTCCCCGGGGGCGTAGTCCTCGGCGCGGGCGCACAGCGCGGCGAGCTGGTCGCCGGCCAGCGAGCTGTCGGTGATCCGCCGGTCGGCGATCACCGCGAGCGCGTCGGTGGCCAGCCGGTCCGGCGGCGTGCCGTGGAACCAGGTCACCACCGGGGCGTCGGCGGCCAGCAGCGGCAGCACCACCGACTCGGCGTGCAGCGCCAGCCGCCCGTACATCCGCATGACCACGGCCTCACCGGGGCCCAACCGCCCGCCGATGAGCACCTCGGCGTCCAGCCGGGGCGCCGGCGCCTCGATCTGCCGGCGGATGACGATCAGCAGCCGGCACGGGTGCTGCTCGGCGGCGGCGGTCGCGGCCTCCTCCGCCTCGGCCACCCGGTCCTCGTCGGCCACGACGACCAGCGTCAGGGCCACGCCGGACAGCACCGCGCCGCCGGTGCGCCGCTGGGCGGCCAGCTCCTTGACCACGGCCGAGCCGGTGGTGTCCCACAGCGTCGTCATCGGGTCGTCTCCTCGCGAGCGGTGCGGTCGTGGCTGTCCCGGGGGTCGCTCACGGGCGCCGCCACCGGCGGCCCTCGGCGGCGAGCATCTCGTCGGCCGCGCGCGGGCCCCACTCGCCGGCCCGGTAGGGCTGCGGCGTCGTCCCGGCCCAGAACTCCTCCAGCGGGTCGATCACCGCCCAGGACGCCTCGACCTCCGCGTTGCGCGGGAACAGGGTGGCGTCGCCGAGCAGCACGTCGAGCAGCAGCCGCTCGTAGGCCTCGGGGCTGGCCTCGGTGAACTGCTCGCCGTAGAGGAAGTCCATCGCGACGTCGCGGACCTCCATCACGCTCCCCGGCACCTTCGACCCGAACTTCAGGGTCATCCCCTCGTCGGGCTGCACCCGGATGACCAGCTGGTTGTTGCCCAGCTCCTCGGTGTCGGTGTCGGCGAAGGGCAGGTGCGGCGCGCGCTTGAAGACCAGCGCGATCTCGGTCACCCGCCGTGGCAACCGCTTGCCGGCGCGCAGGTAGAACGGCACGCCGGCCCACCGCCGGGTCTCCACGCCCAGCCGGACGGCGGCGTAGGTCTCGGTGGTCGAGTGCGGGTCGACGCCGTCCTCCTGCCGGTAGCCGGTGGCCCGCTGCCCGGCCAGCCAGCCCTGCTCGTACTGCCCGCGGACGGCGAAGGCGGACAGGTCCTCCGGCAGGGACACCGCGCGCAGCACCTTGAGCTTCTCGGTGCGGATCTCCTCCGCGGAGAACTCGACCGGCTCCTCCATCGCGGTGAGCGCCAGCAGCTGCAGCAGGTGGTTCTGCAGCACGTCGCGGGCCGCCCCGGTCTGCTCGTAGAACTGCGCCCGCCCGCCGATCCCGACGTCCTCGGCCATGGTGATCTGCACCGAGTCGACGTGGTGGCCGTTCCACAGCGGCTCGAACAGCGAGTTGGCGAACCGCAGCGCCATCAGGTTCTGGACGGTCTCCTTGCCCAGGTAGTGGTCGATGCGGAACACGTCCTCGGCGGTGAACACCGAGTCGACCAGCTCGTTGAGCGCCCGGCTGGAGGCCAGGTCGGTGCCGAACGGCTTCTCCACCACCACCCGGCGCCAGCGGCCGGGGGTGCTGTCGGCCATGCCGGTGCGCTGCATCTGCTTGAGCACCACCGGGAACATCGCCGGCGGGATGGACAGGTAGAACGCCGCGTTGCCCCCGATGCCGTGGCTGCCCTCCAGCTCCCCGAGCGTGGCGGCGAGGGCGTCGAAGGCGTTGTCGTCGTCGAAGGACCCCTGCACGAAGCGGACGCTGCCGGCCAGCCGCTCCCACACCTCCTCCCGCCACGGGGTGCGGGCGGCCTTGCGGGCGGCCTCGCGGGCGAGCTCTGCGAAGTCCTCGTCGCCCCAGTCGCGGCGGGCGAACCCCAGGAGCGCGAAGTTCGTCGGCAGCAGGCCACGGTTGGCCAGGTCGTAGACGGCCGGCAGGAGCTTCTTGCGGGCGAGGTCCCCGGTGATGCCGAAGACGACGAGGGCGCAGGGCTCCGGCACGCGGGGCAGCCGCCGGTCCCGCGGGTCCCGCAGCGGATTGGTGATCAAGGATCCATCCTGGGTGAGGTGCTGGAACGGCCCTCCTGCAGGGGCCCACCGCGAGCCTGCGAGCGGTGGGGGCAGGAGGGTCCTTCGACTATTTCTTGTCCTCCAGCTCCGAACGCACGGAGGCGGTGAGCTCGTCCCACGAGTCGACGAACTTCTGCACGCCCTCGTCCTCGATCGTCCGGAACACGTCGTCCATGTCCACGCCGGCCTCGGCGATCGACCGCATCACCGCGGCGGCCTCCTCGTAGGTCTTCTGCACCGGCGTGCCCGGGGCGCCGTGGTCGGCGTAGGCCATGAGCGTCTTCTCCGGCATGGTGTTGACCGTGCCGGGGGCGATCAGCTCGCTGACGTAGAGGGTGTCGGGGTAGTCGGGGTTCTTCACCCCGGTCGAGGCCCACAGCGGCCGCTGCGGCCGGGCGCCGCGGGCCTCCAGGGCCTTCCACCGGTCGGAGGAGAAGACCTCCTCGTAGGCCTGGTAGGCCAGCTGGGCGTTGGCTAGCGCGGCCTTGCCCTTGAGCTGCGGGTCGGCGCCGGCGGCGTCCAACCGCTTGTCGATCTCGGTGTCCACCCGGGAGACGAAGAACGACGCCACCGAGGCGATGCCGGACAGGTCGGCGCCGTCGTCCTCGGCCAGCCGCTGTTCCAGCCCGGCCAGGTAGGCGTCCATGACCGCCCGGTAGCGCTCGAGGCTGAAGATGAGGGTGACGTTGACACTGATGCCGCGGGCCAGGGAGGTGGTGATCGCCGCCAGCCCCTCCTCGGTGGCCGGGATCTTGATGAACAGGTTCGGCCGGTCGACCAGCCACCACAGGTGCGCGGCCTCCGCGGCGGTGGCGTCGGTGTCGTGCGCCAGGCCCGGCGCGACCTCCAGCGACACCCGGCCGTCACCCGGCTGGCGCTGGGCGACCGGGGCGAGCAGGTCGCAGGCGTCCCGGACGTCGGCGGCGGTGATGGTGCGCAGCGCCTCCTCGACGCTCACCTTGCGCACGGCCATCGCGTGCAGCTGGTCGTCGTAGGAGTCCGACCCGCTGATCGCCGCGGCGAAGATGGTCGGGTTGGTGGTGACGCCGACGACGGAGTGCTCGTCGACCAGTGACTGCAGGTTCCCGCTGCGGATGCGGTCGCGGGAGAGGTCGTCGAGCCAGACGGCGACCCCGGCCGACGACAGCTCGGCCAGCTTCTCGTTCTGTGCCATGTCCGTGCCTTTCCTAGTGAGAGAAAGGACCCCCTTGCCCCCCACCGCTCGCACGCTCGCGGCGGGACCCTGCAAGGGAGCCGCGGGCTACATGTCGCCGGTCGGGTGGGGGAGGCCTCCGGTGGCTGCAACCGGGCCGGCGGGGACGGCGTTCCCCGCCCGGGCGGCCTCCAGGGACTCGCGGGCGGCCGCGACGACGGCCTCGTCGGTCAGGCCGAACCGCTCGTAGAGGACGGAGTAGGCGGCGCTGGCCCCGTAGTGGGTGAGCCCGACGATGCGGCCGGCGTCGCCGACGAACTCCCGCCAGCCCATGGGCACACCGGCCTCGACGCTGACCCGCGCCCGCACCGACGGCGGCAGCACCTCGTCCTTGTAGGCCTGGTCCTGGTCGGCGAACCACTCCACGCACGGCACGGAGACCACCCGGGTCGGGACGCCGTCGGCCTCCAGCCGCTCCCGGGCGGCGACGGCGATCTGCACCTCCGAGCCGGTGCCGAGCAGGATCACCTGCGGCTCGCCGTTGGAGGCGTCGGCCAGCACGTAGGCGCCGCGGGCCACCCCCTCGGCGGAGCCCATCTGGGCGCGGTCGAACACCGGCAGGTTCTGCCGGGACAGCAGCAGGCCGGCCGGGCGGTCGTTGTTCTCCAGCACCGTGCGCCAGGCGACGGCGACCTCGTTGGCGTCGGCCGGGCGGACGACGTCCAGCCCGGGGATGGCCCGCAGCGCGGCGAAGTGCTCGATCGGCTGGTGGGTCGGGCCGTCCTCGCCCAGGCCGATGGAGTCGTGCGTCCACACGTAGGTGACCGGCAGCTGCATGAGCGCGGCCAGCCGCACCGCCCCGCGCATGTAGTCGGAGAAGGTGAGGAAGGTGCCGCCGTAGACGCGGGTGCCACCGTGCAGGGCGATCCCGTTCATGATCGCGCCCATGGCGTGCTCGCGGACGCCGAAGTGCAGCGTGCGCCCGTACGGGCCGCCGGACCACATCTTGGTCTGCCGGTCGGCCGGCAGGAACGACGGTTCGCCCTTGACCGCGGTGTTGTTGCTCTCCGCGAGGTCGGCTGACCCGCCCCAGAGCTCGGGCAGCACCGGGTAGAGGGCGCTGAGCACCTCGCCGGAGGCCTTGCGGGTGGCCACGCCCTTGGGGTCGGCGTCCCAGCTCGGCAGCCCGTCGGCGAAGTCCTCGGGCAGCGAGCGGGTGCGCATCCGCTCCAGCAGCGCGGCGGCGTCCGGGTTCTCCCGCTGCCAGGCGGCGAAGCGCCCGTCCCACTCGCCGCGGACCCGGCGGCCCTCGTCCACCACCGAGCGGGCGTGGGCCAGCACCTCGTCGTCGACGGCGAAGGTGCGCTCGGGGTCGAAGCCGAGGACCTCCTTGGTGGCCCGCACCTCGTCCTCGCCGAGCGCGGAGCCGTGCGAGGCGCCGGTGTTCTGCTTGGTCGGCGCCGGCCAGGCGATGACCGTGCGCAGCACGACGATCGAGGGCCGGCCGGTCTCGGCCCTCGCCGCGGCGAAGGCGGCGTCGACCGCGGCGAGGTCCTCGCCGTCGTCGACGTGCTGCACGTGCCAGCCGTAGGCCTCGTAGCGCTTGCCGACGTCCTCGGTGAAGGCGACGGTCGTGTCGTCCTCGATGGAGATCCGGTTGGCGTCGTAGACGAGCACCAGGTTGCCCAGCCGCTGCGTGCCGGCCAGGGAGGACGCCTCGCCGCTGACACCCTCCTCGAGGTCGCCGTCGGAGGCGAAGCACCAGACGGTGTGGTCGAACAGGCTCTCGCCCTCGGGGGCGTCGGGGTCGAACAGGCCGCGCTCGCGGCGGGCGGCCATGGCCATCCCGACGGCGTTGCCCACGCCCTGTCCCAGCGGGCCGGTCGTCGTCTCCACGCCGGGGGTGTGGTTGACCTCGGGGTGGCCCGGGGTCTTCGACCCCCACGTGCGCAGCGCCCGCAGGTCCTCCAGCTCCAGGCCGTAACCGGACAGGTAGAGCTGCACGTACAGGGTGAGGCTGGAGTGCCCCATGGACAGCACGAAGCGGTCCCGGCCGACCCAGTTGGGGTCGCTGGGGTCGTGGCGCAGCCACCTGTGGAACAGCAGGTAGGCGGTCGGGGCCATGCTCATCGCCGTCCCCGGGTGGCCGTTGCCCACCTCCTGGACGGCGTCCATCGCCAGCACGCGGGCGGTATCGATGGCCCGGCGGTCGAGCTCCCCGAAGCCCTCGGGCAGCGTCGGGTGCGGCTGGCGCGGGTCGCCGGTGGGGGCGTCGCTGGCGGCCTCGGCCGGCGCCTCGGACGCGGTGCTCTGGGTTCCCATGTGTGTCCTGCTCCCTCGGTCGGCCTACGGGTCCCGCCCGGGTGCGACCTCGCCGGGTCCGGGTGGACGGCGGTGCCTGCTGCCGGCGACCGGCGCCGGTGCCGGTCACGGCCGGGTGCCCCGCACCGGGACGCGCCGTCGTCAACCCCGGCCCTACCCGGTGCGGGTGCGGCCCCAACGTGATCGACGCCAGTCTTGCGCACGGGGAGACCCTGGTCATGCCCAGCGGGGACGGGGCCGGTCGCGGGATACAGTGGCGTCGTTCTCCCGTCCCCGGTCGAAAGGGACCCCGTGCTGTCGCCGTCCCCGGTGGAGCTGTGCCCGGTGGTGCCCTGCCTGCGTGCCGACCGGTCGACGACCGCCCGGTGACGACGCTCTCCGACCGCCCGGCCGTCCGGGCCCGCCGCCTGTCGGCCACGGTGCGGGCCTACGTGGCACTGACCAAGCCCCGGCTCGTCGAGCTGCTGCTGGTCACCACGGTGCCGGCGATGATGCTGGCGGCCGGGGGCTGGCCCTCCTGGCGGCTGATGCTGGCCACCCTGGTCGGGGGCACGCTGGCCGCCGGGGCCTCCAACACGATCAACTGCTGGTACGACCGCGACATCGACCGGCTGATGCAGCGCACCCGGAACCGGCCGCTGCCGACGGGCGTGATGGGCGCGGGCGCCGCCCTCGCCTTCGGCGTCGCGCTGGCCTGCGCCTCGCTGGTCGTCCTGTGGTTCGAGACCACCCCGCTGGCCACGGCGCTGGCCGGGGCGGCCATCGTGGCCTACTCGGTGCTGTACACGATGGTGCTCAAGCGGCGCACCCGGCACAACACCGTCTTCGGCGGGCTGCCCGGCGCCACCCCGGTGCTCATCGGCTGGGCCGCGGTCACCGGCTCGCTGGCCTGGCCGGCCCTGGTGTTCTTCGGCATCGTCTTCTGCTGGCAGATGCCGCACTTCTGGGCGCTGGCGATGCGGTTCCGCGAGGACTACGCGCGGGCCGGGGTGCCGATGCTGTCGGTGGTGGCCGGCCCGGTCGAGGTGGGCCGCCAGTCGCTGGCCTGGGCGTACGGGACGCTCGCCGTCTCGCTCGTGCTCGCGCCGGTGACGGCCGGGCTCGGCTGGGTCTACACCGTGCCCGCCGTGGCGCTGGGCGCGTGGTTCATCCGGGAGGCCCACCTGTGGCTGGCCCGGCTGCGCGCCGGTCGCGACGACCGCCCGATGCGGCTGTTCCACGTCTCCATCACCTACATGACCCTGCTGTCGATCGCGATCATCGTCGACGTCCTCGTCTGAGGCCCGCCCCACGGTGGAGTGCGCCGGTGGGGGTCTCCCGTTACGCGGCCGAGCGTGTGCGTCCACGCCCCGGTGCGCGCGGGGGGACCGGGCGCCGGCACCCACGCCCGGCACCTCGCCGGCCCCGGACGCGGCCGGCCGGAGCCTGTCGCCGTGACGACGCGGGTCGGCTTCGCCGTCGTGGCCGTGCCGGGCCACGCCACCCCGGCGCCGGGCAGCAGGTGGAGCTGGACCGGGAGGCCGGGGAGCAGGACGGGTACGCGCACCCGGCGACGCGGGTGTGGCCGGTCGGACGGGAGCCGGTGGACCGGCCCGTGGAGCCGCCGTCCGCCGCCTGCACCAGCCGGCTCGTCCGCACGCCCGACGACGGGGAGCCGCGCTGGACGGAGGTCAGCGTGCGGCGGAGGCGGGGACCTGCGGGGCGTCCAGCGGGAGGTCCGACGCCGGCCCGCGGACCGACCAGACCAACCGGGCGGTGTAGGCGGTCACCAGCACCGCGCCGAGCATGTGCAGCAGCACCAGCGCGATCGGCAGGTCGGTGAAGTACTGCACGAACCCCACCAGGCCCTGGGCGAGCTGCACGACCAGCAGGTCGCGGGCGGCCCGGGTCACCCGGCCCGGGGCGTCGGTGGCGTGCAGCGCCAGGAGCAGGGCGACGGTCAGCCCGAGCAGCAGGAACACCGCGTCGGCGTGCAACTGGCTGACCAGCTCCACGTCGAAGCCCATCCGTTCGCCGGTCGGGACGTCGTCGGCGTCGACGTCCCCGCTGTGCGGCCCACTGCCGGTGACCAGCGTGCCGATCACCAGGACGGCGGCGGTGACCGCGGCGATCCCGGACACCAGCAGGCCCAGCGGACGCCGCAGCAGCGGCCGGCCCACGCCGGGCTCGCGGGAGCGCAGCCAGAGCACCGTGGACAGCGCGACGAGCACGGTGGACACCAGGAAGTGCGCGGCCACCGTCCACGGGTTGAGGCCGGTGAGCACGGTGACCCCGCCGAGCAGCGCCTGCGCCGGGATGCCCAGGAAGGTGAGCACCGCGAGCGGGCGCAGGTCACGGCGGGAGGAGCGCCACACCGCGACGACCGTGGCGACGGCGACCGCGGCGAGGACGAAGGTCAGCAGCCGGTTGCCGAACTCGATGGCGCCGTGGCCGGCCAGCTCGGGGGTGGCCACGAAGCTCTCGGTGGTGCACCGCGGCCAGGTCGGGCACCCCAGACCCGAGCCGGTCAGCCGGACGGCACCGCCGGTGACGACGATCGCGCCGTTGGCGACGGCGTTGGCCAGGGCGAGCCGTGAGACGACGGTGGGGGAGACCGGCACGCCCCGATGTTAGGTGCTCAGGCGCCCGGCCCCGAGGTCGAGACGGTGATCCGCGCCCCGTCCGCCGGACCGCGCTTGGGCCGCCGACGAGCCGGGGCGTGGTGTCGCTCACACCGACCCGCGGGGGAGGTGCGCCGCACCGCCCGTGCCGTCCCCGGCTTAGGTTCGCCTTCCTTGCGCACGCCGCGGAATAGGCAACACTCGTGTTGTGGAAAGCGGTGCGGTGCAGGTCGGCGGGGGCGCAGGCGTCCCGGTCCGGGCACTGCCGACCGCCGACGACGGCCGCACCCGGCACCGGGTCGCCGCCCTGCTGCTCGAGCACGGTCCGCAGACCGCGGCCGGGCTCGCCGGGCGGCTGGGCGTCTCGCCGACCGCGGTCCGCCGCCACCTCGACGCGCTGGTCGCCACCGGCCGGGTCGAGGAGCGGCACGCGCCGGGTGCCCCGCGCGGGCGGGGCCGCCCGGCCCGGCTGTTCCACCTCACCGACGCCGGCCGCTCGGCCTTCCCGCACGCCTACGACGACCTGGCGCTCACCGCGCTGCGCTTCGTGGCCGCCTCAGGCGGCGCGGAGGCGGTGCGGCAGGTGGCCGAGGCGCAGCTCGCCGGGCTGGAGCAGCGCTGCTCCACCGCGGTCGAGGCCGCCCCCGGTGACCGCGCCCTGGCCCGGGCGACCGCCCTCGCCGGGGCGCTCACCGCCGAGGGCTACGCTGCCTCGGCCTCGGCGATCTCCGGTGGCGGCCAGCTGTGCCAGCACCACTGCCCGGTCGCGCACGTGGCCGCGGAGTTCCCGCAGCTGTGCGAGGCCGAGACGGCGCTCATCGGCCGGCTCGTCGGTACGCACGTGCAGCGGCTGGCCACCATCGCGCACGGCGACGGGGTGTGCACCACGCACATCCCCGGGCCGGTCAGCCGCGCCGTCCCAGTTCACACGAGCGCGGGGAACACGACGCACCCCGCACGCCCTGTACCCGGTGAGCGAGCGGCGGCCGCGCGCGAGCGCACCGCACCGTCCACCAGCAGCACCCCCACGAACGCCCGGGAGAGGACGCCCGCATGACCAGCACGCAGCAGCCGGTGACCAGCACGCCGCTGACCCAGGACGAGCAGATCGAGCAGCTCGGCCGCTACCAGTACGGCTGGGCGGACGCCGACGTCGCCGGTGCGTCGGCCCGCCGCGGCGTGGACGAGGACGTCGTCCGGGACATCTCGGCACGCAAGAGCGAGCCCGAGTGGATGCTCGAGCGGCGGCTCAAGGCGCTCAAGCTGTTCGGCCGCAAGCCCATGCCCGACTGGGGCTCGGACCTGTCCGGCATCGACTTCCAGAACATCAAGTACTTCGTGCGCTCCACCGAGAAGCAGGCCACCTCGTGGGAGGAGCTGCCCGAGGACATCAAGAACACCTACGACCGGCTGGGCATCCCCGAGGCGGAGAAGCAGCGGCTCGTCGCCGGTGTGGCCGCCCAGTACGAGTCCGAGGTCGTCTACCACCAGATCCGCGAGGACCTCGAGGAGCAGGGTGTCCTGTTCCTCGACACCGACACCGCACTCAAGGAGCACGAGGACCTGTTCCGCGAGTACTTCGGCTCGGTCATCCCCTCCGGGGACAACAAGTTCGCCGCGCTGAACACCGCGGTGTGGTCCGGCGGCTCGTTCATCTACGTGCCGAAGGGCGTGCACGTGGAGATCCCGCTGCAGGCCTACTTCCGGATCAACACCGAGAACATGGGCCAGTTCGAGCGGACGCTGATCATCGTCGACGAGGGCGCCTACGTGCACTACGTCGAGGGCTGCACCGCGCCGATCTACAAGTCGGACTCGCTGCACTCCGCGGTCGTCGAGATCATCGTCAAGAAGAACGCGCGCTGCCGGTACACGACCATCCAGAACTGGTCGAACAACGTCTACAACCTGGTCACCAAGCGGGCGATCGCCCACGAGGGCGCGACCATGGAGTGGGTCGACGGCAACCTGGGCTCCAAGGTCACCATGAAGTACCCGGCGGTCTGGATGACCGGTGAGCACGCCAAGGGCGAGGTGCTCTCCATCGCCTTCGCCGGCGAGGGCCAGCACCAGGACGCCGGCGCCAAGATGGTGCACGCCGCGCCGCACACGTCCTCGACCATCGTCAGCAAGTCGGTGGCCCGGGGCGGCGGGCGCACGTCCTACCGCGGCCTGGTCCAGGTCGACGAGGGCGCGTACGGCTCGAAGTCCACCGTCAAGTGCGACGCGCTGCTGGTCGACACCATCAGCCGCTCGGACACCTACCCCTACGTCGACGTCCGCGAGGACGACGTCGCGATGGGCCACGAGGCGACCGTCTCGCGGGTCAGCGACGACCAGCTCTTCTACCTGATGAGCCGGGGCCTGTCCGAGGACGAGGCGATGGCCATGGTGGTCCGCGGGTTCGTCGAGCCGATCGCCCGCGAGCTGCCGATGGAGTACGCCCTCGAGCTCAACCGCCTGATCGAGCTGCAGATGGAAGGTGCCGTCGGCTGATGACCGAGCCGAACACCACGAACCTCACCACGGAGTCGACCGCCCTCGCCGGCGAGCTGTTCGGCGAGGGGGTCGGCACCCAGGCCGGCCCGCCGACCACCCCGGCGTCCGGCACCGGCACCGCCGGCCAGGCCGCCCCCGGCGCGCACTCGCACGGGGGCACGGCACCCACCGGGTCGCCGGCCGAGCGGTTCACCTCGACCGACCCGGACGCCTTCGGGGTGCCCACCGGCCGCGAGGAGGACTGGCGCTTCACCCCGATGCGCCGGATCCGCCCGCTGCTGGACGGCGCCGTCTCCGGTGCCCGCCCGCAGTGGGACACCGACCTGCCCGGCGGGGTCGAGCTGACCCGCGTGGAGGCCGGCGACCCGCTGCTCAAGGGCCTGCCCGACCCGGTCGACCGGCTGGCCGCCCTCGCCCGGCGCAACAGCGGCGGCGCCGACGTCGTCCGCGTGCCGGCCGAGGCCCAGCTGGACCGCCCGGTCACCCTGCGGCTGTCGGGCACCGGCTCGGACGAGGTCGTCTGGGGCCAGCTGGTCGTCGAGGTCGGCGCGTTCGCCCGGGCGACCGTCGTGCTCGACCACTCGGGGCTGGCCCGGTACGCCGGTGGGGTCGCCGTGCTGGTCGGGGACGGCGCGCAGGTGACCGTCGTGTCGGTGCAGGACTGGGCTCCGGGCGCGGTGCACGGCGGGCAGTACGACACCGTCGTGGGCCGTGACGCCACCGTCACCCAGGTCGTGGTCACCCTCGGCGGTGACGTGGTGCGGCTGGTCAGCAACGTGCAGTACGCCGGCCCCGGCGGGACGGCGGAGCTGTTCGGCGTCTACTTCTCCGACGAGACCCAGCACCAGGAGCACCGGCTGTGGGTCGACCACGCGGTGCCCAACTGCACCAGCAACGTGCTCTACAAGGGCGCGCTGCAGGGCGAGGGTGCGCGCACGGTGTGGATCGGCGACGTCCGCATCCGCCCGGCGGCGACCGGCACCGACACCTACGAGCTCAACCGCAACCTGGTGCTCACCGACGGCGCCCGCGCCGACTCGGTGCCCAACCTGGAGATCGAGACCGGCGAGATCGTCGGCGCCGGCCACGCCAGCGCGACCGGCCGGTTCGACGACGAGCAGCTGTTCTACCTCTGCTCGCGCGGCATCGACGCCGAGACCGCCCGCCGTCTGGTGGTGCGCGGCTTCTTCGCCGACGTCGTCCAGCGGATCGGCGTGAACGCGCTGCAGGACCGGCTGATGCGCTCCATCGAGACCCGCCTCGGCGCGCTGCCCGACCTGGACCACCAGCCGGTCGAGGTGGCCTGAGCCATGGCCTTCGAGCGGGTCTGCGCGCTGTCGGAGGTGCCGGAGAACGGCGCCCTGCGGGTCGAGCTGGCCGACCTCGACGTGGCGGTCGTCCGGTACGAGGGCGACGTCTACGCCATCCAGGACGTCTGCTCGCACGCCGAGGTCCCGCTGTCCGAGGGCGACGTCGAGGAGTTCGACGGCGCCCCCACCATCGAGTGCTGGCTGCACGGGTCGTGCTTCGACCTGCGCACCGGCGAGCCCACCAACCTGCCGGCCACCGAGCCGGTCGACGTCTACCCGGTCCGCGTGGAGGGGGAGGACGTGCTCGTCGACACCGAGAGCGACGGCCGCCTCCCGCTGGCGTCCGGTAGCTGAAGCGACTGAGGAGCGAGAAGAGAAGTGTCCGTCCTGGAGATCCGCGACCTGCACGTGAGCGTGGGGGAGGGTGACGACGCCAAGGAGATCCTCAAGGGCGTCGACCTGACCGTTCGCTCCGGTGAGACCCACGCGATCATGGGGCCGAACGGGTCGGGCAAGTCGACCCTGGCCTACTCGATCGCCGGCCACCCCAAGTACACGATCACCGGCGGCACGGTGACCCTCGACGGCGAGGACGTGCTCGCCATGAGCGTCGACGAGCGGGCCCGTGCCGGCCTGTTCCTCGCCATGCAGTACCCGGTCGAGGTCCCCGGCGTCTCGGTGTCGAACTTCCTGCGCACCGCCGCCACCGCCATCAAGGGCGAGGCGCCGAAGCTGCGCACCTGGGTCAAGGACGTCAAGAGCGAGATGGACCTGCTCGAGATGGACTCCGCCTTCGCCGAGCGCAACGTCAACGAGGGCTTCTCCGGTGGCGAGAAGAAGCGCCACGAGATCCTGCAGATGCGGCTGCTCAAGCCGGCCATCGCGATCCTCGACGAGACCGACTCCGGCCTGGACGTCGACGCGCTGCGGGTGGTCTCCGAGGGCGTCAACCGGGCCCGCTCCGAGAGCGAGGTGGGCGTCCTGCTCATCACGCACTACACGCGGATCCTGCGCTACATCACCCCGGACTTCGTGCACGTGTTCGTCGGCGGCCGGATCGCCGAGGAGGGCGGCCCGGAGCTGGCGGAGAAGCTGGAGAACGAGGGCTACGCCGCGTACGGCAAGGGCACCCAGGAGGTCGCGTCCGCATGACCCAGACCGTCTCGCGTCCCGGTGCCGGGGCGCAGCAGGTGCCCCTGCCCCTGGACGTCGAGGCGATCCGGGCGGACTTCCCGATCCTGTCGCGCACCGTCCGCGACGGGAAGCGGCTGGTCTACCTCGACTCCGGGGCCACCTCGCAGAAGCCGCGCTCGGTGCTGGACGCCGAGCGGGACTTCTACGAGACCTGCAACGCCGCCCCGCACCGCGGCGCCCACCAGCTCGCCGAGGAGGCCACCGCCCGCTACGAGGGGGCCCGCGCCACCGTCGCCGGCTTCCTGGGCGCGCCGGCCGAGGAGATCGTCTTCACCCGCAACAGCACCGAGGCGATCAACCTGGTCGCCTACGCGCTGTCCAACGCCGCGACGGCCAAGGAGCCGGCCTTCCGCCGGTACGCCGTCGGCCAGGGTGACGAGATCGTGGTCACCGAGATGGAGCACCACGCCAACCTGGTGCCCTGGCAGCAGCTGTGCGAGCGGACCGGCGCCACCCTGCGCTGGTTGGGGCTGACCGACGACGGCCGCCTCGACCTCACCGACCTGGACACCGTGGTGAACGAGCGCACCCGGCTGGTGGCGGTCACCCAGCAGTCGAACATCCTGGGCACGATCAACCCGCTGGACCGCATCGTGGCCCGCGCGCACGAGGTCGGCGCCCTGGTGCTGGTCGACGGCGCGCAGTCGGTGCCCCACCAGCCGGTCGACGTGACCGCCCTCGGCGCGGACTTCCTGGTGTTCTCCGGGCACAAGATGCTCGGGCCCACCGGCGTCGGCGTGCTGTGGGGCCGCTACGAGGTGCTGGACGCGCTGCCGCCGTTCCTCACCGGCGGCTCCATGATCGAGGTGGTGCGCATGGAGGGCAGCACCTTCATGCCGCCGCCGCAGCGCTTCGAGGCCGGCGTCCCGATGGCCGCGCAGGTGGTCGGCCTGGGCGCCGCGGTGGAGTACCTGCAGCGCCTGGGCATGGCCGACGTGCAGGCGCACGAGGAGGCGCTCACCGGCTACGCGCTGGCCCGGCTCGCGGAGATCCCCGGGGTCACCGTGATCGGCCCGCCGGACACCGTCGCCCGCGGCGGTGCGGTCTCCTTCACCGTGGAGGGCATCCACCCGCACGACGTCGGCCAGGTGCTCGACGACCTCGGCGTCGAGGTGCGGGTCGGGCACCACTGCGCCTGGCCGGTGGTGCGCCGCTACGGCGTCCCGGCCACGACGCGGGCCACCTTCTACGTGCACACCGGCTACGACGACGTCGACGCGCTGGTCGACGGAATCAGGTCGGCCCAGAAGTTCTTCGGAACGGTGTGAGGCGCGTCTGATGCAGCTCCAGTCGATGTACCAGGAGATCATCCTGGACCACTACCGCAACCCGCACGGCCGCGGTCTGCGCGAGCCGTTCCAGGCCGAGGTGCACCACGTCAACCCCACCTGCGGGGACGAGGTGACCCTGCGGGTGCACCTGGACGGCGACACCATCGCCGACGTGTCCTACGAGGGCATGGGCTGCTCGATCAGCCAGGCGTCGGTGTCGGCCATGTACGAGCTCGTCGTCGGCCGGCCGGTGACCGACGCGCTGGCCACCGGCGAGCACTTCGTGACCCTGATGCAGAGCAAGGGCGACCCCGCGGTCGCCGAGAAGCTGGAGGACGAGCTGGAGGACGCCGTCGCGTTCGCCGGCGTGTCCAAGTACCCGGCCCGGATCAAGTGCGCGCTGATGAGCTGGATGGCCCTCAAGGACGCGTCCGCTCGCGCCCTGTCGGCCACCGCTGCGCCAGCCACCCGCCCCACCGCCCCCGCCGGAGGAGAGAAGGCATGAGCGAGACCACCGAGAACGCCACCCCCGCGACCGACGGCGCCCCGGGCGACCTGCCGGCCTACAAGTCGGCGCTGCTCGAGGACCTCGAGGAGGCCATGCGCGACGTCGTCGACCCCGAGCTGGGCGTCAACGTCGTCGACCTCGGCCTGGTGTACGGCATCGACGTCGTGGACAGCGACGCCAGTCAGGTGGCGGTCATCGACATGACCCTGACCTCGGCGGCCTGCCCGCTGACCGACGTCATCGAGGACCAGGCCCGCCAGGCGCTGGCCGGCGGCCCCGGCCCGGGCCTGGTGGACGACATCCGGATCAACTGGGTGTGGATGCCGCCGTGGGGCCCGGACAAGATCACCGACGACGGCCGCGAGCAGCTGAGGGCCCTCGGCTTCCGCGTCTAGCAGGACCCTGCTGCCCCCCGCGCCTCGCGAGCTCGGCGCAGGCCCCTGCAGCAGGGCCGTTCCAGCACATCCCGCGATCATGGAGTCCGGGAAGCGACACGCCGCCACCCACCGGCCGGTCGCTTCCCGGACTCCATGATCGCCTTCGGTCACCTCATCTCGGCCAGGCGGGCGCCGAAGCCGGCCACCGGGTGGCGCTCCCGCCGGGCGCCGACGGCGAGCAGCACGACGCCCACGCCGAGGGCCCCGGCGACCGGCAGGGGCAGCGCGACCAGGGCCAGGCCGAGAGCCAGCGCGACCGCCGTCCCGGCCGCGACCAGCAGCGGTGCGCGCACCGCCCGCCACGCCGCCGTGCCCATCACCGCCCCGGCGGCCAGCAGCACCAGCACCGGCCGGGTGCTACCGGGCGCGACCACGGCCGCCACCACCGACGGCACGGCGGCGACCACCAGGCCCGGACCCCACGCCGGCCAGGACGGCCCGCCGGCCAGCCGCGGCCCGGCGGCCAGGAGCAGCCCGAGCGCCGCAGGCAGCGACCAGGCCTCGACCGTCGACCAGCCGGCCAGGGCCGCGGTCGTCCAGGCGGCCAGGACCAGCTGGACGGCACCGGCGCGCCAGGCGGGGCTGCCCTCGGGCTCGGCCTCCGGGACGCGGGTGTGCCAGACGTGCCAGCCCCACGCTGAGGACAGCAGCCCCTGCCCGGCCAGCTGCACCGCCAGCGCGCCGCGGTCGCGGGTGAGGACCAGCAGCACCACGGCCAGGCCCGCACACACCGCCCCGGTGACGACGGTGGCCCGCCGGGTGTCGCGGTCCAGCGCCAGCCCCGCGCCCAGGGACGCCGCGTAGAGCAGGCCCAGGCAGCCGGCCGCCGCGCCCACGGGGAGCAGCCCGGTCGCAGCGGCCACCAGCGCGGCGCCGGCCAGGCAGCCGACCGCCGAGGGCACGGCCACCGGCCGGTCGTCCCGCCGCACCGCCGCGACCAGCACGCACGGCAGTGCGGTGAGCAGCAGCAGCAGGACCAGCTCGACCCACCGCCGTCCGGCGACCAGCTGACCCACGCTGAGCGCGACCAGCGTGCCGCCGGCCGCGAGGGCGGCCGGCAGGAGCAGGCCGCGCACCCACCCGGTGAGCAGCGCCGCGGAGACGGCGGCCAGCAGCACCCCGGTGTACCCGGCCAGCAGCACCGCGCCCGGCCCCGGCTCGCCCAGCGCCCCGCCGAGGGTCGCCCCGGACACCGTCCCGGCCAGCACCGGGACGGCGCGCGGCGGCCCGAGCAGCGGCTCGAGGCAGCGCACCTGGCGGGCGGCGACCAGCTCGAGGGCGACCGCGACGGTCAGCGCGGCCGCCGCCCAGCGGGCGGGTGCGCTCGCGCTCCACGCCGTCGCCACCGCGCCCAGGACCCCGGCCACCCACCACGGCGCGGTGGTGACCAGTGCGACCCGGGCGACCGGCCGCCGGGCGCCGATCGCGACACCCAGCCCGACCAGCGCCACCGTGAGCAGCCAGGCCGTGCGCGCGGCGCCGTCCTCCACCCCGGGCAGCAGCCGGACCGCGGCCAGCTGACCGGCCAGCCACGCGGCCAGCGGCCAGGTCATTGGGCGGGGCAGCAGCCGGGCTAGGGCCAGGAAGGCCGCGGCCAGCACCAGCGGCGGGACGACCGAGCCGCGCAGCAGCGACGTGTCGGTGTCGGTGGCCAGCACGGCCAGCGCCACCGCGGCGGCGGCCAGGGTCTCCTCGGTGGCGCGCAGCCGGGCGCGTGACCCCCAGGCCGAGGCCCCGGCGGCGGCGGCGGCCAGGGCGAGCAGCAGCAGCCGCGCCGACCCGTCGCCGGACAGCGCGGCCGCCGTCCCGCCGGCGCTGACCACGAGCACCGCCCCGACGACGAGCAGCAGCTGCGGCGGGCGGGCCGAGTCGACCCCAGTCCCCATCCCGCGTCCCCCTCCCGGGCCCTGCGTGCGACCGGTCCACGGTAGGGGCCGGCCGCGAGCGGGCGCCCGGCGGTGAGCCGCGGCTCAGCGCATCTGGGCGACCCAGGCGACCGCCTCGCGGGCCTGCTGGCGGCGCCGCTCGTAGGTCGCGCCGACGGCCAGCAGGAGCAGGCCGGCGCAGGCCAGGCCCACCCACCGCGGCACCTGGCCGGCGTAGGGGGTGAGCTCGTCCAGGACGACGAAGGCCAGCACGCCGGCGCCCAGCACGAACGGCGCCTGCCGGTGGCGCAGCGCGCCGAGGACGGTCAGCCCCGCGGCCGCCGCGACCACCAGGAGCAGCCGGACGGCGGAGAACTCGGCGACCAGCACCAGCGCGGACGGTGCCAGCGCCAGGCCGACCGCCGGCCCCTCCGCCTCCCAGGACCGGACGCCGGCGCGCAGCGCCGGCAGTGCCAGGACCAGCAGCCCGAGGGCGGCCGGCAAGGTGTAGGCCTCCGGCGTCTCCACCGCGGCGCCGGCCGTGGCCACCCAGCTGGCGACCACCAGGTCGGCGACGGCGGCGACCGCGACCGGCCGACGGCGGGACACCACCGCGTAGCAGCCGGCGGCCACGCCGGCGATCCCCAGCTGCAGCGCCACCTGCCCCCACGCGCCGGTGTCCGCCGTCGACCCCGACCCGGCCAGCGCGATGACGGCGGCGGCCGTGGCCGCCCCGGTCTCCTCCGGGGTGCCGAGCCGGACGGTGGCCACGGCGAAGCCGGCCGCGGCGACTAGCGCGACGAGCAGCCCGGCGACGGCGGCGGACAGCCACCCCTCCTCCGCGGCCAGCAGCGCGGCCGCGGCCGGGCACACCAGGGCGACGACCACCGCCTGCGGCCGGAGGGCGGTCAGCCGGACGGCGGCCAGCGCGGCGGGCAGGATGCCGGCGAGGACCACCAGGCCGAGCACGCCGGCGCGGTCGTCGCCCGCGAGCAGCGCGCCGGCGACCGCGGTGAGCACCGCGCCACCGGCGGTCAGCGCGACCACCGCCACCCGCCGCGGGACGGTGAGCACCGCGGCGGTCAGCAGCGCGAGGCCCAGCCCGGCGGCCGTGACCCACCCGGGTAGGCCGGCGCGGGCCAGCGCGCCGGTGAGCGCGAACGCGGTCACCGTGGCACCCGTACCGGCCAGCGGGGCGGCGGCGGGCAGCCGGGACGCCAACCGCGCGTCCCGCCGCAGCTGGAGGCCGACCGCCGTCGTGGCCGCCAGCAGGGCCGTGACGGTCCAGGCGTCGACCGCCGTCCCCACCCAGGCGAGCAGCACGCCGGCGAGCGCGGCCCACCCGGCCCACAGGCCCGCCAGCACCCCGGCCACCGGGACCAGTCCGCGGCGCAGCCGCAGCAGGAGCACGACGTCGAGCAGGGCGGTCCCGAGGGCGGCGGCGACCCCGGCCGCGCCGCTGGCCGCGCCGCCGGCGGTGACCTCGGCGACCAGGAGCAGCGGGACCGGCTGCACGGCGAGCAGGGCGGCCAGCGGCCAGGTGACCGTGCTGCGGGTCAGCCGGCCGAGGCCCAGGCCGACCGCCACGACGACGCTGCAGGACAACGCCGTCCACGGCCGGGCCGGCACGCCGTCGAGCCCCCACAGGCCCAGCGCGTACGCCGCGGCCAGGTCGACGACGAGCAGCGCCGCACCCGCGGCGGCCAGTGCCTCCTCGGTGGCCCGCAGCCCGCGGCGCGCCGCCCAGGCCGACACCCCGCACGCCGTCGCGGTGACCGCGGCCATGACCGCGGACTGGAAGACCAGGCCCAGGCGGGTCCAGGCCACCGCGACGAAGGTGATGGCCGCGGCCACCAGGGTCAGCGCGCCCAGCGCGAGGAGCACCTGCTCCGGGCTGACCCGGCGCCGGGGGGCCCGCACGGTGTAGCGCTCGTCGATCGACGGCCGGACGGGTGCCGGTGCCGGTGCCGGCGCCGGCGGGGGTGCGGGCGCGGCGACCCGGCGGACGGGCGCGGCCGGCGGGGCCGCGGGTGCCGGGGGAGGTGCCGGCGCGGGCGCCTCCTCCGCCGCCGTCCGCAGCACGACCAGCAGCCGGTCGCGGTCGCGGGTCAGCTCCTCGATCGTGGCGCCGATGCGGGCCACCACCCGGGCCGCCTCGCCGACGGCGGGCAGGCCGCAGGACGGGCACGGCGCCGGCCCGGAGCCGGCGGCGGGCCGGCCGCACACCGGGCAGGACGGGCGCCAGGACGGACCGGACGGCGAGGTCATGGCCGTGATCGTCGCCGGTCGGGGCGCCGGGCGGGAGCCGTCTTCCCCCGTCTGTGGACAGCGGTGCCGCCGACGTCACCGTGGAATGCGGTCGGCCGCGGGCGCCGGAGCGCCTACCCTGGGGTCAGTGATCACGACGACCGGCCTCGAGCTGCGCGCCGGGGCCCGCGTCCTCATCAGCGACGCCACCCTCCGCGTGCAGCCCGGCGACCGCATCGGCCTCGTCGGCCGCAACGGCGCCGGCAAGACCACGACGCTGACCACGCTGGCCGGCGAGCGGCTGCCGCACGCCGGCTCGGTGGAGGTCACCGGCGAGATCGGCTACCTGCCGCAGGACCCGCGCAGCGGCGACCTGGACATCTCCGCCAGCGACCGCGTGCTCTCCGGCCGCGGGCTGGACGTCCTGCGGGCGCAGATGACCAAGGCGCAGGTGGCGATGGCCGAGCCCGCCGACGACGCCGAGCGGGACCGGGCCGTGCGCCGCTACGGCCGGCTGGAGGACCAGTTCGCCGCCCTCGGCGGGTACGCCGCGGAGAGCGAGGCCGCACGCATCTGCACGGCCCTGGGCCTGCCCGACCGGGTGCTCGGCCAGCCGCTGCGCACCCTGTCCGGCGGGCAGCGGCGGCGCGTGGAGCTGGCCCGCATCCTGTTCTCCGACGCCGAGACGCTGCTGCTCGACGAGCCGACCAACCACCTGGACGCCGACTCGATCACCTGGCTGCGGAGCTTCCTGTCCGCCCACAGGGGCGGGCTCATCGTCATCAGCCACGACGTCGAGCTGCTGGACGCCGTCGTCAACAAGGTCTGGCACCTGGACGCCAACCGGGCCACCGTGGACGTCTACAACCTCGGCTGGAAGCCCTACCTGGCGCAGCGGGAGACCGACGAGCGGCGGCGCAAGCAGGAGCGGGCCAACACCGAGCGCAAAATCGACGCCCTCACCTCGCAGGCGGACCGGATGCGCGCCAAGGCCACCAAGGCCAGGGCCGCGCAGAGCATGGACAAGCGCGCCCAGCGCCTCGCGGCCGGCCTCGAGGACGTCCGCGTGCAGGACCGGGTGGCCAAGCTGCGCTTCCCCACGCCGGCCGCCTGCGGGAAGACGCCGCTCACCGCGGAGGGCCTGTCCAAGAGCTACGGCTCCCTCGAGGTGTTCACCGACGTCGACCTCGCCGTCGACCGGGGCACGCGGGTCGTCGTCCTCGGGCTCAACGGGGCCGGGAAGACCACGCTGCTGCGCATGCTGGCCGGCACCGAGACCCCCGACACCGGCGAGGTCAAGGCCGGCCACGGGCTGCGGATCGGCTACTACGCGCAGGAGCACGAGACCCTCGACCTGGACCGCTCGCTGCTGGAGGTCATGCGGTCGGCCGCCCCGCAGAGCACCGACACCGAGCTGCGGCGCATCCTCGGCGCGTTCCTGTTCTCCGGCGACACGGTCGACCAGCGGGCCGGCACGCTGTCCGGCGGCGAGAAGACCCGGCTGGCCATGGCCACGCTGGTCGTCTCCGGCGCCAACGTGCTGCTGCTCGACGAGCCGACCAACAACCTCGACCCGGCCAGCCGGGAACAGGTGCTGCAGGCCCTGCGCACCTACGGCGGGGCCATCGTGCTGGTCACCCACGACGAGGGCGCGGTGCGCGCGCTGGACCCCGACAAGGTCATCCTGCTGCCCGACGGCACCGAGGACACCTGGAGCGAGGACCTCGCCGACCTGGTCGAGCTGGCGTAGCGGCACCCCGCCCGGGGTGCCGGACGCGTGGTGAGGTGTCCCGGTGGCGAGCTGGGACGACGTGCGCAGCATCGCGCTGGGCCTGCCCGGCGCCGTCGAGGACGACAACGGGCGGACCCGGTCCTGGCGGGTCGGGGGCCGGGCGTTCGCCTGGGAGCGCGTCCTGCGCCGCGGCGAGCGCGAGCTGCTCGGCGACCGGGCGCCGCCGGGCCCGGCGCTGGGTGTGCGCACCACGGACACCGACGTGGTCGAGGCACTCGTCTCCGCCCGGCCGCGGCTGTTCTCCACCGTCGCGGGCTACGGCGTGCACCCGATGGTGCTCGTGCACGTCGAGCGGGCCTCCGTGGAGGACCTCGAGGAGGTGCTCACCGACGCCTGGTGGTGCCGCGCCCCGCGACGGCTGCGGGAGGAGCTGCGCGGCTGGGGACCGGGCCCGGCGGACCCGTACCAGCCCCTGTGACACAGATCATCCGCTTGCGGTGGAGTCGCTCCAGTCACGTTGCGATCTCGCCTGGCCGTCATCGCCCGAACGGGTGATCATCGACGGTGTGGGACGCCGAGGTCAGCGGGGCCCGGCGCCGACGCAGACGAGCAGCCCCGGCGGGCCACGGGTCCGCGGCCGGCTGCTGACGGAGGGGAGTCATGGCCGACTCGAGCACCGCGGATCTCGGCAAGGGCAAGCGCATCACCGGGGGCGACCGCACGTCGCTGGCCGATGAGCTGCGCAAGCGCTACGACGGTGGGGAGAGCATCCGGTCGCTCGCGTCGTCGACCAACCGGTCCTACGGCTTCGTGCACCGGTTGCTGTCGGAGTCCGGCGCCAGCCTGCGCAGCCGCGGCGGGGCCAACCGCAACAGCAAGAAGAGTTGAGCGAGCCCTCGAGCTCGACCGGGCACGGAGCACCTCGGGGCACGCGGTCGACCGAGGCCGACCGGCACGGGTGGGTGAGGACGGCGCGGGACGGCGCCGTCCTCACCGTCACCCTCGACCGGCCCGACCAGCTCAACGCCCAGACACCGGACACCTGGGCAGCACTCGCCGCGGTCGGCGGCGGCCTGGACGACGGCGTCCGGGTGGTCGTGGTCCGCGGCGAGGGCCGCGCGTTCTCCGCGGGCCTGGACCGCACGCTGTTCACCCTCGACCCCGGCACCCCCGGGGGTCTCGGTGAGCTGGGCCGGCTGCCGGCCGCCGAGCTGCAGGAGCGCATCCGGCGCTACCAGGCCGGGTTCCGGTGGCTGAGGGCGCCGGGGATCGTGTCGGTCGCCGCGGTGCAGGGGCACGCCATCGGTGCCGGCGCGCAGCTGGCCCTGGCCTGCGACCTGCGGGTGCTCACCGAGGACGCCACCCTGCGGCTGCCCGAGGTGGGCCTGGGGCTGGTGCCCGACCTCACCGGCACCAGCACGCTGGTGGAACTCGTCGGCTACTCCCGGGCCCTGGAGCTGTGCCTGACCGGTCGGGCCGTCGGCGCGGCCGAGGCGCAGGCGGTCGGGCTGGCCAACACCGTCGTCCCGGCGGCCGGGCTGGACGGGGCCGTGGCCGCGCTGGTCACCGCGCTGACCGCGGCGCCGGTGGAGGCGAGCCGGGAGACCGCGGCACTGGTCCGCTCCGCCGTCCGCAACGACCCGGAGACCCAGGACGCCGCCGAGCGGGCGGCGCAGGCCCGCCGGCTGGCGGAGCTGGCCGGCCAGGGCTGAACCGGCGGGGGCCGGGCCGGCAGGGGCAGTCCGGTCGGGGGTTCGGCGCAGGCCAGTCGCGGAACAGCCCACCCGGCGGGGGTGTTGGCGGGTCGGGAGAGGGGGTGGCATGGACATGAGCGGTCCGATGACCTCCATGGCGGCGATGCGGTCCTTCCGCCGGGACCCGTCGGTCACCGCACGCAGGCTGCCCAAGGGCACCGTCCGGCGCATCCTGGCCATCGCCCGGCCCTACCGGCGCGACCTGACCTGGTTCCTGCTGCTCGTCGTCGGCTCCTCGCTCATCGGCGTGCTCACCCCGCTGCTGGCCGGCCGGATCGTCAACCGGATCGCCGGCCTGGAGGGCACGGCGGCCGACATCGTCCGCATCGCGCTGCTCATCGCCGGCCTGGCCGTCATCGACGCGGGCATCTCCCTGGCCACCCGCTGGTTCTCCGCCCGCATCGGCGAGGGGGTCATCTACGACCTGCGCAGCCGGGTGTTCGAGCACGTGCAGCGGATGCCGGTCGCGTTCTTCACCCGCACCCAGACCGGCGCGCTGGTCAGCCGGCTGAACAACGACGTCATCGGCGCCCAGCAGGCCTTCACCTCCACGCTGTCCGGGGTGCTGTCCAACGTCATCGGCCTGGTGCTCACCGCCGGCGTGATGTTCACGTTGTCCTGGCAGATCACCGCGCTGTCCCTGGTGCTCGTGCCGCTGTTCGTGCTGCCCGCGCGGCGGATCGGCCGGCGGCTGCAGGAGATCACCCGGGAGTCCTACGGGCTGAACGCGTCGATGAACGCCACCATGACCGAGCGGTTCAACGTGGCCGGGGCGCTGCTGGTCAAGCTGTTCGGCCGGCCCGAGGCCGAGGCCGGGGCGTTCCGGAGCCGGGCGGCCCGGGTCCGGGACATCGGCGTCCTGTCGGCCATGTACGGGCGCACCTTCTTCACCGCGCTCACCCTGGTGGCCGCGCTGGCCACCGCGCTGGTCTACGGCATGGGCGGGTGGCTGGCCTTCACCGGCTCGCTGAGCCCCGGGGACGTCGTGGCGCTGGCGCTGCTGCTGTCCCGGCTGTACGGGCCGCTCACCGCCCTGGCCAACGTCCGGGTCGACGTGATGAGCGCGATGGTCAGCTTCGACCGCGTCTTCGAGGTGCTCGACCTCACACCGATGATCCGCGAGGAGCCCGGCGCCGTCCCGGTCCCGGCCGGTGACCGCTCGATCGAGTTCGACTCGGTCTCCTTCAGCTACCCGTCGGCCGCCGACGTCTCGCTGCCGTCCCTGGAGGACGTGTCGCTGCCCGAGCACGGCGGGCCGGTCGACGTCCTGCACGACGTCTCCTTCCGCGTGGAGCCCGGCCAGCTCGTCGCGCTGGTCGGCCACTCCGGGGCGGGCAAGTCGACGATCGCGGCCCTGGTGCCACGGCTGTACGACGTGACCGGCGGCGCCGTGCGGGTGGGCGGGCTCGACGTGCGGCAGGCCACCCTGGCCTCCCTGCGCGACACGATCGGCGTGGTCAGCCAGGACGCCCACCTGTTCCACGACACCATCCGCGCCAACCTGCTCTACGTCCGGCCCGAGGCGACCGAGGAGGAGCTCTGGGCGGCGCTGTCCGGTGCCCGCATCGGCGCCCTGGTGCGCGCCCTGCCCGACGGGCTGGACACCGTGGTCGGCGACCGCGGCCACCGGCTGTCCGGCGGGGAGAAGCAGCGGCTGGCGATCGCCCGGGTGCTGCTCAAGGCGCCGGCGATCGTCATCCTCGACGAGGCCACCGCGCACCTGGACAGCGAGTCGGAGGTGGCCGTGCAGCACGCGCTGGACACCGCCCTGACCGGCCGGACGTCGCTTGTCATCGCCCACCGGCTGTCCACCATCCGCAGTGCCGACCAGATCCTCGTCATCGACGGCGGTCGCATCGCGGAGTCGGGCACGCACGAGGAGTTGCTGGCGCTCGACGGGCGGTACGCCGACCTGTACCGGACCCAGTTCAGCGTCGGGGAGGGGCGGCGGGTGGGCGCCGCGTGACCACTACCGTTCCTCCCGAGCCCGCAACGCAGGAGGAGCCAGCGTGACGTCCGCGCACCCGAACGACGCCCAGATCCGGGCGCTGTACGCCCAGTTCCTCGACGGGTGGAACCGGCGCAGCGGCGCGGCGGTGGCTGCCGGGTTCGCCGACGACGGGGACATCGTCGGGTACGACGGCAGCCACCACCACGGCCGGCTGTCCATCGCCGCCCACCTGCGCCAGGTGTTCGGCAGCCAGCCCACCCAGACCTACGTGGGCGTGGTCCGCACCGTGCGGCCGCTGGCCACCGACGTCGCGGTGCTCATGGCCCACGCCGGGATGATCCCGCCCGGGGGCAACGACCTCGACCCGCGGCTGCACACGGTGCACACCATGGTCGCCGTCGAGGAGGACGGGCGCTGGCGGATCGCGCTGCTGCAGTCCACGCCCGCTGCGTGGCTGCAGCACCCGGCGGCCCGCGAGGCCCTCACCCAGGAGCTGCGGGGCCTGCTCACCCCGCAGTGACGGGTTGCGCGGTCGGTACAGCGGCTGGATTGGCCCTCCTGCCCTCCGCCGCGAGCGTGCGAGTGGCGGGGGGCAGGAGGGTCCTCCTTCAGTGGAGGACCTTGAGGCCGATCACGCAGCCGACGATCCCGGCGAGCAGCAGCACCTTCACCGCGGACACCGCCTCCTCGCCGGTCACCATGGCGATCAGCACGGTCAGCACGGCGCCGATGCCGACCCACACCGCGTAGGAGGTCCCGACCGGCAGCTCGCGCATGGCGTAGGCCAGCCCCGCCATGCTGAGCGCCAGGCTGATGCCGAAGACCACCGTCGGCGTGAGGCGGCTGAACCCCTCGGAGCGGCCGAGCGCGGTGGCCCACACCGCCTCCAGCACACCGGACAGGACGAGGACGAACCAGGACACGGAGACCCTCCAGGAGCGCCGTTTTGTCGCTGTCCGGGTACGGCACCGCTCGTCCGGGGGCCGGGAGGTGGGCCCGGCCTCGATGGTCCCAGAAACGGTCCAGGGTGTCAGGCGGACCAGGCGGTAACCGCGGCGTCGTAGCGGTCGAGCAGCACCGCGGCGATCCGCTCGTCGGGCAGCAGCGGCGCGGTGACCGCGTCGGCGCCGGCCCCGCCCAGCTTGTCGTGGAAGTGACCCGGCGCCAGCAGGTAGGCGGCCAGCACCACCCGGCGGGCGCCGGCGGCCCGGGCGGCGGCGACGGCGTCGGGCACCGGCGGCTGCGCGGCCGAGCCGTACCCGGTGGTCACCGGCCCGGCCCAGCGCTCCTGCAGGGCGGCCGCGGTGGCGTCGACGTCGGCGACCGAGCGGGGGTCGCTGGAGCCCGCGGCGGCGAGCACCACGGCCGTGGCCGGGTCGGCGGGGTCGGCACCGGAGGCGACCAGCCGGTCGTGCAGCACGGCGACCAGTCGCGGGTCCGGGCCCAGCGGCCGGGCGGCCCGGGCGGCGTCGTGCTCGCGCACGGCCGTCGCGATGTCGACGTGCACGTGGTAGCCGCCGGACAGCAGCAGCGGGACGACGACCGCGGGGCGTCCGTCACCGGCCAGCCCGGCGACGACGTCGGCGACCGTCGGCGGCTGCACGTCGACGAAGGCCGCGGTCGTGGTCAGGCCCGGACGCAGCCGGCGGGCGCCCAGCGCGAGCTCGGCGACCAGCCGGCGGCCGGTGGGGTTGCGGGTGCCGTGCGCGCAGGCGACCAGCACGGGGTCGGGGGCCGGGGGAGTGGGCAGGGCGGTCACGGGGTCCTCAGCTGGCCGCCGTCGACGGCGACGGTCGTGCCGGTGACGTAGGAGGCGGCGGGGGAGAGCAGGAAGGCGGCGACCCGGCCGAACTCCGCGGGGTCGCCGACCCGGGCCAGCGGGATGCCGGCCTCCGCGGCGGCGCGGGCCGCCGCCGGGTCGCCGGAGTCGGCCTCGCCCTGGACGACCGCCTCGGTGGCGAAGGTGCCCGGCAGCAGCCCGACGACCCGGACGCCGCGCGGGGCCAGCTCGTCGGCGAGCTGCTTGGCGGTCATGGCGAGGCCGGGGCGCAGGCCGTTGGAGACGGCGAGGTCGGGCAGCGGGGACCGTGCGGAGGTGGACAGCACGAAGCAGATCGCCGCGCCGTCGCCCAGGTGCGGCGCGAGGGCGCGGACCAGCCGCAGCGGGCCGAGCAGCACGCCCTCCACGCCGTCGCGCCAGTCCGGCTCGGCCGTGCCCAGCACGCTGCCCGTCGCCGGGCCGGGCACGCTTACCAGCAGGCCGTCCACCCGGCCCAGCCGCTCCCGGGCGGCCGCGACCAGCCGCTCCGCGGCGTCGGGGTCGGTGAGGTCGGCGGCCAGGCCCTGTGCCGCCGGCGCCCCGCCGAGGGCGGCGACGGCGGCGTCCACGTGCCCGGGGGTGCGCGAGCTCACCAGCACCCGCGCCCCGTCGTCGACGAGGGCCCGGGCGGCCGCGTGGCCCAGCCCCCGGCTCGCGCCGGTGAGCAGGTAGCCGCGACCGCCCAGGCCCAGGTCCACCCGTCAGCCGCGCAGCGAGCGCAGCACGTACTGCATGATGCCGCCGTTGCGGTAGTAGCCCGCCTCGCCGGGGGTGTCGATCCGGACGGTGGCGTCGAACTCCACGTCCCCGGCCCGCACCTTCACCGTCTTGGGGGTGCGCCCCTCGTTCAGCTCGGTGATCCCGGTGATGGTGAACTCCTCCTCGCCGGTCAGGCCGAGGGACTCCCGGTCCTGGCCGGCCGGGAACTGCAGCGGCAGCACGCCCATGCCGATGAGGTTGGAGCGGTGGATCCGCTCGTAGCTCTCGGCGATGACCGCCCGGACGCCGAGCAGCGCCGTCCCCTTGGCCGCCCAGTCCCGCGAGGAGCCCGAGCCGTACTCCTTGCCGGCCAGCACGACCAGCGGGACGCCCGCCTCGGCGTAGGCGACCGACGCGTCGTAGATCGTCGTCGTCTCGCCGGTGAGGTGGTTCTTGGTGACCCCGCCCTCGGTGCCCGGGACCAGCAGGTTGCGCAGGCGGATGTTGGCGAAGGTGCCGCGGATCATCACCTCGTGGTTGCCGCGCCGGGAGCCGTAGGAGTTGAAGTCTCGCCGCTCCACGCCGTGCTCGCGCAGGTACGCGCCCGCCGGGCTGTCGGCCTTGATGGACCCCGCGGGGGAGATGTGGTCGGTGGTGACCGAGTCGCCGAGCACGGCGAGGGTGCGGGCCCCGCTGATGTCCTGCACCGGGGCCGGCTCGGCCGGCATCCCCTCGAAGTACGGGGGACGGCGCACGTAGGTGCTCTCCGGGTCCCAGGCGAAGGTGTCCCCGGTCGGGGTGGGCAGGTCCTGCCACTGCTGGGTGCCGGCGAACACGTCGGCGTAGTCCTTGCTGAACATCTCCGCGGAGACGGCGGAGTCGATGACCCGCTGCACCTCCTGGGGGGAGGGCCAGATGTCGTGCAGGAAGACGTCGTTGCCGTCCTCGTCCTGGCCCAGCGGGTCGTTGTTCAGGTCGACGTCCATGGACCCGGCCAGCGCGTAGGCGATGACCAGCGGCGGGGACGCCAGGTAGTTCATCTTGACGTCGGGGTTGATCCGGCCCTCGAAGTTGCGGTTGCCCGACAGCACCGAGACCACGGCGAGGTCGGCCTCGATGACCGCGTCGGACACCGGCTGCGGCAGCGGGCCGGAGTTGCCGATGCACGTGGTGCAGCCGTAGCCGACCAGGTAGAAGCCGAGCTTCTCCAGGTACGGGGTGAGCTCGGCCTTCTCGTAGTAGTCCATGACGACCTTCGACCCGGGGGCCAGCGTCGTCTTCACCCACGGCTTGGTGGTCAGACCGCGCTCGACGGCGTTCCTGGCGAGCAGCGCCGCGCCGATCATCACCTGCGGGTTGGAGGTGTTGGTGCAGGAGGTGATCGCGGCGATGACCACGTGCCCGTGGTCGACGAAGGTCTCCGTGCCGTCCTCCATCACCACCCGGGTGGGCTTGGAGGGACGGTCGGGCACCCGGTCGGGGACGACGGTGTGCGGGGCGCCGGCGGCGCCGTTGCCGTTCTCGGCACCGGGCGCGGAGGTGGCCGGGTCCGACGCGGGGAAGGACTCGGCCGAGGCCTCGTCGACGGCGGACTCCACCCCGTAGGGCTGCCGGTTGGCCGGGACGCCGGGCTTGCGGTCCTCGCCGCCGGTCTCGTCGTCGGTGACGTAGTCGCCCAGGGCGGCGCGGAACGCGGTCTTGGCGTCGGTGATGGCGACCCGGTCCTGCGGGCGCTTGGGGCCGGCGATGGACGGCACGACGGTGGCGAGGTCGAGCTCCAGGTACTCGGAGAAGGCGATCTCCCGCGACGGGTCGTGCCAGAGGCCCTGCTCCTTGGCGTAGGCCTCGACCAGCGCCACCTGCTCGGCCGGGCGGCCGGTGAGCTGCAGGTAGGTGATCGTCTCCTCGTCGATGGGGAACATCGCCGCGGTGGAGCCGAACTCGGGGCTCATGTTGCCGATCGTGGCGCGGTTGGCCAGCGGCACCGCGGAGACGCCCTCGCCGTAGAACTCGACGAACTTCCCGACCACGCCGTGCCGCCGCAGCATCTCGGTGATGGTGAGCACCAGGTCGGTCGCCGTCGCGCCGTCGGGCAGCTGGCCGGTGAGCTTGAAGCCGACCACCCGCGGGATGAGCATCGACACCGGCTGGCCGAGCATGGCGGCCTCGGCCTCGATGCCGCCGACGCCCCAGCCCAGCACGCCCAGGCCGTTGACCATCGTGGTGTGCGAGTCGGTGCCCACGCAGGTGTCCGGGTAGGCGACGACCCGGTCGCCCTCGGGGCGGGGGAACACCACGCGGGCCAGGTGCTCGATGTTGACCTGGTGCACGATGCCGGTGCCCGGGGGGACCACCTTGAAGTCGCTGAAGGCGCCCTGGCCCCAGCGCAGGAACTGGTAGCGCTCCCCGTTGCGCTCGTACTCGATCTCGACGTTGCGCTCGAAGGACTCCGGCGTGCCGAACACATCGGCGATGACGGAGTGGTCGATGACCAGCTCGGCCGGGGCCAGCGGGTTGATCTTCTGCGGGTCGCCGCCGATCTCGGCCATCGCCTCGCGCATGGTGGCCAGGTCGACGATGCAGGGGACGCCGGTGAAGTCCTGCATGACCACGCGGGCCGGGGAGAACTGGATCTCCTGGTCCGGCTCCGCGGACGGGTCCCAGCCGGCCAGCGCGCGGACGTGGTCGGCGGTGACGTTCGCGCCGTCCTCGGTGCGCAGCAGGTTCTCCAGGAGGACCTTGAGGCTGAAGGGCAGCTCGTCCGCGCCCTCCACCGCGTCGAGCCGGTAGATGTCGTAGTCGGTGCCGTCGACGCTCAGCGTCGCCCTCGCACCGAAGCTGTCCTTGCTGGCTGCCACGTCTGCGCCCACCCCTCGCTGGTCCTGCTGCGTCTGTCTCGCTGCTTGCCACCCTGCATCATCCCAGGGACGCGCCAGCCGACGGAGGTGAGGCGACCCTTCTCTCCCGGCGGGTCGGCCCGACGGTGAGCCCGGACGGTCGCCGGGACGGCGGCGCGCGGAGCTCCTACCGTGGGGCCGTGCAGGTCCCGGGCTGGCTGACCGACGCCGGGCGGGTCACCGTCCTGACCGGCGCGGGTGTGTCCACCGACAGCGGCATCCCCGACTACCGGGGGCCCCAGGGCCTGTGGACCCGGGACCCGGACGCCGAGAAGCTGGTCACGCTGTCCTACTACGTCGCCGACCCCGACGTCCGCCGCCGGGCCTGGCTGATGCGCCGGGACACCGCTCCGGACGCGCGGCCCAACGCCGCGCACCGGGCGCTGGTCGAGCTGGAGCGGCAGGGCCGGCTGCGGGCGCTGCTCACCCAGAACGTCGACGGCCTGCACCAGGCGGCCGGCTCCTCGGCGGAGCTGGTGGTCGAGCTGCACGGCACGGTGCACGCCGTCGAGTGCCTGTCCTGCCGCGAGCGGACGACGATGGCCGAGGCGCTGGCCCGGGTGGACGCCGGGGAGCCCGACCCCGCCTGCCGGGTGTGCGGCGGCGTCCTCAAGTCCGCGACGGTCAGCTTCGGGCAGGCCCTGGACCCCGCGGTGGTCGAGGCGGCGGCGGAGGCGGCGACCGACTGCGACGTCCTCCTCGCCGTCGGCACCTCGCTGACCGTGCACCCGGCGGCCGGCCTCGTCGACCTGGCCGCGCGGGCCGGCGCGCGGGTCGTCGTCGTCAACGCCCAGCCGACGCCCTACGACGACCTGGCCGACCTCGTCGTCCGCGAGCCGATCGGGACGTCGCTGCCCCGGCTGGTGGCCCGGTGAGCCGGGCGGCCCTGCTGGCGCGCTACCGGCAGCTGGTGCTCGACGAGCTGCCGCGCCGCGCCCGGCAGGGGCGCTGGGTGGTCACCGCCGACCACTGCTTCGGCCGGATCGTGCTCGACCACGCCGTCGGCGGCCGCTGGTACGACGTGCTCGACCGCCGCCGGTCACCGGCCTTCGCCCAGCTGGACGACGACCGGCTGGCCGCCGCGGTGGCGCTCGCGGAGCGGATCGCCGCCGAGGGCGACCCGCTGCTGCGCGAGCTGGACGCGCAGAGCCTCACCTGGCGCGCCAAGCCGGCCAAGCGGTGACCCTGCTGGCGGTGCACCTGGCGCTGACCGCGGCCTACGCCGGGTTCCAGTGGACCGTGCGCGCGCTGGTCTACCCGCAGTTCGCGCTGGTCCCGCCCGGCGCGTTCACCGCCTACGAGCGCCGCCACCAGCAGCGCATCTCGTGGGTGGTGGGGCCGCTGTTCGCCGGGCAGGGCGTCACCACGCTGTGGCTGCTCGCCGCCCGGCCCGCCGGCACGCCGCTGCTCCCGGTGCTGGCCGGGGCGGCCTGCCTGGCCGTCGTCCTGGGAGCCACCGCGCTCGGCGCCGTCCCGCTGCACCGCCGGCTGGGGGACGGGTGGGACGGCGGCGCGCACCAGCGGCTGCTGCGGGTGGACACCCTGCGGGCGGTCGCGGCCACCGCGGGGACGGCCGCCGCGCTGTGGCTGGTGCTCGGCTGATCCGGGGGACGCCGGGCCGCGGCCGGCCGCTACCGTGACGGGCGCCACGTCGAGCGGCTGACCTCGGAGGTCGGCCCGAGGACCCGGGAGCCCACGATGCGCGTCCCCCTGACCACCCGTGACTTCCTCGACCGCGCCGAGCTGGTCTACGGCGACCGGGTCGGCATCGTCGACGAGCCGAACCAGCCCGCGCCCTCGCTCGGGGAGGTCACCTACCGGGAGGTCGCCCGCCGCGGCCGCGCGCTGCAGGCCGGCCTGGACGCCCTCGGCGTGGGGGAGGGCGAGCGGATCGCCGTCGTCAGCCACAACGCCGGCCGGCTGCTGGAGTGCCTGCTGGCCCTGCCGTCGTCCGGGCGGGTCGTCGTCCCGGTGAACTTCCGGCTGTCCACCGAGGAGGTCGAGTACATCGTCGGGCACAGCGGCGCCCGGGTGCTGATGGTCGACCCGGAGCTGGAGCCGGCCCTCAAGCGGGTGGAGGCCGAGCACCGGTTCACCATCGGCGAGGAGTACGAGCAGCTGCTGCGCTACGACACCGAGCCGGTGCCGTGGTCCGAGCCGGACGAGGACGCCACCGCCACGATCAACTACACCAGCGGGACGACGGCGCGGCCCAAGGGCGTGCAGATGACGCACCGCAACGAGTGGGTCAACGCGGTCACCTTCGGCATGCACATGCAGGTGAGCGACCGCGACGTCTACCTGCACACGCTGCCGATGTTCCACTGCAACGGCTGGGGGCTGCCCTACACGACGGCCGGGCTGGGCGCCCGCCAGGTGGTCATCCGCAAGATCGACGGCGCGGAGATCCTGCGCCGCGTCGAGCAGCACGGCGTCACCGTGATGGCCGGGGCCCCGGCGGTCTGGAACGCCGTCCTGGACGCCGCGGCCGAGTGGGACGGCGAGGTCCCCGGCCGCGACCGGGTCCGCATCATCGTGGCCGGCGCGCCGCCGCCGTCGAAGACGATCGCGCGGGTCGAGGCCGAGCTCGGCTGGCAGTTCAACCAGATCTACGGGCTCACCGAGACCGCCCCGCTGCTCACCGTCAACCGCCCGCGCGCCGAGTACGACGACCTGGACCCGCAGGAGCGCGCCCGGCGGCTGTCCCGGGCCGGCGTCCCCGCGCTCGGGACCCAGGTGCGGACCAGTGACTCCGGCGAGGTCCTGGTGCGCGGCAACACGGTGCTGGCCGGCTACTGGCAGAACCCCGACGCCTCCGCCGAGGCGCTGGAGGGCGGCTGGTTCCACACCGGGGACGGCGGCACGGTCGACGACGGCGGCTACCTCACCATCTCCGACCGCAAGAAGGACGTGATCATCACCGGCGGGGAGAACGTCTCCTCGATCGAGGTGGAGGACGCCGTCTTCAGCCACCCGGCGGTCGCGGAGGTGGCGGTCATCGGCGTCCCCGACGAGAAGTGGGGCGAGATGGTCACCGCGCTGGTCGTGGTGGCCGAGGGCCAGCAGGTCACCGCCGAGGAGGTCGTCGCCCACTGCCGGGCCCGGATCGCCGGGTACAAGGTGCCCAAGCGGGTCGAGTTCCGCGACGAGCTGGCCCGCACCGCCACCGGGAAGATCCAGAAGTTCAAGCTGCGCGAGTCCTTCTGGGCCGACGCCGACCGCCGGATCTGATCAAGGACCCTCCTGCCCCCCGCCAGCTCGCGGCGGGCCCCTGCAGGAGGGCCGCCCGGCTGCGTCGCCGTCCCCTGATCGGGTGAGCCCCCGCTCAAGGCCCGCCCCGACCCCGTCGATCCGGCACCGGAGTGCGCCTCCGGGCGCCGGGTCGACGAGAGGTCGGGGACGTGCGCGGGACGGACGGGCGGGACGGTCGCCGCGGCAGTGGGTGGCGGGCGCGTGGGGCCGGGACGGCGGTGGCCGCCCTCGTCGTCGCCGGCCTGCTCCCGGAGCCGGCGCTGGCCGCCCCGGGCGACACCCCGATGGCCGGGGCGCAGGACGAGCGGGACGCCGCGGCCGCCCGGGTGGCCGAGATCGGCGTGCGGCTCGCGCAGGCCCAGGAGCGGGTGGACGCCGCGCGGCACGGCGCACAGATCGCCCTGCAGGAGTACGAGGTGCGCCGGGCCGCCCAGCAGCAGGCCCGGGCGACCGCCGACGCCGCCGCCGCGGCCGCCGGACGGGCCGCCGCCGAGCTGGCCCGCGGCCGGGAGCAGATGGCCGCCTTCGCACGGTCGAGCTACATGCAGGGCAGCGCGGCGCCCGGTGCGGCCGCGCTCGTCAGCGCCCAGGGTCCCGCCCAGCTGGTGGAGCGGGCCGCGCTGCTGGACGCCGCCGGCAGCCACCGGGTCGACGTCCTCACCGCGCTGACCGCCCTCGAGGAGCAGGCCTCCGCTGCCTCCCACGCCGCGCGGGTCGCGGTGCAGGCCGCCGACGAGGCCGAGGCCGTGGCCGCCGGGTCGCTGGCCGACGCGCAGTCCCTGGAGGTCTCCGCGCGGGCCCAGGCCGCCGCACTGGTCGACCAGCGCCGGGTGCTGCAGCTGGAGCTGGCCGGGGCGGAAGTGCTGCTGCTCGGCGCCGAGGGCGAGCAGGCCGCGGCCGCCGCCCGGGCCGTCGCCGCCGTGGCAGCGCTGGCCACGGTCCCGGGGCCCGGGCCGTCCGCCGGTGCTGGGTCGCCGACCGGCACCCGGACCACGGCCGGGGCACCGCTGGCGTCGGCGGTGGCCACCGCCGTCGCGGCGGCGGAGAGCCAGCACGGGCTGTCCTACAGCTGGGGCGGTGGGGACAGCGCCGGCCCCTCGTACGGCATCCCGCCGGACACCGACGTCTACGGCTTCGACTGCTCGGGTCTGACCGAGTACGCCTACGCGCGGGCCGGCATCCGGATCGGGGGCACCAGCCGCGAGCAGTTCTGGCGCTTCCGGCACCAGACGGTGGCCGCCGGTGACCTGCGTCCCGGCGACCTGGTGTTCTGGGGTGAGACCGCCGACCACACGTCGATCTACCACGTGGCGCTCTACCTCGGCGGCGGGCGGGTGGTCCATGCGCCGCAGAGCGGTGACGTGGTGCGCACCTCGGCGATGTGGTTCGGCACCGACTACTACGGCGCCGTGCGCCCGACGGGCTGAGCAGACCGGAGTCAGGGCGTCGGGCAGCCACGGGGGGAGCTGCCCGACGCAGGTGCGAGGCTAGCAGTCGGCGGGGGCCGCGGGCAGGTGTCGCCCCACGACCGGCGGACAGGCCGCGTCTCCCACGCCCCGTGACCGGTCGGCTCGCGTGCGTGTGCGCCCAGCTGCCGTCCAGGTCCGTGTAGGACACTGGCCGGGACGGGCACCGTCGTCCGTCGCCGGCCTCTCAGCACCCCCCGGAGCCAGCCCGCCGGGCCCGAGGCCGCGGACCGGCACGACCAGGGAGTTCCGTGAGCAGCGCCGCCAGCACCTCGCTCGAGCAGTCCGCCGGGCAGCCGGTCCCGCCCTCGGCCGACGCCGCCCGGCTGGAGCGGGTGCTGTTCGAGATCAAGCGGGTGATCGTCGGCCAGGACCGCCTGGTCGAGCGGATGCTGGTCGCCCTGCTGGCGCGCGGGCACGTGCTGCTGGAGGGGGTCCCCGGCGTGGCGAAGACCCTCGCCGTCGAGACGCTGGCCACCGTCGTCGGTGGGCGCTTCACCCGCCTGCAGTTCACCCCCGACCTGGTGCCGGCCGACATCATCGGCACCCGCATCTACAAGGCCGGGCAGGACGCCTTCGAGACCGAGCTGGGCCCGGTCTTCGCCAACTTCGTGCTCACCGACGAGATCAACCGCGCCCCGGCCAAGGTCCAGTCGGCGCTGCTGGAGGTCATGGCCGAGCGGCAGGTCTCCATCGGCGGGGTGACCCACCCGCTGCCGGACCCCTTCCTCGTGCTGGCCACCCAGAACCCCATCGAGTCCGAGGGCGTCTACCCGCTGCCCGAGGCCCAGCGCGACCGCTTCCTCATGAAGGTGCTCGTCGACTACCCAAGCCCGGAGGAGGAGCGGGAGATCATCTACCGGATGGGCGCGAACCCGCCGGTCGCCGGGAGGGTGCTGGGCGCCGAGGACCTGGTGCGCATGCAGCGCACGGCGTCGGAGGTGTTCGTGCACCACGCGCTGGTGGACTACGTCGTGCGGCTGGTGGTGGCCACCCGCGCCCCGCGCGAGCACGGCATGGAGGACGTCGCCTCCTGGGTTTCCTACGGCGCCAGCCCGCGGGCCTCCCTCGGGCTCATCGCCGCCGGGCGGGCACTGGCGCTGGTCCGCGGCCGGGACTACGTGCTGCCGCAGGACGTCCTCGACGTGACCGCGGACGTGCTGCGGCACCGGCTGGTGCTGTCCTACGACGCGCTGGCCGACGGCGTGCCGGCCGACCACGTGGTCAAGCGCATCCTGCAGACCGTGCCCCTGCCCCAGGTGGCCCCCCGCCAGCGTTCGGGCGGCTCGGGACCGGGGACCCCCGGCGGGCCGACGGTCCCGCCCGCCCCGCCGTTCGGCGGTCCCTTCGGCGGCCCCCAGTTCGGCCCGCCCGCCGGCGCCCCGGGCCAGCAGTACGGCCCCTTCGGTCCCGGGCAGCCCGGTCCGTACGGGCCGCCCCAGCCCGGCCCGTACGGGCCGCCGCAGCCTGGCCCGTACGGCCCACCACAGCCCGGCCCGGGCCCGTCCGGCCCACCGCAGGCCCGCCCCGACGGGCCCGCGGACGGCGACGGCCGCGGGCGCACGCCGGCGTGATCCTGCGTCGCCGCTCCGGCGGGGCCGCGGTCCCGGACCGGACCGCACCCGCCCCGGGCGCGGAGGCCGCCGGCACGCCGCCGCACGTGGGCGAGGGCCCCTCCGACGTGCTGCTGCAGCGGCTGGAGCTCACCGTGCGCCGCCGGCTCGACGGCCTGCTGCAGGGCGACCACCTCGGGCTGGTGCCCGGCTCGGGCAGCGAGGCCGGCGACTCGCGCAGCTACCACCCGGGGGACGACGTCCGGCGGATGGACTGGCCGGTGACCGCCCGCACGCAGGTGCCGCACGTGCGCGAGACGATCGCCGACCGCGAGCTGGAGACCTGGGCGGTGGTCGACCTGTCGGCCAGCCTGGACTTCGGGACCGCGAACTGCACCAAGCGCGACCTGGCCATCGCCGGGCTGGCCGCGGTCAGCCACCTCACCGTCCGCGGCGGCAACCGGCTGGGCGCCGTCGTCACCACCGGCGAGCGGGTCGACCGGTACCCGGCCACGGCCGGCCGGCTGGCGGTCGACCGGCTGCTGCGCGGGGTCGTGGCGACCCCGCGGGCCGCGGGTGGGCGCCGGGGCGACCTGGCCGCCGCCCTGGAGTCGCTGCGCCGGCCGCCGCGCCGCCGGGGCATGGTCGTCGTCGTGTCCGACTTCCTCGGCTCGGACGCCGGGGGTGCCCCGGACTGGGAGCGCCCGCTGCGGGGTCTGCGGGCCCGGCACGAGCTGCTGGCCATCGAGGTCGTCGACCCGCGGGAGCTGGAGCTGCCCGACGTCGGGCTGCTCACCGTGGTCGACCCCGAGTCCGGCCAGACCCTCGAGGTGCCCACCGGCGACGCCGCGTTCCGCGCCCGGTTCGCCGAGGGCGCCGCCGCCCAGCGGCGGGCGATCGCGGTCGCGCTGCGCCGGGCGGGCGCCGGGCACCTGCAGCTGCGCACCGACCGCGACTGGCTCATGGACGTGGTCCGCTTCGTCGCCGACCGGCGGCGGGCCGGCTCCGGAGGGGCGTCCCGATGACCTTCCAGGCCCCGTGGTGGCTGCTCGGCCTGCTGGCCGTGGTCGCGCTGGTGGCGCTGTACGTGGTGCTGCAGCTGCGGCGGGCGGCCTACGCGGCCCGCTTCACCAACGTCGCGCTGCTGGGCACGCTGGTGCCCCGGCGGCCCGGGTGGCGCCGGCACCTGGCCTTCGGGCTGGTGGCGCTGGCGCTGGCCGCGCTGGTCGTCTCGCTGGCCGTGCCCAGCACCGAGGTGCGGGTGCCGCGGGAGCGGGCCACGGTCATCATGACCGTCGACGTGTCGCTGTCCATGCAGGCCACCGACATCGCACCCAGCCGGTTCCAGGCGATGCAGGTGGCGGCCAAGGAGTTCGTCGACGCGCTGCCCGAGCAGATCAACCTGGGCCTGGTGTCCTTCGCCGGGACGGCGACCACGGTGGTCACCCCGACGACCGACCGCGGTCAGGTGCGCACCGCGATCGACAACCTCGAGCTGGCCGAGTCGACGGCGATCGGCGAGGCGGTGTTCACCTCGCTGACCGCGATCGAGAACTTCCAGGCCTCGTTGGACGCCGAGGGCGACGAGGTGCCGCCGGCGCGGGTGGTGCTGCTCTCCGACGGCTACAACACCGTGGGCCGTCCCGACACCCAGGCGATCGACGCGGCCCTGGACGCCGGCGTCCCGGTCTCCACGATCGCCTTCGGCACCGACTACGGGACCCTCGACCTCGACGGCGAGCGGGTGCCGGTCCCGGTGGACCGCGCGACGCTGGAGAACATCGCCGAGCAGACCGGTGGCAGCTACAGCCAGGCGGTCAGCGCCGACGAGCTCGAACAGGCCTACTCCGACCTCGGCAGCCAGATCGGCTACACCACCGAGGCGCGCGACGTCAGCTACTGGTTCGTCCGCGGCGGGGTGCTGCTGGCGCTGCTCGGCGTCGTCCTCAGCCTGCTCTGGACCAACCGCCTGCTGTGAGTGGAGTGCCACGGGCGAGGTCTCCTCGCCCGTGGCACTCCGCTCACCTGGCGGGGTCGAGGACGAGCTTGCCGGTGGTGCGGCGGGCCAGCAGGTCCTGGTGGGCCTCGCGGACGGCGGTCATCGGGTAGCGCCCGCCGACCACCGGGCGCAGCGCGCCGTCGGCGACCAGGGGCAGCAGCTCGGCCATGGCGTCGTCCAGCATCGCCGGGCGGGCCATGCAGTGCGCCAGCCAGAAGCCCACGATCGCGCGGCTCCGCTGCAGCAGCATCCCCGGCGCGACGGGGCCGGTCTCCTGGCGGGCGGCCATCCCGTAGGTGACCACCCGGCCGAACGGGGCCAGCGCGGCCACCGAGCCGGCGAAGACGTCGCCGCCGGTCATCTCCAGGACGACGTCGACCGGCCGGCCGCCGTTGGCCTCCCGCAGCGCGGCGGTGAAGGTCTTCGGGTCGCCGTCGGCCAGGGCGGGGTCGACCGCGACGTCGGCGCCGAGCTGCTCGGCCAGCGCCCGCTTCTCCGGGCTGGACGCGGTGGCGATCACCCGGCCGGCACCCCAGCGGCGGGCCAGCTGGACGGCCAGGGACCCGACGCCGCCGGCTCCGGCGATGACGACCACGGTCTCCCCGGCGGTCAGGTGCGCGCTGGTGCGCAGCAGGTGGTAGGCCGTGGCACCCTGCAGGACGACGGCCAGCGCCTGCTCGTCGCCCACCCCGTCGGGCACCTGCCAGGTCAGCCGCGGGTGCGCGGCGACGCGCTGGGCGTAGCCGCCGCCGTCGAGCAGACCGACCACCCGCGGGCCGCCGCCGGCCGACGTCCCCACGAACTCCGCGCCCGGCACCAGCGGCAGCTGCTGGGGGGCCAGGTAGCTGTCCTCGGTCTGGTGGGTGTCGGCGTAGTTGACGCCGGCGGTGGAGACGTCGAACAGCTGCTGACCGTCGGCGGGGACGGGGTCGGGCAGGTCGACGACGTCGAGGACCTCGGGGCCGCCGAAGCGGGTGATCTGGACGGCTCGCATGCCCGTCAGGCTAGGTGGCCCGTGGCGCGGGCTGCCGTCCCGTACCGAGCCGGCCGGTTCCGTCGCCGCGCCGCGGACGGGCGGCCGCGGGACGTCGCTCGTCCCGGTGGCGCGCGCGGAACGTGGCGGTCTTGGCGCGGTTGCCGCAGCTGGCCATCTCGCACCACCGGCGCGACCTGTTGCGCGAGGCGTCGACGAAGACCCACCCGCAGTCGGCACCGCGGCAGGCCTTGACCCGCGACCACGCGGGCCCGGCGGAGGCCCGCAGCAGCGCCACGAGGACGACGGCGGCGACGTCCGCGGCCAGGTCCCCGTCGCCCTGCGGCACCAGGGACACCCGGCCGCCGGACAGGTCCGGACGCAGCGCCAGGCCCGCGACGGGCCCGCGCGCGTCGCCGATGGGCACCTCGGGGCCGTCCCGAGGCCCGTCGGCGCCGTTGTGCCGGGCCGCCGCCTCCCGCACCGCGCGACGCAGGTCCCGCAGCGCCGCCCGTGTGGTCTCCGAGGACGCCGTGCCGCCGACGGGCCCGCGCAGGCCTGCCCACCAGCTCGCCAGGGCCGCGGGGTCGGCCATTTCGTCGGCGCCCTCGTGCCCGGTGTTCGCCAGGGCCGTGAGCAGTTCCTCGTCGCTCACCACCGGCCACGCCCACCCCTCATGCAACCAGTGTAAGCCGATGACTGGTTGACACACGGGGCAACCGTCGTCAGGCTCTGACCGGTTGCACCACCTGCTCGGGTGGTGGCCGCGGCGGAGGGAACCCGGTGTCCCACCTCGTCGACGGGCCGGAGCCCGCCGGGCGGCGTCCGAGCGGTCCGGCACCCCGGTGATCGCCGCGGGCGTGGTCCTGGCGGTCCTGGCGAGCGTCGCGTACGGGCTCAGCGACGTCCTCAGCGGAGCCGTGGTGCGCCGGCACGCGACCGCGTCGCTGGCCCTGTGGGCTCAGGTCACCGGTCTGGTCGTGCTCGCGGTGGCGGCGGCGGTCCGGCAGCCCGCGCTGTCCGCACCCGGCCTGGCCTGGGGAGCCGGCGCCGGGGCGGTCGGGGCCCTCGGCCTGCTCGCCTTCTACACCGCGCTGCAGCGCGGCCGCACGTCCGTGGTCGCCCCGGTGGCCGGCGCCGGTGTCGTGCTCCCGGTGCTGGTCGGGGTCCTCGGCGGGGACGCGCTCGGTTGGCGGTCCGGGCTGGGGGTGGCGCTGGCCGTCACCGGCGTCCTGGTGGTCGCCGCCGCGCCGGACGAGGACGAGGCGCCCGCGGACCCCGTCGTCCGGGCGGCCCGGCCGGTGCCCGGCCGGACCCAGCCCGTCCCCGTGTACGACGGGTGCGTGCCGCCCGCCCGGGCCGGGGACGGCCGCGCCTCGGTGGCACTGGCCGCGCTGGCGGCCCTGGCGTTCGGCCTGTTCTTCGTCGTCCTCGAGCAGGCGACCGGGCGCGCGGTCGTGCCCGGGGCCGGCCAGCAACCGCTCGACGTCGCGCTGGTCGTGGCCCTCGCCGTGCAGGCCGGGGCGCTGGTGGTGACGCTCCTGGCCGCCACCCGGCACACCCGCGCCTGCCTGCGGCCGGAGCGCTCGCTGGTGGTCCCGGCCACCCTCGTCGGGCTGGTCGACGTCGGCGCGGACGTGCTGGTCACCCTCGCCGTCGACCGGGGGCCGCTGGCCGTCGTCGGGCCGCTGGCCTCCCTCGACCCGGTCGTCGCGGTCCTCGTCGCCACCCTGGTGCTGCGCGAACGCCTCCGGCTGCTGCCCGGCCTCGGTGTCCTCGGCGCGCTGGGCGGCATCGTGCTCGTCGCGACCGGCTGATCAGCCGACCGACAGGGAGTGCCACGGGCCGAGCCACGGCCGGCGGCTGTGCTCCAGGTCCAGCCGGCCCGGCCGGGCCTCGATGAGCTCGCCGAAGACGGTCGCGAAGACCACGCCGTCCTGCTCGTGCCGGACCACCAGGGCCCCCGGGTCGTCGCGCGGGGGCCCGCTCTGCACCAGCCCGCGCCAGCCGTCGGGGTAGCCGGCCGCGGTGAACAGCGGCAGGAACGTCTCGGCCTTGCGGTCCTCGGGGCCGCCGGAGGTGACCATCCAGGTGCCCTCCGGGTGGTCGGTGCGCACCGTGCGCTCGCCGTCGCAGTCCCAGGTGGTCAGTCCGTCCGGCGCGGCCAGCACGAGCAGGAAGCTCGCCAGGCCCTCGGTGCGCACCGCCGCGGACCACTCCGCGCCGTGCTCGGCGGCCAACAGCGGCAGCACACCGCGGCTGGGCGCCCCCGGCTCCGCGGTCGGCCTCTGCGGCCGGTTGAGCACCAGCGCGGTGACGCCGGTGCCGACGTGCGTGGCGCACCAGGTGCCGCCCGCGACGCGGTCCCGGCCGCCGACCAGGTCCAGGTGCCCGGGCCACCACCGGCCGGGGTCGTCGAACTCCCGGCCGACGAGCTCGTCCCTCAGGGCGAGGATGCGCGCGGGCGCGCCCGGGGCCCACCGCACCACGACCGTGCACACGCCGCCATGGTCCCAGCGCCAGCGGGAGCGCTCACTCGTCCCTCGGGGCCAGCCGCCTGGTGAACAGGACCAGGTCGTCGCCCTCGGTCCACCAGTCCGGGACGTGTGCGACCCGGTCGTAGCCGCACCGGTCGTAGAACGCGCGGGTGCTGGCGTACTGCCCGGTGCCCGAGGTCCGGACGGCCAGCAGGCGAGCGCCCCGGCCGGACAGGTCGGCCTCCACCTGCCGTACGAGTGCCAGCCCGCTCCCGCGGCCCTGCTCTGTCGGGTGCACCGCGATCATGGTGAGGTCCCAGACGCGGTCGGTGGCCTCCTCGGGCCGGTAGTAGACGACCGCCGTCAGCGGCACCGGGCCGGATGGGTCCCCGGGGTCGTCGACGAGGCAGGTCGGGCCGTCGACGCCCTTCGGTCCGGGTGTCCGGGTGAGCGGCCCGAGCACGTCGTCGAGGAAGGGGGTCTCCTCGGCGGTGAACATGCCGGCCGCGACGACGAGGTCGCGCACCGCGGGGAGGTCGCCGTCGCGCAGGGGCCTGAGCACGGCGGTCAGCGTGGGCCCCCTGGGCTGGTGGGGCAACGCAGTTCCGGCGACCGCGCGCCAGAAGCCGCGTGCTGCTCGCAGATCGCTCACCGGGGTCGCCGTGGAGAAGCCGCTGTCGATCACGTGATCGGTGATCGTCACCAGGGTCGTGCCAGGCACGTCTGGAGTGCAGGTCGGGCTGGGGGCCACGGCCTCCCGACAGCTGCCAGGGCCTCGAGCGGATCGTCGTACCCGCCCATCGAGACAGCGTGCGAGCGCACGTCGAACAGCTGCTGACCGTCAGCGGGGACCGGGACGTCGAGGCTCTCGGGGCCACCGACGCGGGTGGTTCGCACGACAGGCACGCCGGCGTGCCGGGTCGCGGGACCGCGAGGTGTGTCGTGTGCCGGTTCCCTCGTGTCGAGACGCGGGGCGCCTCCGGTCGAGGGTGGCTCCGACGACCTCACCCGAGGGCGCGGACGTACTCCTGCCGGCGTTCCGGTGACAGCTCTGGACCCGGACGGCGGAGGGCCGGCGGGGGCAGCCGACCGGTGACCGCGCGGACGGCCAGGTGGGCCGCGCCCAGCGCCGTGGACTCCTGTGCGTCGACGAACGCAGCGGCGCCCTCGCCGATCGCCGCGCGGATCTCCCGCCACGTGGCCGACTCCGCCGGCCGGCCGGCCAGCAACCGCTGGGCGACGGCCCGGCCGGCCGCCCGGCTGAGGTCCCGCGTCACCTCGCGCGACGCCACCGCGGTGGTCTCCATGAGGGCGCGGAGCAGGGTCGCCGGGGTCACGTCGAGTGGCACGCCGTCCAGGGTCAGCCGGCGATCAGGGGAGATGCGCCCCCGCACGCCCCGGCTGCCCACCGGTTCGCCACCGATCAGGTCGTCCAGGGCGGCGGACGGGTCCAGGCCCAGCAGCCCCGTCCAGGTGAGGTACAGCGACCCCGACGGCAGTGCCGCGTGCAGGTAGTACAGGCCGTCGGTCACGAAGCAGCCCACCTCGCTGCCCGCGGTCGCGGCCGGGTCGAGGGAGTCGGTGACCAGCAGGTGGGCCTCGGAGGTGCCGGCGGAGACGAACAGGTCACCGGGGGAGCGGGCGCCGGCGGCGAGCGCCCCGCAGAAGTGGTCGTGCCCACCGGTGACCAGCGGGATGCCGGGCGCGACGCCGAGCGCTGCGGCGGGGGCGTTGCCCAGCTCGCCGACCACCGTGCCCGAGGGCACCAGGCGCGGGAGGGCGAGGTGGCCCATGCCCACCACGTCGAGGGCCTCGGGGCGCCACGACCGGGTGGGGGCGTCGAACAGGCCCGTGCGGGATGCGTGGGAGTGGTCCATCACGAGGTCCCCGGGGCCCAGGGAGGAGAGCAGCCAGCTCCCCAGGTCGGTCAGCGTCGCGGCCGCGCGGGCCGCGACCGGCCGGCTGCGCGCCCACCAGGCGAGCACGTGGACGGTGTACTCGGGGTGCCGCAGGCCGGTGACCGGGGCCCGGCGGTCCAGCTCGGACGCGTGCTCCCGGGCCGGCGCGTGGCCGACGCCGGAGAACCAGGTGGGCACGTCGCCGACCGGCCTCCCCGCCGCGTCGAGCATCACGGCCTCCTCGCCCACCGAGGTCACGGCGATGCCGCCCACCCCGGCGCGGGGCCCGGGGCCGGCGTCTGCGAGTGCCCGCCGGGCGACCCCGACGGCGACCTCGCGGATCGCCGTCGGGGAGTGGACGGCGGTGCCGCCGTCCTCGCCCTGCGGCGTCGGGGCGGTGGCCGCGGCGAGGACGGTGCCGCCGTCCGGCTCCAGGAGCACGGCCTTGGTGCGGGTGGTGCCGACGTCGATGCCCAGGAACGTGGTCACGCGTGCACGCCGGGGACGGCGGTGGCGACGGCGGCGGCCCGCAGCTCGAGGACCTCGTCGCGTCCGCTGAGGTCGGGCTCCAGCCGCCGGGCGTTGGCCGCTCCGGCTGCGGCACCGGTGCGCAGCGCCGTCGCGAGGTCCTCACCCTGCGCGAGCGAGGTGACGAAGCCGGCCAGCATCAGGTCGCCGGAGCCGGTCGCGTTGACCACCTGCACGGGCGGGCTGGTGACGTCCCAGCCCTCCCCGGCCGACCGGTAGCACAGGCCGGCGGCACCCCGGGTGACGACGACCGCGCCGGCCCCGGCCGACAGGGCACGCGCCATGAGCGTCTCCAGGTCGGCGTCCTGCCCGGCACCGGTCAGCCCGCCGTCGGCCCGCAGCTCCTCCTCGTTGACCTTGAGCACGTCGGGGCCCGAGCGCATCGCGTGGCCCAGCCCCGGCCCGGAGGTGTCGACGAGGGTGCGGACGTGGTGCCCGCGCAGCGCGGTCACGCAGCGCGCGTAGAGGTCGACCGGGGCGCCGCGCGGCAGGCTGCCGGTGCACACGACCAGGTCGCCGGGGCGGACCGCGGCCAGCAGTCCCTCGACCAGGGCGTCGACCTCGCCGACCGCCACCTCCGGGCCGGGTTCGTTGACCACGGTGGAGTCGCCGGTGGCGCGGTCCACGATCACCGTGTTCACCCGGGTCTCACCGGCGATCGGCACGTGCCGGTCGTCGATGCCCAGCTCGCGGCAGCCGGCCGAGACCTGTCGGCCCACGGACCCGCCGACGAAGCCGTGCAGTGCAGCGCGGCCGCCCAGTCGCACCGTGCCGCGGGCCACGATCATGCCCTTGCCACCCGGCCGGCTGACCACCTCGACGGCGCGGTGCACCTCGCCCACCACCAGGCGCGGGACCACCTGCAGCCGGTCCTGTGCGGGGTTGGGGCCGACGACGTGGACCGTCGGGCCTGCGGGCGGTTCGGTCACGTGTCTCCTCCTGGGCCTGGCGGCGCTGCGGGCGGACGGCGGGGCGGGCTGCACCGGGGGGCTGCTACGTTCCCGGCCGTGCGCCGGGGCCCGGACGGCCGGGTCCGCCGGGGCGGCCTCCCGACGCCGCGCAGGGCCCTCCCTGTGGCCCCCGAGCCCGTTCCGGACGCTCCCGGCGGGACCGCCGAACCGAGGAGCGCACCGTGGCACGCGCAGCACTGACCGACGTCCTGACCGCGGCGCAGCAGGCGCACGGCGGCGTCGGGGCCTTCAACGTCGTCCAGCTCGAGCACGCCGAGGCGATCGTCGCGGGGGCCGAGCGGGCGGGTCGGCCCACCGTGCTGCAGGTCAGCGAGAACGCCGTCCGCTACCACGGGGCGCTGACGCCGGTGGGCCGCGCGATGCTGGAGATCGCCGACGCCGCCGATGTCCCGGTGGTGGTCCACCTGGACCACGCCACCGATGTCGCGCTCGTCGAGCAGGCCCTGGCGCTGGGGTTCACCTCGGTGATGTTCGACGGCTCCACCCTGCCGGTCGAGGAGAACCTCGCCACCACGCGGGGCGTCGTCGAGCAGGCGCACGACCGCGGGGCCTCCGTCGAGGCCGAGATCGGCGAGATCGGCGGCAAGGACGGCGTCCACGCGCCCGGGGTGCGGACCCGGCCGGAGGACGCCGCCCGGTTCGTCGCGGAGACCGGCATCGACGCGGTGGCCGTGGCAGTCGGCAGCTCGCACGCGATGACGACGCGCACCGCGCGGCTGGACCTGGACCTGGTCAGGGCCATCCGCGACGCCGTGCCGGTGCCGCTGGTGCTGCACGGTTCCTCCGGCGTCCCGGACGACCACCTGCGCCAGGCGGTGCAGGCCGGCATGACGAAGATCAACATCTCCACGCACCTGAACGGCACCTTCACCCGCGCGGTGCGCGAGCAGCTCCTCGCCGACCCCGCGCTCGTCGACCCCCGCACGTACCTGGGTGCGGCCCGGACGGCGACCGCGCTGGAGGTCGAGCGGCTGGTCCGGCTGCTGGCCGGCTGACGGCTCAGGCCGCACCGAGCTGCTGCCGCAGGGCCGCGGCCAGCACCGGCGCCAGGGGGAGCTGGGGGAGCAGCGTCGCCTGGTAGGCGTGGTAGACGTCCGGCTTGCCCGTCCAGACGGCGTCGGCGTCACCCACGGGCAGCTCGTGCACCCAGCTGCCCCGGTCCCGGTCGGTGAACCGGGTGACGGCCTCGTCCCAGAACGTGCGGTACCAGTGCTCGTAGCCGGGATCGCCGGTGCGTCGGACGAGGGCGGCCGCCGCACCGATGGCCTCGGTGAGCACCCAGTGCAGCCGGGAGGCGACGACCGGCCGGTCCGCCCAGTCCAGCGTGTAGACGAAGCCGGGCTGCCCGTCGGGCGCCCAGCCGACGTCGACGGCGGCGTCGAACAGGCTCCGCGCGTCGGGCAGCAGCCAGTCGGGTGCTCCGGCACCGAGCGCGGCCTCCAGGTGCAGGAGCAGCCGCGACCACTCCAGCCAGTGCCCGGGCGTGGAGCCGTACGGCCGGAACTTGTCGTTCCTCCGGTCGGCGTTGTAGTCCGGCAGCGGCCGCCACTCGGTGTCGAAGTGCTCGGGCAGCCGCCAGCCGTTCTCGCGGGCCGCCGTGTGCACCAGCCGCTCGGCGATGCTCGTGGCGCGGGCGAGCCACCGGTCGTCGCCGGTCACGGCTGCGACGGTGAGGAAGGCCTCCACCGTGTGCATGTTGCTGTTGGCGCCGCGGTAGGCCTCCAGCTCCGACCACGTGCGGTCCCAGCTCTCGACCGAGCGGCCCTCGTCGTCCCGCCAGAAGTGCTGCTCCACCACGGCGAGCGCTCCCTGCAGCAGGTCCTCGGCGCCCGGCCGCCCGGCCGCGGTGGCGCTGGCCGCGGCGAGCACGACGAAGGCGTGGTCGTAGGCGGACTTGTCCGTGGCGGCGGGCGCGCCGTCGGGGGTCAGGGAGGAGAACCAGCCGCCGTGCTCGGCGTCCCGGAAGGGACCGCCCAGGGCGGCCAGCCCGGAGTCGACCAGCGGCCCGGCACCGGGCCGCCCGCGCAGGTGGGCCAGCGCGAAGACGTGCGTCATGCGCGCGGTGATCCACAGCTGGGGCACCTGCTCTGCGTCGGGACGGCCGTCGTCGTCGAGCCAGGCGAACCCGGTCGGCGCACCGCCGGCGGCTGCGGCGAAGTCGAGCAGCCGGTCTCCCTCGCCGTCCAGCCAGGCACGGTGGCTCGGCAGCGAGGTCCAGGAGCCGGACTGCGGAGAGTCACCGGTCGTCGGCATGGGTTCTCCTCTGGGGTGGCCGATCAGGCTCGCCGGCGGGGTGGGTGTGGGGACAGTAACCCCCGGCAACGACTTGGTCTCGGCTGTGCGTCACCGGCTTGACATCGATGACAAGTCCGCTGTTGCATGACGCAGGTCACCTGATGACCGCCATCACACCCCCAGAGGTGCTCGCCGTGCCCGTCCCCGCCTCGACCGCGCACCCGCTGGGCGTCGTGCCGTCGGACGTGGTCCTGGGGGGTAGTCGTGCGTGAGCGCGTCACGTTGCGTGACGTCGCCCGCATCGCAGCGGTCAGCGCGAAGACGGTCTCCCGCGTCGTCAACGGGGACGCGCACGTCACCCCCGGCACCCGGGCCAGGGTGCAGCAGGCGATCGCCGAGCTGGGCTTCCAGCCCAACCTGGTGGCCCGCTCGCTGCGCGTCGGCCGTGCCGACGTCGTGGGACTGGTCGTCGAGAGCCTCGCCGACCCGTTCTTCGCCCGGCTCACCAGCGCTGTCGAGCAGGCCGCCTACGAGCGGGGCCTGGCGGTGATGGTCTCCAGCGTCGGCAACCAGGAACCGGAGCGGGAGTCGGTGATCGTGGAGAGCTTGCTCGTCCGCCAGGTCGCCGGTCTCATCGTCGCGCCGATGGCCCAGAGCCACGCCTACCTCGCCGGACCCGGCCGGCGAACGCCGATCGTGTTCGTGGACCGGCTCCCGGAGGGGCTGGTCAGCGATGCCGTGCTGGTCGACGACCTCGCCGCCGCTGAGACGGCGACCCGTCACCTGCTCGACCACGGCCACCGCCGGGTCGCCTTCCTCGGGTCGGAGCTGCGGAACCCGACGACCAGGCTGCGCCTGGCCGGTTACCGCCGGGCGCTCGCCGCGCAGGGGCTGGCCGACGACGAGTCCCTCGTCGCCGTGGGCGCCGGGACGGTCGCAGAGGCCCGCGCGGCGGCCGAGCAGCTGCTGGCCGCGCCGCAGCCGCCGACAGCGATCTTCTCCTCCAACATGCGGTGCTCGCTGGGACTGGTGCCGCTGCTCCACGGCCACGGGCGCACCGACGTGGCGGTGGTCAGCTTCGACGACTTCGCGATGGCCGACTCGCTCGTCCCGGCGGTGACGGTCCTGGACCACGACCCCGAGGTCATCGGCCGCGTCGCCGCCGAGCGGCTGTTCCGCCGGCTCGACGACCCCGACGCCCCCGCGGAGACGGTGATGGTGCCGGTCGGCCTGGTGGCGCGGGGCTCCGGGGAGCTCCGGCCGCACGGCCACGAGGTGGTCGCCGCGCACGACGGACTGAAGGACGAGTTGCAGGACATGGTGCGCCACGGAGGAGAAGGGAGGGCGTCGACCATGACGTCGCCGCACGCACAGGAGGGGGCGCGGTGACCCCGGCGCTCGAGGCCAGAGGCCTCCGGCGCGAGTTCGGGCACGTCCGTGCCCTCGACGGCGCCGACTTCGACATCGACCCCGGTGAGGTGGTCGCCCTCATCGGCGACAACGGTGCCGGGAAGAGCACACTGGTCAAGGCGCTGTCGGGTTCGCTCGCGGTCGACTCGGGCGAGTTGTACAGCAACGGGAAGCGCGTCACGATCGACAGCCCCGCCGCGGCCCGCGCGCTGGGCATCGAGACCGTCTACCAGGACCTCGCGCTCGCCCCGCACCTGGACCCGGTGCAGAACATGTACCTCGGGCGGGAGGTCATGCGACCCGGCCTGCTCGGCAAGCTCGGGTTCATGGACCACGTCGAGATGAGGGAGAAGACCCAGCGGGCGTTCTCCGACCTCGGGGCGACCGTGCGGGACTACGCCGCGCCCGTCGGCGCGATGTCCGGTGGCCAACGGCAGCAGATCGCCGTCGCACGCGCCGCCGCGTGGGCCAGTCGGGTCATCTTCCTCGACGAGCCCACCGCGGCCCTCGGTGTGGTGCAGACCCGCAACGTGCTGGACCTGATCCGGCGGGTGCGTGACCGCGGCATCGCCGTCGTCCTGATCAGCCACTCGATGCCGCACGTGATCGAGGTGGCCGATCGCATCCAGGTGCTGCGCCTCGGCCGCCGGGTGGCCACCTACGACGCCAAGCAGACCTCGATGGAGGAGCTGGTGGGAGCCATGACCGGGGCGATCAACCAGGAGGCGGCGTGACCACCGCGACGGAGCCGGACCGGGACGCCGCACCGGTCGAGGAGGAGAAGCCGAAGACCACGCTGCAGCGCCTCCTGGGCGCCCAGGCGTTCCAGATCCTGGGTGTGCTGCTCATCCTCATCGTGCTGTTCAGCCTCGCCGAACCGGACGCGTTCCTGTCGGTGAACAACTTCCGCAACGTGGTCGTCAACGTCTCGATCCTGGCGATCATCGGCGTCGGGATGACGTTCGTCATCGTCACCGGAGGCATCGATCTCTCCGTCGGCAGCGTGCTGGTCTTCAGCGGCGTGGTCGCGGCCAAGGTCATGGAGGCCCTGGGTGGCCAGGGTGTCGGCGTGTCGATCGTCGGCGCCCTGGTCGCGTGCGGCGCGGGCACGCTGTGGGGTCTGTTCAACGGCGTGGTCGTCGCGCGCCTGAAGGTGCCCCCGCTGATCGTCACCCTCGGGACTCTCGGCATGGCGCTGGGCGCCGCGCAGATCCTGACCGGCGGCATCGACCTGCGGGGCGCCCCCACCGTGCTGACCGACACGATCGGCTTCGGCCGGCTGTTCGGTCAGATCCCCTACCTGTCGCTCATCGCGCTGGCGGTCGTGGTGGTCGGCGCGGTGGTCCTGCACCGCACCCGGTTCGGCCGCTACACGTACGCCGTCGGCTCGAACGGCGAGGCGGCGCGGCGGGTCGGCGTCAAGGCGGACCGGCACCTGATCCTCGTGTACACGCTGGCCGGCTCCTGCGCGGGCCTCGCCGGGATCCTGAACCTCGCCTTCTTCTCGTCGACCACGATCGCCGGGCAGTCGAACACCGCGCTCAACGTCATCGCCGGTGTCGTCATCGGTGGCACGAGCCTCTTCGGCGGCATCGGCACGATCGCCGGCACGGTGATCGGTCTCTTCATCCCCGCCGTCCTGCAGAACGGCTTCGTGATCATGGGCGTCCAGCCCTTCTGGCAGCAGGTCGTCGTCGGCGCGTTCCTCATCGCCGCGGTCTACGTCGACCAGGTGCGCCGCGCCGCGGCGAGCCGCGGGGCGAGCGCCCGCCGTTCCTCGTTCTCCCGATTCTCCCGCCCACGAGGGGCACGTCGAAAGGAAGCACAGTGAACAGAGGCACCACTGCCCGGATCGCCGCCATCTCGGCGCTCGCCCTCGTCCTCGCCGCCTGTGGCGGGGACGACGCCGACGGCGGCTCAGCCGGCGGGGGCGGCGGGGGCTCGGAGGCCTACGAGGTGGCATTCGTCCAGGGCGTCGCCGGTGACGAGTTCTACATCACCATGGAGTGCGGCATCCAGGAGGCGGCCGAGGAGCTCGGCGTCGAGGTCAGCACCCAGGGTCCCCAGCAGTTCGACCCCGCCCTGCAGACGCCGATCGTCGACAGCGTCGTGGCCGGTTCCCCGGACGGGCTGCTCATCGCGCCGACCGACGTGACCGGGATGTACCGCCCGATCAAGGTGGCGGCGGACGCGGGGATCACCGTCGGCCTGGTCGACACCACCTTGGAGGACCCCTCCATGGCGGTCACTCAGGTGGCCTCGGACAACGAGGGCGGTGGGGCCGCGGCCTTCCAGGCCATCCAGGAGGCGAACCCGGACGGTGGCAAGGTCCTCATCGTCGGCCACGAGCCAGGCATCAGCACCAACGAGGCGCGGATCAAGGGCTTCCTCGACGCCCTGGCCGAGGATCCCAAGTTCACCGCCCTGCCGACGCAGTACGCGCAGAACGAGGTCGCCGAGGGTGCCCGGATCGTGACCTCGACGCTCCAGTCGGACCCCGACCTCATCGGCATCTTCGGCACCAACCTCTTCGCCGCGGAAGGTGCCGCCACCGGGCTGCGTCAGGCCGGTGCTGAGGAGCAGGTGACCGTCGTCGGCTTCGACGCCGGCCCGGCCCAGGTCGAGGCGCTGGAGAACGGCACCGTGCAGGCCCTCGTGGCCCAGCAGCCGGCCGAGATCGGCCGGCAGGGCCTCGAGCAGGTCGTCGCCTCGCTGAACGGTGAGGAGCCCGAGGCCGAGATCCAGACCGGCTTCACGATCCTCACGCAGGAGAACCTGGCCGACAACCAGGACGCGGTCTACCGCTCCAGCTGCTGACCCGCGACGACGCACGACGCCCCGTCCCTCCCCCGAGGGGTGGGGCGTCGGCGCGTGCAGGTCACCCCGGGACGCCCGGTCGACCAGCTGCTCCGGCGTCGCGTGGACGACCGGCGGGGGACCCGTGCCGGGCGGGGCCTGCTCGTGCACCGTCCACGTCCTCCCGGTCCTGCGGCCGCTGGAGCCCGGGACGGCCGCAGCGGAGGACGGTGGAGACGGGGCGGCGTCGTCGTCGACGCGCGGCGCGGCCGACCACGTCACCGGTGACATGGTCGACCGCGTGTGATTGCATCGCCCTGGCGGACCGGCGCTCCTGCGGCGGTGCACGGTGCACCGGCACCTGCTGAGGAGACGCGTTCCCATGACGGACTTCGACGGCCGTACCGTGCTGGTCACGGGGGCCACCGGCGGCATCGGCGGAGCCACGGTGCGCCGGCTGAAGGCTGCTGGTGCCGACGTCATCGCCAGCGGCCGATCGGTGGGATCGCTCGAACGGCTCGCCGCCGAGACCGGGGCCCGCCCCCTCGCGTTCGACCTGACCTCCGAGGACAGCGTCCGCTCGGCGGTCGAGGGGGTGGACCTGTGGGGCGTGGTGAACTGCGGCGGCTTCGGCGGGGAGATCGCCTCCCCGATGGAGACCGACATCGACGTCTTCGACAAGGTCATCAGCACCAACGCCCGTGGCGCGCTGCTGGTCACGAAGTACGCGTCGGCGTCGATGATCCGGCTGGGCCGGGGCGGTGCCATCGTGAACGTGTCCAGCCAGGCGAGCCTCGTGGCGCTGCACGGCCACATCTCCTACGGGTCCTCGAAGGCGGCACTGGACAACATCACCCGCGTCTCGGCCCTCGAGCTGGGCAAGCACGGGATCCGGGTCAACAGCGTGAACCCGACCGTGGTGATGACCGAGATGTCGGCGTGGTACTGGGGGCGGCCTGACATCGAGGGGCCCTTCCTCGACCAGATGCCGCTCGGCCGGTGGGCGACGGAGGAGGAGATCGCCGCGCCGATCGTGTTCCTCCTCAGCGACGACGCCTCCATGATCTCCGGCGTCTCCCTGCCCATCGACGGCGGCTACACCGCCCGCTGACCCGTGCCCGCCGGACCGCCTCAGGGGGGCCGCAGCGCCCTGTCGACGATGCGGGACGTCGCGTTCGCCCAGGTCGGCGCCGGGACGGCCTCCCGGGGCTCCACGAGGTCGCCACGCGCGCGGACACTGCCGGCCTGGGCTCGAGCGGGTGGTCGATCGCCTCGCGGCGCCCGACCGGCGTCTTCGCCGGCACACGGTGTTCTCCATCCGCCTGGTGGAGCGTCGTTCGTGCCGGTCACCGGCCGGTGCATCGACCTTGTTCCGTCCTCGTCACCGGAGACGGGGACCAGCGTCCGGGAGGCGGCGAGCGCCGCACCGGCGGACGGCGGCACCGGTTCCCTCAGCCTCCACCGTCCGTCACCGAGGAGTCCCCGCCATGACCACCACCCCACTCAGCGAGTCGACCCTGCCCGCACTGCCCGAGGCGGTGCAGGGGCCGGGCTACGACCGTGCCCTGGTCGGCAGCGGCGTCGTCCACCTGGGCGTGGGTGGTTTCCACCGGTCGCACCAAGCGGTCTACTTCGACCGGCTGCTGAGCCTCGGGCACGCCGACTGGGGGATCACCGGTGTCGGGGTGCTCGCCGCCGACCGCCCCCTGCACATGGCGCTACGCGCCCAGGACGGGCTCTACACGGTGGTCCTGAAGAGCGCGGACGGGTCCATCGAGCCGTCCGTGGTGGGCTCGTTGGTCCGGCTCCTGCTGGTGGACGACGATCCCGAGGCGGTGCTGGCGGCGATGGCTGCGCCGGCCACCCGGTTGGTCAGCATGACCATCACCGAGGGCGGCTACAGCACGGACAAGTCCACCGGCCGGTTCCGGTTGGACGACGCGCTGGCCGCCGACCTCACCGGCCCCCGCCCGCGAACCGCGTTCGGTCTGCTCTCCGAGGCGCTGCACCGACGGCGCACGACCGGGACGCCGCCGTTCACCGTCGTCTCCTGCGACAACGTGGAGGGCAACGGCGACCTGACCCGCCAGACGCTGCTGGAGTTCATCCGGTTGCAGGAGGCGCACGCCGATGACGGGCTGGCCGACTGGATCGTCACCTCCGGCGCCTTCCCGAACTCGATGGTCGACCGGATCACCCCGGCCACCACCGACGGGGACCGCCAGCGGCTGACGGCCGAGACCGGCCTGGCCGACCGGTGGCCGGTGGTGGCCGAGCCGTACCTGCAGTGGGTGCTGGAGGACCGGTTCAGCGACGCCCGCCCGCCGCTGGCCGAGGTCGGTGTCCAGATCGTCGAGGACGTGCGCCCGTACGAGCTGATGAAGCTGCGCCTGCTCAACGCCAGCCACCAGGTGATGTCCTACCTCGGGTACCTGGCCGGGTACCGCCGGGTCGACGAGGTGGTGGCCGACCCGCTGTTCGGAGCACTGATCGAGCGGTACATGCGGCTCGAGGCCACGCCGACCCTCCCACCGGTGCCGGACACCGACCTCGCCGAGTACCGGCGCAGCCTCCTGGAGCGCTTCGCCAACCCGGCAGTGAGCGACACCCTGCTGCGCAACTGCGCCGAGGGATCCGAGCGGATCGCCACCTTCGTGCTGCCGGTGATCCGGGAGCAGCTCGCCGCCGGCGGCCCGTGCGACCTCGCGGTGCTCGCCGTGGCCGCCTGGGCCCGGTACGCCGCGGGCACCGACGAGGACGGCCAGCCGATCCCCGTGGTGGACGCCCGACTGGACCGTCTCGCCCCGCTGCTGCGCGGCCCCGATGGCGACCCGCTGGTGGTGCTCGCGCTCGAGGAGGTCTTCGGCGACCTCCGGGCGGACGAGCGCTTCCGGCAGGCCTACGCGCGGGCGGCCGAGCTGCTGCACCGGCTGGGTGCCCGACAGGCCGTGGCGCAGCTCCTCGGCCCGTGACCGCGGGCCGCCGCCCACGGTCGGGCCACGTCTCCGTCACGACGGGGACCGGTGGGTGTCGGCGGGGTCGACGCCCGCGGTGGTGGCGTCGACCACCTGCTGGCCGTCGGCGGGGAGGGGCGGCGACGACGGCATGGACTCGGGCCGCCGAAGCGGGTGGTCTGCACGGCACGCGTGCAGGCGAGGTCATCGCCGGTGGCCGGCCCTGTCTCTTCGGCACCGACTGTGCCCGCCGAGGTGGCTCCCCGTCGGGATGGCCCCGTTCGACGCAGGGCTCGTCCGCGGAGGGCTCGGCTGCCCGGGACCTCCCGCGGTCCGAGCCCCGTCCACCCGGCAGCCCGCGGGGAGGGTCGAGTGGTCGAGCGCCTGCTCCCTCCGCCTACCTCCCCTCGGCGCGGGTAGGTGTCCGGCATGTCCGACTTTGAGATCACCGCCCTCGTCCTGGCCGAGCACGAGGTCTTCCGGCGGGAGTTCGCACGGCTCGAGGACCTGTCCGACCAGGAACTCGCCGCCGCGTGGGAGGCGCTGCACGCCAGGCTGGAGGTGCACGCCGTCGCCGAGGAACAGCTGTTCTACCCGCTGCTCGCCCAGGAGGCGGAGGGGGAGCAGGAGACGGCGGAGGGCGTGCACGACCACAACGAGATCCGGCACGCCGCGGCCGCCGTCGAGGAGCACGAGGTCGGCAGCGAGGACTGGTGGGAGGCGGTGCGCGCCGTGCGGCAGGTCAACGCCGACCACATGAGCGAGGAGGAGACGGACTTCTTCCCCCCGTTCAAGGAGGCCGTCGACGACGAGCAGCGCGAGGCCCTCGGGATGCGCTGGTTGGCGTTCCACGACGAGCACGAGCAGGCCGAGGGGCTGTCCGGCGCGGACGCGGAGGTGGCCGAGGTGGTCGCGACCGAGGTGCCGGAGGGCGACCCGTCCCGCTGACCACGCCGGGCGGTCACGGCAGCGCGTCCGGCCGGACACCGGTCGCCGCCCCCCACGAGCGCGCGGGCCCGGCGGGTGTCTCGATCCGACGCTTGTCCTGCGGGCGGGGCGCGGGCACGCTGTCGGCCATCCCGACGGCAGCGGCGTCGGCTCGGGCGCCGCTCGGACCCCTGGAGCCCTGATGCTGTTCCACGTCAGCTTCCGCGTCGAGCACACCCGGCTGGGCCGCGACGAGTTCTGGGACGAGTGGGAGCGGGAGACGCAGGCGGCGCTCGGCGCGCTCGAGACCGGGGTCATCAAGAGCCTGTACAAGGTCGCCGGTCAGCGCCGGGTCATCGGCATCGTGGAGGTCGAGTCGCACGACCAACTCGACCAGATCGTCATGGGCGCCCTGCCGATGAGCCACCACCTGACCCTCGAGGAGGTCCTCCCGGTCCGGGAGTACGCGGCCTTCGCCGAGGACGTGGGCAGGCGCTGGCAGTCCTAGCCTCCGGCCGGAGACGTCGAACAGCTGCTGGCCGTGGGCACCGCCTCCGCCGACAGGGGTGACCGGCCGGTCACCGCAAGGTGTCGAGGTAGGCGCCGACGACCGGGGCCGCCTGCATCGTGAGCGCCGGCGGCACGGGCCAGCGCCTGCCCGCGACCACCAGCGTCGTGGGCTCGCCGGGGAGCACGGTCGCCGGCACCTGCACCGGTGCGGTGGCCCACCGCCGGTCGTCGCCGTGGACGGCGACGGGCAGGGGCGGTTCCCCGCCCAGGGAGAGCGCGAGGGTCCCCGTGCTCTCCCCGAGGTCCGTGGGCCACCACCCGGAGACCTGCGAGCCGACGTCGCTCCGTTCGGTCGCGCCCCGCAGGAGCACCCACGCCAGGTGGCTCCCCGGCCGCCCGGACGGGTCCGCCACGGGCACCCGGAGCAGCGCGAGTGCCGAGCGCCACTCGACGTCGACCCGCGAGCCGGGGCCGAGCCGGACCGACGCCGGGGACGAGGCGCCGCCCAGGCGCGGCCGCGTCGGCTGCGCCAGACCGGTCGGCTCCAGGACCAGCGGCCACGCCCGATGGATGTCGCCCCACGGCCGGTCCCGCCACGGCAGAGGGCCCCCGCTGGACTGCACGGGCCGACCCTAGGACCGGCCCGGCACGCGGTGACCAGGGCTTGCGCGGCGGGCGTCGGTCGGGTGGTCTCGCGGCATGACCTCGACGTCGACCCGGGACCTGTACCGACGGTGGCTGGACGAGCTCTGGGCCGGTCAGCCGGGTGCGGCCGCGCAACTGGTCGGTCCGGACTTCGTGGGGCACTGGCCGGACCGCGACGTCCACGGGCCCGACGGACTGGCGGCCGTCGTCGCCGAGACCCGGTCACTGTTCACCGAGATCACCTTCGAGCTGACGGTGGGCCCGATCGTCGACGGCGACCTGGTCGCCGCGCGCTGGTCCGGCCGGGGGGTCACCCCGCGGGGCAGCACGTCCTTCGCCGGCAACGACGTCCTGCGCGTGGCGGGCGGCCGGTTCGTCGAGTACTGGCCGGCCTCGTCGGCCGGCTCCTGACCGCGGGTCCGGTCAGGCGTCCAGGTCCTCGGCGAGGCGGCGGAACCCGTCGCGCCCGGTGTGCATCGCCCACAGCGTGTCGGCGAGCACGGCGGGGTCCTTGCGGGGGTGTCCCGGTGTGATCGCGCCGGGGATGACCAGCTGCCCGACGTGCACGCCCTCGGCTGCGAGGGCCTCGTGCAGCAGTTGTCCGTAGGCCGACTCGCCGGCGAAGGCGATCGAGGTGCCGGCGACCCGCGGGTTCGGGCGGGCGGCGCTGCCGCCGTTGACGAGCAGCACGGTGCCGCGACCCAGGGCCCGCATGCCCGGCAGCACCCGGGTCACGGCGGTGACCGGGCCGTGCACGGAGAACTCCAGCGCGGCGGCCAGGTCCTCCGGGGTGGTGTCGAGCACCGGGCGCAGCGACCCCGGTGACGGGATGGGGCTGTACTGCAGCACCTCGACCGGTCCGAGGGTCTCGGCGACGCGGTCGAGGGCGGTCGACAGCGCGCCGCGGTCGCGGACGTCCGCGGCGAACCCGCGGGCGGTGAGGCCCTCGGCGCCCAGGTCGCCGGCCAGTGCGTCGACGCGCTCCTGGCTGCGGGACAGCAGGGCGACGTCGAAGCCCTCGCGGCCGAAGCGGCGGGCGACCGCGGCGCCGAGGCCGCGGCCGGCGCCCACGATGGCGATGGTGGTCACGGGGTCTCCTCGTCGGTGGTCCGGCGCCGGGCGTCGGTGTCGGCGGGGCCGGGCTCAGGCCTGCGGGGTGGGGCCGGCGTCGGCCAGGGCCCGGCGGAGCTGATCGGCGTCCAGGCGCACGTCGTAGGCCGGGGTGCCCGGCTGGAACCGCCGTCCCTCGGGCAGCGGCCCCGCGTCGACGACGTCGAAGCCGAACTGGTCGATCAGCTCGGCCACCGTGGTCTTGGCGGTGGCGTCGTCGCCGGCGATGGGCAGCGCCCGACGGCCCGCGGTGCCGGCCGGCCCGCCGTGAGTGGCCAGGTGCTCGGACCAGATGGTGTTGAAGGCCTTGACCACGCGGGACCCCGGCAGGTGCCCGGCCAGCAGCTCGCTCGAGGTGGTGCTGCCGTCGTCGAGCTCGGCGATCCGGCCGTCCCGGTCCGGGTAGTAGTTGCCCGTGTCGACCACGACCGTGCCGGCCAGCTCCGCCACCGGCACGTCCCGGTAGGCGCGCAGCGGGATGGTGACCACGACGAGGTCGCCCCGGGCGGCCACCTCGGGCGGCGTGGCCGCCGACGCCCCGGGCCCGAGCCGCCCGACGAGGCCGGCCAGGGTCTCCGGGCCGCGCGAGTTGCTCAGCACCACCTGGTGGCCCGCGTCGACGGCCAGGCGGGCCAGCGTGCCGCCGATGTCGCCCGCACCGATGAACCCGATGAGCATGCCGGCTCAACCGCCCCCGACCGGGCGCTGTTCCGGACCGACCTGACCGGTCACCGGGGCTCGGCCAGCCACGCCAGCAGCCGCCCCTTCGACCAGCACCGGCCGACGGCCTCGGCGGGTGCGCCCGACCCGTCGAGCACCGTCAGGCCGAGGGTGCTGTGCCCGGAGGCGGGTCGGTCGCCCAGCGTCGGCACCCCCGGCGCCACCCCGACGCCCTCCGCGGACACCCACGCCACCGGCCGGGTGGCCGCCACCTCGTGCAGCCGCTGCAGGAAGCGCGGCCGGCTCCCGACCGGCAGGCGCGCCAGCGCCCACGTCGTGGTGACGACGGGCAGGGCGTCCGCGGGCACGCGGGCGACGGCGTCGGGCAGCAGCTCGACGACGTCCCCGCGCAGCAGCAGCAGAGGTGTGGTCGCGGCCAGCGCCATCTCCGCGTCGAGGCGGGCGTGCCGCTCCGGCCGGTCCGGCGGCAGGCAGGCGCGCAACCACCGGGCGTCGTCCGCGTCGGTCACGTCGAGCGGGTCGCGGTCGACGCCGATCCGGGCGACGACCCGGGGCACCGGACGGTCGGGGACGGGCCGGTTCCCCACGAGGGTGCAGGAGAACTGCACCGGGGACGACGGGTCGCCCCGCGGGCGCCCGCCGTCGTACGTGACGCCGACGCGGTCCACGAGGAGGTCCAGCCCGGCCGAACAGCCGACGTCGACGAGCCCGACCGCCGTCGCGCCCACCCGGTGCGCGGCCTCGGCGACGGCCGGGTACAGCACGGCGCAGCGCCCGGTCTCGTCGCTGCGCACCCGCCGGCGGGCGGCGAGGGTCGTCACCGCGTCGGTCGTGCGCAGCAGCGTGTCCACCGCCGCGCGCGCGGCGGCGTCGGCGTCCCCCGCGGCGTGGGCGGCAGCGAGCGCCGGTGCGCGTCCGGAGAGGGCGAGGTCGTGCAGTGCGGCGAGGACCACCCCAGGGTGCCGGGTGCGCGCCGGCAGCACCCCGAGGGCGCGCAGCACGTCCGGGGCCGCGCTCAGCGCGACGGCGACGTGCGCCCACAGCGGCGAGGCGGCCGCGTCGGCGTCGGCGAAGCGCCGGTACGCCCTGGCCACGTCGTCTGCTGTGGTCGACTGCCCGGAGCGGAGCCCGGCGGCGCGAGCAGCGGCGGCCGGCGGGGTGCCGTCGCTCGTCATGTGCCGGTACCTCGTCCGGGTCGCGCGGGGACACCGGGGCGCACTCGGTCGGCGCGGCGGAGGAACAGGACGGCGGCGACGGCCCCGGCCAGGGTCCCGGCGGCGAGGAAGGCGGCGACGTACCCGGTCACCCGCCCCTCGACGCCCACGGCCGCGGCCACGGCCACCAGGACCGCGACCCCGAGGGCGGTCCCGACCTGTGCGGCGGTGTTGACCGCGCCGGAGGCGACGCCCTGCCGGTCGTGCGGCAGCGCCAGGGTGGCGGCCGACGTGGAGGTGACCGCCGCCCAGGACAGGCCCAAGCCGGCGAGGGCGACCGCGCCGGCCAGCCCGGCGACCGACCTCGCCGCCGTCGCACCGGCCAGGGCCAGCATCGCGACGGCGACCGTCCCCAGCCCGGCGGACATGCCCAGGGCCGCCGGGCGGCGCAGCCACCAGCCCCCGGTCGCCGAGCCGGCGACCACCGCCAGGGAGAAGGGCAGCAGGACCAGACCGCTCGCGCGCGGGTCGAGGTCCAGGCTGCGCGCGGCCACCAGGGCCACGAGCGTGCCCGACGCGGCGGTGGTCGCCGTGTTGACGAAGGCCACGCCGTTGGCGGTCATGAAGGCACCGTTGGTCAGTTCGGACCAGGCGATCAGGGGAGCGCTGCCGCGCCGCTGCAGGACCACGAACGCGCCCAGCAGCAGGCACCCGGCGACGACCGCGAGCACCGGCGGTACCGGAGCCGCCCTCGGATCCCCCACCAGGCCGGCGCCCCACACCAGCAGCACCAGGCCGGCGGTGGCCGTGAGCGACCCGGGGACGTCCAGTCCACGACGACCGGCCCGTGGGGGGTCCGCCGGCACCAGCCACCACAGGGCGGCGAGCACTGCAGCGGACACACCCGCGAGCAGCCAGAACACCGCCCGCCAGCCCGCAGCGGCCACCAGCAGGCCGCCGAGGCCGAAGCCGAGCGCCCCGCCGCCGGCGGCGGAGGCGGTCCACGCGCTGACGGCGACCCGCCGCAGCCGGTCGGTGGGGAACGCCGACGTCAGCAGCGACAGCGCGGCCGGTGTCACGATCGCACCGCCCAGGCCCTGCACCGCCCGCCCGGCCAGCAGGACCGTGCCGCTGGTGGCGGTCGCACAGAGCACGGCGCCGACCAGGGTGACTCCCAGCCCGGCGGCCAGCACGGTGCGTCGCTCGACCAGGTCCGCCACCCGCCCGGCGGTCAGCAGCAGACCCCCGTAGAGGACGGCGTACAGGCTGACCACCAGCTGCAGCCGGGCATCGCGCAGCCCCAGGTCCGCGCCCACCACCGGCAGCGCCACGATCACCACCGTGACGCCCAGGACCTCCAGCGCCTGGGCGGTGCAGAGCGTCGCCATCGACCCGAACGCCCGCCAGGACACCGTGTCCGGCACCTGGCTCGTCCCTGGTCCCACCCGGTGTCGTCCCACCGCGGCATCGTCGCCGACGCCCCTGACAGCCCACGGCGCGACCACGCGTCCGGACCGGTGGGTGGACGAGACGGGCCGCGACCGGTCCGCACCTGCACCCCGGGTGGGCGGCCTGCGCGTTCCGTCCGGTCGCGGACGGCACGCCCGGGCCGGCGCCCGACGGGGACGGCGGATCCGTGGCACTGTCGCGAACGGCGGTCGTCTCCGGAGGAGGACCAGTGGCTGTCGCTGGTGGACGGGTGGTGCTGCTCAACGGCCTGCCGGCGTCGGGCAAGTCCGTTGCCGCACGGTGGATCGCCGATCGCAACCCGGGGAGCCTGTGCCTGGACATCGACACGCTGCGCACGTTCCTCGGCGACTGGCGGTCGGACTTCCGGCGGGCCGGGGAGTGGGTGCGTCCGCTGGCTCTGGCACTGCTGGCCACCCACGCTCGCAGCGGTGGCACGGTTCTCGTCCCGCAGCTGTTCACGGCCCCCGACGAGGTGCAGCTCTTCCGGGACGAGGCCGTCCGGGCCGGTGCGACCTTCGACCACGTCCTGCTGCTGGTCGAGCCGGACGTGGCCTACGAGCGGCTCGTCGCGCGGGCTGCGGCCAGCGGGCCGGGCAGCGTCGAGTCGACGATCCTGTCCCTGGTCGACCGCGACGGCGGGCCGGAGGACCTGCGCGGGATGCACGAGCGCATGACCGCCGCGTTCTCCGCTGACCCGGGTGTGACCACCGTCGACACGCGGGACGTCGACCGGGACACGCTCGCCTCCTACCTGGCCGCACGCCTGGGCGCCACCGCCTGACGACCGGTCAGCCGGCGCAGGGGCCCCGTTGGTTCCCTCGCCACGTCCCCGGCACCTGACGACACGACCGCAGCCGCCGCCCCGCCTGCACCGTCCCCCCGGTCCCCGAGCCCGACGGGGACCGACTCGCGACGGTCCCACCGCCCTGTGCCGGCTACCCGAGGGGTCGCGGGTCGGTGCGCAGGATCGACATCAGCACCGCGTCGTGGCGCTGTCCCTCCCACAGCAGCGCGCCCCGCAGCCGGCCCTCCTCGCGGAACCCGCACTTCGTGTACACCCGGTGCGCCCGCGGGTTGTGGTCGTAGACCTCCAGGCTCAGCCGGTACAGCCCCACCGTGTCCAGGGCGTGGGCGACGACCATGCGGGTGATCTCCGTGCCGTGACCACGGCCGAGCACCCCCGGCCCGGACAGCGCGATGCGGTAGCTCGCGCTCTCGTTGACCGGGTCGAGATCGGTGATCACGGCCTCGCCGAGGAACGCGCCGTCGGTGGTGCGGATGGCCGCCCAGTCGACGCGGTCGCGCTGGTCGCCGCGAGTGGCGAGCCAGGTGGCGGCCTGGTCCCGGGTGAACTCGGCGTGGGTACCGGTCAGCCGCCTGCCCTCGGCATCACCGAGGAACGCCCAGTAGGGGTCCAGCACCGCAGGACCCAGCGGTTCGAGGCGCACGTGCTCACCGCTCAGCACGGGCTTCAGACGGAGCACGTCGTCGGCCACCACGCCGCAGTCAAGCACGTGGGCCGTCTCGACCGGCCGGTCGGATCGCGCGGGCGGGGGTGCCGCCTGCGGCACGTGCAGGGACCACCGGGAGGGGCCGGTCCAGCGGCGGCCGTGCCCCGCCCGGGTCGGGGTCAGACCTCGACGGTGGTGCCGCAGATGCCGCACACCTCGTACTGCCGGCGTCCCCAGCGGGCGACCGGCACGAAGAACACGGTGAACTGCCGGAACCGGCGCACCCGGGCCCACTGCGTGGTGTTGCCGCAGCGCGGGCAGGTGCGGACCTCCCCGGGGCCCAGGTCCTGCTGCTTGGTGCCGAAGCCGAAGAGGAGGAACACGCCGGCGAGCGTAGGGGCCGCCCCTCCGGTGCGCCGCCGGGACGGTGGAGGATGGGGCCATGGCGGCTGACCCGGTGCTGGACGTGGCGACGCGGATCGCCGACTCCCTGCTGGAGGTGCAGACGCGGGTCAACGGGCAGATCGACGCCACGCTGGCCGAGCTGCTGCCCGCCGTCCGGGAGCGACTGGGCGTCGAGCAGACCGACGACGTGGACCTCGGCGACCTGGTGAACACCCGGATCACCGGGCTCAGCGTGGTCGTCACGCCGGCCGCGGTCGCGACCGTCGTCCCCCTGCCGGCCGCCTCGGTCGCCACGACGCGGGCGGCGCGCCGGGCGACGGCCGACGTCGTGGCCGGCCGCGACGACCGGCTGGCCGTGATCGCCGGCCCCTGCTCCATCCACGACCCGGCCGCGGCGCTGGAGTACGCCGCCTTCCTCGCCCGGATGCGCGAGCGGCACGGTGCGGACCTGGAGATCCTCATGCGGACCTACACGGAGAAGCCGCGGACCGAGGTGGACTGGAAGGGTTTCGCCTACGACCCGTTCCTCGACGGGTCCAGCCGGATCAGCGTCGGCCTCGTGGCCACCCGGGTGCTCATGTGCCGGATCACCGCCCTGGGCGTGCCGGTGGCCGCCGAGCCGCTCAACGCCCTGACGCCGCAGTACGTCAACGGGCTGGTCACCTACAACGGCGTCGGCGCGCGCAACGTCACCGACCAGACCGCCCGCGAGCGGGTGTCGGGGTTCTCGTCGGTCGTCGGCTTCAAGAACTCACCGGAGGGCAGCACCGACTCGGCGATCTCCGCCGTGCTGACCGCCCGGGCCCCGCACGAGTTCCTCGGCGTCGACCACCACGGGGTCAGCGCCCAGCTGTCGACCACCGGCAACGACACCGCCCACGTCATCCTGCGCGGCGCCGCCGACGGCCCCAACTACTCCGCCGCGCACGTCGCCGACACGAAGCGGCGGCTGGCCGCCCGCGGCCTGCCCGAGGTGGTCGTCGTCGACGCCTCCCACGGCAACAGCCGCAAGGACCACCGGCGCCAGATCGAGGTGGTGCGCGACCTGGCCGGGCAGGTCGCCGGCGGCGAGCAGGCGATCCGCGGCGTCATGGTCGAGAGCAACCTCGTCGAGGGCCGCCAGGACCTCGACCGGCGCGACCCCGGGGCGCTGGAGTACGGCAGGAGCGTCACCGACGCCTGCATCGACCTGGACACGACCGAGGTGGTGCTGGCCGAGCTGGCCGAGGCCGCCCGCGCCCGCCGCCGCGCCGGCGCCCGTCCCGCGGTGCACCGGTGACCGACGCGGGCCCCGCGCCGGCGCGGCCGGACCGCCCCGGCGGGGCCGGCATGTGGGCGCAGCGGCTGGTCGCCCCGCAGCAGCTGGAGCAGGTCGAGGTCCCGGCCCCGCGGGAGGCCGCGCTGGGCCCCGGCGAGGTGCTGGTGGCGCTGGGCGCCGGCGGCATCTGCGGCAGCGACCTGCCGTTCTTCCGCGGCGGGTTGTCCCCGGACGCGCCCGCGGACGCCCGCGAGTTCGGTACCCCGGGGTTCCCCATGCACGAGGTCGCCGGCACGGCCGTGGCCTCCCGGCACCCCGACATCGGCGTGGGCGACGCCGTGGTCGGCTGGGCGCCGCGCTTCGACGGCCTCGCCGAGCTCGTCGTCTGCGACGGCGACGGGCTGCACGCCCACGACCGCCGGCTGCCGGCGCGGACCGCGGTCCTGCTGCAGCCGCTCGCCTGCGTCCTGTACGCGATGGAGCAGGTCCGTCCGGTCGCCGGCCGCTCGGTCGCCGTGATCGGCCAGGGCCCCATCGGGCTGCTGTTCGCACACGTCGCCAAGGCCGCCGGGGCCACGCGCGTCGTGGGCGTCGACCGGGTCGACCGCTCGGGGACGGCGGCCGCGTTCGGCGTCGACGACCCGGTGCGGGCGGCCAGCGACCTGTGGGCGACCTCGCTGACCGACGCCGAGCGCCCGGACCTCGTCGTCGAGGCCGCCGGGCACCAGACGGCCACGCTCACCCACGCGGTGCAGGCGGTGGCCCCCGGCGGGGAGGTCTTCTACTTCGGCGTGCCCGACGAGCTGGTCTACCCGCTGCCCATGCGGCTGATGCTGCGCAAGAACCTGACGCTGCGCTGCGGCGTGACCTGGGAGCGGCGGCGGGTGCTGGCCCGGGCCGAGGAGTACCTGGGCGCGCACCCGGAGCTGGCCGAGTGCTACGTCAGCCACGTCTTCCCCGCGGACGACGCCCAGTCCGCCTACGAGCACGCGGCCCACCCCGCTCCCGGACAGGTCAAGGTCGTCGTCGCGGCGTCGTGAACCCGGCTGCCCGTGCCGGGGGGTCGACCCCCCGGCACGGGCGCCCGGCGTCAGGCCCGGTCCGCCCGCAGCCAGACGGTGGTGTCCGGCGGCAGGGTCCCCTCGCCCAGGGGCCCGCTGGCGAGCAGGACCTCCCCGGCAGGGAGGTCGACGGCGGCGTCGGAGAAGTTGGTGACGCTCTCCCAGCCGGTCGACCGGCGCAGGTGCAGGACGTGGGTGACCGCGACCGGCCCGGCGTCACGCCACTGCAGCGTCTCGTCGGCCTGCAGCTCCCGCCGCAGCCGCAGGGCCGCCCGGTAGAGCTCCAGCGTCGAGCCCTCCACGCCGTCCTGGGCGGCAGCCGACAGCTCCCCGAACCACGCCGGCTGGGGCAGCCACGCGGTGCCGTCCCCGAAGCCGAACGACGCGCCCTCCCGGGTCCAGGGCAGCGGCACCCGGCAGCCGTCCCGGCCCTTCTGCGCGTGCCCGGTGCGCTCCCAGATCGGGTCCTGCAGCACCTCGGCGGGCAGGTCGGCGACCTCGGGCAGCCCCAGCTCCTCGCCCTGGTACAGGTAGGCCGAGCCGGGCAGCGCCAGCATGAGCATGGTCGCGGCCCGCGCCCGGCGCAGCCCCTGCTCGTCGTCCGGTGCCGGCTCGGTGCCCCCGGTGAGCAGCCAGCGGTCCAGGTCGGTGCCGGTGGGCAGCGCGTAGCGCGACCGGTGCCGGACGACGTCGTGGTTGGACAGCACCCAGGTCGCCGAGGCACCGGCCGCCGTCGCGGCGGACAGCGCGGCGTCGATCTCCACCCGGAACTGCTCGGCCGACCACGGCGAGACCAGGAACTCGAAGTCGAACGCCTGGCCCAGCTCGTCGGGCCGGGCGTAGAGGACCCGGCGGCTGGTGGTCACCCACGCCTCGGCCACCGCCGACCGCGGCGGGTCGTAGGAGTCCAGCACCTTCCGCCACTCGCGGAAGACCTCGTGCACCTCCTCGCGGTCGAACAGCGGGTGGCTGCCGTCCAGCGGCAGCTCGGTGCGCGAGTCGGGGTGCACGCCGCCGTAGTCGCGCAGCGGCTCGGACAGGTCCTTGGTCAGCGCGTGGGCGACGTCGACGCGGAAGCCGTCGACGCCGCGGTCGGACCAGAACCGCAAGGTGCGCAGGAAGTCCTCGCGCACCTCCTGGTTGCTCCAGTCGAAGTCGGGCTGCTCGCGGGCGAACAGGTGCAGGTACCACTGGCCGTCGGGCACGCGGGTCCAGGCCGGGCCCCCGAAGTGGCTCATCCAGTCCGACGGCGGCTCGCTGCCGTCGGGGCCCCTGCCGTCGCGGAACACGTAGCGGTCGCGGGCCGGCGAGCCCGGCGGGGCGGCCAACGCCTCGCGGAACCAGGCGTGCCGGTCGGAGCTGTGGTTGGGCACGATGTCGACCACGACCCGGATGCCGAGCTCGTGGGCCCCGGCGATCAGCTCGTCGACGTCGGCCAGCGTGCCCAGGCGCGGGTCCACGTCGCGGTGGTCGTCGACGTCGTAGCCGCCGTCGGCCAGCGCCGAGGGGTAGAAGGGGCTCAGCCAGACGGCGTCCACGCCCAGCCGGTGCAGGTGGGGCAGCCGCTCGGTCACGCCGCGGACGTCGCCCAGGCCGTCGCCGTCGAGGTCGCGGAAGCTGCGCGGGTAGACCTGGTAGACGACGGCCTGGCGCCACCAGTCCGCGGACTGCGGGCGGCCGGTGGGGGAGGCGATCGGGGGCACGGGGCTCCTCGGGAGGTTCGGGGGGAGGGGTGTCGGGGACGGACCCGTGGGCCCGCCCGGAGCGCACGGCGGCGTCCGTCGTCCCTCCGCGGTGGGAGGCGCGGTCGGCACCTGCGGACGTGCGGCACGCAGGCGACGACGTCGTGGCCGGTGCGCGCACCGGACCGGTCCGGCAGCACGAGCCTACGGTCCGCCGGCGGGCCGCGGACGCCGGGCGACCGGGCCGGCCGCCACCCGGTGGGGCGCGGCCGGGCGCCCCGGGGGAGGAGCGCCGTGCGCGCCGTGCAGCTGTCGGGACCGGGGAGCGACGTCGAGCTGGTGGAGCGGGAGGTCCCGCAGCCGGGGCCCTGGCAGGTGCTGGTCCGCACCGCCGCCTGCGGGGTGTGCCACAGCGACGCCATGGCCGCCGGTGGCATGGCCAGCGGCTACCCCCGGGTGCCGGGGCACGAGGTGGCGGGCACCGTGGCAGCGGTCGGGGAGGGCGTGTCGCACTGGCGGGTCGGGCAGCGGGTCGGCATCGGCTGGTTCGGCGGGGCCTGCTTCGCCTGCCGGCCGTGCCGCGAGGGCGACGTCATCTCCTGCACCGAGGGCCGGGTCACGGGTCCGACGGCCGACGGCGGCTACGCCGACCACGTGCTCGCCCCCGCCGACGCCCTCGCCGCCGTCCCCGACGAGCTGACCGACGCCGAGGCCGCGCCGCTGATGTGCGCCGGCGTCACCTGCTACCACGGCCTGCGGGAGAGCGGGGCCCGGGCCGGCGACCTGGTCGCCGTGATCGGCCTGGGCGGGCTGGGACACCTCGGCGTCCAGTTCGCCGCGCGGATGGGCTTCGAGGTCGTGGCCGTGGCCCGCGGCGGCGAGAAGGGCGAGTTCGCCCGGCAGCTGGGCGCCCACCACCACGTCGACAGCACTACCGCCGACGTGGCGGCCGAGCTGACCCGCCTGGGCGGGGCACGGACGGTGCTGTCCACCGTCACCGACGCGGCCCCGCCACCGCCGCCGTCGGCGGCCTGCGCTCCCGCGGCCGGCTGGTCGTCGTCGGGGTGCCCCAGGAGCCGCTGCAGATCGGCGCGGTCGACCTCGTCCTGGCCAGCCGGCTGGTGGCCGGGCACGCCTCCGGGACGGCGGAGGACAGCGAGGACACGCTGCGCTTCGCGGCCCGGTCCGGGGTGCGCCCGGTGGTGGAGACCCGGCCGCTGGAGGAGGCCCGACCGGCGTTCGACCGGATGATGGCCGGCGAGGCCCGCTTCCGGATGGTGCTGGAGGCCTGACCGTCACCGGGTGTCCCCCGGGGCGACCGGCTAGGTTCGTCCACTGTCCGTCTCGGCTGACAGGGGAGTGGCACGCGGTGGGTGGGTCCAGCGGCAGGTCGGTGCTCGTGACCGGCGGGAACCGGGGCATCGGGCTGGCCGTCGCCCGCGCGTTCGCCGAGCAGGGCGACGCGGTGGCGGTCACGCACCGTGGCAGCGGTGCCCCCGAGGGGCTCTTCGGCGTGCACTGCGACGTCACCGACGCCGCCGCCGTCGACCGCGCGTTCACCGAGGTCGAGGCGCACCAGGGTCCGGTCGAGGTGCTGGTGAGCAACGCCGGCATCACCCGCGACGGGCTGCTGATGCGGATGAGGGAGGAGGACTTCACCGACGTCCTCGACGCCAACCTCACCGCCGCCTACCGGGTGTCCAAGCGGGCCGCGGCCCGGATGGTTCGTGCCCGGCGCGGCCGGATGGTCTTCGTCTCCTCGGTGGTCGGCCTGCTCGGGTCGGCGGGGCAGGCGAACTACGCGGCTTCCAAGGCCGGGCTGGTCGGCCTGGCCCGCTCCATCGCCCGCGAGCTCGGCAGCCGGGGCATCACGGCCAACGTGGTCGCGCCCGGCTTCGTCGAGACCGACATGACCGCCGCGCTGCCCGAGGAGCGGCAGCAGGCGATCCTCGGGCAGGTGCCGCTGGCGCGCTACGCGTCGGCCGACGAGGTCGCCGGCGTGGTGCGCTTCCTGGCCGGCGACGCGGCCGGCTACATCACCGGGGCGGTCGTCCCGGTCGACGGCGGACTGGGGATGGGGCACTGATGGGGATCCTCGACGGCAAGCGGGTGCTGGTCACCGGGGTGCTCACCGAGGCCTCCATCGGCTACGCCACCGCCCGGCTGGCCCAGGAGCAGGGCGCCACGGTGGTGCTGTCCAACTTCGGCCGGGCCCTGTCGCTGTGCCAGCGGATCGCCAAGCGGCTGCCGCAGGAGGCCCCGGTGGTCGAGCTGGACGTCACCGACACCACGCACCTCGCGACCCTGGCCGACCGGCTGTGCGAGCAGGGCCTCGACTCCCTCGACGGCGTCGTGCACTCCATCGGGTTCGCGCCGCAGGAGGCGATGGGGGAGGGGTTCCCGGAGGTCGCCTGGGAGCACGCGGCGACGGCGTTCCAGGTGTCGACCTGGTCGATGGCCGCGCTCACCCAGGCGTGCCGGCCGCTGTTCGGCGAGCGGGCGTCGGTGGTCGGGCTGACCTTCGACGCGACCGTCGCCTGGCCGGTGTACGGCTGGATGGGTGCGGCCAAGGCGGCGCTGGAGTCGACGGCCCGCTACCTCGCGCGGGAGCTGGGGCCCGAGGGTGTGCGGGTCAACCTGGTCGCCGCGGGGCCGCTGCGCAGCATGGCGATGAGGTCCATCCCCGGCAGCGGGCAGTTCGAGGAGGCGTGGGAGGCCCGCGCGCCACTGGGCTGGTCGGTCACCGACACCGAGCCGGCCGGCAAGGCCGTCGTCGCGCTGCTGTCGGACTGGTTCCCGGCGACGACCGGCGAGATCGTGCACGTCGACGGGGGCTTCCACGCGGTGGGGGTGTGACCCTCCCGCGGTCGGCCGCATCCGCGCGCGGACTGGGGTAGAAGAGAGGGCGTGCCCCTCGAGACCGACGTCGACATCACCCCTCCCGGCCAGCGTCCCGACCAGGACCCGTCACTGGCCACCCGCAACAACGGCGGGACGACGCCGTCCGCCGACCCGGCGCCGCCCGGCCGGCGCGAGGCCCTGCTGGTGCTCGGCTTCGGCGGCCCGCAGGGCCCCGACGACGTGATGCCGTTCCTGGAGAACGTCACCCGGGGCCGCGGCATCCCCCGCGAGCGGCTGCTCGACGTCGCCGAGCACTACCAGCACTTCGGTGGGATCAGCCCGATCAACGAGCAGAACCGGGCGCTGGTCGCGGCGGTGGAGAAGGAGCTCGCCGCCGCCGGCACCGATCTACCGGTCTACTGGGGCAACCGCAACTGGGCGCCCTACGTCGAGCACGTCTGGGCGCAGATGGCCGACGACGGCGTCGAGCACGTCTACGTCTTCCCCACCTCGGGGTTCGCCTCCTGGTCGGGCTGTCGGCAGTACCACGAGGACGTCGCCCGGGCCCGCTCGGTGCTCACCGGCGCGGCCCCCGGTGGCGGGCCGACCGCGGAGAAGCTGCCGCACTACGGCGACCACCCGGGGTTCGTGCAGGCCAACGCCGAGGCGCTCGCGGCCGCGCTGGCGCAGCTGCCCGACGACGTCCGCGACACCGCCCGGCTGGTGGCGACCGCGCACAGCATCCCCGACACCATGGCCGCCGTCGCCGGGCCGACCGGCGGCGCCTACCAGGAGGAGCTGCGCCGCTCGGCGCGCCTGGTCGTGGACGCGGTGGCGCCGGGCCGGGAGTTCGACCTGGTGTGGCAGTCGCGCAGCGGGCCGCCCTCGGTGCCGTGGCTGGAGCCCGACGTCAACGACCACCTGCGGGCGCTCGCGGCCGACGGCGTGCCGGCGGTGGTGCTGTTCCCGATCGGCTTCGTCAGCGACCACGTCGAGGTCGTCTGGGACCTGGACAACGAGGCGCGGGAGACCGCCGGCGAGCTCGGCATGACCTTCGTCCGCTCGGGCACCGCGGGCACCCACCCGGCGTTCGTGGCGATGGTGCGCGAGCTGGTCGAGGAGCGCCGCACCGGGACGCCGCCGCGGCTGGGCACCAACTGCCCGGCGCACTGCTGCTTCGTCGCACCGCGGCCCCGCCCCACCCCCTGATGGAGGACCCCCTCGCCCCCCACCGCTCGCAGGCTCGCGGCGGGCCCCTGCGAGGGGGCCGACCGGCGGTCGTGACGGCGGTGACCGTGCGGGACCCCGGGGTGCTCGACCTGGTCGACGCGCTGACCGCGGAGCTCGCCGAGGGCGGGTACACCGCCGAGGAGACCTTCGGCTACACCCCTGAGCAGCTGGAGCGCTCGGCGGTGCACCTGGTCGGTGCGCGGGTGGGCGGGGAGCTGGTGGGCATCGGCGGCCTCGAGCTGCAGGACGCCGGCACCGCCGAGCTCAAGCGCTTCTACGTGCGGCCGGCCCATCGCGGCACCGGCGTGGCCGACGCGCTGCTCGGTGCGCTGCTGGACCACGCGGCGCGCTCCCGGGTGGGTGTGGTCCGGCTGGAGACCGGCGACGCCCAGCACGCGGCGCTGGCGTTCTACCGCCGGCACGGCTTCACCGAGGTGCCGCGGTTCGGCCCCTACGTCGCCAGCGCGACGTCGGTGTGCCTGCAGCGCACCCTCTGACACCCGGTCCACCCGGTGCGTGCCGGCGCCGGTCAGCCGGCGGGCCCGAGCACGTCCCGCACGGCGGCGGCCACCGCCTCCGGGGCCTCGGACGGGATCTGGTGCCCGGCTCCGTCGACGACGACGGTGCGCGACCGGCCGGACAGGGCGGCCAGCCGCTCCTGACCGGCCGTCCACGCCGCACCGGCGCCCTCGCCCCGCACCAGCACCACGAGCGGCAGGTCCGGAGCCAACGCCGTCACCGACCGCGCCGCCTGCTCGACGTCGGCGAGGTCCAGCCCCTCGCCGGCCATCTCCACGTCGTCCAGGTCCGACGCGCCGGTGCCCGTCACCAGGCCGACGGAGGGGTCGAGCGCGTCGACGAGCACCAGGCCGGCGACGCGGTCGGGGTGCCGGTCGGCGTGGACGCGCGCCAGGTAGCCGCCGAAGGAGTGCGCCACCAGGACCACCGGACCCCCGCCCGCGGTGTGGTCGACGACGGCCTGCAGCTCCGCGTCGAGCTCGTCCGCGCCCCGGCCCGGCACCTCCGGGGCCGGGCTGTCACCGGTGCCCGGGCGGTCGTAGCGGCAGACCCGCGCGCTGCCGGCCAGCGCCCGCTCGACCTCGACCAGCTGCGCCGAACTGGCGTCGTCGCCGATGCCGTGCAGCAGCAGCACCGCGGGACCGTCGCCGGCGCACCACACCTGCTGCGACCCCGTCGGCGTGCGCACCTCGGTGGCCACCTCCCCGGGCACGGGGTCGGCCCCGCCGCCGCAGGCGGCCAGCACGAGGCCGCACGACGCGAGGACGGCGCACCACCGGCGGCGCGACGTCACCGGGGCACGGCGTCTCACCGGGGGACGGCGTTGTAGGCGGCGGTGACCGCCTCGCGGACGGCGTCGGCCAGGGGCCGCAGCGCCTCGTCCCGGGCGGCGGCCTGCCGGTGGGTGACCGCGCCGCCGGGAGCGTCGGTGAGCGCCAGGTCCAGCACCCGGTGCAGCCGCCGGGCTCGCGCCAGCAGGGCCACCGCCACCGGGTCGGTGTCCGGCGGCAGCCGGGGCGCCTGCGCCGTCCCCCCGAGCCCGGCCAGCAGCGCCGGCACCTCGGGGTGCCACCGCGCCAGGTCCAGCCCGGCCAGGGTGCGCGCCGCGTCGCCGACCGCCACGTCGAGGGAGCCGGCGAGCGCGCGCAGCGACCCCTCCACCGGCGGCGGCGCCGGGGCGGCCCCCGTCAGGTCGACCGCGGCCCACTGGACCACCTCCGGCCCCAGCGGCTCGGGCACCAGCGCCAGCCGCTCGCCGACGGCGGCCTGCCCCGCTCCCAGGGCGAGCTCGGCCAGGCCGGGCACGCGCGGCAGGCCGCGGACGTCGCCGGGGACCGGCAGCACCAGCCGGACGCGGCGCTCGCCGGTGCCGCGCAGCGCGCTCAGCGCCCAGCCGAGGGGCACGGCCTCCTCGGTCCCCGGCAGCCCGACCACCCGGTGGGCGGTGTCGCCGGTGATGGCGTCGAGGGCGTCGTCGTAGGAGGTGCGGCCGGTGAGCCAGGCGGTCGACCAGACCGCGAACCGGCCGGCGGGGACGTCGAGCACCGGGCGAGGTTATCCGTGTCCCGCGGCCGGCGAGCCGGCCGCACGCCGGTCCCGGTCTGGGAGGATGACGTCGTGGACGAGTGGGTGCTGTGGCTCATCGCCTCGGGCCTGTTCGCCGCCGGGGAGCTGGCCAGCGGCGACCTGTTCCTGCTGATGCTCGCCGGTGGGGCGCTCGGCGGTGTCGGTGTCGCGTTGCTGGGCGGCTCGGTGGCGCTGCAGCTGGTCGCGTTCGTCGTCGTGGCCGCCCTGCTGGTGGCGGTGGTCCGCCCGCTGGCCGCCCGCCACCTGACCGAGCGGACCCCGGAGCAGCTCGACGGCGTCGCCGCGCTGGTCGGCCGCACGGCGCGGGTCACCCGGGAGATCGACGGGCACGGCGGTCGGATCCGCGTGGGCGCCGACGAGTGGACCGCGCGCAGCCAGTACGGCGGGGAGCGGTTCCCGGTCGGCGCGACCGTGCGGATCATGCAGGTGGACGGCGCCACCGCGGTCGTCGGGGACGCCCTCGAGCTGGAGTGACCCTGCGCGCACGGGTGATCCCGTGCGGCGCCGTGGCCGGAACGTGACCCGGCGAGGGCAGGATCCCGGGGAGGACCACCAGGAAGGAGCGTTCCCGTGACGCCCGCACTGATCGCCCTCATCGTCGTCGCCCTGCTGGTCGTCGTCGTCCTCGCCAAGAGCGTGACGATCGTGCCGCAGGCCCAGGCCAAGGTCGTCGAGCGGCTGGGCCGCTACAGCCGCACCCTCTCCCCGGGGCTGTCGCTGCTGGTGCCCTTCGTCGACCGGGTGCGGGCCACGATCGACCTGCGCGAGCAGGTCATCTCCTTCCCGCCGCAGCCGGTGATCACCTCGGACAACCTGCAGGTCGGCATCGACACCGTCGTCTACTTCCAGGTCACCGACCCGCGGCTGGCCGTCTACGGCATCGCGAACTACATCACCGGCATGGAGCAGCTGACCACCACCACGCTGCGCAACGTCGTCGGCGGGCTCAACCTGGAGGGCGCGCTCACCGGCCGCGACGGCATCAACAGCCAGCTGCGCGAGGTGCTCGACGGCACCACCGGCCCGTGGGGGCTGCGGGTGGCCCGCGTGGAGATCAAGGCGATCGACCCGCCGCCGTCCATCCGCGACTCGATGGAGAAGCAGATGCGCGCCGACCGCGACAAGCGGGCGATCATCCTGACCGCCGAGGGTGCCCGGCAGTCGGCGATCACCACCGCCGAGGGGCAGAAGGCCTCGGCGATCCTGTCCGCGGAGGGCAAGAAGCAGGCGGCGATCCTGGAGGCGGAGGCCGAGCGGCAGAGCCGCATCCTGCGCGCCGAGGGCGAGCGGGCGGCGCTGTTCCTGCAGGCGCAGGGGCAGGCCAAGTCGATCGAGACGGTGTTCCAGGCCATCCACGACGGCAAGCCCGACCAGGGGCTGCTGGCCTACCAGTACCTGCAGACGCTGCCGCAGATCGCCCAGGGCGACGCGAACAAGATGTGGATCGTGCCCAGCGAGTTCAGCAAGGCGCTGGAGGGGCTGGCCAAGCTGGGCGGTGCCGACGGCGACGGGCGCTCCTGGATGGACGTCGACCCCTCGCGGGACGGCACGGCCCGGCCGACCGCGGAGATGGACACCTCCGGCTGGTTCGAGTCCGCGCTGCCCCGGGCCGCCGACCAGCCCGAGGCGCGCATCGAGCTGTCCAGCATCACCGACACCGCGCCGGCCGTCCCGACGCCCGAGGTCCCCGACACCACGGCCCTGGCCCGCACCGCCGAGCAGGAGGTCGCCGCGCCGGCGCCCGGGCAGCAGGACCAGGCCGGGTCGCCGCGCCCCTGACGGCGGCACCCGGCCGGGGACGGGGCCCGGCCGGGGTGGCTCGGTCGCGGGGGCCCTCCATCCGACCGGGACACGGGCCGGCCCCCTGCAGGGGCCCGCCACGAGCGTGCGAGTGGTGGGGGGCACCGAGGTCCTTACGGGCACCTGGTGGCGGTGCGGTCCGGTAGGACCGCAGTGTTCTAGTCCTTCAGCAGGCCCTCGCGGAGCTTGGCCAGCGTCTGGCTGAGCAGCCGGGACACGTGCATCTGGGAGATGCCGATGTCCGCGGCGATCTGCGACTGCGTCATGTTGCCGAAGAACCGCAGGATGAGGATCCGGCGCTCACGGGCCGGGATGGTGGCCAGCAGCGGCTGCAGGGACTCGCGGTACTCCACGCCCTCGAGCGCGGCGTCCTCCTCGCCCAGGGTGGCGGCGAGGGTGGGGGAGTCGTCCTCACCGGAGAGCCGCTCGTCCAGCGAGCTGCTGCGGTAGGCGTTGGCGACGGCCAGCCCCTCGAGCACCTCTGCGCGCGGGATGCCCAGGTGCTCGGCCAGCTCCGACGGCGTCGGGGCGCGGCCGTTCTTCTGCGCCAGCTCGCCGACGGCGGCGTTGAGCGACAGGTGCAGCTCCTGCAGCCGCCGCGGGACGCGCACCGACCAGCCCTGGTCGCGGAAGTGCCGCTTGATCTCGCCGGTGATCGTCGGGACGGCGAAGGAGAGGAACTCCACGCCGCGGTTCGGGTCGAACCGGTCGATGGCCGCGATGAGCCCGAGCGTGCCGACCTGCAGCAGGTCGTCGAAGGGCTCGCCGCGGTTGCTGAACCGCCGGGCGAAGTGCCGGACCAGCGGCAGGTGCTCCTCCACGAGGACCTCGCGCAGCCGCTCGCGGCGCGGGTCGTCCTTCTCCAGGCCGGCCAGCTCGGCGAACAGCGGGGCGGTGCGCTCGGCCCGGCGCCGGTTCTCCGAGACCGGCGCGGCGCCCGGCGTCCCGCCGTCGGCCGCGTCGCCGTCAGCCGGGTCGGCGTCCGCCGTCTCGCTGTCGGCCGTCTCGCCGTCGGTCGCTGCGTCGTCGGCCGTCTCGTCGTCGCCGGTCCCGTCCGGGCCGTCGGCGGTGGCGCGCCCGAGCGGTGCGCCGGCGTCCGGGGCGGGGACGGTCTCGCTGCGCGGGTCGGGGACCACGACGGGTACCCCCTCGGACGCGACCTCCCCCTCTCCGCGGCGGCCGGCCGCGAACTCGTCGTCGCGCAGGGTGTCCTCCTCGACGGTCTGGGGTTCCGGGGATGCCGCCCCGGTCACCGCGCGACCGAGATGCTCTGGCCCGAGTCCCCGAGCATCTGGTCGGGGTGCTGTCCCGGGAGGTACTTGTCCATGGAGATGACCGCGACGGCCGAGCCGCCGCCGTCCCCGGCCGGGACCGTCGCCTGGGTCGCGGGGCCGGCCTCCACCTTGTCGACCAGGGTGTGCAGCACCGCCCAGCCGAAGCCGTCGCGGGGGACGTCGGTGCCCTCCGCGGTCGAGACCCAGGCGTCGATGTGCAGACCGGCGCGGGTGGTCTCGAACACGACGGTCAGCCGGCGGTTCTCGTCGACGATCGCGGCCAGGGTCGCGCAGGCCTCGTCCACGGCCAGCCGGAGGTCCTCGACCGCGTCGAGGTCGTAGTCCATCCGCATCGCCAGGTCACCGGCCATGGCCCGCACGGCGGGCAGCTGGGTGGGGGTGGTGGGCACCCGCAGTTCCAGTCGCTCGGCGCGCCGCCCGTCCCGCGCGAGGGCACCCCTCGAGTCCACCATCCGTCGTCCGCTCCTCGTCCTCACCTGGTGTGCCGGCCCGGTGTCCCAGCCCGGTTGCCGCGCTCCGGTTCCAGGAGGCCCGGCCGCGGGTCCGCGTCCATCCTGCCCGACCCGTGTGCGTCGCCGTCCGCGGCGCCGTGGGCCGACGGCCCGAGGAGCCGTGGTACCCGGGCGCGCGGGCCGGTCAAACCCCAGGTCACACGGCCGATCGCCCCGGTTGCAGGCCACGGGGGGCTGCGGTTCGCTGGCCCGAGATGAACGTCAGTCAGCAGAGACCGGTGTCCGGGCCGGCCGCGGTCGACGACGCAGCGCTCGTCGCCGCGATGGAGGCCGCCCCGGCGGCCATCTGGTGCCTGGCCGGACCCGACCTGGAACCCATCTGGGCCAACGCGCGTGCCCGCGGCGTCGGGACGGCGCCCGGCGACGTCGCCGCGGCCGCCGGGATCGGGGTCGGGGAGCTGACCGGGGCGGTCGCCCGCGGCGGGGACGCCGAGACCGTGCACGGTGAGCCGGGGCCCGACGGCCGGTCGCCGACCGTCGTGCTCCAGCCGCTGCAGGTGCAGGGGCGGCCCGGCGTGCTGCTGGTCGTCCAGGGGGCCCCCGCCGAGCCGGGGGCCGCCTCCGCGGCCGGGGACGTCGTCGACCAGGTGCAGCTCTCGCTGCTGCCGCCCGCGCTGCCGCTGCTGCCGGACGTGCGCCTGTCCGGCGGCTACCACCGCGCCAGCTCCGTGCAGGCCGCCGGCGGCGACTGGTACGACGCCGTCCCGCTCGGCCGCGGCCGGGTCGCGCTGGTCGTCGGCGACGCCGTCGGCCACGGGGTGCCCGCCGCCGGGGCGATGAGCCGGCTGCGCGGCGCCATGCGCTCGGTGGCGCTGCGCGACCCCTCCCCGACGGCGGTCGTCTCGGCGCTGGACGCGTTCGCCGGGCAGATGGACGACGTCGAGGGCGCCTCGGTCTTCTACGGGGTGCTCGAGGCTGCCACCGGCCGGCTGACCTACGCCGCCGCCGGTCACCCGGCCCCGCTGCTGGTGCGCGCGGACGGCAGCGCGGACTTCCTCCCGCTGACACCCCGCCCGCCGCTGGGCAGCCTGCCCGGCGCACCCACCGTGGCCGCCGACGCGCAGCTGCCGCAGGGGGCCACCCTCGTGCTGTTCTCCGACGGCGCCGTGGCCACCTCCGGGTCGTCGTCGGCGGAGGGGCTGGACCGGCTGGCCGCGGTGTCGCGCACCGCGCTGGCCGCGCCGGGCGCCCTGGACGGCGACGCGTCGGGGGAGCTGGCCGCCGCCATCCTGACGGGGCTCGTGGACGCCGGGGAGCGCCCCGACGACATCGCCGTCCTCGTCGCGCACCGCCGCGCCGAGGGAACCGAGCCGCTGGACCTCGACCTGCCCGCCGTCCCGGCCGCGCTGCCGTCGGTGCGCCGGCACCTGGGCGCGTGGCTGTCCGGGCTGGGCATGGGCGAGCAGGACCGGGTGGGGGTCATGGTCGCGGTGGGCGAGGCGGCGGCCAACGCCGCCGAGCACGCCTACCGGGGCACCGAGCCCGGGCGGATGCAGGTGACCGCGGCGGTCGACGTGGACGGCCAGCTGACGGTCACGGTGCGCGACCAGGGCCGGTGGCGCCCGCCGGACCGGGACCCGGGCGACCGTGGCCGCGGGCTGCTGATCATGCGGCAGCTCGTCGACGGGGTGGTGCTGCAGGGCGAGCGCGGCACGACGGTCACGCTGAGCGTGCGGCTGCGGCGGCGCCCGGAGGACGACGACCGGCGCCGCGGGAGCACCAGTGCCGCCGACGTCGTCGTCGACCGCAGTGCCGAGCGGCCGGTGGTGCGCGCCGCCGGTCCGGTGGACACCTCCGGTGCCGAGCAGATGCGCATCCGGCTGCTCGAGGCCAGCCACGGCGGCACCGGCCGGGTCGAGCTGGACCTGGCCGCGGTCACCCTGTTCAGCAGTGCCGCGGTGCGGGTCGTCCTGGCCGTGGCGCGGATCGCCGGCGACGAGGGCTGGCGCCTGGTGGTGCACGCCCCGGCGGGTGGCGTGACCCGGCACGTGCTGGAGATCAGCGGGCTGGACGGGCTGGTCGAGCTGCGCTGACGGGCGAACCGCCGTCGTCCCGCGTTTGCCGGACGGCGGTGGTGCCCATCCCCGTGGGTGTGAGACTCCGCCGCAGCGACGTGCACGGCCCCGGCTACCGACGCCGGCGCGTCGGGCGGGGCTTCGCCTACTACGACGTCGACGGCTCGCTGATCCGCGACGAGCGGCTGGACCGCCTCCGGTCGCTGGTCATCCCGCCGGCGTGGAAGGACGTCTGGATCTGCCCGTGGCCGGGCGGGCACATCCAGGCCACCGGGGTGGACGCCGCCGGGCGGCGGCAGTACCGCTACCACGACGCCTGGCGCGCCAAGCGGGACGCCGAGAAGCACGAGCGCGTGCTGGAGATCGCCCAGCAGCTGCCCGACGTCCGCGACGCCATCGTCGAGGCGCTGTCCGGTGCGGGGCTGACCCGCGAGCGGGTGCTGGCCGCCTCCGTCCGGCTGCTGGACCTGGGCGCGTTCCGCGTCGGCAGCGAGCAGTACGCCGAGGAGAACGGCACGTTCGGCCTGGCCACGCTGCGCCGGGAGCACGTGCGGGTCCGGGGCGAGCAGGTCTTCTTCTCCTTCACCGCGAAGGGCAACAAGGACCGGGAGGTGGAGCTCGTCGACCGGCCGACCGCCCTGGTCGTCCGCGAGCTGCTGCAGCGCCCCGCGGAGACCGGGGAGGACCTGCTCGGCTACTGGGTCGAGGAGCCCGGGGGCGGGCGCGGCTGGCACGACGTCACGAGCACCGAGGTGAACGCCTACCTCAAGGAGGTCAGCGGGGCGGAGATCACCGCCAAGGACTTCCGGACCTGGAACGCCACCGTGCAGATGGCCGCCGTCCTGGCGCAGGAGGCGCCGCCGCGGTCGAAGACGGCGCGCAAGCGGGTGATCAGCGCGGCCTACCGGACCGTCTCGGAGCAACTGGGCAACACCCCGGCGGTGTGCAAGGCCAGCTACGTCGACCCGCGGGTGGTCGACCGCTTCGAGCACGGCGAGACCATCGCCGCCGCTCTGACCGAGGCCCAGGGTGCCGAGGGGGACCGGGAGGTGCAGCGCACGCTGGAGCAGGCGGTCTGCCGGTTGCTCAGCGCCTGAGGACGGCGAGGGGCCCCGCCGCGGCGGGGCCCCTCGCCGTGCCCGGCCCCGTCCGGAGGCTCGTCCCGAGCCTGCGAGGGATGAGGAGGACGGGGTCCTCCTTCAGCGGGTGCTGCCGTCGACGATCGTGAACAGGTCGATCAGGCCGGTGACCTCCAGCGGGCGGGTGACCGCGCGGGTGGTGGCCACCAGGCGCAGCTCGACGTCGCGGGAACGGGCGGACTTCTGCGTCTCGACGAGCACGGCCAGGCCGGCCGACCCCAGGAACTGCACGCCCGCCAGGTCGATGACCAGAGCGGAGGGCTGCTGCTCCAGCTGGGCGTCGAGGGAGGAGCGGAGCACCGGAGCGGTGAACGTGTCCACTTCGCCGACGACCGTCACCGTGACCACGCCGTCCTCACCGGTGGAGGTCGACAGCGTGATCACGTCGTCGAAGGGTGCCTCCGTGCCCTCGGTCGACACGTCGGGCTGCCCCTCGGCAGGTAGGTCGGATGTGGTCACGGGCGGAACTCCTCTCAGCGGCAGTACCCGGCGGCACGACCGCCCGGTGAATCTACCGCTGCGCGGCCCCCCGGATGTCGTGGCCCCCGGACACGCGCGTCTGCGAACGTGTCCGATCCCGGTGCTCCCGGGTCGGCCGCGGCTGCCTGCTCAACCGCACAGACAACGTAGACACGCGGACGCGGACGCGCCAACCCGCCTGGAGTGACACCACCGTCGCGGGTGGGCGACCTCGACGTCGGGGCCGGCCGCTCACGACGGCTCCCCGGCCGCGGCGCCGGCCCAGCGGGTCGACGGTCCGCACCGCTCAGTCGACGGCGTGGATCGCGGACTCCTCGGGGCCCTGACCGCCGGCCGCGGGGTCCAGGCTCGCCTCGACGTCGTCGGCGGTGCGGTTCGTGCCGGAGTCGGTGTCGGGGGTGGTGGAGTGGTCCTGCTCGAGCTGCCCGATGCCGCGGGCGGGGTCCTCGGCGGGGCGGACGTCGGGCTGGTCGTCGGGGACCTCGCGGTCCAGCCGCCCGGTCAGCGACTCGCCCTCGGACTGCTCCAGCGCCGTGGTGCCGAAGTCCAGGCTGGCGCTGGAGTCGGGGTCCTCGCCGGGGACGGGCGCGAACTGCGGGTCCTCCGCACCGGCCATCGTGGGGGAGTCGTCCTGGGCGACCTCGGGGAGGCCCTCGTCCTCGGGGAAGACGTCACGGGCGGTCTGGCCTTCGGTGGGCTGGCTCACGGGGTGTCCTCCTGGTGCACGGTGCGGCGGGGTGGCCCCGCGGGACGCGGCCCGGTCGGCCGCGGACTGGGTGTGCGCCTACCCGGTCGCCCGGCCGCCATGCGTGGGCTCCACCCGGTGCCGAGGCGCTCCCGCATGGCACCGGGGGAGGTGGGGTAGCGCGGCGGGCATGGCCGTCGCAGACGAGGTACAGCGGATAACTTCTCCCGTCCGCCGCTGGGCGCAGGCCCAGCAGCGGGCGTACACGCGTGGTGAGGACCGGCCGCTCGGCGGCTTCCTCGGCGCCATGGGCGTGTACAGCGGCGTGGTGGCCGCCGGTGCGGTCGCGGTGCGCGCGTCGGGCCGCCCCCTGCCCGAGCGGATCCCGCTGGGTGATGCGGTCCTGCTGACCGTCGCCACCTTCCGGCTGGCCCGCCGGATCGCGAAGGACCCGGTGACCAGCCCGCTGCGGGCGCCGTTCGCCACCTTCGGCGGCGCGTCGGGGGAGGCGGAGCTCGCCGAGGAGGTCCGCGAGCACGGCGGCTGGAAGCACGCCGTCGGCGAGCTGGTCACCTGCCCGTTCTGCCTGGCGCAGTGGGTGGGGACGGCGTTCGTCTTCTCCTACGTCGCCGCCCCGAACGCCACCCGCCTGGCGGCGCTGACGATGACGGCGGTCGCGGGCTCGGACGTCCTGCAGTTCGCCTACGACGCGATCCAGGACGACGTCACCGGAGGCGGCGAGGGCGAGGGCTGACCCCTCGGTCGGGGGAGGGCCGCGGCCGCAGACCCGTCACCACGCCCCCCGCGCGCCTATCCTGGTGATCTTGGCCGCCCGTCTTCCCCGCCCGCGGTCGCGGTCCCGAGTCTCGGACAGGAGCACGGCATGCGGTCGATCTGGCGCGGGGCGGTCTCCTTCGGCCTGGTCAGCATCGGCGTGAAGCTGTACACGGCCACCGAGGACCACGACATCCGGTTCAACCAGGTGCACGCCACCGACGGCGGGCGCATCAAGTACCGGCGGGTGTGCTCGATCGACGGCGAGGAGGTCGAGTACGCCGAGATCGCCAAGGGCTACGAGCTCCCCGACGGCCAGCTCGTGGTGCTCACCGACGAGGACTTCGAGGACCTCCCGCTGGCCTCGCGGCGGGAGATCGAGGTGCTGCAGTTCGTCGACCAGGACGAGATCGACCCGATCCAGTACGAGAAGACCTACTACCTGGAGCCCGACGCCTCGGCGACCCGCCCGTACGTGCTGCTGCGCGACGCGCTGGCGAACGCCGGCCGGGTGGCCATCACCAAGATCTCCATCCGCTCCCGGGAGTCGCTGGCGGCGCTGCGGGTGAAGGACGGCGTGATGGTGCTGCACACCATGCGCTGGCCCGACGAGATCCGCCGCCCCGACTTCGCGTTCCTCGACGAGGACGTCGCCGTGCGGCCGCAGGAGCTGCAGATGGCCGAGGCGCTGATCGGTTCCATGACCGGCGAGTTCGACCCGACGGAGTTCACCGACGACTACCGCGAGGCGATGGCCGCCCTGCTGGAGGCCAAGCAGAGCGGCGGTGAGGTGCAGCCGCTGCCGGAGACGGCGGACTCCGGCGCCGCCGTCGTCGACCTGATGAGCGCGCTGCGCCGCAGCGTGGAGGCCGCCCGCGGCGGCGCGCCGGCCGAGGAGGCGCCGGCCCGGCGGGCACCGGCGAAGAAGGCGACCGCCCCGAGGAAGGGCGCGCCGGCCCGCCGGACCCCGGCGGAGGAGCCTGCAGCGGCGCGCACAACGGCACCCAAGGCAGCGGCGAAGAGGACGACGGCGGGCAAGACGGCGGGCAGGAAGGCGGCGGGCGGGAAGGCGACGGAGGGGACGGCGGGGGAGACCTCGGCGGAGGGGGCCACCGCCGGCGCGCCGCGGGCCAAGCGGGCCCGCCGCACCGCCTGAGGTGCCCGCCCGGGGTGGCCGGCAGGGGGACGGCGACGCGTCCACCGGACCGCCCGTCGCGCCCATGCTGGCCACCCCGGGCGAGCTGCCACCGCCCGCGCACGACGGCGACTGGGGCTACGAGTTCAAGTGGGACGGCGTCCGGGCGGTCGCCGTCGTGGCCGCTGGGAGCCTGACGCTGTGGGCACGCAGCGGCACGGAGACGACCATCCGTTATCCCGAACTGCAACGGGTACCGGCAGCGCTCGCCGCGCACGACGCCGTCGTCGACGGGGAGGTGGTCGCCCTGGACGCCCGCGGCCGCCCGGACTTCGGCACGCTGCAGGGGCGGATGCACCGCACCGGCCCGGAGGTCGCCCGGATGGCCGCGGACGCCCCGGTCACCTTCCTGGTCTTCGACCTGCTGGCCTGGGACGGCCAGAGCCTGCTGGCGCTGCCGTACGCCCGGCGCCGGGAGCGGCTGGAGGCCCTCGGCGTCGCCGGCGGGCGGTGGGTGCCCACGCCGTGGTTCCGTGGCGGCGGGGCCGCGGTGCTGGCCGCCAGCCGGGACAACGGGCTGGAGGGCGTGGTCGCCAAGCGGCTGGATTCGCCCTACCGCCCCGGGGTGCGCGGTCCGGAGTGGCGCAAGGTCAAGAACGTCCGGACGCAGGCGGTCGTCGTCGGCGGCTGGCGACCCGGGCAGGGCCGGCGGGCCGGGGGAGTGGGGTCGCTGCTGGTCGGCGTGCACGACGACGCCGGCCGGCTGGTCTACGCCGGGCACGTGGGCACCGGCTTCACCGCCGCGGCCCTGCGGGAGCTTGAGCCGCTGTTCGCGGCGCGCCGCACGCCCCCGTTCACCGACGCGTTGCCGCGGGAGGTCACCCGCGACGCGCACTGGGTCGAACCCCGGCTGGTGGGGGAGGTGGCGTTCGCCGGGTGGACCGCCGACGGGCGGCTGCGGCACCCGGCGTGGCGCGGGCTGCGCGACGACCTGGGCCCGGAGGACGTGGTCGAGGAGTGGTGACCGCCGACCGGGTACTGGTACGGCCGTGAGCCGGCAGCTGGTGCGGGTCGAGGGGCGGCAGCTGCACGTCTCGAACCTGGAGAAGGTGCTCTTCCCCGAGGTCTCCTTCACCAAGGCCCAGGTCATCGACTACTACGTGCGCATCGCGCCGGTGCTGCTGCCGCACCTGTCCGGTCGGCCGGTCACGTTCACCCGCTGGCCCGACGGCGTGGAGGGGCAGGCGTTCTTCGAGAAGAACAGCGCCCGGCACGCCCCCGACTGGGTGCGGAAGGTGACGGTCCCCAGCCCGGGCAGCTCGCGGGGCCGGGAGACCCTCGACATGGTCGTCCTGGAGACCGTCGCCGACCTGGCCTGGGCGGCCAACCTGGCCGCCCTCGAACTGCACGTGCCGCAGTGGCAGGTCGGCAGCCGGCTGCAGCCGGCGCTGCCCGACCTGCTGGTGCTCGACCTGGACCCCGGGCCGGACGCCGGGATCCTGGAGTGCTGCGAGGTCGCCGAGCGGCTGCGCGACCAGCTGGTGGCCGATGGTCTGGACCCGGTGGTGAAGACGTCGGGCTCCAAGGGGATGCAGGTGTACGCGCCGATCCGGGTGGCCGACCGCGAGCACCCCAGCCGGTACGCCCGGGCGCTGGCCCAGCAGCTGTCCGGCGAGACACCCGACCGGGTCGTGTGGCGCATGGAGAAGGTGCTGCGGCCGGGCAAGGTGCTCGTCGACTGGAGCCAGAACAACCCGGCCAAGACGACCGTCGCCCCGTACTCGCTGCGGGCCTGCCCGGACGCGCCGGTGTCCGCGCCGATCGGCTGGGACGAGGTGGAGGCGGTGCTCGACGGGGCCGACCCCGGCTCGCTGCGGTTCCGGACCGACGAGGTGCTGGCGCGCGTCGAGGAGTACGGCGACCTCTTCGACGTCGCCGGCGCCCGGCGGGCCACCCTGCCGCCCGCCTGAGGAGGACCCCCTCCTCCCCACTCTTCGTCATCCGGCCTCGCCCGGAGGCTCAGCCCGAGCTTGCGAGGGGTGAGAGGGGCGAGGTCCTTCTACTGGCATCCTCGACAGCCGTGTCCGCCACCGCTGCACCGTCCCCGCCCGGCCTGCCCGACGACCGGCTGGCCGACGTCGGCCGGCTGGTCGTGCGCTGCCCCGACCGGCCGGGCATCGTCGCCGTCCTCAGCGGCCTGATGGCCGACGTCGGGGCCAACATCACCGACTCCCAGCAGCACTCCTCGGACCCGGTGGGCGGCACCTTCACGCTGCGGCTGGAGTTCTTCCTCGCCGACCTGGCCGCCCGCCGCCACCAGCTGGAGGGCGCGCTGGCGCTGCTGGCCCAGCAGTGGCAGTTCACCTGGCGGCTCACCGAGGCCACGCACCGGCAGCGGGTCGCGGTGTTCGTGTCGAAGACGGACCACGTGCTGCAGGAGCTGCTCTACCGGGTGCGCGCCGGCGACCTGCGGGCGGAGATCGCCGCCGTCGTCTCCAACCACCCCGACCTCGAGCCCGTGGCCCGCGGCGCCGGCGTCCCGTTCCACCACGTGCCGGTGACCCCGGAGACCAAGGCCGACGCCGAGGCGCGGGCGCTGGAGCTGGTCGGGGACGTCGACCTGGTGGTGCTCGCCCGGTACATGCAGATCGTCTCGGCCGACTTCTGCGCCCGGTTCCCGGAGCGGCTGATCAACATCCACCACAGCTTCCTGCCGGCCTTCGTCGGCGCGAACCCCTACCGCGCCGCGCACGACCGCGGCGTGAAGCTCATCGGCGCCACCGCGCACTACGTGACCCCGGACCTGGACGCCGGGCCGATCATCGAGCAGGAGGTCGCCCGCGTCGACCACCGCGCGACCGTGGAGGACATGCGCCGCATCGGCCGCTACGTCGAACGGCAGGTGCTCGCCCAGGCCGTCACCTGGCACGTCGAGGACCGCGTCATCGTGGACGGCGAGCGCACCATCGTCTTCGCCTAGCGTCTCCGGCCCCCGTGCAGGGGCCCGCCGCGAGCGTGCGAGCGGTGGGGGCACGGGGCGGCCCCATCCGGAGGCTCGCCCCGAGCGTGCGAGGGGTGAGGGGGACGGGGTCCTTGATTTGACTCAATCAAGGAAAGGGCGTTCCCTGGACTCCGATGGAGACGACCTGGCAGCACCGGCTGCGTTCGGCGGGGCTGCGCGTCACGCGGCCCCGGCTGGCGGTGCTGCAGGTGCTCGCCGGGCGTCCGCACGCGGACGTGGACACCATCGTCACCGCGGCCCGCGCCCTGCACCCGACGGTCTCGCCGCAGGCGGTCTACGGGGTCCTGGAGGCGCTGGTCGCCGGTGGCCTGGCCCGCCGGATCGAGCCCGCCGGTGCGCCGGCGCTGTTCGAGCTGCGGGTCGGCGACAACCACCACCACCTGGTCTGCCGCTCGTGCGGCGCGGTCGCGGACGTCGACTGCGCCGTCGGGGCGGCCCCGTGCCTGACGCCGTCGGACACGGCGGGTTTCGTCGTCGACGAGGCGGAGGTCGTCTTCTGGGGTCTGTGCCGCGCCTGCCGGGTAGGGACACCGGGAGTGACCACCCAGGTACTCCCGCACGACGATCGAGGAGGAGAACACGCATGACCGACGTCGCATCGCAGGGTCCGGCGGCCAGCGAGGCCGACCGCGCCGTCCTGACCAACCGTCAGGGCCACCCGGTCTACGACAACCAGAACTCCCGGACGGTCGGTGCCCGTGGCCCGGCCACGCTGGAGAACTACCAGTTCCTCGAGAAGATCAGCCACTTCGACCGGGAGCGCATCCCGGAGCGGGTCGTGCACGCCCGCGGCTTCGTGGCCTACGGCGAGTTCGAGGCCACCGGGACGTGGGGCGACGAGCCCATCGAGCGCTACACCCGGGCCAAGCTGTTCAACACGCCGGGCAAGAAGACCGACCTGGCCATCCGCTTCTCCACGGTCATCGGTGGCCGGGACTCCTCCGAGGCGGCGCGCGACCCGCGCGGCTTCGCGGTGAAGTTCTACACCGAGGACGGCAACTGGGACATCGTCGGCAACAACCTGGCGGTCTTCTTCATCCGCGACGCCATCAAGTTCCCCGACGTCATCCACTCCCTCAAGCCCGACCCGATCACCTTCCGCCAGGAGCCGGCCCGGATCTTCGACTTCATGTCGCAGACGCCGGAGGCCATGCACATGCTGGTCAACCTGTTCAGCCCGCGCGGCATCCCGGCGGACTACCGGCACATGCAGGGCTTCGGCGTGAACACCTACAAGTGGGTCAACGCCCAGGGCGAGACCGTCCTGGTCAAGTACCACTGGCTGCCCCGGCAGGGCGTCAAGAGCCTCACCGAGGCCGACGCCGCGGTGATCCAGGGCGGCGACCTCGGGCACGCCTCGAAGGACCTCTACGAGGCCATCGAGCGCGGCGACTTCCCGCAGTGGGACCTCTACGTCCAGGTGATGAGCGACGACGAGCACCCCGAGCTGGACTTCGACCCGCTGGACGACACCAAGGTGTGGCCGGAGAACGACTTCGAGCCCAAGCTGGTCGGGACGATGACGCTGAACCGCAACGTCGGCGACCACCACAACGAGAACGAGCAGAGCGCCTTCGGCACCGGCGTGCTGGTCGACGGGCTGGACTTCTCCGACGACAAGATGCTGGTCGGCCGGACGTTCTCCTACTCCGACGCCCAGCGCTACCGGGTCGGGGCGAACTACCTGCAGCTGCCGGTGAACTCCGCCAAGAACGCCCGGGTGGCCACGAACCAGCGCGGTGGCCAGATGTCCTACGGCGTGGACCTCGGGGCCGGGCAGAACCCGCACGTCAACTACGAGCCGTCGATCACCGGCGGCCTGCGCGAGGGCCAGTACCCCACGCACGACGAGCAGGGCCCGCTAATCGCCGGCCGGCTGACCCGCAAGCGGATCCCCCGGACCGACGACTACACCCAGGCCGGGCAGCGCTACCAGCTCATGGAGCAGTGGGAGAAGGACGACCTGGTCGCCAACCTCGTCGAGCTCATCGGACAGGCCGCCCGGCCGGTCCAGGAGCGGATGGTGTGGCACTTCCTCATGTGCGACGACGAGCTCGGTGCCCGCGTCGGCGAGGGCCTGGGCATCAGCGCCGACGACGTCCGTGGCCTGGAGCCGCTGCAGTCGCAGACCCTGTCGGAGGCCGAGCTGCAGCGGGCGGCCAACCTCGGCAAGAACGGCCCGCGCGACGTCACCGGCCTGACGATGACGCACACGGTGCCCAACGAGCGGGTCGTCCTGGCCGGCTAGGAACAGGACTCCCTGCCCCTGCAGGGGGCCGTTCCAGTCCTCACCGAGCGGCGGGCCGCGACCGGGATCCCCGGTCGCGGCCCGTTCCGCTGTCCGGGCGGTCAGACCGGGCGGGCCAGCAGCTCCTCCAGCGCAGCGTCGACGAACGCGTTGTCCGCCGGGTTGAGGCCCAGGCCGCCGAAGTGCCCCCAGGTGGTGTCGATGACCCGCACCTCGCCCTGCGGGATGAACTGCGCGGCCCACTGCTCGTCCTCGGGCGGGAAGTAGAGGTCCGTCCGCGCGGGCATGGCCACCACCGGGCAGCGGATGGAGCGCAGCGCCGCCTCGGTGTCCCCGTCGAAGCCCGGCGTGCGGCCGACGTCGCCGTGCTCCCAGGTCCACAGCATGGCCAGCAGGTTGTTCGGGTCGCGGTCGGGGTCCAGCCAGAACCCCTCCCAGAACCCGACCAGGAAGTCCTCCAGCGAGGAGAAGCCCATGCCGCGGTACTCCCGGCCCCAGTAGAACGCCTGGGACAGCCCCCACCCGGCGTAGATCCGGGCGAAGGCCCGCAGGCCGGCGGTGGGGCGGGCGTCCGGGGCGTACTCGCCGCCGCGGAACGCGGGGTCCAGGGTGAGGGCGGCGCGCAGGCTCTTGATGAAGACCTGGTTGTGCTCGCTGGTCCGGCTGGAGCCGACGATGGGCGCGGCCCGCTTGACCATCTCCGGGTGGCTGACCGCCCACTGGTAGGTCTGCCCGGCGCCCATCGAGGAGCCCAGCACCAGCTCGACGCTCTCGATGCCCCACTTCCCGGTGAGCAGCCGGTGCTGGGCCTCCACCTGGTCGTGGAAGGTCACCCGCGGGAAGTGCGGCCCGTCGAACGGCGGCGGGGTGGTGCTCGGCGAGCTGGACAGGCCGTTGTTCAGCTGGTTGGGGACGACGACGAAGTACCGGTCGGGGTCGCAGGCCAGGCCCGGGCCGATCGACCACTCGTTGGCGTCGTGCCAGGCGCTGAACCAGGTGGGGTGCACGATCACGTTGGAGCGGTCCTCGGCCAGCGTCCCGTACGTCTTGTAGGCCAGCTGCGCGCCGCGCAGCGTCCCGCCGCTCTGCAGGGGCAGGTCACCGAGGTCGAACAGCTCCGCGTCGGTCGGTCGGGGCACGGCAGTCCCTTCCACGTGGAAGTGTCGGGTGCAGCCTGCTCGCCGGTCTGCCGGCGGCGCAACCCGGGCGGTCAGCCGGTGGCCAGCCGCTCCAGCAGCCGGCGCAGGGTGGCGGCCTCCCGGGCCGACAGTGCGGCCAGTCCGTCCCGCTCGGCGTCGGCGATACGCGGGGCCAGCGACCGGCACAGCGCCCGGCCCCGCTCGGCGGCGTGCACGAGCACCCGCCGCCGGTCGGCCGCGTCGACGTTGCGGTAGACCAGCGAGCGCTCCACCAGCCGGTCCACGACGCGCGTCGCGGTCGGGGCGGGGATCCGCGTGCGGGTGGACAGGTCGCTCATCGACAGCGGGCCCTCGTCGAGGGTCCGCAGCACCCGCCACTGGTCCAGCGTCAGGTCGCAGGACGCGAGGATCTCCTGCACCCGCCCGGCCAGCCCGGTGGCGACCTGCCGCAGCAGGTCGACGTGCGGGGTGTCCGGCGGCATGGGGTCGTCCTCTGAGCGGCGGGATCGGGCGGCGGGCGCCCTTCCCATCGGAGGGGCGGGTCAGCAGAGTGGTCTCGGCGCCCCGATCCTCGCAGAGGCGGCGGGGCGCGCCACTGCGTCCCACCCGAGGGGGGTCGATGCACCGACCGGCCAACGTCACCCGCATCGCGCTGGTCGTCCCGCTGCAGGGGCCGGCGGGGATCTTCGGTCCCTCGTGCGAGGCGGTCGCCGCGACCGCCGTCCGGGCGGTCAACGACACCGGCGTGCTCGGCCGGGAGGTGGCCGTGGAGGTGGTCGACGGGGGTGCCGACCCCGAGCGGGTCGGCGCGGCCGTCGGGCGGCTGGTCGACGAGGGCCGTGTCGACGCGGTCACCGGCTGGCACATCTCCGCCGTCCGGCACGCCGTGGCGCCGGTGACCGCCGGTCGCGTGCCCTACGTCTACACGTCGCTGTACGAGGGCGGGGAGGAGCGGCCGGGCGTGTTCTGCTCGGGTGAGACGCCGGCCCGCCAGATCGCCCCGGCGCTGCGCTGGCTGCGCGACGTGTGCGGCGTGCGCCGGTGGTTCGTCGTGGGCGACGACTACGTGTGGCCCCGCGTCTCGGTCGCGGTCACCCGGGAGTTCGCCCGCGAGCTGGACCTGCGGCTCAGCGGCACCGCCTACGTGCCGCTGGGCACCGCCGACTACGGCGACGTCGTCGAGCGCGTCGCGCGCAGCGACGCCCAGGGGGTGCTGCTCTACCTCGTCGGCCAGGACGCGGTGGCGTTCAACCGGGCGTTCGCCGCGCGCGGGCTGCAGGAGGACCTGGTCCGCTTCACCCCGCTCATGGAGGAGAACATGCTCCTGGCCAGCGGGGCCGAGGCGACCGGCAACCTGTTCGTCTGCGCGGCCTGGTTCCGCTCGCTGGCCACCCCGTCGGCGCTGGACCTCACCGGCGCCTACGCCGACCAGCACGGCCCGGACGCCCCGCCGCTGAACAACGCCGCCGAGTCCTGCTACGAGGGGCTGCTGGCGCTGGCGGCCCTGGCGCGGCGGGCCGGCACCCTGGACGTCGCCCGGATGGCGGCGGTGGCCGACGGGGTGGGCTGGGACGGCCCCCGCGGCCCGGTCGCCTTCGCCGGCAACCAGCTCCGGCAGCGGGTGCACCTTGCGGTGGCCGACGGCTACGACTTCGACGTCCTCGCGGAGCTGTAGGCCGCCGCCGGGTTGCGCCGGCCGTCGCAGGCCGGGACAGTCCTCCCACCGAAGCTTCCACGTGGAAGGAACCGCGGCCATGGCGACGTACGTGTTCCGCTGCCCGGACGACGCGGAGTTCGAGGTGGTCGTGCCCATGACCGCGGTCCGCCCGACCCACCCGTGCCCGGCCTGCCGGGCGGACTCCGCGCGGGTGTACACGGCCCCAACGCTGTCCACGACGCCCGCCGCGCTGTCCCGCGCCGCGGCCGCCGCCGACGCCAGCGCCGAGACGCCGCAGGTGGTCCGCTCCCTGCCGGCGGGCGCCCCACGCCCCCGCGGCCGGCGATGGAGCCCGGTCACCGGGGCCGCCCCGGTGACCGCCGCCCGGCGCCCGGCCGGCCCGCACCAGCCCCTGCCCACCTGGTGACCGGCGGGGAGCGCCGCTCCCCGTCCCCGAGCGAGAGGAACCGCCGTGCCCGACGTCGTCTTCAGCGTCGACCAGAGCAGGTCCATGCGCGACCAGGCCGTCCCCGGCCACAACCGGTGGCACCCGGACATCCCGCCGGCGGTCACCGTCCGGCCGGGGCAGGACATCCGGGTGGAGTGCCGGGAGTGGACCGACGGGCAGATCCTGAACAACGACTCGGCCAACGACGTCCGCGACGTCGACCTGTCCCACGCGCACATGCTGTCCGGGCCGATCGCGGTGGAGGGCGCCGAGCCCGGTGACCTGTTGGTCGTCGACATCCTCGACCTCGGGCCGGTGCCGCAGACCCAGGGTCCCAACTGCGGGGAGGGCTGGGGGTACTCCGGCATCTTCGCCAAGGTCAACGGCGGCGGGTTCCTCACCGACTACTACCCCGACGCCTACAAGGCGATCTGGGACTTCCGCGGGCAGACCTGCACCTCCCGCCACGTGCCCGGGGTGCAGTACACCGGCATCACCCACCCCGGCCTGTTCGGCACCGCCCCGTCGGCGGACCTGCTGGCCCGCTGGAACGCCCGGGAGCGCGCGCTCATCGCCACCGACCCGGACCGGGTGCCGGCCCTCGCGCTGCCGCCACTGCCGGACAACGTGCTGGCCGGCACGGCCACCGGCGACCTGCTCGAGGCGATCGGCCGGGACGGCGCCCGTACCGTGCCGGCGCGGGAGAACGGCGGCAACCACGACATCAAGAACCTCACGCGCGGCAGCCGGGTCTTCTACCCGGTCTGGGTCGACGGCGCGCTGCTCTCCGGCGGCGACCTGCACTTCAGCCAGGGCGACGGCGAGATCAACTTCTGCGGCGCCATCGAGATGGGCGGCTTCATCGACTTCCACGTCGACCTGATCAAGGGCGGCATGGAGACCTACGGCGTCACCACCAACCCGATCTTCATGCCCGGCCGGGTGGAGCCGCGCTACTCGGAGTTCCTCACGTTCATCGGCGTCTCCGTCGACCACCGCGACGACACCAACGCCTACCTGGACGCCACGCTGGCCTACCGCAACGCCTGCCTGAACGCCATCCGCTACCTGGAGAAGTGGGGTTACACCGGCGAGCAGGCCTACCTCATCCTCGGCACCTCGCCGATCGAGGGCCGCATCGGCGGGGTGGTCGACATCCCCAACGCCTGCTGCTCGGTGTTCCTGCCCACGGAGATCTTCGACGAGGACATCCGCCCCGGCGGGCAGGGACCGCAGCGCCGCGACCGCGGGCAGGTCTGCGTCACCTCCTGAGTGCGCGGCGCTTCCACTGACCGGGAGGTCGGGCTGGGAGGAGTGGCCCGGGTCACCTAGCGTCCTGCGCGGGTCCGCACCGTCGCGTCAGGAGGCACCATGAGCACCGCACCGCCGTCCCCGGCCGCCGCGACGGGGACACGGGCGCGCGCCGCCGAGTGGGTCGCGCCGCTGTGCTGGGTCGCCGTCCTGCTCGACGGCTTCGACCTCGTCGTCGTCGGCACGGTCATCCCCACGCTGCGCACGCCGGAGGAGTGGGGGCTGTCCGGCAGCGGGGCGACCGCGGTCATCACCGTCGGGCTGCTCGGCATGATGGTCGGCGCGCTGACCATCGGCACCCTCACCGACGTGGTCGGCCGCCGGAGGGCGCTGATCGGCGCCGTCGCCGCGTTCTCGCTGCTCACCCTGCTGTGCGCCTTCGCGCCCAACGCCGCGGTCTTCGGTGTGCTGCGGTTCCTCGCCGGCATCGGCCTGGGCGGCTGCCTGCCGACGGCGATCGCGATGGTCAACGAGTTCAGCCGCAGCGGGCGCAGCGGCCGGGCGACCACCACGATCATGACCGGCTACCACGTGGGCGCGGTCGCCACCGCCGCCCTGGCGATCGTCGTCATCCCCACCCTGGGCTGGCGGGCGATGTTCGTCATCGGCGCCCTGCCGGCGCTGGTGCTGGTGCCGCTGATGGTGCGCCACCTGCCGGAGTCGGCCGGCTACCTGCTGGCGCAGGGCCGGTGCGCGGAGGCCGAGGAGGTGGCCCGCCGGCACGGGCTGACCCTGGACGACGCCCCCGTGCCGGCCGGCGAGGAGGGCGCCACGGGTGCGGCGGCCACCGTGCGCACGCTGTTCACCGCCGGCCGGCTGCGCAACACCGTGGCGGTCGGCGTCACCTCGTTCATGGGCCTGCTGCTGGTCTACGGCCTGAACAACTGGCTGCCGACGATCATGCGCGAGGCCGGCTACGACCTCGGCTCCTCGCTGGCGTTCCTGCTGGTGCTCAACGTGGGCGCGATCGTCGGACTGCTGGTCGCCGGCACGGTCGCCGACCGGGTCGGCGCACGCACCGCGGGGATGGCCTGGTTCGCCTCCGGCGCGCTGTTCCTGGCGCTGCTGTCCGTCCGGCTGCCCACCGCCGGGCTGTACGCCATGTGCTTCCTCACCGGCTGCTTCGTCTTCAGCGCCCAGGTGCTCGTCTACGCCTTCGTCAGCGCCCACCACCCGCCGCAGGTCCGCGCGACCGCGCTGGGCTGGTCGGCCGGGGCAGGGCGGATCGGCGCCATCGTCGGCCCGGTGGTCACCGGGGCACTGGTCACCGCCGGGGTGGCCTTCCCCTGGGGCTTCTACGTCTTCGCCGTGGTGGGCGTCCTCGGCGCGATCGGGATGAGCACCACCCGGACGCGCTGAGCGTCACCCGCGCCGTCCGCCCGCCAGTCGAGGCCCCGTCCGGAGGCTCGCCGCGAGCTCGCGAGTGGTGCGAGGGACGGCGGCCCCGTCCCGGGTCCCGCCCCGAGCCTGCGAGGGGTGGGGAGGACGGGGTCCTTGCGTCAGTCCCCGCGGCGGCGTTCCTGCTCGGCGAGGAACCGCTCGAACTCCGCCCCGAGCTCGTCGCCGCTGGGCACCTCGCCGACGTCGCCGAGCAGGTCGCTGCCCGCGCGCGCGGCGGTGAACTGGTCGAACTGCTGCTCCAGCGCGGCCACCACCGCGGTGTTCTCCGGCGACCGGGCGATCTGCTCGTCGACCTCGGCGCGGTGCGCCTCCGCGGCCTCCCGCAGCGCCTCGGTCGGCAGCTGCAGCCCGGTCAGCCCGGACAGGTGCTCCAGCAGGGTCAGCGAGGCGGCGGGGAAGGTCGCCTGGGTCAGGTAGTGCGGCACGTGCGCGGCCACCCCGCACGCGTCCACGCCGGCCTCGCCCAGCCGCAGCTCCAGCAGCGCGGCGATGCTGCCGGGCACCCGGATCTCACCCCAGTAGACCGGGTACTCGGCGATCAGCGGGCGACGCGTCGCGTGCGCCGTCACCGTGACCGGACGGGTGTGCGGCACCGGCATCGGGATGGCCTGCAGCGCCACGACCGTGCCGACGCCGAAGCGCTGGACCAGCCCGCGGACGGCGGTCACGAACGCCTCCCAGGCGAAGTCCGGCTCCGCGCCGTGCAGCAGCAGGAACGGCCGCCCGCCGTCGTCCTCCAGGGCGTACAGGGTGATCTCCGGCGCGGCGAAGGACTCGTAGCGGTCGCCGTTGAAGGTGATCCGCGGCCGGTGCGCGCGGTAGTCGACCAGGCCGTCGACGTCGAAGCGGGCGACCACCCGGTGCGGCAGCTCGCGCAGCAGGTGGGCGCCGGCCAGCGCCCCCGCGGACGCCGCGTCGAACTCACCGGCCAGGTCGTGCACCAGGACCAGCCGGGGGCCGTCGTCCCCGGCCGCGCGGGCCAGGAACGGCTCGGCCTCGGGGAGCAGCTCGACGAGCTCCTCCGGTCGCTGCGCCACGGTGGTGCCTCCCTCGTCCCGGACTCGCCGACTACAGCCCCGCCCGCGGCGGGCGCATTCCCCGCCGCCTCAGGCGGGTGGGCGGGCCGGCCCGTCGTCCGCCGCGCCGGTCGCGGTCTCCCCGTCCTCGTCCCCCGGGACGTCCCGGTGCCCGGGGGTGGCGACCCGCTCCCGGACGACGGTCGCGCCGGTCTCGTCCCCGGTGACCTGCACCCGGGTGCCGTCGTCGGCGATCTCCGGTGTCCGCCCGTCGAGCTCGTCGCGCAGGTACCGGTAGACGACGGCGATCAGCGCGGCCACCGGGACGCCGAGGAAGGTGCCCAGGATGCCGTACAGGCTGCCGCCGAGGGTGACCGCCAGGATGACCACGGCCGCGTGCAGGTTCAGCCCCCGGCCCTGCAGGATCGGCTGCAGCACGTTGCCCTCGACCTGCTGCACCACCAGCACGATCACCAGCACGATGAGCGCGGTCTGCCAGCCGTTGCTGACCAGCGCGACGATCACGGCGAAGAAGCCCGCGACGAAGGCACCGATGATCGGGATGAACGCCCCGAAGAAGGTCAGCACGGCCAGCGGCAGCACCAGCGGGACGCCGAGGATCCACAGCCCCAGGCCGATGAAGAAGGCGTCGATGAAGCCCACCAGGGCCTGCTGGCGGATGAACTCCGACAGCGTGCTCCAGGTCTTGTAGGACAGCGCTCCGACGTGCGGGGCGACCTTCGGGCCTGTCTGCGCGGCCAGCCAGGGCAGCCAGCGGGGGCCGTCCTTGAGGAAGAAGAAGACCAGCACCAGGGCGAGCACCAGGTTGAGCAGCAGGCCGCCGACGGCCGTCGCGCCGGTGAGCGCGTAGCCGGCGATGTTCTGCGCGTTGCCCTGGATGGTGTTGATGACCTGGTCGACCGCGTTCCCAATCTGGTCCTCGCCCAGGTTGAGCGGCGGCCCGCTCACCCACTCCTGGACGTCCTGCAGCCCGGCGGTGGCCGCGTCGGCCAGCTCCTCGGCCTGGTCGGCGACCTGCGGGACGATCCAGGAGAACAGCCCCACGATGACCGCCAGGAAGCCCAGCAGCACCACGAGCGCGGCCAGCGCGGCGGGCAGGCCCGCCCGGCGCAGCAGCCGGGTGGGCGGCCACAGCACGGTCGCGAACAGCAAGGCCAGGATGACCGGCAGCAGGACGGGCCACAGCATCCCCAGGACCCAGCCGACCACCACCAGCCCGGCTGCGATGACCAGCAGCTGCGCCGAGGCGATGGCCAGTGCCCGGACGCCCTTCTGCAGCCGGGGCCCGCGCTCCGCACTGGGTGCCGGGCTGGAGGTCGCCGCGGCGGTCGGGATGCTGGCGAAGCTGGGGGTCCGCGCGCTCGCGGTGGGCAGCTCGCCGGGCGGCTCGGTGGACGACGCGCCCGCGCCGGAGGGCAGGCGGGGCCTCATGCGACTGGTCACAGTCGTCATCACTACCCCCTCCGGGGGTCCGACGATCATGCACTGGCCGTCGTAACGTCCCGCACATGCCGAGAACCGCGACCGCTGAGCGGGTCGACCGCGCCGCCCTCGAGGACTTCCTCCGTCCCCGCCACCGGGCGGTGCTGCTCACCCGCCGCAGCGGGGGCGGCGTGCAGCTGTCCCCGGTCAGCTGCGGGCTGGACGAGCGGGGCCGGGTGGTCGTCTCCACGTACCCGCAGCGGGCCAAGGCGGTCAACGCCCGGCGGGACCCGGCGGTCTCCCTGTGCGTGCTGTCCGACGACTTCGACGGCCCGTGGGTGCAGGTCGACGGGACCGCCGAGGTGCTCGACCTGCCCGAGGCGCTCGAGCCGCTGGTCGACTACTACCGGGCCATCAGCGGCGAGCACCCCGACTGGGAGGAGTACCGCGCGGCGATGACCCGGCAGGGCAAGTCGCTGCTGCGCGTCACCGTCGAGCGCTGGGGCCCGATCGCCACCGGGGGCTTCCCCCCGGAGCTCGCCGACAAGCCCTGAGGCTTGCCCCGGCCCGGCACAGCGGGCACGCTCCCGCGGTGCCCTTCGTGCTCAGCGTCGCCCGGCACGGCGCCCGCCCCGGCCCGGACCGGGTCGGTGGCGTGCTGCGGCGGCTCGCGGACGACGTCCCCGCGGCGCCGGCCACCGAGCGGACGGCGGGCGAGGAGCTCGAGGGGGTCCTGACCGACCCCGCCGTCGTCGTCGACGTCGTCCTGCGGCTGGTGCGCGAGGGCGCCCGCAGCATCGGCGTGGGGGCCGGGCCACTGCCGGACGGCGCCCGCGGCGGGCCGGCGCACCTGCACGCGCGGCGCGCCCTGGAGGCGGCCGGGCAGCGCGGCGTCCGGCTGGCCGTGCGCGGCGCCGTCCTGCCCGACGCCGCCGACGCGCAGGCGGTGCTCAGCGCGCTGGCCGTGGTGGTGCAGCGCCGCAGCGCCCCGGCGTGGGAGGCGGTCGCGCTGGTCGGCGCCGGGCGGACCCAGGCCTCCGCCGCGGCCACCCTGGGCATCTCCCGCCAGGCGGTGGGCCAGCGGCTGGCCGCCGGGCTGTGGGAGCTGGAGCGCGAGCTGCGCCCCACCGCGGTTCGGCTGCTCGAGCGCGCGGCCGGGTGACCCGCGGCACCGGATCCGCCTCCGGGCACCGGCAGCCGTCGCGCGGTGATCACCCGGCGGGGGAGAATGCGTTCCGCATCTGCGCCGTCCGTCCCTGGGAGGACCCGTGTCCGAGTCGACCACCACCGGCGGTGTCCGCAATGCCGACCTGCTCGCCGTGTACTGCAACGACCACCTGGCCGCCTCCGTCGGGGGGATCGAGCTGGTCGGCCGGATGATCGGGGTGCACCGCGGCACCGCGTACGAGCCGCCGCTGCACCAGCTGCGCGCGGAGCTGCACGAGGAGAACGACGCGCTGACCGCGTTCCTGCACACCCTCGGTCTCCCGGTGCGGCACTACAAGCAGCTGCTGCTGTGGGTGGGGGAGAAGGTCACCCGCGCCAAGCTCAACGGGCGGGTGTTCAGCCGCTCGCCGCTCAGCGACGTGGTGGAGTTCGAGTTCCTCGCCTCCGCCGTCCGGGCCAAGCGCAGCGGCTTCGAGACGCTGCGCGCGATCGCCGAGGTGGAGGACCGGCTCGACGAGGCGCTGCTGGACCGGCTCATCGAGCAGGCCGACCGCCAGCACGCCTGGCTGACCGGCGCGCGGCGCGAGGTCGCCGCGCGCACCTTCGGCGGCCGGGTCGACGCGGCCGAGGAGGCGGCGGACTGAGGCCCGGCGCCGTCCCCGCCGGCCGTGCCGACCTCCTAGGCTCGACGCCGTGACCGGACAGCAGGGCAGCGGTGGGATCGACCCGGGCGTCATCGAGCTGGCCGGTCGGGTCTTCGACCTGGCGCGCGCCGGGGCCACCGAGCAGCTCGCCGCCTACCTCGACGCCGGCGTACCGGTCGACCTGACCAACGACAAGGGCGACACGCTGCTGCTCCTCGCCGCCTACCACGGGCACCCCGACACCGTCACCGCCCTGCTGGACCGCGGTGCCGACCCCGGCCGGGTCAACGACCGGGGGCAGACGGCCCTGGCTGCGGCGGTGTTCAGGCAGTCCGGGGACGCCGTGCTCGCGCTGCTGCGCGCCGGTGCCGACCCGGACGCCGGCGGCCCGACCGCGCGGGAGACCGCGGTGTTCTTCGACCTGCCGGCCATGGGCGCACTGCTGGACGGTGCGCGTTCCTGATCCGGCCGGCCCGGCGTGCCAGGGTGGCACCCGGCGGACCCGGCGTCCCGCGGAGGAGGGCCCATGACCGGTGAGCACGCGTCCCCGACCGGCCTGCGCCGTCCCGGTCCCGCGGCCTGAGACGGGGCGACCGTGGCCGTGCAGCGAGGTGTCCCGCCGTCCAGGGCCGGCGGTCCGGTGACCACCGGGTCCACCGCCCTGCCGCCGGCCGTCGCCGCCGAGGTGCAGGGTTCCGCGCTCGAGGCGCGGGCCGCCGCGGACGCCGGTGCCGCGCCCGAGCCGCCGCCGGAGTCCGGCCCCGGTCCGGCGACCGGCGGCATGCCGCGCTGGATGGTGCTGCTGATCGGCGCGGCCACCGCCACGATCGCGATCGCCGGGGTGCGCTCGATCGCCTGGCTGGTCGGCCCGGTGCTGCTCGCCCTCGTCGTCGTGGTCGCGCTCGCCCCGGTGCAGCGCTTCCTGCAGCGGCACGGCTGGCCGCGGTGGGCCAGCACCACGGTGCTGCTCCTGGTGGTGTGCACCGTGCTGCTCGGCTTCGTCAGCCTGCTCGTGGTGTCGGTCGCCCAGTTCGCCGCGCTGCTGCCGGCCTACGCGGGGGAGGCCGAGGCGCTGGTCGCCTCGGTCGTCGACGACCTCAACGACCGCGGCATCGTCTCCGGCCAGCTCTCCGACCTCGTCGCCCAGTTCGACTACGGCCAGCTCGTCGGCGTCGCGACCGGGGTGCTCGCCGGGGCCACCGACACCGCCTCCACGCTGGTGCTGCTGCTGGCGGCCCTGGTGTTCCTGTCCATCGAGTCCGGCGGGTTCGGCCGGCGGCTGGCGCTGGTCGCCGCCGACCGCCCGCACCTGCCGATCGCCCTGGGGCTGTTCGCCCGCGGCACCCGCAGCTACCTGTGGGTCAGCACCGTCTTCGGTGCCGTCGTCGCGGTCGGGGACACGGTGGCGCTGGCGATCATCGGCATCCCGCTGCCGGTGGTGTGGGGGCTGCTGTCCTTCATCACCAACTACGTGCCCAACATCGGGTTCGTCCTCGGCCTGGTGCCCCCTGCGATCCTCGCCCTGCTCGACGGCGGGTGGAGCGACTTCTGGACCGTCGTCGCCGTCTACGCGCTGCTCAACTTCGTCGTCCAGACGCTGATCCAGCCGCGCTTCGTCGGGGACTCGGTGGGCCTGTCGATGACGGTCACCTTCGTCGCGCTGCTGTTCTGGGGCTGGGTGCTCGGCGCGCTCGGTGCGCTGCTGGCCATCCCGCTGACCCTGCTGCTCAAGGCGCTGCTCGTGGACGTCGACCCGCGCGGGCAGTGGCTGGACGCGCTGCTGCGCGAGGAGCCCCGGGCCCCCCGGACCAGCCGCGCCCGGCAGCGCGCGCACGCCCGGCGGGCGGCCCTGGCCTCGGTCCGGGCGCTGCACGTGCCGCGGCCGCACCGACGCCCGCCGGAGGAGTGAACGCGCAGGTCAGGGCGGAATGTCGGACCCCTGGAGGACGTTGTCACCACGTCGGGCACCTCGCCCGGCGCGACGTCGGGAGGCGGCATGAAGGGCGATCGGGTCGAGGTCGTGATCGACGCGGGCGGCAGCACGCGCACCTACGAGATCGAGGCCACGCGGGCCGGCCGGCGGGTGGACGTGCGCCACGGCCGCGGGCTCGTGGAGGTCACCGAGACCACCCGCGGGGGCACCACCGTGCGCACCGCGCGGTTCATGGCCGGTCGGGTCCTCGCGCTGGTGGAGCACCCGGCGCCGCGGCCGGCGCTGGAGGACGACGCGGACGTGACGCCGCTGCGCCAGAGCGCCTGAGGGAGGACCCTCCTGCCCCCACCGCTCGCAGGCTCGGGGCGGGCCCCTGCAGGAGGGCCGCCGCCACCGAGGGCGCGGGCCGGGGGACCCGGTCGGGTGAGGTGGCACCGGCCCCGCACGCCGGGGCCGGTCGCGGGGCCCGGGTGCGGTAGACACGTGCGGCGTCCGCCCGTCCCGCGTCCCCCGGAGGTCCTCCTGTGCTGGCCAGCATCGGTTACGCCGTCGCCTACACCGGGGTCGGCATCGTGCTGCTGACCCTCGGCTTCCTCGCTCTCGACCTGCTCACCCCCGGCCACCTCGGCCGGCACATCCACGAGCAGCGGTCGATCAGCGCCGGCGTCGTCCTGGCGGCCGGGTTCCTCGCCCAGGGGCTGGTCATCTTCGCCGCGATCTGGACGAACGCCACCAGCGGGTTCGGCGAGGCGCTGCTGTACACGGTGGTGTTCGGCGTGCTGGGCGTGCTGCTGCAGGCGGTGGCGTTCGTCGTGCTCGACCTGGTCACCCCCGGCAAGCTCGGCAACCACGTCACCGAGGTCGGCTTCCACCCGGCCAGCCTGGTGCTCGCCGCCGTCCAGCTGGCCGTCGCGGGCATCGTCGTGGCCAGCATCTGGCCGTGACGCGCCGCGTCGGGGCTACCCGCGGGTAGCCCCGCGGTGGCCGCCCGTACCGTGTCGGTCAGCGCACCGCGGACGGTGCAGATGCGGAGAGGACGACACATGACCGAGTCGAACAGCACCGGCCCCCGCGTGGCCATCGTCACCGGGGCCGCCCGTGGCATCGGCGCGGCCGTCGCCCGCCGGCTGGCCCAGGACGGGTTCGCCGTGGGCGTGCTGGACCTGGACGAGGCCGCGGGCAAGGCGACCGTGGAGGCCATCGAGGCCGCCGGCGGCCGCGCGCTCGCGCTGGGCGCGGACGTCAGCGACGCCGAGCAGGTCGAGGCCGCGGTCGCCCGGGTCGCCGCCGAGCTGGGCGCCCCGACGGTGCTGGTCAACAACGCCGGCGTCATCCGCGACAACATGCTGTTCAAGATGACCGAGGTCGACTGGGACGTCGTCATGAACGTGCACCTGCGCGGCGCCTTCCTGATGACCCGCGCGGTGCAGAAGCACATGATCGACGCCCGCTGGGGCCGGATCGTCAACCTGTCCAGCACCTCGGCGCTGGGCAACCGCGGCCAGGCCAACTACGCGACGGCCAAGGCCGGCCTGCAGGGCTTCACCAAGACGCTGGCCATCGAGCTCGGCAAGTTCGGCGTCACCGCCAACGCGATCGCCCCGGGCTTCATCCAGACCGAGATGACCAAGGCCACCGCCGACCGGATGGGCGTGGCGTTCGAGGACTTCATCACCTACGCCGCCAAGGAGATCCCGGTGCAGCGCGTCGGCCAGCCCGAGGACATCGCGCACCTGGCCTCGTTCTTCGTCAGCGAGGGTGCCGGCTTCGTCTCCGGCCAGGTCGTCTACGCCGCGGGCGGCCCCCGCGCCTGACCCGCCCCACCGAGGGTGTGCACCGAGGCCCCGTTCCCCCGCCGGGAACGGGGCCTCGGCGCACCCGCTCCCGCCCGGGCATGGCGGTGCGTGCGGCGCTGTTCCACCTGGCGTGTTGAAGGACCCTCCTGCCCCCCACCACTCGCAGGCTCGCGGCGGGCCCCTGCACGAGGGCCTGCGGCTCGTCCTGCTCGGTGACTCCCTCGCCCACGGGTCCGGTGCCGCCGGGCCCCGGGACGCCCTCGGCCCACGGCTGGCCGCGGCCCTGACCGGCGCCGGCTACGACGTCGAGCTGTCCGTGCTCGCCGTCCCCGGGGCCGTGTCCCGCGACCTCGCCGCCCAGGTCCGCCGCGCCGCGCCGCTGGAGCCGGACCTCGCCGTGGTGCTCGTCGGCGCCAACGACCTGGCCCGGCTGGTGCCCCCGGCGCAAGCGGCCGCAGCGCTGGGGTCGGCGCTGCAGGAGCTGCGCGCGGCCGGCACCGACGTGGTCGTCGTCCCCGCCCCGGACATGTCCACCGTGCCCTGGGTGCCGCCGGCGCTGCGGCCCCTGGTGCAGGCCGCCTCGGTCCAGCTGCAGCGGGCGCAGGCGGCCGTCGCCCGCTCCGCCGGTGCCATGGTGGCCGCCGTCTCCGACGCCGTCACCGCCGCGTTCGGCACCGACCCGGCGCTGTTCTCCGCCGACCGCTTCCACCCGTCGTCGGCCGGCTACGCGCACATCGCGCAGGCGCTGACGCCGTACGTGGTGGCAGCCGCCCACGCCCGCCGGGACGGCGCCGCGGCCTGACGGAGGACCCCTCTGCCCCCCACCGCTCGCAGGCTCGCGGCGGGGCCCTGCACAGGGGCCGCCCCGCAGGAGGGCGGGGTCAGGCCGTGTGGTGCACCTCCTGCAGCCGGTACACCGGGGTGGGGATCCCCTCGTAGCGGGCCTTGAGCTGCAGCGCCAGGTACAGCGAGTAGTGCCGCGACTGGTGCAGGTTGCCGCCGTGGAACCACAGCCCGGGCTGCTGGGTCGGCTTCCACATGTTGCGCTGCTCGCCCTCCCACGGGCCCGGGTCCTTGGTGGTGTCCGAGCCCAGGCCCCACACCTTGCCCACCCTGTCGGCGACCTCCTGGCTGATCAGGTCCGCCGCCCAGCCGTTCATCGACCCGTAGCCGGTGGCGTAGACGACCAGGTCGGCGGGCAGCTCGGTGCCGTCGGCCAGGACGACGGCGTCCTCGGTCAGGTGGTCGACCTGCCCGTGCGCCAGCTTGACGTCGCCGTTGGCCACCAGGTCGGCGGCACCCACGTCGATGTAGTAGCCCGAGCCGCGGCGCAGGTACTTCATGAACAGCCCGGAGCCGTCGTCGCCCCAGTCCAGCCGGAAGCCGGCGTCCTCCATCCGGCGGTAGAAGTCCGCGTCGCGCTCCTTCATCTGCTGGTACAGCGGGATCTGGAACTCGTGCATGATCCGGTAGGGGATGGAGGCGAAGACCAGGTCGGCCTTCTCGGTGGTGACGCCGTCGGCGACGGCCTGCTCGCTGTAGAGGGCGCCCAGGCCGATCTCCATGAGCGAGTCGCTCCGCACGATGTGCGTCGAGGTGCGCTGCACCATCGTCACGTCGGCGCCGACCTCCCAGAGCGCCCCGCAGATGTCGAAGGCGGAGTTGTTGCTGCCGACCACCACGACCCTCTTGCCGGCGTAGCCGTCCGGGCCGGGGTGCTGCGAGGAGTGCTGCTGCTCGCCGCGGAAGACGTCCTGGCCGGGCAGCGAGGGGTGGTTGGGCTTGCCGGACATGCCGGTGGCCAGCACCAGCTGCTTCGGGCGCAGGGTCATCGGCTGCCCGTCGCGGTCGACCTCGACGGTCCACTCCTGGGCCTGTTCGTCGTAGGACGCCGAGCGCACCGCGGTGCTGCCCCAGTAGGGGATCTCCATGACGGTCACGTAGAACTCGAGCCAGTCGCCGATCTTGTCCTTGGGGGCGAACACCGGCCAGTTGTCCGGGAACTTCAGGTAGGGCAGGTGGTCGTACCAGACCGGGTCGTGCAGGCACAGCGACTTGTACCGGCTGCGCCACTGGTCGCCGGGCCGGGGCAGCTTGTCGACGACGAGGGCCGGGACGCCGAGCTGGCGCAGCCGGGCGCCGAGCGCGATGCCGCCCTGCCCGCCGCCGACCACGAGCACCTCGGGTTGGGTGGTGACCCCGAGACCGGCCTCCTCCTGCTCGCGCCGCTCGCGCCAGGTGAGCCGCTCCCGGTTCGCACCGTGCTCGGCGCCCATCGGCCGGCGTTCCCCCAGCGGCTCCTCGTGGCCCTTCAGCTCGTAGAGGGTGGTCAGCAGGGTGAACGCCCTCGTGCCCCCCTCGGTCAGCCGCAGGTGTCCGCGGCCGCGGCCGACGGCGGTCTCGAACTCGATCCAGGCGCTGATGACGCCGTCGTCCTCGGTGGGCTCCTCGCTGGCGCGCAGGCCGGTCGGGTCGGTGCGGTCGAGGGTCTCGCCGAGCAGGTCGCGCACGCCGTCGGGGCACTCGACGGTGGTGATGTTCCAGGTGAAGGCGACCAGGTCCCGCCAGAAGCTGGTGGCGGCGAACATGCCGGCCGCCCGGTCGACGTCGCGGGCGGTGAGCGCGGCCTGGAAGTCGGTCAGCCAGGCGGCGGTGCGCTCGGCAGGGGAGCCGGTGGTGTCCGGCCGGTCGATGGTCTGCGTCACGGGGGAGTGCCTCCTGCGTCGTCACGACTCCGGTCGCCGCCAGCAGACCCGCCCGGCCCGGGCAGGGGGAGCGTTGCAGGGGGTTGCAGCGCCTATGGTCGTGGTGCAGGTCACACGGGAGGAGCTGCCGATGACCACTGCCCAGAGCGCCCTGCCCTCCGGGGTCGACCCGCTGGTGCACACCCGGCTGCTCGCCCGGGTGCGCGCCGCCGCCCTGACCGGTGGCACCCCGCCGGCGTCGCCGCGGCCGGTGATCGGCGCGTCCTGGCGGCGGCTGCGCGGGTGCGGCCTGGACCCCTCGCGGACGCCGGACGTCGCGCCGCTGGACGGGCCGGAGCTGGAGCGCCGGCGGGCGGAGAGCGGCCTGGCCCCGCTGCTGCCGCTGCTGCGCGAGCGGCTGCTGCCGGTGGCCCGGGACGCCGGGCAGGTGCTCGTGGTGGCCGACGCCGGCTCCCGGGTGCTGTGGCGCGAGGGCGGTGCCGGGGTGTGCCGGCGGGCCGACCGGCTGGGTTTCGTCGAGGGATCGGCGTGGGACGAGGACGTCGTCGGCACCAACGCCATCGGCACCAGCGTCGTGGTGCGCGCGTCGCTGCAGGTGCACGCCGCCGAGCACTACGCCGAGGGCCACCAGCCCTGGACCTGCGCCGCCGCGCCGCTGCGCGACCCGGTCACCGGCCGGGTGCTGGGGGTGGTCGACCTGTCCGGCCCGGCCTCCACCGTGCACCCGAGCACGATCGCCCTGGTCGACGCGGTCGCCGCGCTGGCCGGCCACGAGCTGTCCCGCGTCCACGTGCGGCACGTCGAGCGGCTGCGGACGCTGGCCGCGCCGCTGCTGGCCCGCCTCGGCGGCCCGGCGCTGGTCGTCGGCGTCGACGGGTGCACCGCCGCCGCGGCCGGCCTCGCGGCCCCCGACCGCGTCCTGCTGCCCGAGCAGCTGCACCCCGGTGCAGCCTGGGTGCCGGCGCTCGGCCACTGCACCGTGGAACCGCTCCCCGGCGGCTGGCTGCTGCGCCCGCAGCGCCCCGCGGACGACGACCGGCCCGCCGCACTGGTGCTCGACCTCACCGGCCCCCGCCCGCGGGCGCAGGTGACCGGGCCCAGCGGCAGCTGGACGGCGTCCCTGAGCCTGCGGCACGCCGAGATCCTGCTCGCCCTCACCGGGCAGCCGGCCGGGCGCTCGGCGGCCGCACTGGCCGGCGACCTCTTCGGCGACCCGACGCGGACCGTCACCGTGCGCGCCGAGGTCTCCCGGCTGCGCCGCACGCTCGGGTCGGTGCTCCTGACCCAGCCCTACCGGGTCGACGAGGACGTCGACGTGCAGGTGCTGCTGCCCACGCCGGTCGCCTGGCTGCTCCCGGCCTCGACCGCGCCGCTGGTCGAGCGCCTGCGCCGCTCGTGATGGAAGGACCTCCCTGCCCCCCACCGCTCGCAGGCTCGCGTCGGGACCCTGCAGGGAGGCCGTTCCAGCACCTCACCAGAGGGACAGCGAGCGGGTGTAGATGCCGGCGACGTCGTCCTCGGTGACGTCCCGGGGGGCGGTGGCCAGCAGCCGCTGCTGCTTCATCGTGCCCTCGACCAGGTCGGGGACGTCGCCCTCGTCGTAGCCCACCGCGCCGATGCCGCCCGGGATGCCGATGTCGCGCATCAGCGCGGTCAGCACCGACGGGAGGAACTCCGCGGGGTCCCCGGTCTGCTCGGCCTGCGGGTCCAGCAGCCGGGCGGCGCGCAGGTGCCGGCCGGGGTCGGCGTCGAAGGTGAACCGGAAGGCCTCCGGCGCGGTCAGCGCCACCGACATCCCATGCGGGATCATCGGCTCGTCGGCCGGGTAGCCGTCGGGGTGGAACCCCTTGACCCGCCCGGCGATCGGGTAGGCGTTCGCGTGCGGGATGTGCACGCCGGCGTTGCCGAAGCCCAGCCCGGCGAAGGTCGCGGCCATCGCCATCTCCGCGCGGGCCGCCTCGTCGGAGCCGTCGCGGACCGACCGCCGGAAGGACCCGGCCAGCAGCGACATCGCCTTCTCCGACCACATGTCGCCGATCGGGTTGGAGCCGTTGTAGGGCACCCGCTGCTCGGGCCGCTTGCGCTCGTAGGTGGTGTAGGGCCGGGCGGTGTAGCTCTCCAGCGCGTGGCAGAGGATGTCCATCCCCGCCGCCGCGGTGACCCCGGCCGGCTGGGTGCGGGTCAGCACCGGGTCGACGACGGCGAGCGTGGGCCGCAGCCGGACGTGGCTGATGCCGGCCTTCACCTTCAGCGACAGCACGTCGAGCACGCAGACGGTGGTGCTCTCCGCGCCGGTGCCGGTCGTGGTCGGGACGGCGACCAGCGGGTTGAGCGGGTTGACCGGCGCGCGGCCCCCGCCGACCGGCGCGTTGACGTAGTCCATCAGCTCACCGGGGTTGGTGGTGAGCAGGTTGACCGCCTTGGCGGTGTCGATGCTCGACCCGCCGCCGACCGCGACGATCGCGTCCCACGGGCCGTGCTCGCGTGCCCAGTCGACGGCGGCCTGCATGCTCTCGTCGGTCGGCTCCACCCGGGCGCCGTCGTAGACGTACGCCTCGATGCCGAACCCGGTCATCTGGTCGGCCACTCGCTGCGGGTGGCCGGTGGCGGCCACGCCCGGGTCGGTGACCACGAGCACGCGCCGCGCGCCGGTCTGCGCCAGGTCGTGGCCGATCTCGTCGGAGGCGCCGGGCCCGAACTTCAGCTGGGGCGCGCCGTAGGTGAAGACGCTCTCGGGGTTCGCGGGGGTGTAGCTGGACGCTGCCATGGGGGTGGCCCCTCCTCGATCGACGCTGGCCGGGTCGGGTGCTGCGCCTGGAGTCTCCCGGAGTGGATCCGTCCGCGTCAGGCCGACGGATCCACCCCGGTCGGCTCACTCGGTCGGCGGCTCGTCCTTGCCGGACTCCTCGGCCTCGTCGGCCTCCTCCTTGGTCCGGTGCACCGCGCCGTCGGCGTGCTCCGGGGGGCCGTAGACGGTGTAGAGGACCAGCGGGTTCGGGCCGGTGTTGACGAAGTTGTGCTTCGCGCCGGCCGGGACGACGACCAGGTCGCCCTGCGCCACGGCCTTCTTCGACCCGTCGATGCGCGCCTCGCCGGTGCCGCTGACGAAGGTGAGGATCTGGTCGATGTCCTCGTGCACCTCCTCGCCGATCTCGCCGTCCGGCGGGATGGTCATGACGACCAGCTGGGTGTTCTTGCCGGTCCACAGCACACGGCGGAAGTCGGCGTACTTCTCCGCCTCCGTGGCGATGGTGTAGTGGATGACGGACGCCATCGTGGGCTCCTCTCCTCGGTCGGGCACGGGTCCGTGCGGCCGCGGCCCTGGCAGGCCCGGCGGACGACGTCCCTCCTGCCCGCGGTCCGCGCCGGTCATGCCTGGTCGCACCGCACCCGGCCGCCCACGTCCGGGACCGGCCCGGGCCGCGTCCGGTGGTGACCGATCTCACCGGCGGACCGGGAACGATCGGCGGCGGGCGTGACGATGTGCCTGGGGTGAGCACGCCGACCGCCACCCGCCCGACGGCCCGGACCTACGCCGTGTGGCTCGTGGCGCTGGCCGCCTACACGGTCGCGGTCTTCCACCGCGCCTCCCTCGGCGTCGCCGGGGTGGCCGCCCAGGAGCGCTTCGACGCCGGGGCCTCGGCGATCTCGCTGTTCCTCGTCGTGCAGCTGGTCGTCTACGCCGCCATGCAGGTGCCGGTGGGCGTGGCGCTGGACCGGTTCGGCTCCCGGCGGCTGGTCCTCGCCGGCGCCCTCACCATGGCCGCCGGGCAGGCCGCCCTGGCGCTGGCCGGTGACGTGCCGACGGCGATCGCGGCGCGGGTGCTCGTCGGTGCCGGTGACGCGATGACCTTCGTCAGCGTGCTGCGGGTGGTCGGCTTCTGGTTCCCCGGCCCCACGGTGCCGCTGGTCACCCAGCTCACCGGCATCCTCGGCCAGTTCGGGCAGATCGTCGCGGCCTACCCCCTGGTCACGCTGCTGCAGTGGGCGTCCTGGGAGTCCACCTTCCTCGGCGCGGCCGCGGTGAGCCTGCTGGTCGCCGTCCTGGTGGCCGTGGCGCTGCGCGACGCACCCCCGGGCACCGTGCTGGCCCCGCCGGTCGGGCTCGCCGAGGTGCGCCGCGGCCTGGCGCTGACCTGGCAGGAGTCGGGCACCCGGATCGGTCTCTACACCCACCTGGTCACCCAGTTCTCCGGCACCGTCTTCGCCCTGCTGTGGGGCTACCCCTTCCTGGTGCTCGGCCAGGGTCTCGCCCCGGCGACCGCGGCCGGCCTGCTCACCCTGCTGGTGCTCGTCGGCATCGGCGTCGGCCCGCTGCTGGGCCGGCTGTGCGGGCGCTGGCCGCTGCGCCGCTCGGACCTGGTCTTCGGCATCCTCGGCGCGACCGTCGTGGCGTGGACGGTCGTGTTGCTGTGGCCGGGCCGCGCGCCGCTGTGGCTGCTGGTGGCGCTGGTCGTCGTCCTGGGCACCAACGGGCCCGGCTCGATGATCGGGTTCGACTACGCCCGCACCTGGAACCCCGCCGAGCGGCAGGGCAGCGCGACCGGGGTGGTCAACGTCGGCGGCTTCGTCGCCTCCCTGCTCACCGTGCTGGCCGTGGGCGCGGTGCTCGACGTGCTCACCCCCGGCTCCTCGACCGACTACCCGCTGGACGCCTTCCGCGCCGCGTTCGCCGTCCAGTACGTGTTCTGGGCGGTCGGCCTGGTCGGCGTGCTGCGCCACCGCCGCGAGCTGCGCGCGCGGCTGGCCCGCGACGGCGTCGTCCTCGCCCCCCTCGGGGTCGCCGTGGGCGCCCGGCTGCGCGGCCGGTCCGCCTACCGCTGAGCGCGCACCCCGGCGCACGCCGGGCGGCGGGTCGACCGGCTAGCGTCGGGGCCCACCGCAGGGACCGGGCCGGAGGTGCACGTGGACGTCGTCGTCGGACTGGACTCCGGGACGACGGCGACCAAGGCGGTCACCGCGGGCGTGCAGGCCCGGGTGCGCGACCTGGTCAGCGTCGGCTACCCGCTGCTGGTGCCCGCGCCCGGCCGGGCCGAGCTGGACGCCGGCCGCCTGCAGCAGGCCGCGGTGGAGGCGCTCACGGCGATCACCGCGCTGGCCCGCGACCGCGGCGACCGCGTCGTCGGGATCAGCCTCAGTGCCGCCATGCACGGCCTGGCGCCGATGGGCGGCGACGGCGCCCCGCTGGGCCCGGTGCTCACCTGGGCCGACGCGCGGGCCGCGGAGTGGGCCGACGCCCTGGTGGCCGACGGGCGCGCGTCGGGGCTGCACGCCCGGACCGGCACCCCGGTGCACGCCATGTCGCCGCTGGTCAAGCTGTCCTGGCTGCGCGCGCAGGACCCGGACCGGGTCGCGTCCACCCCGCGCTGGGGCGGGGTCAAGGAGCTCGTCCTCGCCGCGCTGTGCGGCGGCCCGCCGGTGGTCGACCGGTCGATCGCCTCGGCCACCGGCCTCTACGACGTGCACGCCGGCCGCTGGGACGACGAGGCGCTGGGCATCGCCGGGGTGCGGGCCGGCCAGCTCGGCGAGGTGCTGCCCACGACCGCCGTGCTGCCCGGGCTGCGCCCGGAGGTGGCCGCGGCCACGGGCCTGCCGGCGGGCACCCCCGTCGTCATCGGGGCCGCCGACGGCGTGCTGGCCAACCTCGGCATCGGCGCGGTGCGCCCGGAGGTCGCCGCGGTGTCGCTGGGCACCAGCGGGGCCATGCGGGTCGTCGTCCCTACGCCCACGGTGGACCCCGGCCGCCGGCTGTTCTGCTACGCGCTCACCGACGAGCACTGGGTGGTCGGGGGAGCGGTGAACAACGGCGGCTCGGTGGTGCGCTGGGCCTCCTCCGCGCTGGCCGCCGGACCGGGACACCCCGAACCGCAGGGCGAGCAGGCCGACGAGCTCGACGCCCGGCTGCTGGCCGAGGCCGCCGCGGTGCCCGCGGGCAGCGCCGGGCTGCTGTGCCTGCCCTACCTGCTGGGGGAGCGGGCGCCGTGGTGGCGCTCGGGCCTGCGCGGGGCCTACATCGGGCTGCGCCGCGAGCACCGCCGCCCGCACCTGGTGCGCGCCGCCGTCGAGGGGGTGTGCCAGCAGCTGGCGCTGGTCCGCGACGCGTTCGCCGCCACCGGCCTGCCGGTGGGCGAGGTGCGGGCCACCGGCGGTGCGGTCGCCTCCCCGCTGTGGGTGGCCACCCTGGCCGCCGCCCTCGACCTGCCGGTGCGGGTCGCGGACTCCCCGGAGGGCACCGGCCTGGGCGCCTGCCTGCTCGGCCTGCACGCGCTGGGGGCGCTGCCGGACCTGGACGCCGCGACGGCGCTGGTCGCGGTGCACGACCCGGTGGAGCCCGACCCCGCCGACGCCGCGGTCTACCGGGAGCTGCGACCGCTGGTGGAGCGCTCGACCGAGGCGCTGACCGGCGTCCTCACCGCCCTGGACTCCGCGGACGACAGTCCGACCACCCCCGTCTGACCCCGACCCGCCTGGAGGAAGCCGTGCCCGAGGTCGAACCGGCGCTGGGAGCCGGCCCGCTGCTGCTCATCGCGGCGGCCGCGGTCGGCGTCCTGCTGTTCCTGATCATGAAGCTGAAGCTGCACGCGTTCCTGGCGCTGGTGCTGGTCAGCCTGCTGGTGGCGCTGGCCACCCGGATCCCGCTCGAGGACGTGGTCAGCACGCTGACCTCCGGCTTCGGGTCGACACTGGCCAGCGTCGCGCTGCTGGTCGGGCTCGGCGCGATGCTCGGCCGGCTGCTGGAGCACAGCGGCGGGGCGCAGGTGCTCGCCGACAGCCTGATCGGCCGGTTCGGCGAGCAGCGCGCGCCGCTGGCCCTCGGCGTGGCCGCGCTGCTGTTCGGCTTCCCGATCTTCTTCGACGCCGGCCTCGTGGTGTTCCTGCCGATCCTGTTCACCGTCGCCGCCCGGCTCGGTGGCTCGCTGCTGACCTACGGCCTCCCGGTGGCCGGCGCCTTCGCCGTCATGCACGCCTTCGTGCCCCCGCACCCCGGCCCGGTCGCCGCCGCCGAGCTGATCGGCGCCGACATCGGCCTGGTCCTGGTCTTCGGGCTGCTCGTCGGGCTGCCCACCTGGTACCTCGGCGGCTACCTGTTCGGCCTGTGGGCCGGCCGCCGCTACGACGTCGCGGTGCCGGACATCCTGAGCGAGGCCAAGCCGCTGGACGACACCCCCGACCCCTCGGTCGAGGGCACCTCCCCGGGCGTGGCCGCAGGCGCCGGAGGGCGGACCGGCACGGCCACCCGCCCGGCCCCGCCCCGCTTCGGCACCGTCGTCGGCATCCTGCTGCTGCCGCTCGTGCTGATCTTCCTCAACACCGGGCTGACCACGCTGGCCACCGCCGGCGCGCTGGAGGAGACCTCGCTGCTGGTGCGCACCGGCCAGCTGCTCGGCGCCACCCCGGTCGCCCTGCTGGTCACCGTGCTCGTGGCGATGGTCGTCCTCGGCGTGCGCCGGGGGGAGAGCGCCGGGCAGGTCGAGTCCATCGTGAACAGCGCCCTGGGCCCGGTGTGCGCGATCATCCTCATCACCGGCGCCGGCGGCATGTTCGGCGGCGTGCTGCGGGCCAGCGGCATCGGGACGGCGCTGGCCGACGTCCTCGGCGACATCGGGCTGCCGGTCATCGTCGCGGCGTTCGTCATCTCGGTGCTGCTGCGGGTGGCCCAGGGGTCGGCGACGGTGGCGCTGACCACCGCGGCCGGGCTCATGGCCCCGGTCGTGGAGGCGACCGAGGGGCTCTCCTCGGTCGACCTCGCGCTCATCGTCATCGCCATCGCCGGTGGCGCGACCGTGCTCTCGCACGTCAACGACTCCGGGTTCTGGCTGGTCAGCCGGTTCTTCCGGATGGACGAGAAGACGACGCTCAAGACCTGGACGGTGATGGAGACCCTGCTGGGCACCATCGGCTTCCTCATCGCCCTGGTGCTGAGCCTGTTCCTGTGAGCGCCCCCGGCCCGGGACGTCCCGGTGCCGCGCCGCAGCTCCCGCAGGGCGGCCGACGCTGCGAGGTTCCTCACGGGACGGCTGGGGTCCGCGGGATTGTCACGGTCGGGTGACGCCCCTTACGGTGGCTCCCGTCCGGTCGGTCGTGTCCTCCCCGTCGGGGGAGCCCGGTCGGACGCCGCCGAGTCGCATCCGTCCCGCGGACGCGAGCCGGGGACCCACCGCACGTCTGGGGTGAATCCCGCCCGCGCGCACCCCGCGCGAGCCGGTAGGGCTGCTTCCCGCCCGAACCCGTCAGCTGACCCGGTAGGCGGCATCCGGAAGGAACGGAGCACTCCGCATGTCCCGCCCACGGGCCCTCGCGGTCCGCCGGTGCACCCGGCCGCACGCACCCCGCGTCCCCTCCCCGGCCTGCTGACCGGCACCTGACCGCGCTCGCCGGCAGACACCTCCGCCGGCGGCCCCGTGCACCGCCGCCCCCGGCCGCCCTCCCCGACGGGAGGAGCGGCCCCCGCGCGCCCTCTCGCCCCGGAGCTCCCTCCCCGATGGACACCCAGCACCTCCCGGCCGTCCCGGCCGACCAGCCCGCCACCCGTGCCGCCCGCCGCCGCTCGCGGCCGCCCGGCCGGCGCCCGGCCGTCCTGCTGGCCACCGCCGCCGCGGGCGCCGTCGTCGTCCACACCCTGCTCGGCGGCCCGCCGGCGGCCGAGGCGGAGCGCCCGGCCGAGACGGTCACCGCCTCGGTGAGCGTCGCCGAGCAGCTGGGCATCACCGCCGAGGCCGCGCAGCGGCCGCTGACCGCCCCGGCGCCCCCCGAGCTGGCCCCGCTGGAGGACCTCGCCGCCTCCCGCAGCGACCGCGCGGCCGCCGAGGCGCAGGCCGCGCAGGTCCAAGCCGCGGCCGAGCAGGCCGAGCGGGACCGCCTGGCCGCGGAGCAGGCCGCCGCGGAGAGGGCGGCCGCGGAGGCCGCCGCCCGGGAGGCCGCCGAGCGGGCTGCCGCCGAGGCCGCCGCCGAGGCCGCTGCCCGTGAGGAGGCCGCCGCCGCGGAGCGCGAGGCCGCCGAGCGTGAGGAGGCCACCCCCGCCGCGGCCGCCCCCGCCGCCGCGCCGAAGAGCTCCTCGTCCGCCGCGCCCAAGGGCTCCTTCAAGGAGTACGCGCTGGCGCAGGTCGGCAGCGCCGAGCAGTTCTCCTGCCTGGAGGAGCTGTGGGGCAAGGAGAGCGGCTGGAACCCCAATGCGCAGAACCCCACCAGCACCGCCTACGGCATCCCGCAGTTCCTCGACTCGACCTGGAAGAGCACCGGCATCGCCAAGACGTCGGACGGCTACCGACAGATCGACGCCGGCCTGGTCTACATCGAGAACCGCTACGGCAGCCCGTGCGGCGCCTGGTCGCACTCGCAGGCCAAGGGCTGGTACTGAGCAGGCCGGTCCAGCGCGTCAGCCGCGCGGGGCGTACATGATCAGGGCCACGCCGGCCAGGCAGACCAGGGCGCCGGCGACGTCGAAGCGGTCGGGTCGGTAGCCGTCCAGCACCACGCCCCAGGCCAGGCTGCCGGCGACGAACACCCCGCCGTAGGCGGCCAGGACCCGGCCGAACGCGGCGTCCGGCTGCAGGGTGGCGACGAACCCGTAGGCCCCGAGCGCCACCACGCCCAGGCCGATCCACAGCCAGCCGCGGTGTTCCCGGACGCCCTGCCAGACCAGCCAGGCACCGCCGATCTCCAGCAGGGCGGCGGCGAGGAAGAGGACGACGGAGCGGGCGACCAGCACGGCCGCATGCTCCCAGGCGGGTCGGCGTCCGGGTGCCGGAGCGTGGTGGACTGCCCGGCGTGACCGTGCGCCCCGTCCCGTCCGGCTTCGTGCGCGCGCACACCCAGGTCCGCCGGCCCTCGCTGGTGCCGGAGGTGCGGCTGCACGTCGCCGACGACGTCGTCGCGCTGTGGGAGGCCATGGAGGCCGCCGACGGCGGCGCGGGGGAGGCGCCGCCGTTCTGGGCCGCCGCCTGGCCCGGCGGCCAGGCGCTGGCCCGGTACGTGCTGGACACCCCGGCGGCGGTCGCCGGTCGGGCCGTCCTCGACCTGGGCTCGGGCAGCGGGCTGGTGGCGCTGGCCGCCCGCCTCGCCGGCGCCCGGTCGGTGCTGGCCAGCGACGTCGACCCGTTCAGCCGCACCGCGGTGGGCGTCAACGCCGGCCTCAACGGCGTGGCGGGGATCAGCGTCACCGGCGACGTCCTCGGCCGGGACCCGGTGGGCGCGGACGTCGTCCTGGCCGGCGACGTCTGCTACGACCGGGAGATGACCGAGCGGGTGCTGCCGTTCCTGGACCGGGCGCGGGCCCGCGGCTGCGCGGTGTACGTCGGCGACCCGGGCCGCCCCTACCTCCCGCACGACCGCTTGGAGGCGGTCGCGGTCTACGACGTCCCGGAGACCGAGGGCCCCGGCCCCCGGCGGACGACGGTCTGGCGGCTGCCCTGAGCGGAGCGGCCGCGGGCGGCACGGAGGGCCAGCAGGCCGTAGCCGACCAGGTTGGGCGCCAGCGCGACGGTGTAGATGCCGGCCTGGACGGCGGGGGCGGCCACGTCCAGGCCGAGCGGGCCGACGACGTGGTGGCCCAGGAAGCCGCCGGTGTAGGGCCCGGCACCGGCCCGCTCGCGCAGCGCCAGCTCCAGCTCGGTCAGCGGGCAGGGCGCGCCGGCCAGGTGCACCGCGAGGATCGCGGCGGACACCGGCGCGTGCAGCAGCAGCACCCGCGGCCGGCGCAGCGCGACCAGCGCGCCCGTGACCATGAGGACGACGGCGAGCGCGTGCACTCCCGCGACCAGGTGCGCCCACAGCACACCCCCAGGGTGGCACGCCCGACCCGTCCGGGCGGCCGCCCGCCGGCCGGCGGCCTCTCGCGCGCGGGAGTCCACGGGGGCGAGGATGGGCCCATGAGTGAGCAGGACCCCGCCGGCGCGGACCCCGGCCCGGGCAGCCGGGTGGGCCGGTCGGTGGAGGACTTCGTCGGCCAGCTGCGTGCCTTCAGCGACCGGGCGCGCGGCCTCGCCGCCGGCGCGGCCGGCGCCGTGCCGGTGTCGTTGCCGCGGCTGCCCTCGCCGCCCGGCGCGATGTCGGCCGCGCAGCTGCGCGCCATCGACCGGGCGGTGCGCAGCCAGCGGCAGCAGATCGCGGCGATGACCGCCCAGCTGCAGGCCTTCGACGAGCAGCTGGCCGTCTTCGAGCGGATCCTCGACCCGCTGGTGGAGTGGAGTGCCACCTGGGCGCGGCTGGAGGAGTCGGTGGCCGACCTGGTGCGCCGCCCCGGCGACCCCGACGGCCGCCCGCCGGCGGGCCCGCCCGGGACGCCGCCGTCCGGCACCGCCTGAGGGAGGACCGCCCGCGGCGGTCAGCGCTGGTCGCGGCGCAGCGGGTGGTCCGCGGGCACCTGCACCAGCACGATGCGGACGCCCTCGGGGTCGGCGACCCAGGCCTCGACCAGGCCCCACGGCTCGGTCCGCGGGCCGCGCAGCACCGCCGCCCCGGCCGCGGCCAGCCGGTCGACCTCGGCGGCCACGTCCCGCACCTGGACCCACAGCGCCATCCCGCGGGGTGGCTCGTCGCCGGGCCCGGAGACCTCCAGCAGGCCGTTGCCGAGGAAGAACACCACCCCCGGGTGCTCCGGCGGGCCGAACTCGCGGTGCACGGCCAGCCCCAGCACGTCGCGGTAGAAGGCCTGCGACCGCGCCGGGTCGACCGGGCGCAGCAGCACCCGGCTGCTCAGCACGTCCACCCGGCATCATGGGCCGTCGTGACCGCCGCCGCTGACGACCGCCGCCGGCTGCGGGCCGACTGTGCCTCCTGCGCGGGGTTGTGCTGCGTCGCGCCGGCGTTCGCCGCCTCGGCGGACTTCGCGGTCGACAAGCCGGCCGGGGTGGCCTGCCGGCACCTGCAGCGGGACTCCCGCTGCGGCATCCACGGCGAGCTGCGCGAGCGCGGGTTCCCCGGGTGCACGGTCTTCGACTGCTTCGGGGCCGGCCAGCAGAAGGACCCCCCGCCCCCCACCGCTCGCACGCTCGCAGCGGGCCCCTGCGGGCGGCCGGCGGCGTTCGGCGTGCAGCGGCTGCTGCACGAGCTGCTCTGGTACCTCGCCGAGGCCCTCGCCCTGGACGCCGCCGCGCCGCTGCACCGCGAGCTCGGCGCCCTCCGGGAGCGCGCCGGACGGCTCACCGCAGCGGCGCCCGCGGAGCTCGCCGCCGTCGACACCACCGTCCTGCAGGCCGAGGCCGGCGCGCTGCTGGGCTCGGTCAGCGAGCTGGCCCGCTCCGGCCTGCGGCCGCGCGGCCGGGACCGGCGCGGCGCCGACCTGGTCGCGGCCGACCTGCGGCGCCGGCCCCCCGCAGGGGCCCGCCGCGAGCGTGCGAGCGGTGGGGGGCGGGGGGTCCTTCGTCTGGCCGGGGCGCTGTTCCTCACCCGGCGCCAGGTCGCCGCCGCCCGCGGCGACGCCGCCACGGTCCTGCCCGACGGCCTGGAGCACCCGGCGCGCTGGGAGGCCACGTGACCGACGCCGAGCGGTGGGTGCAGCGGCACCGCGGCGGGGCGGCAGCGGCCGACGTCCTCGCGTTCGCCGACCGGCTGCCCGGGGTGACCGTGGCGGTGCTGACCGGCCGCTGGCGGGGTGCCGAGCTGCCCACCGGCCACCCCCTGGACGGGCTGCTCACCGCCCACGGCTGGTGGGGCAAGGAGGTCCTCGACGCCGACACCGTGCACCCGCTGCTGTTCCCCGACCGGTCCGGCCGGCCGCGCCCGGTCGACCCGACGCTCGCCCCGCTCGCCCTGCTGCACCGCCGTCCCGGGCCGGCCCGCAGCCGACCGGCCCGGCTGGCGTTCGCCGTCGCGCGCCCGCTGCTCACCACCCGCCGCCCCGCCGCCCGGCTGTGGCCGGTGGTGCACCGCGGCGTGCCCACGACCGCGCTGGTCTACGACCGGCTGCCGGTCGTCGACGTCTTCCGGCAGGTCACCCCGGACCTGCTGCTCGGGCTCATGGACGCCCGCGGCCGGCCGGACCGCTTCGCCTTCCTGCTCGAGCGGACCTAGCCGCCCGGCTCGTCCGGCCGCGGGCGGCGGCGCAGCAGGCCGGTCACCGAGCCGACCCGGTCGGTGGCCTGCCGCAGCCCGTGCACCAGCGGCAGCAGGTCCTCCGCGACGGTGCGCAGCGTCTCGGGCACGGTGTCGACCACCGGGTCGTCGAGCACCCGCCCGACGCGCTCCAGGCCGGGCCGCAGCGCCCGCACCGGCTCCTCCAGCTCCTCGACCAGGCCCTCCAGCCGCTCGGCGGTCCGCTGGGCGGACGCGACGGTCTCGGTGGCCACCCGGGTGGCCGCGATCAGCTCCCGGACGGCGGTGTTCAGCTCGGCCATGGTGCGGGGCAGCTGGGCCAGCGCCTCGGTCTGCTCGCGCAGGACGTCGACCAGGTCGGACAGCCCCGGGATGCGGGGCAGGCCCAGGCCGCGGAAGGGGTCCACCGGCCAACCGTGGGGGACGGCGGCCGCCCCCGCAACCGGCTACAGCGCCTTGAGGATGTCCTCCACCCGGACGCGGGCGTCCCCGAAGAGCATGCGGGTGTTCTCCCGGAAGAACAGCGGGTTCTGCACGCCGGCGTAGCCGGTGCTCATCGACCGCTTGAACACCACGACGTGCTCGGCCTCCCACACCTGCAGCACCGGCATGCCGGCGATCGGGCTGCCCGGGTCCTCCAGCGCGGCCGGGTTGACCGTGTCGTTGGCGCCGATGACCAGCACGACGTCGGTCTTGGCCAGGTCGTCGTTGATCTCGTCCATCTCCAGGACGACGTCGTAGGGGACCTTCGCCTCGGCCAGCAGCACGTTCATGTGCCCGGGCAGCCGGCCGGCGACCGGGTGGATGCCGAACCGCACCTCGATGCCCTTCTCGGTGAGCGTGCGGGTCAGCTCGGCGACCGGGTACTGCGCGTGGGCCACCGCCATCCCGTACCCGGGGGTGATCACCACCGACCGCGCGTCGCGCAGCAGCTCGGCGACCTCCTCGGCGGTGGTCTCGGTGTGCACGCCGTCCTCGGTGCCGGAGGCGGTGCTGCCCTCGTTGCCGAAGCCGCCGGCGATGACCGACAGGAAGGAGCGGTTCATCGCCCGGCACATGATCCAGGACAGGTAGGCACCGGAGGAGCCGACCAGGGCGCCGGTGATGATGAGCAGGTCGTTGTCCAGCAGGAAGCCCGACGCGGCCGCGGCCCAGCCCGAGTAGCTGTTGAGCATGGACACGACGACCGGCATGTCGCCGCCGCCGATGGAGGCGACCAGGTGCCAGCCCAGCGCCAGGGCCAGCGCGGTCACCGCGAGCAGCAGGCCGAGGGACGGCGTGGCGACGAAGGCGACGGTGAGCGCGGCGAAGGCGACCAGCGCGCCCAGGTTGAGCCAGGTGCGCCCGGGCAGCATCAGCGGGTTGCTCTTGATCCGGGCGGACAGCTTGAGGAAGGCGACGACCGAGCCGGTGAGGGTGACCGCGCCGATGAAGACGCCGATCGCCACCTCGGCGGAGTGGATGCCGAGCAGCTCGGCGGGCACCTCCTCCTGCTCGCCCGGGCGGGCCTCCACCGACAGGTAGCCGTTCCACCCGACCAGGACCGCGGCCAGGCCGACGAAGCTGTGCAGCAGGGCGATCAGCTCGGGCATGCCGGTCATCTCGACGCTGCGGGCCCGCCACAGCCCGATCGCGGCCCCGCCGGCCATGGCCACGACGATCAGCCCGACGGCGGCGGCCGAGATGCTCTGCGCGGCCAGCCCGACGGTGGCGGCCAGGGCGACCGCCATGCCGGCGATCCCGGCGGCGTTGCCGGACTTCGCCGTCTCGTGGCGGGACAGGCCGGCCAAGCTGAGGACGAACAGCAGCGCGGCGACGACGTAGGCGGCGGCCGCGGCGGACGTGGTGGTCACCGGTCAGCGCTCCCTGCTCGTGACGGGGGTGGCGCTGAGGGCCGGGGTGGCGCGGGCCGGGCCGCGGGTGAACATGGCGAGCATACGGCGGGTCACCGCGAAGCCGCCGAATACGTTGATGCTGGCGACCAGGACGGCGATCGTGGCCAGCACCGTCACCACGGCGCTGGTGTGGCCGACCTGCAGCAGGGCGCCGACCACGATGATCCCGGAGATCGCGTTGGTGACGCTCATCAGCGGCGTGTGCAGCGCGTGGTGCACGTTGCCGATGACGTAGAAGCCCACGACGACGGCCAGCGCGAACACCGTCAGGTTGCCGATCAGCTGGCTCGGCGAGGCGGCGGCCAGCAGGAACAGCAGCAGCGCCGCGACGCCCACGACGGCCGCGGTGCGGGTGGGGGAGCGCGGTTCCCGGACGGCCGGCGTCGCGGCGGGGCGGGGCGCCGGTGCGGCCGAGGCCCCGGGGGCCGGCGCCGCGGACACCTGCACCGGTGGGGGTGGCCAGAGCAGCTCGCCGTCGCGCACCACGGTCATCGAGCGCTGCACGACGTCGTCCAGGTCGAGCACCAGCCGGCCGTCCTTGCCGGGGGTGAGCAGGGTGACCAGGTTGACCAGGTTGGTGCCGAACAGCTGCGAGGCCTGCCCGGGCAGCCGGGCGGGCAGGTCGGTGTAGCCGATGATCGTGACCCCGTTCGGGGTGCGGACCACCTGGTCGGGCACCGAGCCGGCCACGTTGCCGCCCTGCGCGGCGGCCATGTCCAGCACCACGCTGCCCGGGCTCATCGAGGCCACCATCTCCTCGGTGATCAGCCGCGGCGCCGGGCGGCCGGGGATCAGCGCGGTGGTGATCACGATGTCGACCTCCCGCACCTGCTGGGCGTACATCACCGCCGCCCGGGCGTTGAAGTCCTCGCTGGTCACCGACGCGTAGCCGGTCCCGCCGCCGGCGGCCTGCTCCTCCTCGCCGGCGGGCACGCCGACGTACTGGCCGCCCATCGAGGCGATCTGCTCGGCGACCTCGGGGCGGACGTCGGTGGCGCGGACGACGGCGCCCAGGCTGCTGGCCGCCCCGATCGCGGCCAGCCCGGCGACGCCGGCGCCGACGACGAGCACGGTCGCCGGGGGCACCTTGCCGGCCGCGGTCACCTGGCCGGTGAAGGAGCGGCCGAAGGCGTGCGCGGCCTCGATGACCGCCCGGTAGCCGGCGATGTTGGCCATCGAGGACAGCACGTCCAGCGACTGGGCGCGGGAGATGCGCGGCACGGCGTCCATGGCCAGCGCGGTGACCGGCCGGGCGGCGAGCGCGGCCAGCAGGTCGGCGTCCAGTGCCGGCGCCAGGGTGCTGACCAGCACCGCGCCCTCCCGCAGCAGGCCGACCTCCTCGACGGTCGGCCGGGCCACGTGCAGCACCAGGTCCGCACCCCACGCCTGCGCGCGGGTGCCCAGCCGGGCGCCGGCCTCGAGGTAGGCGTCGTCGGGGAGGCTGGCGCCCGCCCCGGCGCCGGTCTCCACCAGCACCTCGTGGCCGAGCGCGGCCAGCCGGCGCACGGTGGCCGGTGTCGCCGCCACGCGGGTCTCGCCGGGCCGGGTCTCCCTGGGCACTCCGATGAGCACGTGCGGTCCCTCCTGCGCGGGTCGGGGGGACGGCGGGCGCGGGGCACCCCGCAGCGCTCCGCCGTCCCCGCGGAGTGTGCCGTGCGGCGGGCCGGATGGGAACGCTCACCCTCCGCAGTGCCGGTGGCGGCCGGCCCCGCGACCGGGCCTGCGGCGCCACCCGGGCGGGTGAGGGCCGGCGTCGCCGACTGGAGGTGCACCCCGGGGTGGCGTACTCCTCTGGAGGACGGACGACCGGCACGGGTGCCGGGCGCCGCCACGTGGGGGGAGGGTGGATGACCGCGACGAGCGCGACCGCCGAGTCGTCGGTGCCGCCCGAGGTCGTCTCCTCGGTCTTCTACGGGGCCGCGGTGAGCGACACCCTCGTATTCCTCGTCGCCGAGCTGGTCGGCGGCACCCCGCGGATCGCCTGGGGCAACGAGGGCGCCACCCGGCTGCTCGGCTACGGGCTGGCCGACCTGCGCGCGCTGCCGGTCTCCGCCCTGGTGCCCACGCTGCGCGGCGGTGAGGTCCGGCTGCTGCTGCGCCGGGAGCGCACCGCCTGGATGACCCTGCCGGTGCGCACGGCCAGCGGCGCGCTCGTCGAGGTCCGGGTGACCTGCACGCCGTCGCCGGGCGGGCGCACCTGGACGCTGCGGCTGGTGCCGGTCGACCACGACTCCGAGCGGGCCCTGCGGGCCACCGCGGACGCCCACGAGCAGCGCTTCACCACGCTGACCGAGCGCTCCCCGGTGCCCACGCTGCTGTCGGAGCAGGGCATGCGGCTGGCCCACGTCAACGACGCCTTCTGCACCCTGGTGGGGCTGCCGGCCGAGCAGTTGCTGGGCACCGGCTGGATGGCCTCGGTGCACCCCGAGGACCTCGACGGCGTCATCGAGCAGGTGGTCGCCGTCCTCGGCGGGGGCGACGGGGAGACCACGGCGCGGCTGGTCCGCACCGACGGCACCGAGCGCACGACGGTCATCCGGTTCGCCCACCTGGTCACCCCCGGCGTCGGCGCCGGCTTCGTCGGCACCATCGAGGACGTCACCGAGCGGCTGGCCTTCGAGGCGCGGCTGGCCCACCAGGCCAGCCACGACCCGCTCACCGGGCTGCCCAACCGCACCCTGCTCGCCGGGCACGTGGCCCAGCGGTTCCGGCCGGGCACCGGCGGGCTGGCCGTGCTGTTCCTCGACCTGGACGACTTCAAGGTCGTCAACGACTCCCTCGGCCACGCCGCCGGCGACGAGCTGCTCGTCGAGGTCGCCACCCGGCTGCGTGCCACGGTGCGCCCCGGCGACCTGGTCGCCCGCTTCGGTGGTGACGAGTTCGTGGTGGTCTGCGAGGGCGTGGACCAGCCGGAGGCGGTGGCCCTGGCCGAGCGGATCTCCGCCGCCCTCGCCCGGCCGGTGCCCCTGGGCGGGGTGGACGTCCGCCCGCACGCCAGCGTCGGGGTGACCGTGCAGACCGCCGAACACGGCGACGCCGAGGAGCTCATCCGCGACTGCGACATCGCGATGTACCAGGCCAAGGCGGGCGGCAAGGGTCAGATCACCGTGCTGGACCAGCGGGCCCGCGACCGGGCGCGGGACGAGCTGCGGCTGGTGGCCGAGCTGCGCGAGGCCATCGAGCGGCGTGAGATCACCCTGCTGTACCAGCCGATCCTGCGCGCCGACGACCGCACCCCGGTGGCCGTGGAGTCGCTGGCGCGCTGGCACCACCCCGAGCGCGGGCCGGTCAGCCCGGGGGTGTTCGTCGCCCTGGCCGAGCAGAGCGGCCTGATCGGCGCGCTGGGCCTGCTGGTGCTCGACCTGACCTGCCGGCAGCTGGCCGAGTGGGACCGGCTGCTGGGCGCGGCCGCTCCGCAGCGGGCCAGCGTCAACGTCTCGGCGCTGCAGCTGGACGGCCGGCTGCACGGCGCCGTCGTCACCGCGCTCGAGCGGCACGGGCTGGCGCCGACCCGGCTGTCCATCGAGATCACCGAGTCGGCGCTGGCGAGGGACCCGGCATCAGCCCGCGCGGTGCTCACCCAGCTGCGCGACCTGGGCGTCTCGCTGTCCATCGACGACTTCGGCACCGGCTACTCCTCGCTGGCCCACCTGCGCCGCCTGCCGGTGGACTGCCTCAAGGTGGACCGCTCCTTCGTCGCCGAGCTGGCCGACGGGCACGCCGAGATCGCCACGGCGGTCATCGCGCTGGCCCGGAGCCTCGACCTGACGACCGTCGCCGAGGGCGTGGAGACCGAGGAGCAGGCCACCCGGCTCGCGGAGCTCGGCGTGGGCCACCTGCAGGGCTTCGACCTGGCCCGGCCGATGACCGGCGCCGCCACGGCCGCCTGGTACGCCGCGCGCGCCCGATGACCGTCCCCCTCCGACCCCTGGGAGCGCCCGTGCCCGCGACCCTGGCCGCCGCGCCGTCCTTCGACCTCGACCGGGTGCTGGCCAGCATCGACACGATGGCCGCGCAGGCACCGGTCGCCGCCCAGCTGGTGTCGATCGCCGACGCCGAGGACACCGACGCGCGCACGCTGGCCCGGGTGCTCGCCTCCGACGTCGCGCTGGCGGGGCGGGTGATGAAGCTGGCCAACTCCGCCTACTTCGGCATGCGCGGGCGGGTCACCTCGCTGCAGTTCGCGGTCACCGTCGTCGGCTTCACCACCGTGCGGACGATGGCCACCGTCGCGCTGACCGGTCTGGACGACGAGTCGCGGCTGCCGGAGGGGTTCTGGTCGATGAGCACCTGCGTGGCGCTCGGCTCGGCCGCGCTGGCCCCGCGCTTCGGCGAGCGCCCGCAGGACGCGCTGTGCCTGGGGCTGCTGGCCCCGCTCGGCGCCGCGCTGCTGTTCCACGACGACGAGGACGGCTACGGCGAGCTGTGCGCCGCCGAGCCGACCGCGGCCGGGCGGCGGGTCGCCGAGGTGCGCCGCTACGGCGTGCACGCGCTGCGGCTCACCGCGGTCGCCCTGGAGCAGTGGGGCTTCCCGCCGAGCATGCTGCTCCCGCTGACCGCGGTCGACGACCCCGCCAGCGAGGACGGCGCGCTGCTGCGCGCGGCCCTGGAGGTCGCCGCCCGGCTGACCGTCGAGGACCACGTGCCGGTGCCGGTGGAGGAGCTCACCTGCGGACGGCTCGGGGAGGACGCCGTCCCACCGGTGCTCGAGCGGGTGCGCACCGAGGCCGAGGAGCTGCGCCTGGCGATGCTCGGCTGAAGAAGGACCCCCCGGCCCCCCACCGCTCGCAGGCTCGCGGCGGGCCCCTGCCGGGGGGCCACCTGCGCCTGCGAGCGGCGGGAGGACCAGACCCGGTTCAGCGGGTGTAGGGCGCCCCGAGCGGGTCGACCGTGTCGTGGGCGTCGACGTCGGCGGCCAGCCGGGACAGCGCCCACTCCCCGTCGCCGAGCAGGTGGTCGATCGCGGTGAGCCGGCTGGTGTGGTGCCCGATGGAGTACTCCGCGGTCACCCCGATCCCGCCGTGCAGCTGGATCACCTCCTTGCCGATGTGCCGGCCGGCGCGGCTGGTCTGCAGCCGGGCGCGGTCGGCCGCGGCGACGACGTCCCCGCCGGCGTCCTGCACCATCGAGGCCCACAGCGCGGTGCTGCGGGCCAGCTCCAGCGACACGTACATGTCCGCGGCGCGGAAGGTGAGCGCCTGGAACCGGTTGAGTGTCACGCCGAACTGCTTGCGGGTCTTGAGGTAGTCCGCGGTGGTGCGCAGTGCGGTGTCCATCGAGCCGATGGCCTCGTGGGCGTAGGCGATGCGCGCCTGCGCCAGCACCTGCTCGACCTGCGCCGTCCGGTCGGCCGCGCTCTCGCCGAGCAGCTCGGCGGGGGTGCCGTCGAGCCGGACGTGCGCCGCGCGGCCGCCGTCGTGGGTGCGGTAGCCGGTGCGGGTGAGGCCGGCGGCGTCCCCGCGGACGAGGAACAGCGAGGTGCCGCCGTCGACCACCGCCGAGACCACCAGCACGTCGGCGCGGGCGCCGTTGAGGACCGGCTCCTTGACGCCGGACAGCGTCCAGGAGTCGCCGTCCCGCGTGGCGGTGACGGCCACGGCCGACGGGCTCCAGCGGGTGCCCGGCTCGGCGTGCGCGACGGCGGCCAGCGTGGTGCCCTCGGCGATGCCGCCGAGGACCTCGGCCCGCTGCTCGTCGGTGCCGGCGGCGGCGACCAGCCCGCCGGCCAGCACGACCGCCTCGACGAACGGCTCGGGTGCCAGCACCCGGCCGATCTCCTCGGCGACGACGGCCACCTCGATCGGGCCGGCGCCCATGCCGCCGTGCTCCTCGGCGAAGGGCAGGCCCAGCAGGCCCATCTCCGCCATCCGCGCCCACGTCTTCTCGTCGAAGCCGGGGTCGGTGCCGGTCACCCGGCGGCGGTGCTCGGCATCGCCGTAGGCGCGCTCCAGCAGGCCGCGGACGGCCTCCCGCAGGTCGTGCTGCTCGCTGTCGAAGGTGAAGTCCACGGTTGCCTCACAGCCCCAGGATCGTGCCGGCGATGATGGTGCGCTGCACCTCGTTGGAGCCTCCGTAGATGGAGACCTTGCGGTAGTTCAGGTACTCCGGCGTGGCCACCCGGGCCCAGTCGGGGACCGCGGAGCCACCGTCGGCGAACGACGACACCGACAGCGGGCCGGCGATGTCGACGACCAGCTCGGTGGCGGCCTGCTGCAGCTCCGAGCCGCGCAGCTTGAGCACCGAGGACGCCGGGTGCGGCTTGCCGTCGGTGGAGTGCGCGACGACCCGGAGCGCGGTGAGCTCCAGGGCCAGCAGCTCGTTCTCCAGCTCGGCGATGCGGGCGGCCATCCGCGGCTCGGCGGCCAGCGGGCGGCCGTCGACGGTGACCTCGCGGGCGTACGCCTTGGCCTGCGACAGCAGCCGCTTGGTGGCGCCGATGCGGGCGATGCCGACGCGCTCGTTGCCGAGCAGGAACTTCGCGTAGTCCCAGCCGCGGTTCTCCTCGCCGACGAGGTTCTCGGCGGGGACGCGGACGTCCTCGAAGAAGACCTCGTTGACCTCGTGCCCGCCGTCGATGAGCTCGATCGGGCGCAGCGTGACCCCGGGGGAGTCCATCGGGAAGACCAGCATCGAGATGCCGCGCTGCTTCTTCTCCGCCGTCGGGTCGGTGCGCACCAGGCAGAAGATCCAGTCGGCGTGCTGGCCCAGCGTCGTCCACGTCTTCTGGCCGTTGACGACCCAGTCGTCGCCGTCGCGGACGGCGGTGGTGCGCAGGCTGGCCAGGTCGGAGCCGGCGTCGGGCTCGGAGAAGCCCTGGCACCACCAGATGTCGATGTTGGCCGTCGCGGGGAGGAAGCGCTCCTTCTGCTCCTGGCTGCCGAACGCGGCGATGACCGGGCCGATCATGCTGGCGTTGAACGGCAGCGGCTCGGGCACGCAGGCCAGCTGCATCTCCTCGCGCCAGATGTGCATCTGCAACGGGGTCCAGCCGCGGCCGCCCCACTCCACCGGCCAGTGCGGCACGGCCAGCCCGGCGGCGTTGAGCGTCCGCATGGACTCGACCAGCTGCTCCTTGGTCAGGTCCCGGCGGGCCGCGACGGTGTCGCGGATCTCCTGCGGTACCTGCGTGGTGAAGAACGTCCGCATCTCCTCCCGGAAGGACGCCAGCTCCGGGGACAGTTGCAACCGCATCGGGCCTCTCTCCTGACGGCGGGGCAGCCGCCGTCTCGCAGGGTGTGCACCCGACGATCCCACACGAGCTACCGGCGGGTAACCCTCGGGGCGGACGGGCTCCCCGTCGGTGGGAACGGGCGGACGCAGCCACCCGTTGCCCGGCCATGGAGCTGACCTGTCCCAAGTGCCACGGCACGATGCGCACCTACGAGCGCAACGGGGTGCACGTCGACCAGTGCACCGAGTGCCGCGGCATCTTCCTCGACCGCGGGGAGCTGGAGCGGCTGATCGACGCCGAGGACGCCTGGCACGGCGGCGGCCGGCCGGCCGGGGCGGCGTCCTCCGCCTCCGGGACGGCGCCGGCCGGGTACGGCGGCCCGGGTCACGGGTCGGGCTCCGGTCACGGGTCGGCCGGGGGGTACGGCGCGGGCGGGCTGGGTGCCGTCGTCGGCGAGGTGCTCAGCCAGGTGCAGAAGAAGCAGCAGCACTCCTCCGGGTACGGGCACTCCGGCAAGCGCAAGCAGTCCTTCCTGGGTGAGCTGTTCGGCTGAACCGCGCACGGGGCACGCAGGGTGTCGTGTTCGACGTCGACTGGATGGGCCGGCTGGGCCGCGAGGTGCTCCGCGAGCGGCTGCCCGCCCTCGTCGCCGAGACGTGCGCCTGGAGCGTGGGCCTGTCCGACCGGCCGCACCACGAGCGGCGCCGCGGCCGGCTGACCGAGACCGGCGGGACGATCGGCGACCGCATCGCCCGCGGGCAGCCGGTGTCCGGCGAGGAGGACGGCCGGCTCGACCTCGGCGACGCCCGCCCGGGCAGCTTCCGCGACGTGCTCAACGCGGTGGACGCCGGCGGCGTGCTGTTCGCCGACCGGTTCGACCGCGAGGTGCTCGAGCCCTTCGTGCTGGCCACCTGCGTGCTGGCCGCGGAGCGGGCCCGGGCGACCCGGCCGGCGGAGTGGGCCGAGCTGCTCGACGACCTCGGGGAGGACGGCAGCGACCTGCCGGGTGTCGTCCGCGCGGGGGAGTGGGAGGCCGCGCTGCACACCGAGGCCGAGCACCTGGTGCTGGCCGCGCTGGCCGACCAGCCCCTGCTGGCGGTCGAGGCCGAGGGGCTGCCCCTGTCGCTGGTGCGGGCGGCCGAGGCGCTGGCCCGCGACGCCGCCCCGCCCCCGCCCGCACCCGCCGAGGACCCGGCCGCCTCCGGCGCGGTCTTCCTGGCCCGGGCCGCGGTCGCCGGCCTGGACCGGCCGGTGCCGCCGGCGCAGGCCGACCGGGTGCTCGCCGCGCTGCTGGCCGAGGGCATCGAGCCCGACGAGCTGCCCGCCGTCCTGCCGCACCTGCCGCTGGCGCCGGGCACCGCCGACGCCGTCCTCACCCTCCTGGACGCCGGCCGCTGAGCGCCCGCAGGTCCGGTCCGTCACGATGGACGGCGGGGGGCCCGGGCGCCGGGTCCCCGCGGACGGAGGACGCGATGACCGGACAGCAGCCGATCGAGCCGGACGCGATCCTCGGGCGGGACGGGTCCGCCGTCCCGCGGGGTGCCGGCGGCGTGCCGCAGCCGCTGCCGCCGCTGCTCCCCGCGCTGGCCCGGGTGGCCCTGGCCGGGCCGCTGCTCGCCGCCTCGGCGGTGGCACTCACCGCGGCCGCCGCCGTCACCGCCATCGAGCTGGCCACCCGGGTGAGCCGGCCGCGGTCCGGTGCCGTGGGGCCGCTGCTCCCCGGCGGTCTCCAGGTCACCATCACCCGGATCGAGATCCGCTTCCCGTCCTGACTGCGGAGGCCTTCCGCGCGCGGAAGGCCACGACCCGGAGGCCTTCCGCGCGCGGAAGGCCACGAGACGCCGCTACAGGTCCAGCGGCAGGCCGGTGTAGTTCTCGGCCAGCTCGCGAGCGGCGGGCTCCGAGGAGCACACCCGGCGCAGCTGGGACAGCTGCAGCTCGGCGTCGAACTCGTCGCCGGCGGTGTGCAGCATCGAGGTCATCCACCACGAGAAGTGGGTGCACCGCCACACCCGGGCCAGCGCCCGGTCGGAGTAGGTGTCGGCCAGGTCGGTCTCCTTGTCCTGCAGCAGCCGGACCAGCGCCTGGGCGAGCAGGGTGACGTCGGCGACGGCCAGGTTGAGACCCTTGGCGCCGGTCGGCGGCACGATGTGCGCGGCGTCGCCGGCGAGGAACAGCCGGCCGCGGCGCATCGGGGCGCTGACGAAGGAGCGCATCGGCAGCACCGACTTCTCCGTCACCGGCCCGCGGTTGACCGACCAGCCGTCCAGGGCCATCCGGCTGTCGAGGGCGTCCCAGATCCGCTCGTCGGACCAGTCCTCGACCCGCTCGGCCGGGTCGACCTGCAGGTAGAGCCGCGACACCGACGGCGAGCGCATCGAGTACAGCGCGAACCCCTCGGGGTGCCAGGCGTAGACCAGCTCGTCGGTGGCGGGGGCGGCGTCGGCCAGGATGCCCAGCCACGCGTAGGGGTAGGTGCGCTGCCACACCCGCCCGCCGGCGGCCTGCACCAGCGCGCGCGAGGGGCCGTGGAAGCCGTCGGTGCCGGCGACCGCGTCGCACTCGAGCACCTGCGGGACGCCGTCGGCGTCGGTGAACCGGATGCGGGGGGAGTCGGTGTCGACGTCCTCCGGGTTCACGTCGGACACCTCGAACAGCAGCGGCGGGCCGCCGTCCAGCTGCGCGCTGATGAGGTCCTTGACCACCTCGGTCTGCCCGTAGACCCACACCGTGCGCCCGCACAGCGACGGGAAGTCCAGCGTGTGGCGCACCCCCGGGTACTGCAGGTGGATGCCGGAGTGCTCCAGCCCCTCGCGGCGCAGCCGGTCCCCGAGACCGGCGGCGGTCAGCGTGTCGACCGTGTGCTGCTCCAGCACGCCGGCGCGGATCCGGGCCTGCACGTAGTCCCGCGACCGGTTCTCCAGGACGACGGAGTCGATGCCCCGCAGCGCGAGCAGCCGCGACAGCAGCAGGCCGGCCGGGCCGGCGCCGATGATCCCCACCTGAGTGCGCACGGGTGCGAGTGTGACCGCCGCTACGCCGGGAGGGGAACCGGACGCTCCCGCTCAGCGGAAGGACTGCACCCGGGACAGCTCCCGCCCGATGCCCCGCGCGGCGACCTCCAGCACCGGGACCAGCCGCAGCAGGTCCCGCCGGTGGCTGGGGACGACGATGCCGAGGGCCGCCACGACCGCCGGGCCGGTCGCCCGCTCGGCGCGCACCGGGACGGCGACGGACAGCGTGCCCAGCGACATCTCCTCGGCGGTGCGGGCGTACCCGCGGCGGCGGGCCTCGGCGAGCTCCCGCCGCAGCCGCCCGGGGTCGACGACGGTGTGCCGGGTGGCGCGGGCGGGGGCCCGCAGGACGGCGTCCACCACGTCCTCGGGTGCGGCGGCCAGCAGCACCTTGCCCACCCCGGTGGCGTGCAGCGGCAGCCGGCTGCCCACCTGGCTGACCACCGGCACCGACTCGCGGCCGGAGATCCGCTCCACGTACAGCGCCGAGCGGTCCTCGCGGACGGCGAGGTGCACGGTGTCGCGGGTGGCGGTGTGCACGTCGAGCAGGAACGGCGCGGCCAGCTGGCGCAGCTCGAGCTGGACGGGGGCGAGCAGCCCGAGGTCCCACAGCCGGCGGCCGATCTCGTAGCGGCCGTCCGGACGGCGGGTCAGCGCCCCCCAGGCGGTGAGCTCGGCGAGCAGCCGGTGGGCCGTGGTCAGCGGCAGCGCGGCGCGCTCGGCGATCTCGGACAGCGACAGCCGGGGGGCACGGGCGTCGAAGGCGCCGAGGACGGCCAGCGCGCGGGAGGTGACCGACCGCCCGGGCGTGCTGCTGCGACCGGCCACGGCACCTCCGCCCTTCCGCCCACCGGAAGCGGACGCTTGGGGACCGTACCCCCCGGGCCGTACGTTGCCCGCCATGACCGGCATCACATCGCACCGCGGGCTCGTCCTGCCGCGGTACCTGCGCGAACCGGCCGGACGACGGACGCCCGTCGGCTCGCCCGACTACCGGAGCACCGGGCTGCGCGCGCCGCTGCGGACGCCGGTCGACCTGCCGCACCGGCTCACCGAGGTGACCGGCCCGGTGCTGGGTGAGGACCGGGTCCGGCCGGAGGACGCCGACCTGACGCTGCGCGGCGGCGGCGAGGCGGTCGGCCAGCGGATCCTGGTGTACGGCCGGGTCCTGGACAGCGACGGCCGCCCGGTGCCCGACGCGCTGGTCGAGGTGTGGCAGGCCAACGCGGCCGGCCGCTACCGGCACGTCGGCGACAGCTTCCCCGCGCCCCTGGACCCGCACTTCGACGGGCTGGGCCGGGTGGTCACCGACAGCCTGGGCCGCTACGAGTTCCTGACGATCAAGCCGGGCGCCTACCCGTGGGGCAACCACCACAACGCCTGGCGGCCGGCGCACATCCACTTCAGCCTGTTCGGCCGGGCCTTCACCCAGCGGCTGGTCACCCAGATGTACTTCCCGGACGACCCGCTGTTCGGCCAGGACCCGATCTTCGCCGCCATCCCCGCGGCCGCGCGGCACCGGGCGGTCAGCCGGTTCTCCCTGGAGCGCACGCAGGCGGACTGGGCGCTGGCCTTCGAGTGGGACGTCGTGCTGCGCGGCACCGACCAGACGCCGTTCGAGGCCGACGACGACGGGGACGTGGCGTGACGACAGCCGAGGGAGCATCGCAGGGAGCGCCAGCGACCGAGGAGCGGACCGAGGCGCGGAGTCGCGCGGGAGGACGTGGCATGAGTCGACCGATCGTGGACCCGCTGGAGGTCCCCGACGCCACGGGGCCGTACCGGCCGCGGTCGGGCCGGCGCGGCTCCGGCTTCCTCACCGAGCCGTTCCGGCTGGGGCCGACCCCGAGCGCCACGGTGGGCCCCTACCTGGCGATCGGCCTGACCTGGCCGGACGGCGCCTGGGCCGCCGCCGAGGGCACCCCGGGCGGCACCTGGGTCCGCGGCCGGGTGCTCGACGGCGCCGGCGACCTCGTCCCCGACGCGATGGTGGAGACCTGGCAGGCCGACCCGGACGGCCGCTTCCCCTCCCCGGAGGACCCGCGTGGCCCGTCGTCGCACCCCGGCTTCCGCGGGTACGCACGGGTGCAGACGGTGCACCCGCCGGGAGAGTTCGCGGTCTTCACCCTCAAGCCCGGGCGGGTGCCCGATGGGGAGGGCGGCCTGCAGGCGCCGCACGTCGACGTGTCGGTCTTCGCCCGCGGCCTGCTCGACCGCGTGGTCACCCGTATCTACTTCGCCGACGAGGCCGCGGCCAACGCCGAGGACGCCGTCCTGCGGGGGCTGACCGACGAACAGCGGCGCACCCTGCTCGCCGAGCCGACCGGGGACGGCTACCGCTTCGACGTGCACCTGCAGGGCGACCGGGAGACGGTGTTCTTCGCGGTATGAGCCTGTTCGACGGGACCTTCGCCCGCGGCGGGGCCGCGGCCGCCGTCTCCGACGACGCCTGGGCGCGGGCGCTGCTGGCCGTGGAGGCCGCGCTGGCCCGCGCCGCGGCCCGGTTGGGGCTGGTGCCGGCCGACGCCGCCGACGCGGTCACCGCCGCCTGCGCGCACCCGGAGCGGCTGGACCTGGCCGCCGTGGCCGCGCGGGCCGCGGACGCCGGCAACCCGGTGCCCGCGCTGGTGCGGGTGCTGCTGGACGCGGTGGGGGCGCGCGGCGCGGCCGCCGTGCACGTCGGGGCGACCAGCCAGGACGTGCTGGACACCGCCCTGGTGCTGCTGGCGCGGGACGCCGTGGCGGCGCTCGATGCCGACCTGGCCGCGGCCGCCGAGCTCGCCGCGGCCCTCGCCCGCACCCACCGGGACGACGTGGTCGCCGGACGCACGCTGATGCAGCAGGCGCTGCCCACGACGTTCGGGCTCAAGGCCGCCGGCTGGCTGGCCGGGCTGGACGGCGCGAGGCTGCGGCTGGCCGAGGCGGTCGCCACGCTGCCGGTGCAGTACGGCGGCGCGGTGGGCACCCTGGCGGCGTCCGGCGGCTCGGGGGTGGCGCTGCGGGCGGCGCTGGCCGACGAGCTGGGGCTGGCCACCACCGCCGTCGGGTGGTCCACCGTCCGGCTGCCGGTCGCCGACCTGGCCGGTGCGCTGGGTGCCGCCGCCGGGGTGGTCGCCACCGTGGCCGTCGACGTCGTCCTGCTCGCCCAGACCGAGGTGGCCGAGGTCGCGGAGGTGGCGGAGGGCCGCGGCGGGTCCTCGGCGATGCCGCACAAGCGCAACCCGGTGGCCGCGATCTCCGCCCGGGCCTGCGCCCGCCGCGCGCCGGGGCTGGTGGCCACCCTGCTGGCGGCGATGGAGCAGGAGCACGAGCGGGGCGCCGGGGCGTGGCAGAGCGAGTGGCCGACGCTGACCGGGCTGCTCGGCACCGTGGGGTCGGCGGCGTCCTGGCTGGCCGAGAGCCTGCGCGGGCTGCGACCGGACACCGCCCGGATGGCCGCCACCGCCGCGGCCGCCGCCGAGGGCCCGCTTGCCGGCGCGCTGGCCGAGGCGCTGACGCCGTCCCTCGGGAAGGGAGCAGCGCACGACGCGGCGGCCGCCGCCGTCCGCGAGGCCCGCGACGCGGGGCGCCCGCTGGCCGAGCTGGTCGCCGCGCGCACCGACGTCGACGTGCGCGCGGTGCTCGCCGCCGGTAGACCCGACGTCGGGGAGGCCGGCGCCCAGGTGGACGCCGCCCTGGCCGAGCACGCCGCACTCGTGGAGGGACGTCAGTGACAGCCGTCGAGGTGTCGTACACCGAGGACGGGCCGGCCGACGCGCCGGTCGTCGTCCTGTCCAACTCCCTGGGCGCGACGCGCGGGATGTGGGACCCCCAGGTGCCCGCGCTGGCCGAGCGCTACCGGGTGGTCACCTACGACACCCGCGGCCACGGGGCGTCGCCGTCCCCGGCCGGGCCGTACGGCCTCGACGACCTGGTGGACGACCTGGTCGCGCTGCTCGACCGGCTCGGCGCGCGGCGCGCGCACGTGGTGGGGCTGTCGCTGGGCGGGATGACCGCGCTGCGGCTGGCCGCCCGGGAACCGGACCGGGTGGACCGGCTGGTCGCCATGGCCACCTCGGCGAAGCCGGACCCGCAGGGCTTCCTGGACCGGGCCGCCGCCGTGCGCGCCGACGGCACCGCGAGCATCGCACCGGCCGTGGTCGCCCGGTGGCTGACGCCGCAGTACGCCGCCGGGCACCCCGAGCTGGTCGCCCGGCTGGAGGGCATGGTCGCGGCGGCGGACGACGAGGGCTACGCGCTGTGCGCCGAGGTGGTGGCCGCCGTCGACCTGCGGGCCGACCTCGGCCGGATCACCGCGCCGACGCTCGTGGTGTCCGGCGCGGAGGACCCTGCGCTGCCCCCGCCCCACCAGCAGGCCATCGTCGACGGCATCGCCGGCGCCGCACTGGTGTCGGTGAGCCCGGGTGCGCACCTGCCGAACCTGGAGCAGCCGCTGGAGGTCACCGGGGCGCTGCTCGGCCACCTGGACGCCGCCGGCGAGCACGCCTGATGGACGACCGGGAGCGCCGGGAGGCCGGCACGGCCACCCGCCGCGAGGTGCTCGGTGACGCCTGGGTGGACCGCGCGGTCGCCGGCACCACACCGTTCACCGCCGACTTCCAGGACTTCATCACCCGGGTGGCCTGGGGGGACGTGTGGCAGCGGCCGGGGCTGTCCCGCCGGGACCGCAGCCTGATGACGTTGTCGATCACCGTCGCGCTGCGGCACTGGGACGAGTTCGCGCTGCACGTGCGGGCGGCGCGGAACAACGGGCTGACCGACGCGGAGATCGCCGAGGTGCTCCAGCACGCCGCGGTCTACGCCGGCGTCCCGGCGGCCAACCACGCGTTCAAGGTCGCCGGTCCGATCCTCGAGGAGCTGCGCGGCGGGAGGTGACGGACGGTCGGCCCTCCTGCAGGGACCCGCCGCGAGCTCGCGAGTGGTGGGGGGCAGGAGGGTCCTTCTTCAGGCCGGGCGGCCGCTGCCCTCCCGCAGCAGCCGCACCAGCGCGTCGGTCGAGGAGTCGGCGTCGTACTCCGGCGCGGCCTCGCTCTGCAGCTTCGGCGCGAGCTGGTTGGCCATGACCTTGCCCAGCTCCACGCCCCACTGGTCGAAGGAGTTGATGCCCCACACCACGCCCTGGGTGAAGACCCGGTGCTCGTAGGCGGCGACCAGCTGGCCGAGGACCGACGGCGTCAGCTTCGGCGCCACGAGGACGTTCGACGGGCGGTTGCCCGGCATCACCCGGTGCGGCACCACCGCCTCCGCCGTCCCCTCGGCGGCCACCTCTTCCGCGGTGCGGCCGAAGGCCAGGGCCCGCGGCTGGGCCAGGAAGTTGGCCAGGAGCAGGTCGTGCATGCCGTCCAGGCCGCGGTCGCGGGCGAGGTCGTTGGGCTGGGCGAAGCCGACGAAGTCCGCCGGCACGAGCACCGTGCCCTGGTGCAGCAGCTGGTAGAACGCGTGCTGGCCGTTGGTGCCCGGCTCGCCCCACACGACCTCGCCGGTCGCGACGTCGACCGGGGCGCCGTCGACCCGCACCGACTTGCCGTTGGACTCCATGCACAGCTGCTGCAGGTAGGCGGGGAAGCGGGCGAGGTACTGGGAGTAGGGCAGCACCGCCTGGCTCTGCGCGCCGAAGAGGTCGACGTACCAGACCGAGATCAGCCCCAGCAGCGCCGGCAGGTTCTCCTCGTACGGGGCGGTGCGGAAGTGCTCGTCCATGGTGTGGAACCCGTCGAGCATCTCCCGGTACCGCTCCGGGCCGATCGCCACCATCAGGGAGAGCCCGACGGCGGAGGTGAAGGAGTACCGGCCGCCCACCCAGTCCCAGAAGCCGAACATGTTGGCGGTGTCGATGCCGAACTCCGCCACCTTGCCGGCGTTGGTGGAGACGGCGACGAAGTGCCTCGCGACGGCGTCGGGGTCACCGCCCAGGCCCTCGACCAGCCAGCGGCGGGCCTCCCGGGCGTTGGTCAGCGTCTCCTGGGTGGTGAAGGTCTTGGACACGACGACGAACAGCGTGCTGGCCGGGTCCAGGTCGCGGGTGGCCTCGGCCAGGTCGGTCGGGTCCACGTTGGAGACGAACCGGAAGGTCAGCGACCGGTCGGAGGAGTCGCGCAGCGCCTGGTGGGCCATGGCCGGGCCGAGGTCCGAGCCGCCGATGCCGATGTTGACCACCGTGCGGATCCGCTGGCCGGTGTGCCCGGTCCACGCCCCGCCGCGCACCCGGTCGGCGACGTCCGCCATCCGGTCGAGCACCTCGTGCACGTCGCGCCGCACGTCCTGGCCGTCGACGTCCAGGCCGCTCCTGCGGGGGTCGCGGAGCGCGACGTGCAGGACGGCGCGGTCCTCGGTGGTGTTGACGTGCTCGCCGCGGAACACCGCCTCGGTGCGCTCGCGCAGCCCGGCCCGCTCGGCCAGCGCCGCGAGCAGCCGGACCGTCTCGCGGGTGAGCCGGTTCTTGGAGTAGTCCAGGTACAGGTCGCCGGCGGTGACCACGAGGTCGGTGCCGCGCCGGGGGTCCTCGGCGAACAGGTCCCGGAGGTGGCGGTCGCCCACCTGCCGGTGGTGCTCGACGAGTGCCTGCCACTCCGCGCTGTCCCTGACGCCCATGCGCCTAGCCTGCCGAAGGACCCCGCCCGGGGCGAACCCGGGCGCCCGACACGGACCAGGGGAGTGGCATGGCACTGCTGGACGACGGCGCGTGGCACGGCCGGGTGTGGACCGGCGCCTGGACGGAGGGCTCGGGCGGCACCTACGACGTCGTCGAGCCGGCGACCGGGGACGTCGTCGGCGCGGTCGGCCGGGCCACGCCCGAGGACGTCGCCGCCGCCGCGGACCGGGCCGTCGGGGCGCAGCGGGCCTGGGCGGCGCTGCCGTTCGAGGACCGCGCCCGGGTGCTGCGCCGGGCCGGCGCGGTGCTGGAGGCCAACGCCGAGGAGATCCGGGGCTGGCTGGCCCGGGAGACCGGCGCGATCCAGCCGTTCGGCGACTTCCAGGTGCACACCACCGCGGCCGAGTGCTACGAGGCGTCGGCGCTGCCCAGCCACCCCTACGGGGAGCTGCTGCGCACCGGGGCGCCCCGGCTGTCCTTCGCCCGCCGGGTGCCGGCCGGCGTCGTCGGGGTCATCGCGCCGTTCAACGTGCCGACCATCCTCGCCATCCGCGCGGTGGCACCGGCGCTGGCGCTGGGCAACGCCGTCGTCCTCAAGCCCGACCCGCGCACCGCGGTGTCCGGCGGGGTGCTCTTCGCCCGGGTCTTCGAGGAGGCCGGGCTGCCGGCCGGCGTCCTGCAGGTGCTGCCCGGCGGGGCGGACGTCGGGGAGGCGCTGGTGACCGCCCCGCCCGTGCGGGTGATCGCCTTCACCGGGTCGACCACGGCGGGCCGCGCGGTCGGGGCGCTGGCCGGCCAGCACCTCAAGCGGGCGCACCTGGAGCTCGGCGGCAACTCCGCGCTGATCGTGCTGCCCGACGTCGACGTGACCGCAGCGGCGTCGGTGGGCGCGTGGGGGACGTTCGCCCACCAGGGCCAGATCTGCATGGCCACGTCGCGGCACCTGGTGCACGAGTCGATCGCCGAGGAGTACACCGCCGTCCTCACCGAGAAGGTCGCGCACCTGCCGGTGGGCGACCCGTTCCGCGAGCAGGTGGCCCTGGGCCCGCTGATCGACGCCGGCCAGCGCGACCGGGTGCACCGGCTGGTCACCGCGAGCGTGGACGGCGGGGCGACGCTGCGCACCGGCGGCACCTACGAGGAGCTGTTCTACCGGCCCACCGTGCTCGGCGACGTGCCGGTCGAGGCGCCGGCGTACCGCGAGGAGGTCTTCGGCCCGGTCGCCCCGGTGACGCCGTTCGGCAGCCTGGACCAGGTGGTGGAGCTGGCCCGCGGCACCGAGTACGGGCTGGCCCTGGGCATCCTCACCCGCGACGTGTACGCCGGTCTGCAGCTGGCCGAGCGCATCCCGTCGGGCCTGGTGCACGTCAACGACCAGACGGTCAACGACGAGGCCGTGGCCCCCTTCGGCGGGGTGGGCGCCTCGGGCACCGGCTCCCGGCACGGCGGCCCACAGGCCAACATCGAGGCGTTCACCGAGACCCAGTGGGTGACCCTGCGCGGCGACCTGCCCGCCTACCCGTTCTGACCCGACCGAGCGTGTGCGCCCGGGCCCCGTTCCTGACCCGCGACCGGGGCCTCAGCGCACCCGCTCCGGGCGGCGGGCCTCGGTGACCTGGCGCGGCCGGGCGGCGGCCAGGCCGGCGGCGAACTGGGCGGCCTGCAGCACCAGCAGCAGCACCAGCCCGGGCCGCCAGCCACCGACGGTGTCGTACAGCAGCCCGACGGCCAGCGGCCCGGTCGCGGCCAGCAGGTACCCGGCGCTCTGCGCGGCCGCGGACAGCCGGCCGGTCTGCGCCACGTCGCGGGTGCGCACCAGCACCAGCGTCATGGCCAGCGGGAACGCCGCCCCGGTGCCCAGCCCCCACAGCAGCGCCCACACCGCGGGCGCGGCGGCCGGGGCGAGCAGCAGGCCGGCGATGGCGACGGTCGACGGCACGCCCACGCCGACGATCCACCCGGCCTGGCCGGCCCGCCGCGCGGCCAGGGGAGGGACGAGCAGTGCGCACGGGACGCCGAGCGCGGCGGCCGCGGCGACCAGCCCGCCCGCGGTCACCGGGGCCACCCCGGCCTCGGTCTCCAGGACGTCGGCCAGCCAGCTGAGCATCGTGTAGAAGGACAGCGCCTGCAGGCCGAAGAACAGCGTCACCGCCAGCGCGACCCGGTCGCGCAGGACGGCGGCCACCGGCGGCCGGGCGACCGCGGCGCCGGGTGCGACCGGGCGGCGTCGGGCGAGCAGCGCCATCGCGGCGACGGCCACCAGCACGGGGGCGAGCCACAGCGTCAGCCCGGTGCGCGCGCTGCCGGTCGCGGTCGCCAGCGGCTGGGCCAGCCCCGCCCCCAGGCTGGCCGACGCCCCCATCGACGCCACCGCGGCCCCGACCGCCGCGGCGCTGCGGTCCCCGTACTCGGCGCGGGCCGCGGCCGGCACCAGCACGTTGGCCACCGCGATGCCGGCGGTCAGCAGCGCCGTCCCGGAGTAGAGGCCTGCCACACCGGCCGGGCGCAGGGTGATCCCGACGGCGAGGGCGAGCACCCCGGCGAGGACGGCGCGGTGCACGCCCAGCCGCGCGGCCAGCGCCGGGGCGGCGGGGGAGACGAGGCCGAAGAGGACCAGCGGCACCGAGGTGAGCGCGGCCAGCGCCGCGCGCGGTACCGACAGCTCCGCGGACAGCTCGGTCAGCACCGGTCCCGCGCCGGTGAACGGGCCGCGCAGGCACAGCGCGACCAGGACGAGGACGGCGGCCGGGACCAGCGCTGCCCACCGCGGCCGGGACCGGCCGGCGCGGGGCGCGGTCACCGGGCGGCGGCGCGGAACCGCAGCGTCTGGCCCGGGCGCAGCTGGCCGCAGCAGTCGACGTCGTCGTCGGCCACGTAGCCGATCACCGGGTAGCCGCCGGTCACCGGGGGGTCGGCGAGGAACAGCACCGGCTGCCCGGACGGCGGCACCTGCAGGGCGCCGCGCACCATGCCCTCGCTGGGCAGCTCCCCGGTGCGCGAGCGCTCCAGCGGGACGCCGGCCAGCCGCAGCCCGATCCGGTTGCTCTCGCCGGTCACCTCCCACGCGGTGCCGGTCAGCGCGGCGGGGTCGGCGAACCAGTCGGCGCGCGGGCCGGGCAGCACCCGCACGGTCACCTCACCGCCCGGCGGGTCGGGCACCGGCGCGACGTCCACCCCGGGCACCGGCCCGGCCGCGGACCCCACCGGCAGCACGGCGCCGGCGAGGAGCACCGGCGGGCCCAGCCCGGACAGCAGGTCGGTGGAGCGGCTGCCCAGCACCGGCTCGACGGCGACCCCGCCGCGGACGGCGACGTAGGTGCGCAGCCCGGCGTCGGGCCGGCCCAGGCGCAGCTCGCGCCCGGCGCGCAGGGTCAGCGGGGCGTTGTGCACCGCGGAGCAGCGGGCCCCGGTCGTGGTCACCACCAGGTCCGCGTCGGCGCGCAGCACCAGTCCGCCGAGGGTGGCCTCCAGCACGGCGGCGTCCGGGGCGTTGCCCACCAGCCGGTTGGCCAGCGCGGCCGCGGCCCGGTCGCAGGCCCCGGAGCGGCCGATGCCCAGCGCGCCCTGCCCGGGCCGGCCGCGGTCCTGCACGGTGGTCAGCGGTCCGGGGGCGAGCACGGTGAGGGTGCGCATCAGCCGGCCTCGGTGAACCGCACCCGCACCCCCGGGCGCAGCAGCGCGGCGGGGTCGCGGTCGACGTCGAACACGGGCACGTCGGTGCGCCCGATCAGCTGCCACCCGCCGGGGGACTCCCGCGGGTACACGCCGCCGAACCCCCCGGCCAGCGCCACCGACCCGGGCGGCACCCGCGTGCGCGGGGAGGGCCGACGCGGCACGTCCCACGGCTCGCCGTCCGGGACCAGGTAGCCGAAGCCGGGGGCGAACCCGCAGAACGCCACCGTCCACTCCGTGCCGGTGTGCCGGCGCACCACCTCGGCGGTGTCCACGCCGAGGAGTGCTGCCACGTCGGCGAGGTCCTCCCCGTCGTAGACGACGGGCAGGTCGACGGTCTCCCCGCCGCCCTGCCGCGCGGGGCGGGGCGTCGTCCGCCGCACCGCCTGCTCGACGGCGTCGAGGCCGGTCACCGCGGGGTCGGTGACCAGCAGCACGGTGCGCGCCGCCGGGACGACGTCCACGACGCCCTCGATCGGCTCGGCGGCGAGCGCGGCGTACAGGCCGAGGACGTCGTCGAGGCCGTCGAGCTCGACCAGCAGTGCGGTGGAGCCGCTGGGCAGGACGCGCATCAGGGGGCGGACGGCGCGGCGAACGGGGCGAGGTCGACCCCGGCGGCGGTGAGCGCCTCGCGCACCCGGGCGGCGATGGCCACCGCGCCCGGGGTGTCGCCGTGCACGCAGATCGACCCCGGCGTCAGCCGCAGCAGCCCGCCCTCGACGTCGGTGACCGGCTCGCCGGTGGCCATGGCCACGCAGCGCCGGGCGATCTCCTCGGCGTCGTGCAGCACCGCGCCGGGCAGCCGCCGGGAGACCAGGGTGCCCTGCGGGGTGTACTCGCGGTCGGCGAAGGCCTCGGCCACCGTGGTCAGGCCCGCCTCCTCGGCCAGCCGCAGCCACGCCGACCCGGGCAGGCCCAGGACCGGGAGGTCCCGGTCGTAGGCGACGACGGCCGCCACGACCGCGGCCGCCTGCTCCTCGTGGGTGACGATGGCGTTGTAGAGCGCGCCGTGCGGCTTGACGTAGCGCACCCGCGAGCCGGCCACCCGCGCGAACGCCTCCAGCGCGCCGAGCTGGTAGAGCACGTCGGCGGTCAGCTCGGCCGGTTCCACGTCGATGAAGCGGCGGCCGAAGCCGGCCAGGTCGCGGTAGCCCACCTGGGCGCCGATGGCCACGCCGGCCTCGACGGCCCGCGCGCACACCCGCCGCATGATCGACGGGTCGCTGGCGTGGAAGCCGCAGGCCACGTTGGCGCTGGTGACGATGCCCAGCAGCGCGTCGTCGTCCCCGAGCTGCCACTGCCCGAAGCCCTCGCCGAGGTCGGAGTTGAGGTCCACACCGGTCATGGCGCCAGCCTGCCTCACCCGAAGAGGGCGATGACCGGCTGCACCGAGCGCGCGGCCAGGTAGAGGGTCAGCAGCCAGGCCGCCCAGCCGACGGCGAGCAGCCAGCGGGGGTACCGGTAGCCGTTCAGCAGGTCGGTGCGCCGGGTGGCCACCCACAGCAGGACGGCGATGCCGATCGGCAGCAGCAGCCCGTTGAACGCCCCGGCGAAGACCAGCAGCGTGGTCGGGGCGGCCCCGATGAGCAGGAAGGCCAGCGTGGTGACCGCGATGAAGCCGACGACCAGCAGCGTGCGGGTGCGGTCGCTGGTGGCCGTCCGGGAGGTGATGAAGGAGACCGAGGTGTAGGAGGCGCCGATGACGCTGGTGATGGCGGCGGCCCACAGCACCACGCCGAAGACCCGCAGCCCGACCTCGCCGGCGGCGGACTGGAACGCGGTGGCCGCCTGGTTCTCCGTGCCCAGGTCCGCGCCGCCGGCCACCACGCCGAGGATGGCGAGGAACAGCACGACCCGCATGACGCCGGTGATGACGATGCCGGTGACCGAGCCCCGGGTGATGTCGCGGACGTGCTCGGTGCCGGTGATGCCGGAGTCCAGCAGTCGGTGGGCACCGGCGTAGACGATGTAGCCGCCGATCGTCCCGCCGACCAGCGTGGTGATCGCCAGGAAGGAGACGTCCTCGGGGAGGACGACGTTGCGCAGCGCCTGCCCCACCGGCGGCCCCGAGGTGACCGCGATGTAGGTGGTCAGGACGATCATCAGCAGGCCGAGGACGACCACGATCCGGTCGACGGCGACCCCGGCCCTGCGGCTGAGGAAGATGCCGATGGCGACGACCGCGGAGACGGCGCCGCCGATCCTCGGGTCCAGCCCCAGCATCGCGTCGGTGCCCAGGCCCGCGCCGGCCACGTTGCCGATGTTGAACACCAGCCCGCCGACGAGCAGGAACGCGGCCATCACCCAGCCCAGGCCGGGGGCGACCAGGTTGCCCAGCTCCTGGGCGCGCCGGCCGCTCACGCCGATCACCCGCCACACGTTCAGCTGCAGCGCGATGTCGATGACGATCGAGACGGCGATGGCGAAGGCGAAGGCGGCGCCCAGCTGCACGGTGAACGTCGTCGTCTGGGTGATGAAGCCCGGGCCGATGGCCGAGGTGGCCATGAGGAACATCGCGCCGAGCAGGGTGGAGCGGGTGCTCGCCGCCATCCGGCCGGAGGCCGCCCCGGGCGGTGGGGCGGCGGGGGCGGTGCCGGCGCTGCTGGGGTCGGTGGCCATGGCGGGTGCTCCCGGGAGGTGAGGTCGGCGGACCGGCCGTGGCGGTGCGGACGGCCCGGGGTCCCTGGCCGGACAACCTAGGGAGTCGTCGGACGATCCGACAAGGGGATCGGCGGACTGTTCACACGGGCCCTGCGGGTGGGCAGGATGGGGGCATGCTCCACGGGGACCCGGCAGCTCCCTCCGGCGCGGACGGTGCCGCCGGCGCCGACGCCGGGTGGCTGCGCGCCGTGGCCGACGAGGTGCGCGCCTTCGACCGCTCCAGCACCGCCGAGCGGGTGGCCGACCTGCTGCGCCGCCGGGTCATCGAGGGCGACCTGCCCCCGGGCCGCCGGCTGTCGGAGGAGCAGCTCGTCGACGTCCTGCACGTCTCGCGCACCACGCTGCGGGAGGCCTTCCGGCTGCTCACCCACGAGGGGCTGCTGGTGCACCGGCTGCACCGCGGGGTGTTCGTGCCCGAGCTCGACGAGGAGGAGTTAGTCGACCTCTACCGGCTGCGCCGCACGATCGAGTGCGACGTCGTCCGGCGGCTCGGCCGGCTGGACCCGGTGCGGCTGCGCCCGCTGCACGACGACGTCGCCGCCGCCGAGGACGCCGCCCGGCGCGGTGACTGGGGTGCCGTCGGCACGGCCAACATGCGCTTCCACCAGCACCTGGTCGCGCTCGCCGGCAGCCGGCGCATCGACGAGACGGCGGCCCGGCTGCTCGCCGAGGTGCGGCTGGCGTTCTCGGCGGTGGGGTCCCCGCAGCGGCTGCACGAGCCCTACGTCAGCCGCAACCGGGGGATCCTGGAGCTGCTCGTCGACGGGGAGTCCGAGCGCGCGGCCAAGGAGCTCGAGGACTACCTGCAGGACTCCGAGGCCGAGCTGCTGGCGGCCCTGCGCGACCGGCCCGGCGACCGGCCCGGTGACCGACCGAGGAGGACCCCGTGACCACCACCCTGACCCCCGCCGCCGACCCTGCGACCGCCCGCGCCCACCACCGCGCCGGGCTGGCCGCCCCGTCCTCGGGCTGGGCACCGGGCTACACCCAGGCCAACCTCGTCGTCCTGCCGCAGGACTGGGCCTACGACATGCTGCTGTTCGCCCAGCGCAACCCGCAGCCGGTGCCGCTGCTGGACGTCACCGACGCCGGGTCGCCGGCCACCGCGCTGGCGCCGGGGGCAGACCTGCGCACCGACCTGCCGCGCTACCGCGTGTGGCGGGACGGCGAGCTCGTCGACGAGCCCACCGACGTCGTCGACCTGTGGCGGCCGGACCTGGTCGCCTTCCTGATCGGCTGCAGCTTCAGCTTCGAGACCGCGCTGCTGGACGCCGGCGTGCCGGTGCGCAACATCGAGCAGGGCCGCAACGTGTCGATGTACCGCACCGACCGCGCCTGCCGCCCCGCGGGCCGGCTGTCCGGGCCGCTGGTGGTGTCGATGCGCCCGGTGCCCGGTGCGCTGGTGCCCACCGCGGTGCAGGTGACCGCCCGGATGCCGCAGGTGCACGGGGCGCCGGTGCACGTCGGCGCGCCGGAGGCCCTCGGCATCCCCGACCTGGGGGCGCCGGACTTCGGCGACCCGGTGGTGCCCGCCGACGGCGACGTCCCGGTGTTCTGGGCCTGCGGGGTCACCCCGCAGGCGGCCCTGATGGCCTCGCGCCCGCCGTTCGCGATCACCCACGCGCCGGGGCACATGTTCGTCACCGACGTCCCCGACGCCATCTACCGCGCCCTCTGAACACCGGCGAGATCGGCTGGTGACGTACTGGAACGGCCCCGCTGCAGGGGCCCGCGCCGAGCGTGCGAGGCGTGGGGGGCAGCGGGGTCCTCAGTCCGTGCCGGACTCCATCGCGGCGCGGTCGAGCAGCTCCTCGACGCCGGAGACCGCCCCGCGGGAGGCGATGACCTGCGCGCCGCCGGAGTCCATGGCGCCGATCAGCCCGGTCGAGGCGGCCTGGGCGGCGCCGATCAGCCGCGGGTGCCCGCTGCCGACCATGCCGAGGGCCGCGTACTGCTCCAGCTTCGCGCGGGAGTCGGCGATGTCCAGGTTGCGCATGGTCAACTGGCCGATCCGGTCCGAGGGGCCGAAGGCGGAGTCCTCGGTGCGCTCCATCGACAGTTTGTCCGGGTGGTAGCTGAACGCCGGGCCGGAGGTGTCGAGGATCGAGTAGTCCTCCCCGCGCCGCAGCCGCAGGGTGACCTCGCCGGTGACCGCGGTGCCGACCCAGCGCTGCAGCGCCTCCCGCAGCATCAGCGCCTGCGGGTCCAGCCAGCGGCCCTCGTACATCAGCCGGCCCAGCCGGCGGCCCTCGCTGTGGTAGGTGGCCAGCGTGTCCTCGTTGTGGATGGCGTTGACCAGCCGCTCGTAGGCGACGTGCAGCAGCGCCATGCCCGGCGCCTCGTAGACGCCCCGGCTCTTGGCCTCGATGACCCGGTTCTCGATCTGGTCGGACATCCCGAGGCCGTGCCGGCCGCCGACCGCGTTGGCCGCCAGCACCAGGTCGACGGCGCTGTCGAAGGTCTTCCCGTCGATGGACACCGGCCGGCCCTGCTCGAAGCCGACGGTCACGTCTTCGGGCTCGATCTCCACGGCCGGGTCCCAGAACCGCACGCCCATGATCGGGGTGACCAGCTCGATGCCGGCGTCCAGGTGCTCCAGCGCCTTGGCCTCGTGGGTGGCCCCCCAGATGTTGGCGTCGGTGGAGTAGGCCTTCTCGGTGCTGTCCCGGTAGGGCAGGCCGTGGGCGACCAGCCACTCCGACATCTCCCGGCGCCCGCCGAGCTCGGTGACGAAGTCGGCGTCCAGCCACGGCTTGTAGACCCGCAGCGAGGGGTTGGCCAGCAGCCCGTACCGGTAGAACCGCTCGATGTCGTTGCCCTTGAAGGTGGAGCCGTCGCCCCAGATCTGCACGTCGTCCTCGAGCATGGCGCGCACCAGCAGGGTGCCGGTGACCGCCCGGCCCAGCGGGGTGGTGTTGAAGTAGCTGCGCCCACCGGAGCGGACGTGGAAGGCTCCGCAGGTCAGCGCGGCCAGGCCCTCCTCGACCAGCGCCGCGCGGGCGTCGACCAACCGGGCGACCTCGGCCCCGTAGGCCTTCGCCCGGCCGGGCACCGAGTCGATGTCGGGCTCGTCGTACTGGCCGATGTCGGCGGTGTAGGTGCAGGGCACCGCGCCCTTGTCCCGCATCCAGGCGACCGCGACCGAGGTGTCCAGCCCGCCGGAGAAGGCGATCCCGACGCGCTCGCCGACGGGCAGGGACGTGAGCACCTTGGACATGCGAGGAAGTATGCACGCCTGTGCATGGTCATGCGTGGGCGGGTGGGGGTCAGCCGCGGACGACGTCGTAGCGGACGGCGACGAACTCGCCGTTGACCGCGTGGTCCGTCCGCGCGAGCTCCAGCCGCCGCGGCAGCAGCGGCGCCCCGCCGCCGAGGGTCACCGGCGCGATCGACACCACCACCTCGTCGAGCAGGCCCCGGTCGGCGAACTGCCCGGCCAGGTCGCCCCCACCCACGACCCACACGTCGCGCCCGCCGGCCGCGGCCACCATCTCGGCGTGCACGTCGGCGACCGCCGCCCGGGTGAACCGGACGTCGGCGCCCGGCGGCGCGGTCAGCTCCCGGTGGGTGAACACCCACGCCGGCACGGTGTAGGCCCACGAGCCCGGGTCGTGCGCCCGCACCCACTCGTAGGTCGTCGCGCCCATCGCGAGCGCGCCGACCCGCTGCTCGAAGGCCCGGTAGCCGAACGGGCCGTCGTGGTCGGTCTCCCGCGAGAGCAGCCAGTCCAGCGAGTCGTGCTCGTCGGCGATGAACCCGTCCAGGCTGGTGGCGGTGTAGTAGACGGTGCGGGTCACTTCTCTCTCCTCGTCAGCCACTCGATGGGGTCCCCGGTGTCGACGGCCACGCCGGCGTCCCGGAGCAGGGCGCGCACCAGCAGCCGCCGGTGCGCGGAGAACGTGAGCACGTGGGCGAGCACGCTGCCCAGCACGAAGGTCTCCGGCGGCTCGCACAGCGCGTCGACCAGCCGGTCGCCCCACGCGCCGCGGCGGGCGACGTCGCGGACGGCGGCCAGCCAGCGCGGCGCCACGGCGTCGTGCCGGGCCAGCAGGGCGGCCGGGTCGTCGGCGCCGCGGGCCGGGTGCCCGGCGCCCTCGATCGAGGCCAGCCACACCTCCTTGGTCCACACCAGCGCGTCGAGCACCGCGGCCACCGACCCCTCCGGGCCGTCCCAGGGCAGCACGCTGTGCCCCGGCAGCCGCACCCGGCGGTACTCGCCGTCCGGCAGGCCCGCGGCGGCCTCGAGCAGCGCGCGGGTGTCCTCGACGTCGTGGTGCACCAGCAGCGCGGTGACCTGGTCCGGCTCGCCCCGTCCGGGCGGCTCGGCCACCCACAGCGAGGTCGGCGGGTGGAAGTGCACGCCGTTGGGTGCGGGCAGCCAGTGCGCGTCCCGGGTCCGCGGGCCGTCGTCCGGCGAGCCGGGGGAGCGGCCGTAGGCGCGGGCGAAGGCGCGGGCGAAGCCCTCGACCGACTCGTACCCCGAGCCGAACGCCACCTCGGTGACGCTCGCCCCCTCCCGCAGCTGCCACGCCGCCCGCTCCAGCAGCACCCTCCGGCGCAGCGCGACCGGTGGTTCCCCGGCGCCCCGGCTCACCTGCCGGGCGAAGTGCCAGGGGCTGGCGTACGCGTCGCCGGCCATGGCACCCAGCGTGCGGTTGTCCTCGTCCAGGACGGCGTCCAGCAGCTCGCGCAGGCGGTCCCGCCCGGGGAGGGGGTCGGTCTCGGGGGTGCGGTCGGCCACGGACCGATCCTGGCCGGGGACGGCGGTGCGGCGCCCGACCGTTCTTGCCCTCCCGCCGGTGTCATCGTCCCGTCACGTGCGCGGGGTTCGGGACGCCGCGGGCAGCGGGTAACGCCCGGTCATGCCACGCATCGACCGCATCGCCGAGCCGTGGGGGACCCGCACCCCGTACGGACCAGGGGAGACCTGGCCCACCCGGGTCGACCAGTACCTCGCCGACGGGCTGACCGAGGAGGACGTCGACCGCTGGGTGCAGTCGGCGACGATCCTGCACAGCAACGGCGACGGGCTGGACATCGCGGTCAAGGACGAGCGGATCGTGGGGGTCCGCGGCCGCGCCGTGGACCGGGTCAACCACGGCCGCCTCGGCCCCAAGGACCTGTTCGGCTGGCAGGCCAACAACTCCCCGGACCGGCTCACCACACCGCTGATCCGGCGCGGCGGCGAGCTGGTGGAGACCGACTGGGACACCGCGATGGACGCCGTGGTCGGGCGCACGCGGGAGCTGCTGGACGAGCAGGGCCCCAGCGCGATCGGCTTCTACACCACCGGGCAGCTCTTCCTGGAGGAGTACTACACCCTCGGCCTGATCGCGCACGGCGGCATCGGCACCGTGCACACCGACGGCAACACCCGGCTGTGCACCGCCACCGCGGCCGCCGCGCTCAAGGAGTCCTTCGGCAGCGACGGGCAGCCCGGCTCCTACACCGACGTCGACTCCGCGGACGTCATCGCCCTGTTCGGGCACAACGTGGCCGAGACCCAGACCGTGCTGTGGACCCGCGTCCTCGACCGGCTGGCCGGGACCGACCCGCCGCGCGTCCTCTGCGTCGACCCGCGGCTGACCCCCGTGGCCCGGGAGGCCACCGTGCACCTCGCGCCCCGGCCCGGCACCAATGTGATGCTGGTCAACGCGCTGCTGCACGAGGTGGTCGCCAACGGCTGGGTCGACGAGGACTACGTGCGCGAGCACGCGGTCGGCTTCGAGGAACTGCGCGCCATGGTCGCGGAGTACACCCCCGAGCGGGCCGCGGAGGTCTGCGACGTGCCCGCCGCGCAGATCCGCGAGGCGGCCCGCCTGCTGGGGACGGCGCAGCGGCTGCTGTCCACCGTGCTGCAGGGCTTCTACCAGTCCCACCAGGCCACCGCCGCGGCCGTCTCGGTGAACAACCTGCACATCGTGCGCGGCATGCTCGGCCGGCCGGGCTGCGGCGTGCTGCAGATGAACGGCCAGCCGACCGCGCAGAACACCCGGGAGTGCGGCGCCGACGGCGACCTGCCGGGCTTCCGCAACTGGACCAACGAGGCGCACGTCCGCGACCTCGCGCGGATCTGGAACATCGACCCGGCGCGGCTGCCGCACTTCACCCCGCCGACGCACGTCATGCAGCAGCTGCGGTACATGGAGGAGGGCTCGATCCGCTTCCTGTACGTCACCGCGACCAACCCGGCGGTGTCGCTGCCCGAGCTGGCGCGCGTCCGGTCGATCCTCACCCAGGAGCGGCTGTTCCTCGTCGTCCAGGACATCTTCCTGACCGAGACCGCGCAGCTGGCCGACGTCGTCCTGCCCGCGGCCACGTGGGGGGAGAAGACCGGCACCTTCACCAACGTCGACCGCACGGTGCACCTGTCGGAGAAGGCCGTCGACCCGCCCGGCGAGGCCCGGTCGGACCTCGACATCCTGCTCGACTACGCCCGCCGGCTGGACCTGCGCGACCAGGACGGCGCCCCGCTGGTGGGGTGGAGCGACCCCGAGGGCGCCTTCGAGGCGTGGAAGGAGTGCAGCCGCGGCCGGCCCTGCGACTACACCGGGCTGAGCTACGCGAAGCTGCGCGGCGGCAGCGGCATCCAGTGGCCGTGCACCGACGAGCACCCCGACGGCACCGAGCGGCTCTACGCCGACGGGCGGTTCTGGGCGCAGCCGGAGTACTGCGAGGCCTACGGTCGCGACCTGGTCACCGGCGCACCGCTGTCGGAGACCGAGTACCGGGCGCTCAACCCCGACGGCAAGGCGGTCCTCAGGGCCGCCGAGTACCTGCCGCCGCACGAGCAGCCGCGCGCGGACTTCCCGTTCGCCCTCATCACCGGCCGCACGCTGTACCACTTCCACACCCGCACCAAGACCGGCCGCGCCCCCCAGCTGCAGGCCGCCGCACCCGAGGTGTGGGTGGAGGTCTCGCCGGCCGACGCCGCGGCCGGCGGGTACGGCGAGGGCGACCTGGTGGAGGTGGCCAGCCCGCGCGGGCGGGTGCGCGCGCGGGTGCGGGTCAGCGGCATCCGGCCGGGGGTGCTGTTCCTGCCCTTCCACTACGGCTGGTGGGACGACCCGGACGCCGACCACGGCAGCGCGGCCAACGAGCTGACCCCCACCGACTGGGACCCGTGCTCCAAGCAGCCTGTCTTCAAGACCGCCGCCGCCCGCCTCACGCTGGTCGCCGGCGGCGGGGGCGAGCCGTCGTCGGCGCCGACCACCACCGGCTCGCGGCCGGTCACGGTGGACCTGCCCCCGACCGCGGGCGGCGCGGCCGCCGAGGCCGGGGAGACCCTCGGTGGGGGTGCCCGGTGAGCCGCCCGGGAACCGATCGGCTCGCGCTGGCCGTCGCACAGGTGCACCACTCGGCGACCCGGGTGGGCCGGCTGCTGCTCGACCTGGCCGAGCGGCACCGCGGTGACCACGAGGTCCACCACGTCTGCCACGACCTGGTCACCTGGTCGCGGGAGCACGTGGCCGGCCTGGCCCGCGCCGGGCGCGACCACGGCCTCGACCTGGCCGCCGACCTGCCCGACGCCGGGGACGGCGGCCGCCCCGGTGGGGCCCGCGACAGCGGGCCGATCGGGGACGCCGACGCGCCGGGGCTGGTGCTGCTGGCCGACCTGCGGCTGCTCTACCTGGAGGCCTCGGGCGCGTCGCTGGACTGGGAGGTGCTCGCGCAGAGCGCCCAGGGGCTGGTGGACCGCGAGCTGCTGGCGCTGGCCACGCGTTGCCACCCGCAGGCGCTGCGGGTGGTCCGGTTCGCCAACGCCAGGCTCAAGGAGTCCGCACCGCAGGCGCTGGCCGCCCCGCGGTGAGCGCCGACCCGGGCGCCCCGGCCACCCGCGTCGTCCTGCGGCCGCTGGCCACCCCGCTGCCGCTGGGCTTCCTCGCGCTGGCGATGGCGACCACGACGTTCAGCGCGGTGCAGCTGGACTGGGTCCCGGCCGACCAGGGCCGCGTCGCGGCGCTGGTCGCGGTGGCCGCCACCGCGCCGCTGCAGCTCACCGCGGCGGTGGTCGGCTTCCTGACCCGCGACCCGGTGGCGGCCACCGGCATGGGGGTGCTGGCCGGGACGTGGACGGTCGCCGGGCTGACCACGCTCACCTCCCCGCCGGGGACGGCCAGCCCCGGCCTGGGCGTGCTGCTGCTGGTCTCCGGGGTGGCCATGCTGGTGCCCGCGGTCGCGGCCGCACCGGCCAAGCTGGCGCCGGCCGCGGTCATGGGCACCGCCGCCACCCGCTTCGCGGTCACCGGGGTCGCCGAGCTCACCGGCTCGCCCGCCTGGCAGGCCGCCGCCGGGTGGGTCGGGCTGGCGCTGGCCGCGGTCGCGGTCTACGCCGCCCTGGCCCTGGAACTGGAGGGCACCACCGGACGCACCGTGCTGCCGGTCGGCCGGCGCGGGCCCGGGCGGGCGGCCGTGGACGGGCGGGGCCCGCTGGACCCGCGGGAGCTCGCCCGCGAGGCCGGCGTCCGCCCGCAGCTGTGACCGGCCGGCCGGGAGGGGACTGACGTGCTGGTCGACGTCCTGCTGGTCGTCGCCGGCGCCCTCGGCCTGCTCGTGGCGGCGCTGTCGGAGCGGCTGCGCCGCCTGCCGGTGTCCGAGCCGGTGCTGGGCCTGGCCGTGGGGGTGCTGCTCGGGCCGGAGCTGTTCGGGGTGCTCGCCCCACCGCCGCTGACCGAGGACACCACCTGGCTGCACACGGTCACCCGGCTGCTGCTGGCCGTCTCGGTGATGGCGGTGGCGCTGCGCTACCCGGTCGGGCGGGCGCGGGCCCAGTGGCGGCCGGTGCTGCTCCTGCTGGCGGTCGTGATGCCGGCGATGGCCCTGGTGACCGCCGGGCTGGCCGCCTGGACCCTCGGCGTGGGCCTCGGTGCCGCCGCGCTGCTGGGCGCCGCGCTGTGCCCCACCGACCCGGTGCTCGCCTCCAGCGTGGTCACCGGGACCCCGGCCGAGCAGGACCTGCCCGACCGGGACCGGCAGCTGCTGTCCCTGGAGTCCGGCGCCAACGACGGCCTCGCCCTGCCGCTCGTGCTGCTCGCCGTGGCGATCGCGGGCGCCGGCGGCGTCCCCGCCGCGCTGGCCGAGTCGCTGTGGCAGGTCGCGGGCGCCGTCCTGCTGGGCGTGGCCGCCGGGTGGCTGGGGGCGCGGGCGCTGCGCGCCGGTGAGGAGCACGGGTCGACCGACCCGGCACCGCGGCTGCTGTTCACCGCCGTCCTGGCACTGGCCGTGCTGGGGGCGGCCGGGTTGCTGCACGTCGACGGGATCCTCGCGGTCTTCGTCGCCGGGCTGGCCTTCAACGCCGCGGCGACCGGACCGGACCGCACCGACGACCTGCCCATCGACGAGGCGGTGAACCGGTTCCTGGTCCTGCCGCTGTTCGTCGGCCTGGGCCTCGTGCTGCCGTGGGCCGCCTGGGGCGAGCTGGGCTGGCGTGGGGTCGCCCTCGTCGTCGGCGTCCTGCTGCTCCGGCGGCTGCCGGTGCTGTGGCTGCTGCGCCGACCCCTGGGGCTCGGCCGGCCCGACGCGGTCTACCTGGGCTGGTTCGGGCCGATCGGGGTGTCCGCGCTGTTCTACCTGGCGCTGGAGGCCGAGCGGCTCGGGGTCGACCCGGTCGTGCTGGCGGCGGGCAGCCTGGTGGTGGCCGCCAGCACCGTGGTGCACGGCACGAGCGCGGCACCCGGCCGGGTGCTGTACCGCCGAGTGACGACAGGACGGAGCTGACCGTGTGGTTCGACTCGTGGTCCGACGTGGGCCGCATCCTCGCCGTGGGCGCCGCCGCCTACCTGACCCTGGTCGTCGTGCTGCGGCTGTCCGGCAAGCGCACGCTGGCCAAGCTCAACGCCTTCGACCTCGTCGTCACGGTGGCGCTGGGGTCCACGCTGGCGACCATCCTGCTCAGCAGCGACGTGTCGTGGGCCGAGGGCGCGACGGCGCTGGCGCTGCTGGCGGCGCTGCAGTTCGCGGTCGCCTCGGTCACCGTCCGGTGGCCGGCCGCGCGGACGGCGGCCACCGCCCGGCCGACCCTGCTGCTGCGGGACGGCGCCGTCCTGCCGACGGCGCTGCGCGAGCAGCGGGTGACGGTCGACGAGGTGCGGCAGGCCGTGCGGGCCACCGGTTCCGGTGACCTGTCGTCGATCGCCGCGGTGGTGCTGGAGACCGACGGCTCGCTGAGCGTCATCCCGCGGGAGAAGGCCGGGAACCGCTCGGCGCTCGAGGGCGTGCGGGCGGCGGAGGGCCTGGGGCGGGAGCCTCGGACGGGGGCCTGAGCGCGCGGGCGGTCAGCGGGCGAGGGTCCCCTCGACCAGGGGAGACACGGCGCCCAGACCCACCCCGAGCGCGAGCACGCAGGCCGCGGCCAGCACGGCCGCCACGGCGGCGAACGGGCGCGGGCGCTGCGGCTGCGCGCCCTGCTCCGGCCGCTGGAACACCGGCGCGAGCCAGCGCAGGTAGTAGACGAGGCTGACCACGGTGTTGACCGCCGCGACCACCACCAGCCAGGCCAGGCCGCCGTCCCAGGCCGCGGTGAAGGTGGTCAGCTTGCCGGCGAAGACGGCGGTGGGCGGCGTGCCCACCAGGCTGAGCAGGGCCACGACCAGCGCCCCGGCCAGCCACGGCGAGGAGGCCGCGAGGCCGCGGGAGTCCTCGACGGTGCGCCGTCCGGGCGTGGCGGCGACCACGGCGAAGGCGGCGAGGTTGGTGACCGCGTAGCCGCCGAGGTAGACCAGCAGCGAGGGCAGCGCGTCGGCGCTGCGGCCGGCCACCGCGACCGGGAGGAGCAGGTAGCCGACCTGGCTGACCGTCGACCACCCCAGCAGCCGGCGCACGTCGGTCTGCGCGAGGGCGGCGAGGTTGCCCACCGTCATGGTCGCCGCGGCGAGGACCGCCACCAGCAGCGGTGCGTCCACGGTGTCCGGGACGACGGGGACCAGGCGGAAGACGGCGAGCAGGGCACCGAGCTTGGGCACGGTGCTGAGGAAGGCCGCGACCGGCGTGCCGGCGGCCTGGGTCGCGTCGGGCACCCAGAAGTGCCCCGGCACGCCCCCGGCCTCGAACATCAGCCCGCCGACGACGGCGAGCACCCCGAAGGCCACGGCCGCGGGCGGGGCCTCCGCCAGCCCGGTGGCGAGGCCGGGGTAGGCGGTGGTGCCGCCGACGCCGGACAGCACCGTGACGCCGAGCACCAGCACGATGCCGAACAGCGCGCCGAGCAGGTAGGTCTTCATCGCCGCCTCGGCCGCCCCCGGCGAGCGCAGCACGCCGACCAGCCCGTAGATCGGGATGCTGCCGAGCAGGAAGGCGACCAGCAGCACCAGCAGGTCGCTGGCCCCGCCCAGGACCACCGCACCGAGCGCGGACAGCAGCAGCAGCGCGTGGGTCTCGCTCTCCCGCGGGGTGCCGGCCAGCTCGTCCACGCCCAGGCCGACGACCAGCAGGGTGGCGGCCACCACGACCAGCCGCAGCACGTTCGTGCCGGTGTCGACGGCGTAGTTGCCCATCATCGCCGGCTGCGGCGGGTCGCCCAGGACGGCGGCCGTGGCGACCCCGGCACCCAGCAGGGCCGCGACGGCGACCAGCCGAGCGACCCACTGCCGCTGCCGCGGGAGGAACGAGCCGGCCAGCAGGGTGGCGACCGCGCCGACGACCAGGCAGATCTCCGGCAGCAGCGCCAGCGGGCGCATCGTCACCGGCTGACCAGGTCGACCACGGCGGCCGAGCCCGGGGTGATCAGGTCCAGCAGCGGCCACGGCACGACGCCGATGAGCAGGGCGAGCACCAGCAGGCCGCCGACCGGCGCCGCCTCGCGGACGCGCAGGTCGGGGAAGTCGACCGACCGTCCGCCGGTCGGCCCGGTCAGCAGCCGCTGGATCGCCCGCAGGAACAACGCGGCGGTGATCAGGATGCCCGGTAGCGCCACCGCCACGGCGGCCGCGGTGCCGATCGCGCCGGCGAAGACCTGGAACTCGGCGACGAAGCCGCTGAACCCGGGCAGCCCCAGCGAGGCGAACGCGCCGATCGCGAACAGCGCGGCGAAGCGCGGGGCGGGCGCGGCCAGGCCGCCGTACTCGGCCATCTCGTAGCTGCCGCGGCGGTCCTGCAGCACCCCGGCGAGCAGGAACAGCGCCCCGGTGATCAGGCCGTGGCTGACCATCTGGGTCACCGCCCCGGTGACGGCCACCTCCCGCGCGGCGGCGTCCCCGGCCAGCCCGGCTGCGCCCACCCCGAGGACGACGTAGCCCATGTGGTTGACCGAGGTGTAGGCGATCATCCGCTTGACGTCGGTCTGGGCGAGCGCGACCAGGGCTCCGTAGAGGACCGAGACGACGCCGATGGTGATGACCACCCAGGCCCAGGCCCGCCAGGCGCCGGGCAACATCGGCATGGCGATCCGGACGAACCCGTAGGTGCCCAGCTTGAGCAGCACCGCGGCGAGCACGGCCGAGCCGATGGCCGGGGCGTCGGTGTGTGCCGGCGGCAGCCAGGTGTGGAACGGCACGGTCGGCGTCTTGACGGCCAGCCCGAGCAGGATCGCGCCCAGCACCAGCCCCCCGACCACCGGGTCGTCGGCCAGCGGCGCGGCGGCGACCAGCTCCGGGATGTCGAAGGTGTTCGGCTCGGCGGCGAGGTACAGGCCGATGAAGCCCAGCAGCAGCGCCAGACTGCCGAGGAAGGTGTAGAGGAAGAACTTCAGCGCCGACCGGCCGGCGTCCCCGTGGCCCCAGCCGGCGATCACGGCGTACATGCCCACGATGGACAGGTCGAAGAAGAGGAAGAACAGGATGAGGTCCTGGGCGACGAACACGCCCAGGCACACCGACTGCAGGAAGCAGAACAGCGCCGCCTGCACCCGGGGGCGGCGCTGCTCGCGCAGGGCGTAGACGGCGCAGGCGCAGAAGACGACCGCGGTCAGCGCGAGCAGCGGCAGCGACAGCCCGTCGACCCCCACGTGGTAGCTGCTGCCGACCGACGGGATCCAGCGCGCCCGCTCCTCGAACGCCAGCCCGCCCGCCGGCGGGGTCTCGTAGGCGGCGACCGCCGCGCCGACCAGGCCCAGCTCGGCGACCGTCACCGCCAGCCACGCCCACCGCGCGACGCGGTCGGGGACGCCGGTCGACGCCGCCAGGACGGCCGCGGCGGCCAGCGGGAGGAACACGATCAGGCTGAGCACACTCACCTCGCGACGAGCAGGAGGAGCCCCAGCGCGGCGGCGAACACCACGGAGGCCTGGACGTAGTAGTGGTGCAGCTGGCCGGTCTGGGTGCGGCGGGCCAGGCCGCCGAGGCCGCGGGTGGCCGCGGCCAGGCCCTGCACGGCGCCGTCGAAGCCGGTGTCGCCGACCTCCGCGGTGAGCCGCGCCGCCCGCAGGGTGCCGGGGGCGGTCGCGTCCACGGCGCGGTCCAGGACGGCGTCGTCCGCGCGGGCTGCGGCGCCGGCCAGCGCGAGGACACCGGCGCCTGCCGCGCCGGCCGCCCGGTCCAGGACGGCGTCGTCCGCGCGGGCACCGGCGCCGGCCAGCGCGAGGACACCGGCGCCCGCCGCGTCGACCGCCCGGTCCAGCACCCGGTCGTCGAAGCGGGCCAGCGCCCCGGCCAGGCGCAGCACCGGCCGCACCACCAGCGCCTGCGTCGCCTCACCCAGGCCGAGCCAGCGGGCCGCCCAGCGCGGCTCGGGCAGCGGCCGGCGCGCTCCGCCCGGCACCCCGGCCAGGAAGACGGCCAGGACCACGGCGACGGCCAGCACGGCGGAGACGACCAGCTCGGCGGCGCCCGGCCGCGGGGCGCCGGTCTCGCCGAGGGCGGCCCGCAGCGCGCCGCCCACCGGTGGCCAGACCAGCAGGCCGAGGACGGCGGCACCGGCGGCGAGGACGAGGAGCGGCCCCTGCTGCAGCCGGTGCACCCGCCGGGTGCCGCGCTGCTCGGTGTCGTACCCCCGCGCCGCGTCGGCCGGCGGCTCGCGCCAGACGGTCCACAGCACCTTCGCGGCGTAGGCGGCCGACAGCGCGGCGGCGGCCAGCCCGACGGCGTACAGCGCCGGGGACCGCTCCCGCGCCGCGGCCAGGACGTCGTCCTTGGTCGCCCACAGCGACAGCGGGGCGACGCCGGCCAGCGACAGCGCGCCCACGGTGGCGCACGCCCCGACCACCGGGTACCGCCGGGCGGCCCCGCGCAGCGCCGGCAGCTGCCGGGTGCCCAGCGCGGTCAGCCAGGCCCCGGCGGCCAGGAACAGCAGCGCCTTGGTCGCGGCGTGCGCGACCAGGTGGGCCACCCCGCCCGACACGCTGGCCACCCCGGCGGCCAGCACGACGAAGCCCAGCTGCGCGGAGGTGGAGGCGGCCAGCAGCTGCTTGAGGTCGCGCTGGGCGACCGCGACCGCGCCCATCAGCAGCGCGGTGAGCGCGCCGAGCCACGCGGTGGTGGTCGCCGCCCAGCCGGTGGCGGCCAGCAGCGGGTGCGTCCGCAGCAGCAGGTAGCCGCCCATGGCCACCATCGCCGCGGAGTGCAGCAGGGCGCTGACCGGGCTGGGGCCCTCCATCGCGCGGGACAGCCAGAACGAGAAGGGCAGCTGCGCGGCCTTGCCCAGCGCCGCGACGAGCACGCCGGCGGCGACGACGTCCCGCCACGGCGCGGCCGCGGCGGGCAGGTCGGCCAGCGCCAGCCCGGCGCCGCCGGCCAGCGCCGCGCCGGCGGCCAGGTACAGGCCGAGGTCGGCCGCGCGGGTGGTGAGGAAGGCGGTGGTGCCGGCAGCGACCCGGCCGGGGTCGCGCCAGGAGTGGCCGATCAGCGCGAACGAGGTCGCGCCCATCACCTCCCAGGCGAACAGCAGTGCCGGCAGCGTCGTGGCGGTGACGGTGACGGCGACCGCGGCGGCGAACAGCAGCAGCAGGCCGGCGAACCGGGCCGGTCGCTCCTCGACGTCGGCCGCGGCGAACAGCAGCACCAGCAGCGTGACCGCGGCCACCGCGGGCAGCACCACCGCGGACAGCGCGTCGACGCCCAGCCCGAACCCCGCGGCGGGCAGGAACCGGACCGACGTCGCCGGCCGCAGCCCGGCGACCGCGACCGCGGCGGCCAGCACCAGCGCCGCCGTCCCGACCGAGACCACCCACGCGGCGCGGTCCGCCCGCCGCCCGGCCAGGCACAGCGCCGTCCCGGCGGCGGCCGGCAGGCCCACCACCGTCCACAGCAGCAGGGTCGCCCCGGTCACCGGGACAGGTCCGCGGCCGTGTCGGTCGTGTCCGCGTCCCGCGAGCGGTGCAGCAGCGTGGCGACGGCGAAGCCCATGGCCATCTCCACCGTCATGGCGGTGATCACCACCAGGACGAGCACCTGCCCGTCGGGGGCGGGGGAGAGGAACCACCAGAAGCCGGCCGCGGCCAGGATGACGGCGTTGAGCATCAGCTCCAGGCCCATCATCACCATGACGACCACCTGCTGGGAGATCGCGCCGTACAGGCCCACGCTGAACAGGGCCGCGGCGACCAGCAGCACCGTCTCCAGCGTCACCGCGGCGCCCCGTCCGCCGGGTCCGCCGCCGTGCGCTCCATGGCCCCCGCCGGCGCGGGCCGGCCGCGCAGGTCGTCGCCGAACCGGTCGTAGCGGCCGCGGGGGACGGCCAGCACGATCGCCGCGACGATCGTGGCGAAGAGGACCGGGCTGACGGTCATCATCACCAGCATCTTCGACTCCATGACCGCCTCGCCCAGGGCGACGGTGAGGTCGGCCGCGGGGGCGCCCCGCCGGGCCGGCCAGGGCACCAGCAGCGCGCCGGCGGCCAGCAGGAGGAACGTGCCGCCGGCGACGGTCAGGGCCATGCGCTTGCCGTGGGTCATGCTCATCGGCATGAGCGCGGGGTTCATCCCCATGAACATGATCATGTAGATGCCCATGATGGCCATCTCCATGGTCATCATCAGCACGGTGATGACGCCGAGGAACTGCAGGTCGACCAGCAGCAGGGCCAGGCCGACGGCGATGAAGGACACGGCCAGGGCGTAGGTGGCCCGGGCCATCGAGTCCACCGTGAAGACGGCGACCCCGGCAGCGACGGCGATCCCGCCGAGCACCCAGAACACCACGTCGACGAGCACCTCAGCCCCTCCCCAGCACGACGACGGACACCACGAGCAGCTGCACCAGCACCAGGGGCAGGACGACGAGCCACGCGGCCGGCGCGATCCGGTCCGGGCGCAGCGTGGGCAGGTGCCGGCGGGCCACCACGAACGCGGCCAGCAGCGCGGCGGTCTTCCCGACGGACCACAGCCAGGCCGGCAGCAGCGGGCCGGAGCCGCCGCCCAGGAACAGGGCGACCCCGAACGCCGCACCGGCGGTGAGCAGCGCCCACCGGCCGGCCTGCAGCAGCCACCGGTCGACGCCGGAGGTCTCGGTGAGGACGCCGCCGGCGACGTCGGTCCCGACCGGTGCGCCGAGCGGCCCCCAGGCGGCGAAGCCGGCGACCGCGACGCAGTAGACGACGAAGGCCACCGGCATCCAGACGGCGAACCACAGCCCCTGCTGGGCGGCGACGACGTCGCCCACCCGCAGGCTCCCCGCCGCCACCGCCGGCGCGGTGAGCGCGAACATCAGCGGCAGCTCGTAGGACAGCGCCTGGCCGAGGAACCGGTAGCCGCCGACGAGGGAGTGGGCGCTGTTCGGGCCCCAGCCGGCCAGCCAGACCAGCGCCCAGACGAGCACGTCCATGGCGTTGAACCACACGATGCCCACCGGGAGGTCGGACAGCGTCCAGCTGCCCAGGGGCACCACCACGGTCTTCAGCAGCGCGGTGACCAGCAGGCCGGCGACCGCGACCTGCCACAGCAGCCGGTCGGCGGCCACCGTCGTGCGCCGCCGCTGGCGCAGCAGCCGTGCGGTCTCCGCCCAGGGCACGCCGGCCCCCGCGCGCCACGAGCGACCCTCGGCCCGGCCGGCGACGGCGCCGTCGAGGGCCGCCGCGGCGCCGGCGAGGGCCAGCAGCAGCACCGCGGCGACCGGCGTCCAGACCGCGGGGACCTGGGTGACGTCGACCGGGCTCACGGCACGACCGCCGGGCTCGGGTCGAGGTCGAGGCTGGCGACGGTCAGCCGCAGGGCGCCGAGCTCGAGGCCGCGCAGCAGGGAGGGGAGCGCGGCCAGCGGGACGGACGGTGCGTCGGTGGCGTCGCGGGCGCCGGCGAGCAGCCCGACCAGCCGGTCGTGTACATCGCCGACGGCCCGGGGGTCGATCCCCAGCGCGGTGCAGGTGCCGGCGTCGACCGCCCCGGTCCCGCGCAGCGACCAGCGCAGCAGCCGCGACCGGCCCACCCGGCGGGCGAGCCGGTCCAGCCGCGCCGCGACGTCCGGGCCGGCACCGTCGGCGAGCAGGTCGTCCCGCAGCCGGGCCGCCTCGGTGGCCGCCGCTGCCCAGCCGGCCAGGGTCAGCAGCTGAGCGGCACGGTCCAGCCGGTCCACCGGCGTCCCGGACGCCGACCGGCCCGGTGCCGCACCGTCGGCGGGCCCGAGCACCTCCGGTCGCACGTCGGTCACGACGTCGCCGGACAGCGTGCAGTGCAGCAGCAGCCCGGCCGGCCAGCAGGGCAGCACCGGGCCCAGCGGGACGTGCAGGACGTCGAGGTCCAGGCCGTCCCGGTCACCCGTACCGCCCTCGGCGAGCGGGATGCCCCCGGGCGCCATGTCGCTCTCCATGTCCATGTCGCCGTGGTCCATGTCGCCGTGGTCGCCGTGGTCCGTGTCGCCGTGGTCGCCGTGGTCCGTGTCGCTGCCGTCCGGGTCCTCCCCGTGGGGGTCCTCCCCGTGGGGGTCCTCGGCGTCGGGTTCCTCGGCGTCCGGGTCCTCGTCCGGGAGCGTGCCCATCACCGGGTCGGCCGGCCGGCCGGCGGCGTCCCCGCGCTGCCGGTCACCGTCCAGCAGCTCGGTGACCGCCTGGTCCAGGGCCGCGCCGGCCGCGGACGCGACCACTGCGGTCACGCGGGCCCGCGGCCCGGGCAGCTGGTCCCACACCAGGTCGACGGCCCGGGACAGCCGCCGGCCGGGCGGGCCGCAGACGACCAGCACGTCGGCGTCGGCGGGGGACAGGGCCGCCCGCCAGCCGCGCTCCCGGAGCAGGCGCTCGACGGCGTAGCGGGTGACCTCCCAGCCCGGCACGGTCACCACGAGCGCCGCGACCCGGCCGGCCGCGGCGGTGGCCAGCCGGCGGTTCAGGTCCACCGCAGGGCCCCCTCGCGCCAGGCCCACACGACGCCGCCCATCAGCACGGCGAGGAAGGCGAACATCTCGACGACCGCCGAGACGCCGACGCGGGCCACCACCGTGGCCCACGGGTACATGTAGAGCATCTCCACGTCGAAGGCCAGGAACAGCAGGGTGAGCGGGTAGTAGCGCGCGTGGAAGCGGGACAGCGCGTGCTCCCGCGGCCGCCACCCGGACTGGAACGGCAGCGAGGGGACCGCCGTGGGGGCCACCGCGGTCGACCGGTGCACCAGCACGGCCACGGCCGCACCGCCCAGGCCGAGCAGCGCCATGAGGGCAGCAGCGAGGAGCACGGGCACGCACCTCCGGTCGGTCCTGCGGGCACGGGCGTGGTCGGCGGGCGGTCGGCCTGGGCTGGCGGCCCAGACACCCGGACGACTGTACGGATGACGCGGGCGTCGGTGACCCAGGTCGTCCTCGCGGACCGGCGGCCGACCGGCGCGTCGGCGCTCGGACGGGGCGGACGGCCGGCTGTCGTCCTGGGGGTCGTCCGGCGACCCCGGGCGGCCGCTCCACGGCCGTCCACCCCTTACCCGGTCCGGTCGGGCTCACCCCTCGCTGCGGGGCCGTCGCTGCCCGCGCCCCGCGGCCCGCGCCTGCAGTCCGTCACCGGATCGTCATCTCCGGACCACCCTCACCGGTCGCGTCGCCTCGGGGGTCGCCGTAGGTTCGGGTCAGCCGGTCGCCGTTCCAGCCCCGAGCGGTCCCGCACCGGCTGTCCCGGTCCACGGCCCGGGTGGACGACGGCGCACCGCCGTCCGGGGAGTGACGTGACCCAGCTGGCGCCGCAGCCGACCGTCCTGCGCCGGGCCGGACGGGTGAGGTCGCGGGCGGTCGGGCACCGGGGGGCCGTGTGAGGGACCGAGGGGCCGCCTGGCGCGGGAACGGACGGTCCGGCGCGACGCCGGGCCGCCGACGCCTGTGATCGCCCTCCTCACCGCCCACCTGCTGCTCGCCGTGGGCGCCGCCGCCCTCGCCCCCCGCCTCGGCTCCCGGGCACTCGCCGTGGGTGCACTGGCCCCGGCCGCGTCGTTCGGCTGGCTGGTCGCCGTCGCGCCGGACGTCCTGGCCGGCCGCCCCGCGGAGGCGTCGCTCAGCTGGGCGCCGGCCCTGGGCCTGGAGGTGCCGCTGCGGCTGGACGGCCTGTCGCTGCTGCTCGGCCTCGTCGTGACCGGGGTCGGGACGCTCGTGCTGTCCTACGGCGTCCGCTACTTCGCCGACCGCCGGGACGGGATGGCGCGGACGGCCGGCGTGCTGGTGTTCTTCGCCGGCGCCATGCTCGCGCTCGTCCTCGCCGACGACGTGCTGGCCCTGTACGTGGCCTGGGAGCTGACCACCGTCTGCTCGTTCCTGCTGATCGGCGACGGGGGGCCCGACCGGGAGCACCGGACGGCGGCGGTCCGGGCGCTGCTGGTCACCACCGGTGCCGGCTTCGCGCTGCTGGCCGGCCTGCTGCTGCTCGGGGACGCGGCCGGCACCTACCGCCTGTCCGCGATCGTGGCGTCGCCACCGACCGGGACGCAGGCCGCGGCCGCCGCCGTCCTCGTGCTGGTCGGCGCGTTCGCCAAGTCCGCCCAGGCGCCGCTGCACCCCTGGCTGCCGGCGGCCATGGTGGCCCCGACCCCGGTCAGCGCCTACCTGCACGCCGCGGCGATGGTGAAGGCCGGCGTCTACCTGGTGGCCCGGCTCGCCCCGGCGCTGGCCGAGGTGCTGCCGTGGCGGCCGGTCGTGCTCGTCGTCGGCGTGGTCACGATGCTGCTGGGGGGCTGGCGCGCGCTGGCCCAGACCGACCTCAAGCGGCTGCTGGCCTACGGCACCATCGCCCAGCTGGGCTTCCTCGTCGTGCTGCTGGGCGCGGGCACCCGCACCGCGGCCCTGGCCGGCGCCGGGATGCTGCTGGCGCACGCGGCGTTCAAGGCGACGCTGTTCTGCGTGGTCGGCGTCATCGACCACGAGGCCGGCACGAGGGACCTCCGTGCGCTCAGCGGGGTCGGCCGGCGGGCGCCGGCCCTCGCCGCGGTCGCCGGGCTGGCCTGCCTGTCCATGGCCGGGCTGCCGCCGACGCTGGGCTACCTGGGCAAGGAGGCCGCCTTCGAGGCGTTCCTGGAGCCGGGGGCCGGGCACGGCTGGGTGCTGGCCGGCATCGTCGCGGGGTCGGTGCTGACCGTGGCGTACACCGCACGCTTCCTGTGGGGGGCCTTCGCCGACCGGCCGGGCGTCGAGCAGCCGATGGCGCACCGCCCGTCGCCGGGGCTGGTCGTCCCGGCGGCGGTGCTGGCCGTCGCCGGTGTCGTCGGCGGGCTCCTGCCGTCCGCGGTCGACGCGCTGGCCGCCGGGTACGCCGACGGCTACACCGGTCCGGACCACCACCTGGCCCTCTGGCACGGCCTCGGGCCGGCGCTGGCGCTGTCGGTCCTCACGCTGGTGGGCGGGGTGGCCGTGCACCTGGCCCGCGACCGGGTCGACGCGGCGCGCCGCGCGCTGCCCGCGCTGCCGGACGCCGAGCGCGGTCAGGACCGGCTGGCCGGCTGGCTGATCGCCGCGGCCGGGGTGCTCACCCGGCGGACCCAGGTCGGCTCGCTGCCGGGCTACCTGCTCGCGGTCCTGCTCGTCGTCTCCCTCGGCCCGGGCGGCGTGCTGCTCGTGCAGTCCGGCGTCCCGGACCGGTTCCGGCCGTGGGACGTGCCGGCCCAGGCCGTGGTCGGCGCCGCCGTCGTGGCCGGCGCGGCCGGCGTGGTGCTCATCCGGCGCCGGCTGACCGCCGTCCTGGTCCTGTCCGCCGTCGGCTACCTGGTCGCGCTGCTGTTCCTCGTCCACGGGGCGCCGGACCTCGCGCTCACCCAGCTGCTCGTCGAGACGCTGACCCTGCTGGTCTTCGTGCTGGTGATCCGGCGGATGCCGGCGGAGGTGCGCCGGCCGCCGCAGCCGCTGTGGGCGCTGCGCGCCGTCGCCGCCCTGCTCGTGGGGGCCTTCGCCACCCTGGCCACGCTCACCGCCTCGGCCCGGCACGTGCGGTCCCGCTCGGTCGAGGGCTACTTCGCCCAGGCACCGGCCGAGGGCGGCCCCAACGTGGTCAACGTGATCATCAGCGAGTTCCGGGCGCTGGACACCCTCGGGGAGGTCACCGTGCTGACCATCGCCGCGTCCGGGGTGGCCAGCCTCGTGCTGGTGACCAGCCGGCTGCGCGGCACGCCCCGCGCCGGCGCCCCGCCGCCGGGTGCCCCGCGAGAGGCCGAGGCAGCCCGGCAGGAGCCCGAGCAGGAGAGGGAGACGGCGTGACCGACGCACACCGGTGGCCGGCGGCGGCGCCCGGCGAGCGGCTGCTCCCGGCCGCGGAGCACCAGGACCCCGCCGAGCGGTCCCTGCTGTTGGAGGGCCTGGCCCGGGTGCTGCACCCCGGCATCCTGGTGGTCGCCGTGTACCTGCTCGTGGTGGGCCTGCACCACCCCGGCGGCGGCTTCATCGCGGGCCTGGTCGCCGGCCTCGGGCTGGTGCTGCGCCGGCTGGCCGGCGGGCCGCGCGAGCTGGCGGCGGCCAGCCCGCTGCCGGCCGGCCTGGTGCTCGGGACCGGGCTGCTGCTCGTCTCCGGGTACGCCCTGACGGGGGTGGTGCTCACCGACGAGCTGCTGGCCGGCGCGGTGTGGCACGGCGAGGTCTGGCTGCTCGGCCCGGTCGAGGTGCCGTCCTCGCTGGTCTTCGAGTCGGGGACCGCCCTGGTCGTCGTCGGGCTCACCGCCGACGTGCTGCGGGTGCTCGGCGCCGGCGAGCCCTCCGACGAGGACGCCGAGGGGGTCGCGTGAGCACGGGCAACGTGACGCTGTCCCTGGTCGTCGGGGCGCTGTTCGCCGGGGGCGCCTACCTGCTGCTGCAGCGCAGCCTGCTGCGCGTCGTCCTGGGCTTCGTGCTGATCGGGCACGGGGCCAACCTGGTGCTGCTCGTTGCCGGCGGCCCGGCGGGCCCGGCGCCCGTGGTGGGCGAGGTGGCGCCGCGCGAGGCGGCGGACCCCCTCCCACAGGCCCTGGCCGTCACCGCCGTCGTCATCACCCTCGCGGTGACCGCGCTGCTGCTCGCCCTCGCCGACCGCAGCGTGACGCTGCACGGGGACGACGACGTCCCCGACGCGGTGGAGGACGCCCTCGCCGGGGACGGCGGGGACCGGCAGCCCCCGGTCGAGGAGACCCGGTGAGCGCCACCCTGCTGGTGTCCACGCCGGTGGCGCTGCCGCTCCTCGGCGCGGCGCTCTCGCTGCTGCTGAGCCCCCGGCCCACCGCCCAGCGGGTCCTCGGCCTGGCCGTCCTCGTCGCCGTCCTGGTCGACGCCGCCGTGCTGCTCGCCGTCGTCGACACCTCGGGACGGCAGGTGCTCCAGGCCGGCGGGCACGCGCCACCGCTGGGCATCACCCTGGTCGCGGACCGCTTCGCCGCGCTGGCGCTGCTCGTCGCGGTGGTGGTGTGCCTGGCCGTCCTGCTCTACGCCATCGGGCAGGGCAGCGCGGAGCGGCGGATCGAGAACGTGCCGTCGGTGTTCCACCCGGCCTACCTCGTCCTGGTCGCCGGCATCTCGCTGGTGCTGGTCACCGGCGACCTGTTCACCCTGTTCGTCGGCCTCGAGGTCATGCTCATGGCCAGCTACGTGCTGACCACGCTGGGGCCCACGTCGGAGCGGGTGCGGGCCGGCATGGTGTACGTGAGCTCCAGCCTCACGGCCACGCTGCTGCTGCTCACCACGATCGGGCTGGTCTACGCCGTCACCGGCACCCTGAACCTGGCCCAGCTGGCCGCCGCCGTGCCCGCGCTGGACCCGGGTCTGCGCCAGTTCCTCGGGCTCCTGCTGCTCACCGTCCTGGGCGTCAAGGCCGCCGTGGTGCCGCTGCACTGGTGGCTGCCCGACAGCTACCCGGCCGCGCCGGCCCCGGTGACTGCGGTGTTCGCGGCCCTGCTGACCAAGGTCGCCGTGTTCGCGATCGTGCGCACCCAGACGCTGCTGTTCCCCCGGGACGAGCCGTGGGCGGTGCTGCTCGCGCTGGCCGCGGCGACGATGCTGGTGGGCGTCCTCGGCGCGCTAGTGCAGGAGGACCTCAACCGGGTGCTCTCCTTCGTGCTCGTCTCGCACATCGGGTTCATGCTGTTCGGCCTGGCCGTGTCGTCGGTCGCCGGGCTCACCGGGACGATCCTGTACTTCGTCCACCACGTCACGGTGCAGTCGGCGCTGTTCCTGACCGCCGGCCTGGCCGAGCGGGAGCGCTCCGGGACGGCGCTGGCGCAGCTGGGCGGGCTGGCCCGCAGCGCGCCGCTGGTCGCCGTCCTGTTCCTCGTGCCGGCGCTGAGCATCGGCGGCATCCCCCCGCTGGCCGGCTTCATCGGGAAGCTGGCACTGCTGCAGGCCGCGGTGGGCGACGGGACGGCGGCGGTGCTGGCCGTCGCGGCGGTCGCGCTGCTCACCAGCCTGCTTACGCTGGCCGCCGTGGCCCGGGTGTGGGCGCGCGCCTTCTGGGGGGAGCCACCGGGGGAGGAGCGGCGCGGCGGCGTCGGGGCGGCGACGGCGACCCGCCGCGCGGGCGGGCTCATGACCGCGGCCGCCGTCCTCGCGGTGGTGGCCGGCCTGACCCTCGCCGCCGCCGCCGGCCCGCTGTCGGCCTACGCCGGCCGGGCCGCGGCCGACCTCGCGGACCGCGCGGGCTACCGGGCGGCCGTGCTCGGCGAGGAGGCGCAGCCGTGACCGGCCGCGTCCTGACCACCGGCTGGCTGCTGGTCGTCTGGGTGCTGCTGTGGGGCAGCCTGTCGCCGGCGGTGCTGCTGTCCGGGCTGCTGGTCGCGCCCCTGTGCCTGGCGGCCTGCCGGCTGCCGGCCCTCGGCACGCGGTCGCGACCGCGGGCCCTGGCCTCGCTGCGCGCGCTGGGGCGCTTCGCGGTGGACCAGCTGACGTCCACGGTGGACGTGGCCCGGGCGGTGCTGCGCCGCGGACCGGCCGCCCGCTCGGCCGTCCTGGCGGTGCGGCTGCCCGAGCGGTCGGTGCCGCCGTCGGACCTGCTCGTGGCCACGATCGCCAACCGGTTGTCCCTGACCCCGGCGACGCTCACCGTCGACGTCGACCGGCCCTCCGGCACCCTCCTCGTCTACGTCCTCGACGTCGACGAGGCCGGCCTCGAGGACGCCCGGCGGGACGTCGCCCGGACGGTGGACGAGGTGCTGGGAGCCGCCGGGCACACCGGGTCGCGCCCGGGGGTCCGCCCGTGACCGCGGTCCTGACCGTCACCGCCGGGTTGCTGCTGGTCGCCGGGGTGCTCGTCCTGATCCGGCTGTTCCGGGGCCCCACCGTGTACGACCGGCTGGTCGCCCTCGACGTGCTCACCCTCGTCGTGCTGGGCGGCATCCTGGTCGAGGCCCTGTGGCGGGACCGGATCGCGGACGTCGTCCTGCTGGCCGTGGTCACGCTGGTGGCCTTCCTCAGCACGATGTCGGTGCTGCGGTTCGACGTCGAGGACCAGCGGTGACCGGCCAGGAGGTGCTCGCGTCGGTCCTGCTGCTCGGTGGTGCGCTGCTCGCCGTCCTCGCCGCGCTGGGGCTGCTGCGGCTGCCCGACGTCGGCGCGCGGCTGCAGGCGGCGACGCTGCTGCAGCTGCCCGGCCTGGTGGCCCTCGTGGCCGGGGCCGCGGTGCTGGTGCCCACCGCCGACTCCTGGAAGCTGGTCCTGGTCGTGGCGTTCCAGGCGGTGACCGCGCCGGTGCTCAGCCACCTGATCGGGCGTGCCGCGCACCGGGCCGGCGTCGGCGAGCCGCTGGTCCGCGACGAGCTGGGTGCCCGGGGGGACCGGTCCGGGGAGGAGGCGTGAGGGGCCGGTGCGCCCGCCCAGCCGGGGAACCGGCGGCCCGGCCCGTCGGTCACCCGCAGCCGGGCCCGTCCTCGGCCGGGCGGGCGATCGGCTCCTCCCGCCGACCGCACCGGCGCGCTGCAGGCCATCGCCCTCGACGTGGTCGAGCAGACCTCCAGGGTCAAGGAGTTCGCCGAGCAGACCGGCGTGCCCACCCGGGTCCTGTACGCCGCACCGAACCGGCGCACCACGCACCGGCTGGCCGCCCTGGACGTGCCGGTCAACTCCTGGATGCGCGCGCCGGGGGAGTGCCCGGGCATGTTCGGCCCCGAGGTGGCGATGGACGAGCTCGCCGAGGCCCTCGGCATCGACCCGGTCGAGCTGCGCGTGCGCAACGAGCCCGACGTCGACCCGGAGAGCGGCCGGCCGTGGTCCAGCCAGCACCTGGTGGAGTGCCTGCGCGAGGGCGCGCGGCGCTTCGGCTGGGCCGACCGCCCCCCGGCGGGGCACCGCGAAGGCGACTGGCTGGTCGGCACCGGCGTCGCCAGCTCGATCTACCCGGTCCACCGGATGGCGCCGTCGACGGCGCGGATCCGGTTCACCGGCGGCCGCTACGTCGCCGACCCCGGCGCCGCGGACCTGGGCACCGGCGCGTGGACGGTGCTCCCGCAGATCGCCGCCGACGCCCTCGACGTGCCGGTGGAGGACGTCGAGGTGCGCATCGGCGACACCGACCTCCCCGTCGCCTCCGTCGCGGGCGGCTCGTCGGGCACCAACACCTGGGGCTCGGCCCTCGTCGTCGCGGCCGGCGCGTTCCGGGAGGAGTTCGGCGCCACCCCCGACGACGGCGACGAGGTCTCCGGCGACGTCGACCAGGCCGCCACGGACGACGAGCACGCCGCGTACGCCTTCGGCGCGCAGTTCGTCGAGGCGCGGGTGCACGCCGACACCGGGGAGGTCCGGGTGCCGCGGCTGCTCGGGGTGTTCGACGCCGGCCGGATCGTCAACCCCCGCACCGCGCGGTCGCAGTTCATCGGCGGGATGACCATGGGGCTGTCCATGGCCCTGCACGAGAACAGCGTCTGGGACCCGCGGATCGGCCAGGTCGCCAACCACGACCTCGCCGAGTACCACATCGCGGTCAACGCCGACGTCGGCGACGTGCAGGCGCACTGGCTGGGCATCTCCGACCCGTACGCCAACGCCATGGGCAGCAAGGGCATCGGCGAGATCGGCATCGTCGGCACCGCCGCCGCGGTAGCCAACGCCGTGCACCGGGCCACCGGCGTCCGCGTGCGGGACCTGCCGGTGACCCTCGACAAGCTGCTGCCCGGCCTGCCCGAGCCGTCCTGACCGGGGCTGCGGGCTACTGGGCCGCGGCGGGGTAGGGCTCGGGCAGCGGCGGGGCGGGTGCGGGCCCGGCGTCCACCGGCTCGGGGGCCGGCCGCGGCGCCGGCGCCATCCGCACCTCACCGGACAGCAGCCGGCCGGCGCCCGGGACGACCGGCTCCAGGCCCAGCTCGGTGAGGATCGTGAACACCGTCGCGGTCGCCGCCGACAGCACCGGCAGGCCGGCGGCGTCCTCGACCGGCTGGACGGCGGCCAGCGAGGGCATCTGCACGCACGCCGAGAGCACCAGGGCGTCGGCGTCACCGACGTCGACCCGGCGCCAGTGCTCGCGCAGGTCCTCGGGGTCCAGCGCGGCGACGGCGAGGTTGTCCGACACCTCCAGGCTCAGCGCGTCGCACACCTCCACCCCGGCGTCCTCGACGTAGTCGGCGACCAGCCGGGTCAGCGGCTTCATGTACGGGGTGACCATGGCGACCTTGCGCGCCCCCATCGCGTCCAGCGCGCGCAGCAGCGCCCCGGCGCTGGACACGACGGGGACGTCGAGGCCCTCGCCCTGCAGCACGCCGCTGATCTGCGCCTCCGCCGAGCGGTGGTAGCCCGTCCCCTGCGCCATGATCGCCACCAGGCAAGCCGAGGCGACGACGTCGGGGCGGGCGTCGGCGAGCTCCAGCGAGGCGCGCTCGGTCTGCGCGTTCATCCGCACCAGCTCCTCCGGCGTCACGTGCTTCATGCGCATCCGGCTGGAGTGGAACGTGAACCGCTCGCCGGGCACCACCTGCTCGCGGGCGTGCAGCATCCGCGGCAGCTCGGTCTCCATGGTCAGGTTCGAGCTCGGCACGATCATGCCGACGCGGTGGTCGTGCACGGGGGCCTCCCTGGGGGTCGGGACGACGGGGTACCCGCCGGGCCGCCGTCCCACCCGCCCGGTGCCGGACGGTGACGGCGTCCCGCGCGGCGGGCGGGTTCCCCTGCCCCGCGCCCGGCGTTCACCCGGTGGCCACTCGGGGGCGTCCCGGCGGCCCTAGCGTCCGCGCCCGTGACCTCGACGCCCCTGCGGCGTGCCGCCCTGGTGGGCACCTCGGTGCTCGTCCTGACCGGCACCTGCACCCTGCCCGCGCCCGCCGCCTCCGCCCCGGTGCCCGCCCCGGAGGCGCTGCCCCTGGGCGCGCCCGGGCTGGCCGAGACCCGCACCACCACGACCCTGCAGCCGGGGGTGACGCTGACCCGGGTCGTCCGCGGCGCGCCCGACCCGGCGCTGCACTGGGTGGTCGAGGTGGCGGTCCCCTCCGCGCCGACCAGCCCGGACCCGGCCGCCGCGCCGCGGGCGGTGCAGGACGAGGCCGCCGCGCGGGCGCACGCGGCCACGCTCGCCGCGGCCGGCCTGCCCGCGGAGGTGCAGCCGGTGCAGCAGCCGGAGCTGGCCGACGTCCCCGGCGGCACGATCGGGTACCGGGTGCGGCTGACCGAGCGGTTCGCCACCCAGCAGGCCGCCGACGACGCGGTGGCCCGGCTGGCCGCGGCGGGGTCGGCCGGGCGGTCCTGGTACACCGGCTGGGACGGCGGCACGGCGGCAGGCGGGCCGTGGACGGTCGACGTAGTCACCGTGGACCCGGCCCGGTTCGACGGCGAGGTGCGTGCCACCTACGGCCCGGACCTGGAGCGCCGCGAGCCGACCACCGGGCTGGCCGCGCTCGCGGACGCCTCGGTCGCGGTCAACGGCGGGTTCTTCGTGTTCGACCCGCAGGCCGGGGCCGAGGGCGACCCGGCCGGGGTCGGCGTCTACGACGGGTCGCTGGAGAGCGAGCCGGTCGGCGCCCGCCCGGCGCTGGTCGTCGACGAGGGGACCGGCGAGGCGGACGTGGACCGCCCCCGCTGGCGGGGCGAGCTGGTCTCTGCCGAGCTGCTGCTCACCCTGGACGGCACCAACCGGGTGCCCGGTCTGGTCCGCAACTGCGGCGGCACGGTCGACGACGCGCCGACCTGGCAGCCGCGGCACGACGTCACCTGCACCGACGACGCCGAACTGGTCGCGTTCACGCCGGCCTTCGGCGCGACCACCCCGGCCGGCGAGGGCACCGAGGTGGTGCTCGACGACGACGTGGTCGTCGAGGTGCGGGCCGGCCGCGGGGTGGCGCTGGCCGAGGGGCAGACCTCGGTGCAGGGCACCGGGGTGTACGGCGAGGCGCTGGCCACGCTGGACGCCGGCGAGCGGGTCGACGTCCGCGCCGCGCTGGTCGACCGGGACGGCATGCGGCTGGACGTCGCCGACCGGACCGTGGTCAACGGCGGGCCGGAACTGGTCCGCGACGGCCGGGAGCACGTGACCCTGGCCCGCGACGGCATGGTGCACCCGGGCAACCCGTCGTTCCAGTACGGGTGGGCGCTGCAGCGCAACCCGCGCACCTTCGCCGGTGTGGACGCCGACGGCCGGCTGCTGCTGGTCGTCGCGGACGGCCGGCAGGTCGACCACCTGGGCCTGTCGGTGCCGGAGACCGCCGCGGTGGCCCGCGCCCTGGGCATGGTCGAGGCGGTGAACCTGGACGGCGGCGGGTCGACCACCCTCGCCGTCGACGGGCAGCTGGCCTCCAGCCCGTCGGACACCGCCGGCGAGCGCCCGGTCGGCGACGCGGTCGTGGTGACCGCCGGCGGGTGACCCTGGCCTCCGTGCAGGGGCCCGCCGCGAGCTCGCGAGCGGTGGGGGGCAGGGAGGTCCTTCTTCAGCCGGCGATGGTCTGGCGTTCCGGCTCGATGTAGAGGCTGACCCGCTCGGAAGAGATGTTCTCGGCCGGGTAGGGCCGGTTCTCGTACTTCTGGGACAGCTCGTCGATCTGCGCGCGGGCCCGCTCACCGGTCTCGGTGCGCACGACGTGGCCGCGCACCTCGGCGTACCGGTAGGGGTTGGCCTCGTCGCGGATGGCCAGGGTGACCCGCGGGTCGCGCTCGACGTCCTTGTACTTCTGCCGGTGCACCTCGGTGTTCACGAACAGCGCGCCGTCCTCGACGCCCACCCAGATGTACTGGGTCTGGATGCGGCCGCTGGGCAGCAGCGTGCTGATCGCGGCGAAGTTGCGGCCCTCGGCCAGCTCGCGGGTGACCGGGTGCAGCTCGGGTCCGTCCTGGGTGTCAGCCATGGCCGGGTCTGTACCCGCTCCATCGACCGCCACGCGGGTGCGGCCGCCGCCCTGTCGGCCGGTCGGCCCGGGACGCGGCCACGCCGTGGTCACCCGACAGGCGGGACGAGGCCCGTCAACCGGGTGTCCTGACGGTCACGAGGAAGTCCCCGCTGGCCGGCGTGACGACGGCGCCGGTCCAGGGGTCCTCCAGGTGGCCGTCGTCGTCCTCGTCGAGGCCCCGCAGCGCTCGCCCGCTCGGGACACGCAGGATCGGCAGGACGGTCGCTCCGTCGCGCACCTGGATCTCGGTCACCCGTCCCTGGACCCGCACCTCGGGGTCGACGTGGTGGTGAGTCTCCGTGAGACGGCTCCGGCCGTGCGGATCCGACCAGCGGGTGCAGCCCAGGTCGACGACCCGGTCGCGCTCGATGGCCGGGCCACAGCAGGCGTGCTCCCAGCCACCCACCTCCACGATCACGTCCACCGCGCGAACGTAGGCCGTCTGACGAGTCGGACGAACGACCTCGACGCGGAGAGCAGGCGCTAGAACGGCGGCGGCTCGTCGTCGGCCGTCGACAGGGGCTCCCGTCCTGCAGGCTCCTCCCCGGGTGTCTCGGCAGTCCGTGGTCTCGGTGGCCGCAGTCCGGGTGGCCTCGTGGTGCGGGTGACGCCGGACGGGGTGGTGACGTGCAGGGTGCCGTCGGCCAGCATGACGAAGGTCCAGCCGCGGGCGTGGGTCTTGAGCCGGTGGTGGCTCCGGCACAGGCAGCAGAGGTTGGCGCAGTCGGTGGGGCCGCCGCCGGCGTGCGGGACGACGTGGTCGCGATCGGCCCAGGCGGCCCGCTGGCCGCAGTTGGGGAACCGGCAGCCGCGGTCGCGGGTGGTCACGAAGGCGGTCTGCGCTGCGGTGGGGGTGTAGGCGTCGGTCGCCGGCGGCCGCCCGAGCACCGCGCAGCCGCACTGTCCGCCGGGGTGGGTGGGGCAGCCGCGGCGGGCGGCCCGGCGCAGCCGGTTCGGGTCGGCGGTGGCCAGCAGCCGCCCACTCTGGTCGGTGAGGGCAAAGGTGAGCGACCCGCCGGGTGGGGCCTGCAGGCCCAGCGCGCCGGCGCGGTGCAGCAGGTCGCGCAGGTGGCCGGCGGTGATGGGCAGCCCGTCCACCGACCCGGGGGTGTTCGTGCGGCCCTCGACGGCGTCGAGGGTGGCGGTGACGGTGACGTGCGCGGTGGCCGCCGGGAGACCGGAGTCGGCGGGGCGGCGCAGCAGCAGCGAGCAGATCTCGGTGCGCAGCTGCCCGATCGGCCGGGTGTCGCCGTCGGCCTTGGCCATCTGGGCGAGCTGGTCGACCAGGTCGTAGGCCTCGGCGGCCTCGTCGGCGGGCAGCTCGGCAGCGAAGGTGGCCATGCCCTCCAGGTGGGAGGGCCAGGTGCGCACGTCGGCCTGCCGCTGCGCCTCCTCGCGGCGGGCGTCGACGGCGTCGGCGTCCAGCTCGATGAGCAGCTCGGTGGCGCGGGCGCGCAGCCGCCGCATCGACAGCCCGGCGGCCTCGGGCAGCAACCGGACCTCCAGCTGACCGGCGATCCCCCCGTGGATGTGCTGGCAGGCCTCGGCGAGCACCTTCGCGCGCGCCTCGTCGAGCACCCCGGCGGACATGGCGGCCAGGGTGGCCGGCAGCCGTTCCCGCCACACCGCGGCCCGGGTGGCCAGGTGTGCGGCGGTGCCGCGGCCACAGTTCAGGATCACCGCCAGTTCGGCGGTGAAGAACTCACTGACCCCGGGCAGCTCGCCGTCCGGCGCCCACGACCCGGTACTCGCGCCGGGGTGCCCGGGTGGGGGGTCCAGGGTGTCGGGGGTGTCGTCGGCCAGGGCCATCACCAGCTGCGCCTCGTAGGCGGCGGTCTTGGCCCGCTGCGCGCGCACCCGGGCCAGCTCGGCGGCCTTCTGCTCCCGGGACAGCAACGACACCGGCAGCCGCGGCAGGTCCACCGGCCGGGCGACCGCCCAGTCGATCAGCACGCCCTCCGCGGACGAGACCTGCCCGGCGACCAACTCCACGCCCCGAACCTACGGACCGGGTACGACAGTTCCACCCGTCTGATCAGGGCGGACACCCCTCGGGGCGCCGTCCGGCCACCCCACGGCGAGTCCCCGGCTCGTGACCCTCACCGCGCGACCGGGACTCCGTCCGATCGCGCGGCGCCGGTGCAGGCCCGCACGAAGCTCGCCGTGACGGGGCGGTCGTCGTCGCGGCGCCAGGCGACGGCCAGCCGGCTGGGGGCCAGCCCGGTGACCGGCCGGGTGACCACGCCGGAGTGCCGGTAGATCTCCGCGTTGCCGGCGCTGAGCAGCGCCACCCCCGCCCCGCCCGCGACCGCCTCGAACGTCTCCTCGCCGGTGGTCACGACGCCGCCGACCACCGGGGGCCGGCCGCCGCGGGCGTCGACGGCGAGCCAGAAGTCGCGCAGCGCACCGGCGCTGTCGGGCAGCGCGAGGAACGGCTCGCCGAGCAGGTCGGCGAAGGCGACCTCGGCCCGGCCGGCGAGCGGGTGGTCGCGGGGCAGGGCGACGTGGCGGGGCTCGCTGGCCAGCTCGGTCCAGGCGAGGCGCCGGGGGTCGGCGAGCGGCAGCCACAGCACCGCGACGTCGGCGGTGGCGTCGGCCAGGCCCGCCGACGGGTCGCTCCACGGGACCTGCCGCAGCTGCAGCCGCCAGCCGGGGTTGTCCGTCCGGAACCGCTCGGCGGCCGCGGCGAGCAGCCCGCGGGCGACGGCGGTGGCGAAGCCCACGGTGAGCACGGCCGCGTCGGCGGCCGCGGCCACGGCGACGTCACGCTCGGCCTGCGCCCACCGGCTCAGCCCTGGAGGAGATGGACGTCGACGCCGCCCTGCGGTGCTTCGCCGAGGACGGGACGCAGGAGATGCCATTCGCCCCGCCCGGCTTCCCCGACCGGCTGGACGGGATGGCCGCGCTGCGCCGCCAGTACGGCGGCCTGCCCGAGGCCTACGCCGACATGCGCTTCGACGTCTCCGCCGTGCGCCCGATGGCCGACCCGGAGTGGGTGCTGCTGGAGTACCGCGGCCGCATCACGCAGCGGGACAGCTCCCGCTACGACAACGGCTACGCCGGACTGTTCCACGTCGTCGACGGCGCCATCGTGCTGTTCCGCGAGTACTTCGACCCGCTGGTCCTGCAGCGGGCGTTCGGCGGGGACCGGCTCGCCGCCGCCTTCACCCTGCCCACCACCGACCCGCCCGCCACCGACCCGCCCGCCACCGACCCTCCCGCCACCGACCCTCCCGGAGGAGACAGATGAGCAGCCCGGCCCACACCCGCGACGAGGCCCGCCGCCGCGCCGACGGCGTCACCGCCGAGGCCGTGGTCTTCCCCGCCGCCGGCACACCGCTGGCCGGGGTCCTCTACCGGCCCGGCGACGCGACCGGGCCGCTGCCCGGCGTCGTGGTGACCGGCACCTGGACCAGCGTGCGCGAGCAGATGGCCGACCGGTACGCCGCTCGCCTGGCCGCCCGCGGGTACGCCACGCTGGCCTTCGACCACACCGGCTACGGCGCCAGCGGCGGCGCGCTGCGGGACTACGAGTCCCCGGCGCTCAAGGCCCGCGACATCTCCGCGGCGGTCGGCTTCCTCGCCCAGCGCCCGGACGCGGTCGACGCCGCCCGGCTGGCCGCGCTGGGGGTGTGCGCCTCGGCCGGCTACACCGCCAGCAACGCCGTGGCCGACCCCCGGGTGCGCGCCCTGGCCCTGGTCGCGCCCTGGCTGCACGACGCGGACGTCGTGGCGGAGGCCTACGGCGGCCCGGACGGCGTCGCCGAGCGGATGCGCGCCGCCGCGCTGGCCCGCAGCCGGTACGAGGCCACCGGCGACCCGGGTGACGTCGAGTACGTGCCGGCCGTGGGCGCCGGCGACCCGCTCGCGGCCATGCCGTTCGACCTGGACTTCTACCAGGACCCGCAGCGCGGCGGGGTGCCCGCCTGGCCCAACCGGTTCGCCGTCATGGCCTGGCCCGGCTGGCTCACCTACGACCCGGTCGCCCTGGCCCCCCGGGTCCGCCAGCCCGTCCTGGTCGTGCACAGCGAGCAGGGGGCCATCCCCGCCGGTGCCCATCGCTTCGCCGACGCCCTCCCCGCCCCGGCGACCGTGGAGTGGCGGGACGGCACCCAGTTCGACTTCTACGACGGCGACACCCACGTCGACGACGCCGTCGACCGGGCCGCGGCGCACTTCGCCGCGCACCTCTGACCGGTGCGGTGACCCGGCGTCACCGTCCCGGTCCTCTGCGCTCCCCGGTCGCCCGGCGGGCGGTGATCCACAGGAAGGACACCGTCCTGCCGTCCCCCTCGTCCTCCGCGACGGTCTCCCATCCCTCGACCTCCAGTCCGGCCGCCTCGACGGCCTGCCGGGTCGCCTCCGGGCCGATGCCGCCGAAGAACATGGGGACGCCGAGCCAGTCCTCCTGTCTGCCGTCACCGGCGACGACGGGGGCACTGGTGAGCAGGATGCCGCCGGGGCGCAGCCACGACGCGATGGACGCGAACAGGTGCGCGTGCTCGGCAGCCGGGACGTGCCCGAGCGCGTAGAAGGACGCGACGGCGTCCACGCTGCCCGGGCGCAGCGCGAGCCGGGTCATGTCGGCCTGGACGAGCGCCGCCGTGGGGGCGGCGCTGCGGGCCAGTCGCAGCTGCCCCAGCGAGCCGTCGACCCCGACGACCCGGTGGTGTCCGGCCAGCACCCGGGTGGCCGGCTCCCCGGACCCGCACCCCAGGTCGACCACGACGCTGCCCGGCCCGAGCCGGTCGAGCAGGGTCTGCACGAAGTGCAGCCGCACGGCGTTGTCCCTGGACCCGTCGCGGTAGCGGGGACCGATGCGGTCGTAGCCCGCCCGGACCAGCGCGAACGCCTCCGGCGTACCAGCGGGCCAGGACACCCTCAGACCAGCCGGTCGACCAGGTCGGGGAGTGCCGCGACGGTGTGCGTCGGCGCGGTGAGGTGGGCCGGGTAGGGCGCGCCGGTGCGGTCGACGTACGCGGTGGCCATGCCGGCGCGGGCGGCGCCGTCGAGGTCCCACGGGTGGACGGCGACCAGCAGCGTGTCCGACAGGTCGACCCCGCAGGTGTCGGCGGCGTGCGCGTACGCGGCGTGGGCGGGCTTCCACGCCCCGGCGTCCTCCACCGACAGCAGCCGCTCGAAGCGGTCCCGGATGCCGGCGCGGGTGAGCAGCCCCTCGGCCACCCGCGCTGCCCCGTTGCTCAGCGTCACCAGCCGGAAGCCGGCCTCGTGCAGGGCACGGACGCCGGCCACGACGTCGGGGTGCGTGCCGAGCTCGCCGAAGCCCTGCACCACGTGCTCGATCGCCGCGTCGGTGTCCCGCGTCAGGTCCAGGCCGCTGAACAGCGTCCGCAGCACGCCGGTCGCGATCGCCGCGAACGGCTGCTGCGACCCCGCGGCGGTGAGCGCGAAGCCGTCCCGGAGCACGGAGCTGAACCACAGCGCCGCGAGGTGCTCCGGTGCCCCGACGTCGGCGAAGCGCCGGGCCAGCGGCGTCATGTCGGACAGCGTCTCGTTGACGTCGAACACGATCACGGGGAGTCGGTCGGCCACGGGTCCTCCTGGGTCGGCGCGGGCCGCGATCATCCCCCGGGCGAGCGGGCCAGCGCCGCGCGGACCTCGTCGTCGGTGGTGGCGCGGAAGTCGGCGTACCCCTGGCCGACGGCGCGGAACGGCGTCGGCGTCCACAGGCACACCACGTCGTCCACCTCGGCGGCGAGCCGGGCGCAGGCGCTCGGTGCCCCGACCGGGGCGGCGACGGTCACCCGGGCCGGGCCCTGCCGGCGGACCGCGGCGACCGCGGCTCGCATGGTCGAGCCGGTGGCCAGGCCGTCGTCCACCAGCAGGACCGGCCGCCCGGCCGGGAACGCCGCCGGGCGGCCCTGCCGGTAGGCGGCCTCCCGGCGGCGCAGCTCGGCGAGCTCGCGCTCCCGGACGCCGTCGAAGGCCGCGCCGTCCACGTCGGCCCGGCCGAGCACGCGCTCCTCGCGCACGGTCTCCACCTCGCCGTCCACGGCGGCGATCGCCCCCATGGCCAGCTCCGGGCGGCCGGGCGCGGCCACCTTGCGGACGACGACCAGGTCCAGCGCGGCACCCAGCGCGCGGGCCACCTCCGCGGCGACCACCACCCCGCCGCGGGGCAGGCCGAGCACCAGCAGGTCCGGCGCGGCGTGCCCGGCCAGCCGGGCGGCCAGGGCCCGGCCGGCCGCGGTCCGGTCGGCGAACGGCGGGGGAGCGGACACGGACCCTCCTCGGCGCGGTGGACCGGGCCGACCCGTCGAGGCCCGGGCACGAACCTGGCACGCCGCGGCCGCAGCGGTCAGGACGGGTCGAGGACCACCTTCGTCCAGCCGGACTCGCGCCGGTCGAACGTCTCGTAGGCGTCCAGCACCGAGGGCAGGTCGCCGACCTGGGTGAGCACCGTGGACGGGTCGACCGCGCCGGTGCGCACCAGGGTGAGCAGCTCGGGGACGTAGCGGCGGTGGTTGCAGTTGCCCATCTTCACGGTGAGGTTCTTGTTCATGGCCGCCCCGATGGGGAAGCTCGTCGCCTGCGGCGGGTAGACGCCGATGATGCCGATCGTGCCGGCCTTGGCCACGGTCTCCACGGCCCACTGCAGCGCCTGGCTCGGCGCGTCGCCGGCCACCCAGGTGCCGTCCTGCGGGTTCTGCTCGGGGGCGACCTGCCCGCGCTCGGCCTCGAACTGCCCCGCCTGCTGCTCGGCGGCCTCCGCGGCGGGGCCGCTCCGCGGCCGCTGCGCGTCGACGCCCACGGCCTCGATGACCCGGTCCACGCCGGTGCCGCCGGTGAGCTCCTGGACGACGGCGACCGGGTCCTCGGCGGTGAAGTCGACGGCCTCCGCTCCCCGGGCGCGGGCCTGCTCCAGCCTGCTGGCGACACCGTCGACCACCAGGACCCGGCCGGCGCCCTGCTGGAAGGCGCTGGTCACGGCGAACTGGCCGACCGGCCCGGCGCCGAGCACCAGCACGGTGTCGCCGGTGCCGACCTCCGCCAGCCGGGCGCCGAACCAGGCGGTCGGGTAGATGTCGGACAGCATGATCGCCGCGTCGTCGCCGACCTCCTCGGGCAGCCACACCGGGCCCACGTTGGCGTACGGGATGCGGGCGTACTGGGCCTGCAGGCCGTCGACCGGGCCGGTGGTCTGCGGGCCGCCGAAGAAGCAGGTGCCGGCCGCCGGGCCGTTGGGGTTGGCGTTGTCGCACTGCGCGTAGTAGCCGGCCCGGCAGTAGGAGCAGTACCCGCAGCCGACGGTCGAGGGGATGACGACCCGGTCGCCGGGGCGCAGGTTCCGCACCCCGGGGCCGGTCTCGCGGACGACGCCGACGGCCTCGTGGCCGAGGACGGTGCCCTCGACCATGCCGGCCATCGTGCCGCGCACGAAGTGCAGGTCGGTGCCGCAGATGGCGCTCGCGGTGATCTCCACGATCGCGTCGGTCGGGTCCTGGATGGTCGGGTCGGGGACGTCGTCGAGCCGGATGTCGCCGACGCCGTGCCACACGACTGCCTTCACGGGATGCCTCCTCGCACGGGGTCAGGAGGTCGTGCCCTACCCGGTGGCGGACGTCCCATCCACCGGCCGGTGCCCACCGAGCGGTTGTGCGGCGACCGTCCCGGGCACCGGCCCGGCATGCCGACGAGGAGCAGCCGCACCGTCCGCACGATCGGGGTGCTCGCGCCGGGGGAGCCCGCCGTCCTGGACGCCGAGGAGCCCGAGCCCGGCCCCGGCCAGGCCTGGGTGCAGACGGAGTGGAGCGGGGTCAGCGCCGGTACCGAGGTGGCGATCGTCCGCGGCACCGACCCGCACCACGTGCTGCACTGGGACCCCGAGCTGCGCTCCTTCGACGACGCCGGGCCGCCCGCCGCCTACCCGGTGACCGGGCTGGGCTACATGGAGGTCGGCCGGGTCACCGAGAGCCGCACCGCCTCCCTCGCCGAGGGCGCGCTGGTGGCCATGGCCTACGGGCACCGCACCGGCACCTGCGCCGACCCCTCGGCCCGGCCGGTGATCGGGGTGCCCGACGACCTCGACCCGCTGCTCGGGGTCTACCTGGCCCAGATGGGGCCGATCTGCGTGAACGGCCTGCTGCACGCGGCGGCCTCCGCCGCCGGCCCTGCGGCCGGTGTCGACGCCGGGGTGCGCGACCGGCACGTGCTGGTCACCGGCGCCGGGGTCGTCGGGCTGCTGACCGCGCTGCTGGCCGTGCAGCACGGTGCCGCGGACGTCGTCGTCGCCGAGCCCTCAGCCGAGCGCCGCGCGGTCGCCGAGGTGCTGGGCCTGGCCACCCTCCGGGACGACGGCACGGCCTGGCGCGCGGTCAAGGAGCGGTGGCGGCACGGGCCGGGGGACGCCGGCGCCGACGTCGTCCTGCAGTGCCGGGGGCACGACACCGCGCTGGCCACCGCGCTCAAGGCGCTGCGCCCGCAGGGCACCGTCGTCGACCTGGGCTTCTACCAGGCCGGTGCCGAGGCGGTGCGGCTCGGCGAGGAGTTCCACCACAACGGCCTGGCGGTGGTCTGCGCCCAGATCAGCCGGGTGCCCCGCGGCATGGCCGGCAGCTGGCCGCGGACGGCGCTGGCGCAGGTCACCCTCGACCTGCTGCGGGCGCGGGGGGCGGAGATCCGCCGGCACGTGGTCACCGACGTCCTGCCGTTCGACGACGGGCCGCGGCTGCTGGCCGACCTCGCCGGCCGCCGGCTGGCCGCCCCGCCGCTGCAGGCCGTGCTGCGCTTCTGACCCCGGCTCCTCCGTCGGGGCCTTGCCCCGTGACCCACGGTGGCGGACCCTGGTCACACCGCCATGGACGCCGGGTGGACCGGGCTGCCGCGGCGGCACGGGAGTGGGTCGTCATGGGGTGGGCGATCGTCAGCGTCCTCGGCTTCGCGCTCGTGACCGGCGTGGTCATCGGGCTGGCGCGCAGCAGCACCGCCCGGTGGGAGCGCGACCACCGGGCCGCCCGGGCCGCGGTCCGGGAGCACGAGCAGGCGGGGCTGCGGGCGCGGGCGGCGGCACTGGTCGCCCAGCGGGTGCCGCACCCGCACCCCGCCCACCTGCCGCACGTGCACCTGCCGCCGTGGGTCGCCGAGCGGGTCGCCCACACGTGGGCGGCGCTGCACCGGCCGCACCCCCGCCTGCCGGACCTCCACCTGCCGCACCCCCACCTGCCGGGCCTCCGCCTGCCCCGCCCGACCCGGTGGCGGCGGCACACGACGACGCGCGACGACGAGCGGTCCACGCCCTGACCCCGGGCCGGCGTCCCGGTGCCGCCGGGTCGCCGGGTTCGGGCCGGTCGTGCGCGGGCACAGCCTGCGCACCGACGTCCCGAGGAGAGGCCCGTGACCGACCCGCGCTACGGGGGCGCGAGCCCCAGCCCGTCGCAGCTGTCCCGCTACCTGCGCACCGCCTCGGACCCCGTCCTGCGGCGGCGCCGCTGGATCGTGGGCCTGTCGCTGCTCGGTGCGGGCATCGGCCAGGTCGTCGGGGCCTACCAGACCGGGATCCTGCGGCACCTGCCCGACCCACCGGTCGGCCCGTTCGACAGCGACCGCGTGGACGCCTCCGACTACGCCTACCGGCGCGCCGCCAGCCCGGACGGGCTGATCATGGTGCTCACCTACGCGGTCACCGCCTGGCTGGCCGGCGCCGGCGGGCAGGACCGCGCCCGCCACCGGCCGGTGCTGCCCCTGCTGATGACCGCCAAGGTCGCCGCCGACGTGGTCACCGACCTGGCGCTGGCCCGCGAGGAGTGGCGGGACAACCGGGCGCTGTGCGCGTGGTGCCAGGGCGCGACCGCGGCGTCCGTCGCCTCCCTCGCGCTCGCGCTGCCGGAGGCCCGCCGCGCGTGGCAGCACCTGCGCGCCGCCTGACCCCGCCCGTCGCAGGGCGGCCGGCGCCCGGTGCGACAGACTCCGCCAGGGCAGCACCGGACGAGGAGGTGGACGGTGACGCCCGAGGACACCCGCACCCAGGCCCCGCTGACCGGGGACGAGGGCACGCTGCTCACCGGCTTCCTGGAGTACCAGCGGCAGACGCTGGCCTGGAAGTGCGCGGGGCTCACGCCGCAACAGCTGGCCACCCGCGCCGTCCCGACCTCCGACCTGACCCTGCTGGGCGTGGTCCGCCACCTCGCCGCGGTGGAGACCGGCTGGCTGGTCGGCTTCGGCGGGCTGCCGTACGACAGCTGGCCCGACGTGGTCCGGGACCGCGACGAACAGTTCCGCGTCGACCCGGCCACCGTCACGCAGGACGACGTCGACGCGGCGTGGGCGACCTGGCGAGCGGTGGCGGACGCGGTCGGCACCGTCGTCGCCCGGCTCCCGCCGGACACGGTGGACCGGCCGTGGCGCCGGGACGACGAGTGCTCGCTGCGCTGGATCCTGCTGCACCTGGTCGAGGAGTACGCCCGGCACAACGGCCACGCCGACCTGCTCCGCGAGGCCATCGACGGGGCCACGGGGGAGTAGCCGCCTCAGCGGGCGACCGCGTGGAACAGCTCGACCAGGCGGTCGGCGTGCGCGTCGAAGGTGTGCTGCTCCCGGACGGCCAGCGCCGCCGCGGCGCCCCGCCGTGACGCCAGCTCCCCGGCCAACACCTCGGGGACGTCCTCCGCCGACCGGTAGAGCAGGCCGGTGCCGTCGCGGCGCAGCACCCGCTCCACCGACACCAGCGACCCGGGGTTGGCCTGCTGCAGCACCGGCAGCCCGGCGGCCAGGTACACCGGCAGCCGCGCGGGGGAGTTGAGGTCGTCCCACGTCGCCCGCCGCAGGTCGCCACCGTTGGCGCTGTCGAAGCGGTGCAGCCAGCCGGCGTCGTAGCGCGACAGCACCCCCACCCACTCCTCCGGACCCACCGCGGGGTGCACGTGCACGAACCCCGGCGCGGCGGCCAGCGCGGCGTCCAGCCAGCCGGTCCAGGACCCCGTCGGCCCGGGCGCCCGCTTCTGCCCGTGCAGGTGCACGTGCACTCCGCGGCGGGCCAGCGCCAGCACGAGGTCCAGGTCCAGCCCGGCGGGCCGGCCGGCGACGACGGTGTGCGGCTGCCCGTCGCGGTCGGACAGCTTCGCCGACAGCGGCGCGTCCAGCCAGTCGCGCTTGGGCAGGTCGCCGTCGAGCACGCCGAGCCGGTCGGGGTCGACCCGGCCGGCCAGCGCGAGGGCGAACCAGTCGTGCTCCTCCTCGGTGGCGAACAGGGACGCCGATGCCCGGGTCACCAGGTCGGCCAGCAGCGGCCACTCACCGCGGACGACGCTGCGCTGCGGGGCCTCCTTGAACGTCCACACGAACGGCAGCTCCGGGAACGCCGACCGCACCGCGTGCGCCAGCGGGACCGCGCGCCAGTTCAGCTGCGCCCATATCACGTCCGGCGCCAGCTCCCGGACGCCGGCGCGCCAGTCGTCGCCGGGCAGGTCCGGCACGTGGCCGAACGGCAGCGGCCCGACGGTGGCGTCGCCCAGCCCGTCGGTCGTCCACAGGCCGGTGAGCCGGTGCCCGCGCTCGGCCAGCGCCAGCACCCGCTCGGGGTTGAACGCCAGCTCGCCGACCACGAGCACCCGCAGCCCGTCCGGCGACGGCGGGTACGCCCGCGACCGGAACCGGGCGTAGCGGGCCACCTCGTCGACGTCCCCGCCGTCGGAGGAGGCGAAGCGCAGCGGCTCGCGCACCCGGTAGCGGCTGCGGAAGACGTTCAGCCCGCCGTCCCGCGACTCGCGCAGCGCCGCCGAGCGCTGCGCCGGGTGCCGGGTCCAGGTGCAGGTGACCCGGCCGGTGTCCGCCGTCCGCCCGCCCAGCCGGTCCCACATCAGCCGGCCGAGGTCGTCGGTCTCCAGCTCCGCCCGCTCGGTCCACCGCTCGGCGGTGACCCGGTGGGCGACCTGCACCAGCTGCGCGTAGCCGGTGTCCGACGGCTCCGCCAGCCCCGACCGGGCCAGGACGACGGCCGGGTCGACCAGGCAGCCGAGCAGCGCGGCGAGGTGGTCTGGCGACCACACGTCGTCGGCGGGGAGGTAGGCGACCAGCGGGGTGCCCAGCGCGTCCAGGCCGGTGTTGAGGGTCGCGCCCAGGCCGCGGTTGTCCGCCCAGCGCACCGGCCGCACCCGCGGGTCGGGCAGCGCGGCGAGCACCGCGGCGACCGCCGACGGGTCCGGCGAGCCGTCGTCGAGCACCAGCGCCGTCCAGTCGCCCCAGGTCTGGGCGAGCAGCGACTCCAGCGCGCGGGGCAGGAAGGCGGCCTGGTCGTGCACCGGCAGCAGCACGCCGACGGCGGCGCTCACGCGGCCACCTCGACCGGCGCCTCCCCCCGCACCCGCGCGTAGACGGCGGCCACCCGGGCGGCCAGCGCCGGCCAGGCGTAGTCGGCGGCGCGGGCCCGCGCACCGGCCGCCAGCCGGGCGCGCAGGACGGGGTCGGCGGCCAGCCGGTCCAGCGCGGCGGCCAGCGCGGCGACGTCCCCGGGCGGCACGAGCAGGCCGGTCTCCCCGTCGCGCACCACCTCGGGGATGCCGCCGACGTCGCTGGCCACCACCGGCAGGCCCGAGGCCAGCGCCTCGGTGAGCACCGAGCCCATCTCCTCGTAGTCCGAGGGCAGCACCAGCACGTCCAGCGCCGCCAGCACGGCCGGGACGGCGGTGTGCTCGACGAAGCCGGTGAGGTGCACCCGCGGCAGCCCGGCGGCCAGCGCGTGCACCCGCGCGCGGTCCGGCCCGTCGCCGACCACGACGAGGGTCGCCGGCTCGCGCATCCGCCCGAACGCCTCGACCAGCCGGTCGGCCCGCTTCTGCGGGGCCAGCCGGCCGACGTAGCCGATCCGCGGCCGGCCGGCACCGGGCAGGACGTCGGCGTGCCCGGCGGCGGCGAACAGCGCCGGGTCGAACCCCGACGGGATGGTGGCGACCCGCGCCGCCGGGACGCCGTCCCCGCGCAGCGCCGCCGCCGTCCGGGCGGTGAGCACGACGACCGCGTCGGCCGCGCGCAGCGCCGAGCGCTCGACGGCCCCGCCCAGTGCCCGCAGCAGCCGGGTGCGCACGCCCCGCCCGCGCAGCGTGTGCCCGACGCTGCAGTGCACGGTCACCACCAGGGGGCAGCCGTGCCGCCGGGCGGCCAGCCGGGCGAGCAGCAGGGTCGCGACGTCCTCGCCCTGGTGGGCGTGCACCACGTCGACCGGCCGGACCCGTCGCCGCAGGACGACGCGCAGCGCGTCCAGGGCCCACAGCTGGCGCAGCGCCGGGACCGGGAGCCCGGTGCGGTGCACGACGGCCGCCCCGCCCAGCGGCGTCCTGCCACGCCGGCCGGCCAGCCGGGAGGTGACCACCGTCTGCGCCAGCCCCTGGTCGTCCAGGCAGCGGGTCAGCGTGGCGGTGTGGTTCTGCATCCCGCCGATCGGGTCGTAGCGCGCGGTCCGCCCGTCGACGCCCGAGCCGGTCGGGGCCGGCTCGAAGACGCTGCACAGCCGCAGCACGTGGACGGGCACGCGGACCTCCGGGTGGAGTGACTCGAACGACCTGGGCGGACCGCAGTGAAACAGAGTTACGGACGGTCCGCGCCCGGGAAGGGGGCGCGGGTGACCGGCCCCCTCCTGGACCCCTCCGTGCGCCGGGTGGCGCTCGTCCGGCTGCGCGTGGGCCTCGGTGACCTGCTGTGCTCCGGTCCCGCGCTGCGCCGGCTGCGCGCCGCCCGCCCCGACCTGCACGTCACGCTGGTCACCTACGGCGAGATGGCGCCGGTCGTGGACCGGCTGGGCGGGGTCGACGAGCTGCTGCCCTTCCCCGGCGCCGAGGGCATCCCCGAGCGGACGCCGGACCCCGCCGGGTGGGCACCGTTCGTGGCCGCGGCCGTCGAGCGTCGGTTCGACCTGGCGCTGCAGGTCTACGGCGACCGGCCGGTGGCCAACCGGGTGACCGCGGCGCTCGGGGCCCGGCTGGTCGGCGGGTTCGCCCCGACCGGCTGGGAGCCACCGGCGGGAGCCGAGCACCTGCACCTGCGCTACCCGCTGCACCTGCACGAGGCGCAGCGGCACCTGGCGCTGCTCACCCACCTCGGCCTGCCGGAGGGCGACCCCCCGCCGATGCACTTCCCGGTCGGCGCCGACGACGAGGCCGCCCAGGCCGCGCTGCTGGCCCGGCACGGCCTGGTGCCCGGCCGGTACGCCGTCCTGCACCCGGGCGCCTCGGCGGCCACCCGGCGCTGGCCCGCCGAGCGGTACGCCGCCGTCGGCGACGCGCTGGCCGCCGACGGGCTGGCCGTCGTGGTCACCGGCGTCCCCGGCGAGCGGGACGTCGCCGCCGCCGTGGTGGCCGCCATGCAGGCCCCGGCCGTCGACCTCACCGGTGCCACCGGCCTGGGCGGGCTGGCCGCGCTGCTGCGCGACGCGGCGGTGCTGGTCGGCAACGACACCGGGTCGGCGCACCTGGCCGCCGCGGTCGGCGCGCGCAGCGTCACGGTGTTCCTGCCCGGCGAGCCGGTCCGCTGGGCGCACGGCGGGCCGCGGCACCGGGCGCTCGCTGCCGACGTGCCCTGTGCCCCGTGCCCGCACCTGGTCTGCCCCATCGACTTCCGCTGCGCGGACTCGGTGCGCCCGGCCGACGTGCTGGCCGCGGCCCGCGAGCTCGTCCCGTGAGGCGGGTGACCTTCGTCGCCGACTCCGACGCGTGGGGCGGCGCCGAGGTCCACCTCACCCACCACCTGCGGCGGGCCGCGGGACTGGGCTGGACGGCGTCCCTCGTAGCCGCCGAGCCGGTGGCCGCCCGGCTGGCCCCCGTCGTCCCGCCGGCCGGCGGCCTCGCGGTGGTCCCGGTGGCCCGGCACGCCGCCGGGGCGCCCGCCGTGCGCGCCGCGCTGGCCGCCTCCCGGCCCGACGTGGTGGCCGTCAACCTGGTCGACCCGGCGTCCAACGCGGCCGTCGTGGAGGCCGCGCTGGCCGTGGCGCCGGCGGTCGGCACGCTGCACCTGGGCGGCGACACCGGCCGGCCGGGCCTGGCCGCGCTGTACACCCGGCTGGCCGCGGTGCTCACCCCGTCGTCGGACATCGCCGCGCGGGTGTCCGCGGACCTCGGGCTGCCCGCCGGGCAGGTGCGCGTCGTCCCCAACGGCGTCGACGTCCCCTCGGACCCGGCCGGGCCGGCCGGGCACCGGGTGCCGCGGGTCGGGGCGCTCGGGCGGCTCACCGCGCAGAAGGGGTTCGACGTGCTGCTCGAGGCGGTGGGGCGGCTGGTCGCTGCCGGCACCCCGCTGGCGCTGGTGGTCGGCGGCGAGGGACGCGACGGTGCCGCGCTGCGCGCGGCCGCGGCGGGGCTGCCGGTCACCTTCACCGGCTTCGTCGAGGACGTCCGCGGCTTCCTCGCCGCGCTGGACGTGTTCGTGGTGTCCTCGCGCGTCGAGGCCGGACCGCTGGTGCTGCTGGAGGCCATGGCCGAGGGGCTGCCCTGCGTGTCCACCGACGTGGGGGACGTCGCGGTGCGGCTCGGCGGGGACGTCGTCGTCGTCCCGACGGAGGACGCCGGCGCGCTGGCCGCGGCGCTGGGCGGCCTGCTCGCCGACCCCGCGCGCCGGGCGGACCTCGCCCGGCGGGCCCGGGCGCGGGCGGTCGCCGACCTGGACGCGGACCTGATGGTGCGCCGGACGTTCGCCGTCCTGGCCCGCGCCGCGGGTGTGCCCGCGGGCGGCGCGGGGAAGGGCCCGGGGCGAGACAGTCGACGCGCGGGGCACCGCGGTCCCGCGACCTGAGAGAGGACGGCGCCCATGGCCATCGCCACGATCAACCCCGCCACCGGCGAGACGCTGCGCACCTTCGACCCGCTGTCGGAGGAGGCGGTGCAGGAGCGCCTGGCCCGCGCGGCGGCCGCGTTCGACGGCTACCGGCTGACCACCGCCGCGCAGCGCGCCGGGTGGCTGCGCAGTGCCGCGGACGTGCTGGAGGGCGACACCAAGGCCGTCGCGGAGCTGATGACCACCGAGATGGGCAAGACGTTGTCCGCCGCGCAGGCCGAGGTGGGCAAGTGCGTCAAGGCGCTGCGGTTCTACGCCGAGCACGGTGAGGCGATGCTGCAGCCGCGGCCGGCGGACGCCGAGGCGGTCGGTGCGGTGGAGGCCTACGTGGTGCACCAGCCGATCGGGGTGGTGCTGGCGGTGATGCCGTGGAACTTCCCGATGTGGCAGGCGATGCGCTTCGCCGCGCCGGCGCTGATGGCCGGCAACGTCGGCCTGCTCAAGCACGCCAGCAACGTGCCGCAGACCGCGCTGTACCTGGAGGAGCTGTTCAGCAAGGCCGGCTTCCCCGCCGACGTCTTCCAGACCCTCCTCATCGGGTCGGGGCAGGTGGAGGCGGTGCTGCGCGACGACCGGGTGGCCGCGGCCACGCTGACCGGGTCGAACGCCGCGGGGCAGGCGGTGGCCCGGACCGCCGGGGACGTGATCAAGAAGACGGTGCTGGAGCTGGGTGGCTCCGACCCGTTCATCGTGATGCCGTCGGCGGACCTGGACCGGGCCGCGGAGGTGGCCGTGACCGCGCGCTGCCAGAACAACGGGCAGTCCTGCATCGCGGCCAAGCGGTTCTTCGTGCACGCCGAGGTGGCCGAGGAGTTCACCCGGCTGTTCGCCGAGAAGCTGGCCGCCCTGCCGGTGGGTGACCCGATGGACGACGACACCAAGGTGGGTCCGCTGGCCACGGAGTCCGGCCGGGAGGACGTGGAGCGCTTCGTCGCCGACGCGGTGGACAAGGGGGCCACCGTGGTCACCGGGGGGAAGCGGGTGGACCGGCCCGGCTGGTTCTACGAGCCGACGCTGGTGACCGACGTGACCCCGGAGATGGAGCTGTGGACCGACGAGGTGTTCGGCCCGGTGGCCGCGCTGCGCGTCGTCGCCGACCTCGACGAGGCCATCGCGCTGGCCAACGAGCACGTCTACGGCCTGGGCTCCAACCTGTGGAGCGAGGACTCCGGCGAACGGCTGCGGTTCATCCGCGACATCCAGTCCGGCATGGCGTTCGTCAACGGGATGACCACCAGCTACCCGGAGCTGCCCTTCGGCGGGGTCAAGCAGTCCGGCTACGGCCGGGAGCTGACCGAGCTGGGCATGTACGAGTTCATGAACGCCAAGACGGTGTGGATCGGCCCGCCCGGCAGCCGGCAGGACGAGGGCGACACCGCCACCGCCTCGGAGTGAGCCGCGTCGTCCTGGCCCGTGCCTACGGCGGGCCGGAGGTGCTCACCGTCGTCGACGAGCCGGTGGGCGAGCCCGGCCCGGGGCAGGCGCGGGTGGCCGTGCGCGCCGCCGGGGTGAACCCGGCGGACTGGAAGAGCTACACCGGCGCCTTCGGTACCGACCCCGCGCAGCTGCCCCGGCGGCTCGGGTTCGAGGTGGCCGGCGTGGTCACCGCGGCCGGGTCGGACGCCGGCGTCTCCGTCGGTGACGAGGTCGTGGGGTTCCGGGTCAGCGGCGGCTACGTCGACGAGCTCGTCGTCCCCGCCTCGGCGCTGCTGCCCAAGCCCACGTCCCTGGCGTGGGAGCCGGCGGCCGGGCTGCTGCTGGCCGGCGCCACCGCGGTGCACCTGCTGACCGCGACCGGCGTGGGCGAGGGCGACACCGTGCTCGTGCACGGTGCCGCCGGCGGGGTCGGGCTCATGGCGGTGCAGCTCGCGGTGCTGCGTGGCGCCCGCGTCGTGGGCACCGTCGGCGGCGACGGCGCGGACCTGGTCACCCGGTTCGGCGGCGAGCCGGTGCGCTACGGCGACGGGCTGGCCGACCGGGTGCGCGCACTCGCCCCGGACGGCGTGGCCGCCGCGGTCGACTGCGTGGGCACCGACGAGGCCGTGGACGTCTCCCTGGAGCTGGTCGCCGACCGGGGGCGCATCGCCACGATCGCTGCCTTCGACCGGGCCGCCGCCGACGGCATCCGCGCGCTGGGCGGCGGCCCGGGCGCCGACCCGGGAACCGAGCTCCGGGACGCTGCCCGCGCGAAGCTGCTCGACCTGGCCGGGTCCGGCCGGCTCGAGGTCGTCGTCGCCGGCGTCTTCCCCTTGGCCGACGTCGCCGAGGCGCACCGGCGGGGGATGGCCGGGCACACCCACGGCAAGCTGGTGCTCGTCCCCTAGGACCGTGGCCGGACAGGTCGTGCACGCGGCGAGGCGGCTGACCGCTGGAGGCCTCCGCGCACGCCAGGAGTGGCGGCAGGCAGCGACCGTGCCCCCTGTGCAGGACCGACCCTCGTGCGAGGGTGTCGCGTGGATGCGGGCCGGGCGATGGGGGGCTGCAGCGTGACTCTCGGTGACGAGGTGTTCGGGGGCGGCTCGATCCCGCCCTCGACGAAGTACGTCGTCACGTGGATCGGTATGGGGCTCAGCGTGCTCGTGGCCGTGTGCGCGTGGTTCGTCCCTGCGGAGGACCTCGCGGTCCCGGCGGGGAGATGGCTGATCAGCCTGCTCGGGCTGGTGCTGTTCACGTTCGCCCTGTGCGGCAACCGCTACTTCCGCAGGCGGATGGACGACGAGGGGCGGGCGCAGGAGTCCTCCACCCCGCGCTGAGCGGACCTGGAGGTGGCTCGAGGAGAGCCTGCGGCCCTCGCCCTCCATCGCCACCTCCGTCGGTCGTGGAGGCGGGCACGGCGGAGCGCCGGCCCGACCACCGATCAGTGGGCGAGCTGTGGGCACGGACGCTCCGGCACCTCCGACGGAGTCGCTGGAGGATTGGTGCGGGCACGCGGTCGGCGGGCGGCCGGACCGGACCCGTGTCCCGTCATGGGCTGCTCAGGGCGGGCGGGACAGGCGCCGGCGCTACCGTGCCGCCGTGCTCCAGGACCTCTCCGGCGACCAGTGGGGCGCCGTCGACGGAGGCCAGTTGAGCGCTCCGACCGGCGTCACCTACAGCCGCCGGACGACTCGCATGAAGCGACAGGAAGCCGCGTTCCTCGTGGAGTCCGGTTGCCCAGTGGTCACCTGGTGGCCCGGCGGGTTGCCCGAGAGGACGCGGGTCGTCTGGCACGACGGAGCAGACGCGAGAGCCGCGTGGGAGAGCGCCCGAGCCCAGGTCACCAGTGACCGTCCGCGTCCACCCCGCGGTGGATCCGTCGTCACTGCCGGGCGCTGGGAGTCACCCGACGGCGACGCCCTGGTCGTCCTCACCTGGCACCACTGACCGCGCCCGGCGGTACCGACCCGCGTCGGAGCGCGGCTCTGTGTCCCGTGGTAGGCCGTCGCAGAGGAACGTCGACTCCGACGACGCCGCAGGATGCGTTCGGGCCACCAGGACGGGGCCGCCATGGCTCAGCGGTCGGCCGACCTCGCTCCGTCGCAACAGCTCTGGCTGGGCAGTGAGGCGTTTCCGCGGGAACGTCCCGGCCGGCACGGCTGACACTCGTGGGTGTGCTCACCGATGGTCTCGTCCGGGCACCTGCGACGGGCTCGGACGTCGTCAGACCCCTCGAGAGCCTCCGTCCGATCCACTCGGCCGCCCGAGGCGCACCGCGTTGACCCCCACGGCCAGGCCGACGCAGGCGGCGTACCACCACTGCTGCCCCAGGACGAGCACGACCAGCGCGACGACGCCGAGGCCGAGGGCGATGAGCAGCCGGCGGACCGAGCCGGCTCCTGAGCGGTCCCGGTGATGGGCCCAGAAGAGCACCGCGAAGAAGCCAGAGGAGATGCCGACCGACAAGGGCAGGGAGCCGCCGTCCCAGGCGGCCAGGCCCAGACCCACGGCGGCCACGACGGTGAACAAGGCTGCCAGGACGAGGAACAGCTCGTCCGGTCGCTGCTCGGCCCCCCGTTGCATGGTCACGGCCGGCACGGTAGCCAGCGGTGCGCAGCTCCGACCGGCGACGAGGCCCGCGGCGCCGGGTGAGCGTGCGCAGCACACCCGCCGTCCCGAGCAGGACGCCGCCCAGGACGGCCGCCGGCCACGTCCCCAGGAGGTACACGCCCACCCCGACGGCCGCCGCGATCGGCGAGCGGACCCTAGCCGCCGACCAGCTCGTCGCGGCGCAGCCGGGAGTGCCGGTAGCCGTAGCCCGCGTAGACGACCAGCCCCAGCGCCAACCAGGCCAGGAAGCGCAGCCAGGTCTCGATGCTCAGGTTGGCCATGAGGTAGAGGCAGGCCAGCGCTGACAGCACGGGGACGACCGGGGAGAACGGCACGCGGAACGGGCGGTGCAGCTCCGGCCGGGTGCGGCGCAGCACGACGACGGCGACCGAGACCAGCAGGAAGGCGAACAGCGTCCCGATGCTCACCAGGTCGGCCAGCGCGCCCAGCGGCACGAACGTCGCCATGACCAGCACCAGGACGGCGAACAGCAGGGTGACCCGCGCCGGGGTGCCGGTGCGCGGGCTGACCCGGGCCACCGACTGCGGCAGCAGGCCGTCGCGGCCCATGGCGAAGCCGATCCGCCCCACGGTGATCAGGTCGACCAGGATCACCGAGGTCAGCCCGGCCACCGCGGCCAGGGAGACCAGCACGGCCGCCCAGCCCAGCCCCACCTGGTCGAAGGCGTCGGCGATCGGGGCGCCCGGGTCGATCCGGTCGTAGGGGACCATCCCGACCACCACCAGCGAGACGCCGACGTAGAGCACGGTGGCCAGCCCCAGGGTGCCGAACAGGCCCAGCGGCAGGTCACGACCGGGCCGGCGGGTCTCCTCCCCGAGGTTGGCCACGGCCTCGAAGCCGGTGTAGGAGAAGAACACGACCGCCGCCGCGGTGAGCACCCCGCCGACGCCGAACACGACCGGGTCCAGCCCGAGGACGGCCTGGATGAGCGGCTGGGCCAGCCCGCTGTCGCCGTCCTCGGCCGGCCGGCCCGGCGGGACGAACGGGGTGAGGTTGGCGCCGCGGACGAACCACGCCCCGGCCGCGACGACGAAGACGCAGACGGCGACCTTGACCACCACGAGCAGCGCGGTGACCCGGGCGGACTCGCGGATGCCCAGCACCGCGACGGCGGTCAGCAGCACCACGACCAGCGCGGCGCCCACGTTGACCGTCGCCTGCTCGCCGAACAGCGAGGGAGGGAGGTCCAGCAGGTTGCCCACGTAGCCCGACCAGCCGCGGGCGACCACCGCCGCACCGAGGGCGAACTCCAGGAACAGGTCCCAGCCGATCACCCAGGCGACCAGCTCACCGGCGGTCACGTAGGCGTAGGAGTAGGCACTGCCGGCCGTCGGGGCCGAGGAGGCCAGCTCGGCGTAGCAGAGGGCGGCCAGCAGGGCGACCACACCGGCGATGGCGAAGGAGACCACCACCGCCGGGCCCGCGGTGTCACGGGCGGCGGTGCCGGTGAGGGTGAATATGCCGGTGCCGATCACCACGCCGATGCCGAAGCCGACCAGGTGCCGGGCGGTCAGCCGCTTGCGGAGGGAGCCGACCCCGTCGGTGGCATCGTCACCGAGGCGCTCGACCGGTTTCGTACGGAACAGTTGCACCCGACCCATGCTGGTCGCGGCAGCACCGGCCCGCCCGGCGGCCGACGCAGGTCACACCGTCCTGGCTCACCGCCGCGGGTCCTGGCTCACCGCCGACCGTGAGCCAGGACCCGGCACGACCAGCTCAGCTGGTCATCGGGGGCGTCACACCTCTTCGACGGGGAAGGTGCGGCTGGGTGCCACGACCTCCTCCTGGGCGGCGACCAGCACGATCTCCCGCGACCCGGCGCGCTCGGTGGCGGCCAGCAGTCCGTGCACCGAGGCCGCCGCGGCAGCCAGCGCGGTGCCGGCGTCCCGCGATGCCAGCCAGTGGGCGAGGAACAGCGCGGCGATCGCGTCACCGGCGCCGTTGACCGCGACGTCCAGCCGCGGGGTGCGCACCCGGACGTGCCGGCCGCCCTCGGAGGCCAACAGGTCCACGGCGTCCGCGGGGGTGTCCTCGGTGTCCAGCGAGGTGGTGAGCACCACCCGCGGGCCCAGCGCCTGGACGGCGGCGACGGCGTCCTTCACGTCGGGCAGCGTCTTCGTCGTCGTCCCGGCCAGGAGGTCGAGCTCGAAGTGGTTGGGGGTGACCAGGTCGGCGGCGGGCACGGCGACCTCGCGCATGAACTCCGGGATGCCGGGGCGGACGAACACGCCGCGGCCGACGTCGCCGATCACCGGGTCGCAGCAGTACACCGCCGCCGGGTTGGCCCGGCGCACCCGCTGCGCGGTCGCCACGACGGCGTGGCCGATGTCGGCCGAGCCGAGGTACCCGGACAGGACGGCGTCGCAGCCGCCCAGCACGCCGCGGTCGGCGATGCCGTCGACGACCTCCTCGATCGCCTGGCCGTCGAACACCCGCCCCCGCCACTCGCCGTAGCCGGTGTGGTTTGAGAACTGCACGGTGTGCACCGGCCACACCTCGATGCCCAGGCGCTGCAGCGGGAAGACGGCCGAGGAGTTGCCGACGTGGCCGTAGGCGACGTGCGACTGGACGGAGAGGACGGCGACCATGCCGGAACGGTCGCACAGCCGCCCGGCAGGATGGGGCCATGGCCCTGCACCCCGCCCGCTCCTCCGGTGTCGTCGGCACCGCCGACCGCACGCCCGAGCCGGTCGAGGTGCGCACCGCCGACCTGCGGCTGGCCGGTCGCCCGCTGCCGGTCACCAGCCCCGCCCGCGTGTACGTCTGCGGCATCACGCCCTACGACGTGACCCACCTGGGCCACGCGGCGACGTTCGTGTGGGCCGACGTCCTGGGGTCGGTGCTGCGGATGGCCGGGGCCGAGGTGGTCACCAGCCGCAACGTCACCGACGTGGACGACGTGCTGACCCGGGCCGCCGACGAACGCGGCCGGAACTTCGACGAGTTCGCGCTCGCCCAGGAGTTCTCCTTCGAGCAGGACATGCGGGCCCTCGGCGTCCGGCCGCCGACGCACGCGCCGCGCGCCCGGCACCACGTGACGCACGTCCAGCAGCTGGCGGTGGCCCTGCTGCGTGCTGGCCGGGCCTACGAGCGGGAGGGGCACGTCTTCTCCCGCGGCGACGGGGTGGTCGCCGCCTCCGGGTTGACGGAGGAGCGGGCGCGGGCGCTGGCCGTGGAGTTCGGCGACCTCGCCGGTGAGGACCCCGCCGAGCCGTTGCGCGACCACCCGTTCGACGTGCCGGTGTGGCGGCCCTCCGGGGAGCGCGACCCCGCCTGGCCCTCGCCCTGGGGCTGGGGCCGGCCGGGCTGGCACGCCGAGTGCGCGGCCATGGCGACCGCGACCCTCGGCCGCGGCATCGACGTCCTGGTGGGCGGCGCCGACCTCGCCTTCCCGCACCACGCGCACCAGGCGGCGATGGCCGAGGCGGCGTCGGGGGTGGCGCCGTTCGCCCGCAGCCGGGTGCACGTCGGGTCGGTGTCGCAGGACGGCGCGAAGATGGCCAAGTCGACCGGGAACCTCACGCTGGTGTCCGACCTGCTGCGGGACACCACCGGGCCGGTGCTGCGGCTGCTGGTGCTCGACCGGCCGTGGTCACAGCCGTGGGAGTACCGCCCGGAGCTGCTCGAGGCGGCCGGCACGCGGCTGGACGCGCTGTACGCCGCCGCCGGCCGGCCCGGCTCCTCCCGGGCGGCCGGGAGCGCGGTGGCCGACCGGTTGCTGGACGACCTCGACGTCCCGGGCGCCCTGGAGGTCGCCCTCACCGACGGCGGGGACGCCGCCCGCCAGCTGGTCCGGGTGCTGGCCCTGGGTTGACCTCCGGGTCGGACACCCGGAGCGGGTGCGCCCACGCCCCGCTACCGCGGTCGGGACGGGGCGTCCGCGCACACGCTCCGAGCCGCTCCGGCCGGGCCACTGCCGGCCTCGCCGCTCCGGCTGGGCCGCCGCCGGCCGAGCCGCTGGAAGAGCGGCCCCCGGGCGTCAGGCGGCGCGCAGTACGGCAGGTGCGGCAGCCGGTGGCGCCGCCGGCCGGGCCGGGACGCTCCAGCGCATCTCCAGGTGCCGGTGACCGGCATGGTCGACGACGGGGACCCACCGGGCCTGCGGACAGCTGCTCGTACGCACCTCATACACCTCTCGTTAACCTTCTGTTCACCATAGTGACAGCGGTCGGTCGCCGGCGCTCGTCGTGCGCCCGATCTCGCTCGAAGGGGGAGGGTCAGAACCAGCTGATGAGGGAGGCGCCGACGGCCACGTGCAGCACCGAGCCCGGCACCACCCCGACCAGGGTGCCCAGCACGGCCGGGGCCCAGCGGATGCTGGACAGCCCGGCGGCGTAGCTGACGATCCAGAACGGCACCGGGCTGACCCGGGCGAGCGCGACGGCGAGGAACCCGCGGTGCCGGAACAGCCGGTCGGCCCGGGCCAGCCGCCGGCCGGCGAACCGCGCGACGGCGTCGCGGCCGAGGTGGCGGCCCAGCGCGAACCCGGCCGTGCCGCCGAGCCAGCCGGCGCCCACGGCGACCGCCAGCCCCGCGGGGAACCCGGCCGCGGCACCCAGCAGGATCGCCAGCGCCGTCCGCGGGACCGGCGTCAGGTGCGCCGCGGACGCCACCAGCACGACGGCGGTCCAGCCCAGCGGTCCCGCGCCGTCCAGCCAGCCCCGCAGCGCCGGCACCCCGGGCCGGTCCACCGTCAGCGCCACCACGGCTGCGGCGGCGATCAGCAGGCCGAGGAGGGCCAGCCGCAGCCACACCCGGCGCCCGGCAGGAGCCTCCGGCGAGTCCACCGGCTCCACCGGCCCGGCCGGCTCTACCGGCACGGCCGGCGGGGTCCGGGGCAGGGGCGCACGGCTCCACGCTACGGCGACACCGTGGCCGCGCACCCCGGCGTCCCGCGGTCCGGCGCCCGGCCCGTCCGGGTGGTGTCCGCCGCCCGTGCGGGGGACACCGGTCACCAGGTCGGTGGTCCCGGCCGCGCCGGTGTCACCGGACCGGGTTGGATGGCGGCGTGGGCACCGGTCGGCTGGTCAGGGACGCAACGATCGGGGACGCGGCCCGCTGCGCGGAGGTCTACGCCCCCTACGTCCGCGACACGGTGATCTCCTTCGAGCTGGAGCCGCCCACCGCGGCCGAGGTGGCCGGGCGCATCGAGGCCGCCCTGGCCACGCACGCCTGGCTGGTCGTCGAGGACGCGGGCCGGGTCGTCGGCTACGCCTACGGCAGCACCTTCAACGCCCGCGGCGGCTACCGCTGGTCGACGTCGGTCAGCGTCTACACCGAGCCGGGCCTGCAGCGCACCGGCGCCGGTCGGGCTCTCTACACCGCGCTGTTCCAGCGGCTGGCCGCGCGCGGCTACCGGACCGCGCTGGCCGGGGTCGCGCTGCCCAACGCGGCCAGCGCCGGCCTGCACCTGGCGATGGGGTTCGAGCCGGTCGGCACCTACCGCCGGGTGGCCTGGAAGCTCGGCCGCTGGCACGACGTCACCTGGTACCAGCGGCCGCTCGGGGACCACGCGGACGACGAGGGCGGCCCCCCGGCGCTCCCGCACTGAGCCCTGTCCACGCGCGTGGGACGGGCCCTGGCCACGCGCGTGGACAGCGCGGCCGGGCCGGGAGATACTAGGACGTCCTACTAGATCGGCGCGGCGGCGGCGCCGGCGTCCGACCCCCGGGAGCGGCATGCCGTCCGACCTGTACGTCCCCACCCACCCGGTCCGGTTCGTGACCGCGGCCAGCCTGTTCGACGGGCACGACGCGGCGATCAACGTGATGCGCCGGCTGCTGCAGAGCCAGGGCGCCGAGGTGGTGCACCTGGGCCACGACCGCAGCGTCGACAGCGTCGTGCGGGCGGCGCTGGAGGAGGACGTGCAGGGGGTGGCCATCTCCTCCTACCAGGGTGGGCACGTCGAGTACTTCGGCTACCTGGTCGAGCGCCTCGCCGAGGCCGGCGCCGGGCACGTCAAGGTGTTCGGCGGTGGCGGCGGGGTGATCGTGCCCGAGGAGATCGCGCTGCTGCGCGCCAAGGGCGTGCGCATCTTCAGCCCCGAGGACGGCCAGCGCCTGGGTCTACCCGGGATGATCAACGAGCTGGTCCGCGAGTGCGACGTCGACCTGACCACCAGCGGTCCGGACGTCGACGCGCTGCTCACCGGCGACCCCGCCGCGCTGGCCCGCGCGATCACCGTGCTCGAGTCCGGCCGCGACGACGCCCTCGCCGCCCGGGTGCGCGAGGCGGCCACCGGCCGGACGGTGCCGGTGCTCGGCATCACCGGCACCGGCGGGTCGGGCAAGTCCTCGCTGACCGACGAGCTGCTGCGCCGGCTGCGGCTGGACCAGGAGGACAAGCTCCGGGTCGCCGTCCTGGCCATCGACCCCACCCGGCGCCGCGGCGGCGGCGCGCTGCTCGGCGACCGCATCCGGATGAACGCCCTGGAGACCGGGGAGGGCAGCCACACCTTCTTCCGCTCGCTGGCCACCCGCTCGGCCGGCGCGGAGGTGCCGCAGCACCTCGACGACGTGCTGTGCGCGGTGAAGGCGGCCGGGTTCGACCTGGTGGTCGTGGAGACGCCGGGCATCGGGCAGGGCGACGCCGGCATCGTGCCGTTCAGCGACGTCGCGCTGTACGTGATGACGCCGGAGTTCGGCGCCGCGTCGCAGCTGGAGAAGATCGACATGCTCGACTTCGCCGACGTCGTGGCGATCAACAAGTACGAGCGGCGCGGGGCCGAGGACGCCCGCCGCGACGTCGCCCGCCAGCTGGTGCGCAACCGCGAGGCCTTCGGGCAGCCGTGGGAGCAGATGCCGGTCTTCGGCACCAGCGCCGCCCGGTTCGACGACGACGGCGTGACCGCGCTCTACCAGCACCTGCTCGGCCTGCTGGTCGAGGCGGGGCTGCCCGCGGGCTCCGGCGTCCTGCCGCGGGTCGACGTCCGGGCCTCCTCGGGGCTGACCAGCGTCGTCCCCGCGCAGCGGTCGCGGTACCTGGCCGAGATCGCCGAGGCGGTGCGCGGCCACCACACCCGGACCGAGGCCCAGGCGGCGGTGGTCCGCCGCCGCCAGCACCTGCGCACCGCCGCCGAGGTCCTGGAGGGGGACGCCGCCGTGGCCGCGCGGGCCGCGGCGGACGCCGCCGACCGCGAGCTGCTGCCCGAGGTGCGCGACCTGCTCGAGGAGTGGCCGGCCCGGGTGCAGGCCTACTCCGGGGAGGAGTACGTCTACACCGTCCGTGGCAAGGAGGTCCGCACTCCGCTGACCCGCGAGACGCTGTCGGGCAACCAGGTGCGCCGGGTGTCGCTGCCGCGCACCCAGGACGAGGCCGAGCTGCTGCGCTTCCTGCGCCGGGAGAACCTGCCCGGGGCCTATCCGTTCACCGCCGGCGTCTTCCCGTTCAAGCGGACCGGTGAGGCCCCGGCGCGGATGTTCGCCGGCGAGGGCGACGCCTTCCGCACCAACCGCCGCTTCCAGATGCTGTCCGCCGGCAACACGGCCACCCGGCTGTCGACGGCGTTCGACTCGGTCACCCTCTACGGCCGCGACCCCGACCCGCGCCCCGACGTCTACGGCAAGGTCGGCACCTCCGGGGTCTCCATCGCCACGCTCGACGACATGCAGGTGCTCTACGGCGGCTTCGACCTGTGCGACCCGACCACCTCGGTGTCGATGACCATCAACGGCCCCGCCCCGGCCGTCCTGGCGATGTTCCTCAACACCGCGATCGACCAGCGGCTGGAGCGCTTCCGCGCCGAGGAGGGCCGCGAGCCCGACGCGGCGGAGGCCGAGGAGATCCGGGCGTTCGTGCTGTCCACCGCGCGCGGCACCGTGCAGGCCGACATCCTCAAGGAGGACCAGGGCCAGAACACCTGCATCTTCTCCACCGAGTTCGCGCTGCGCTGCATGGCCGACATCCAGCAGTGGTTCATCGAGCACCGGGTGCGCAACTTCTACTCGGTGTCGATCTCCGGGTACCACATCGCCGAGGCCGGGGCGAACCCGATCAGCCAGCTCGCCTTCACCCTGGCCAACGGCTTCACCTACGTGGAGGCCTACCTGGCCCGCGGCATGGCCATCGACGACTTCGCGCCCAACCTGTCCTTCTTCTTCTCCAACGGCATGGACGCCGAGTACTCCGTCATCGGCCGGGTCGCCCGCCGCATCTGGGCGGTCGCCATGCGGGAGCGCTACGGCGCGGGCGCCCGCTCGCAGCAGCTGAAGTACCACGTGCAGACGTCGGGCCGGTCGCTGCACGCGCAGGAGATGGACTTCAACGACATCCGCACCACGCTGCAGGCCCTGTGCGCCGTCTACGACAACGCCAACAGCCTGCACACCAACGCCTACGACGAGGCGGTGACGACCCCGTCGGAGCACTCCGTGCGCCGCGCGCTGGCCATCCAGATGATCATCGACCGCGAGTGGGGGCTGGCCGGCAACGAGAACCCGCTGCAGGGCTCTTTCGTGGTCGAGGAGCTCACCGACCTGGTCGAGGAGGCGGTGCTGGCCGAGTTCGACCGGATCGCCGAGCGCGGCGGCGTCCTCGGTGCCATGGAGACCGGCTACCAGCGCGGGAAGATCCAGGACGAGTCGATGCTCTACGAGCACCGCAAGCACGACGGCAGCCTGCCCATCGTCGGTGTCAACACCTTCCTGGACCCGCACGCCGGCGAGACGCCGCCCAAGCCGGTGGAGCTCGCCCGGGCCACCGAGGCGGAGAAGCAGTCCCAGCTGCAGCGGCTCGCGGACTTCCACGCCCGGCACGCCGAGGAGGCGCCGGCCGCGCTGGCCGAGCTGCAGCGGGCGGCGACGCAGGGCGGCAACGTCTTCGCCGCGCTGATGGACGCCGTCCGGGTCTGCTCGCTCGGGCAGATCTCCGACGCCTTCTTCGAGGTGGGCGGCCAGTACCGGCGCAACGTCTGATGGCCGCCCCCCCGTCCGACGGTCGCCAATGTCGCGACAAAGGCGCCGTCGACGACCTGGGGCACCCGGTCGAGCTGCCGGCGCCGCCGCGGCGGGTGGTCTCGCTGGTGCCCTCGCTGACCGAGGCGCTCGCGGTCACCGTGCCCGAGCGGCTGGTCGGGGCCACCGACTGGTGCACCCACCCGGCCGGCCTCGACGTCGCGCGGGTCCGGGGCACCAAGAACCCCGACCGGGCCGCGATCGCCGCGCTGCAGCCGGACCTCGTGGTGTGCAACCGGGAGGAGAACCGCCGGTTGGACGTCGACCGGCTGCGCGCGGCCGGCACCCCGGTGTGGGTGACCGTCATCGAGTCCGTGGACGAGGCGCTGGCCTCGATGCGCCGGCTGTTCGGCGAGGTCCTCGACGTCGGGACGCCGGACTGGCTGGCCGAGGCCGCCGCGGTGTGGGCACAGCCCCCGCCCCCGACCGGGCTGCGGGTCGCCGTGCCGGTCTGGCGCGACCCGTGGATGGTCGTCGGCGCGCGCACCTTCACCGGCGACGTGCTGGCCCGCCTCGGGCTGGTCAACGTCTTCGCCGACGCCGCCGACCGGTACCCGAAGGTGGACCCCACCGACGTCGTGGCCGCCGGCCCCGACGTCGTCGTGCTCCCCGACGAGCCCTACCTGTTCACCGCCGACGACGGCCCCGAGGCCTTCCCCGCCGGCCTGCGGACGGCGCTGGTGTCCGGCCGGGACCTCACCTGGTACGGCCCCTCGCTCGGCCCGGCCCGGCGGCGACTACTGGCCGCGATCAACCCCTGACGCGACGCGCGGCAACGCGAACCAGCAGGTCAGGACGTGCAGCAAACTCACAGGTACGTCACTAGCCTCCGGTCCCGGTGTCACCGGCAGCCGAGCCGGGGACCGCGACGGACGGAGCGGCCGTGAAGACACGCAGTGCAGTACTCCACACCCAGCCCGGCCGGTACGAGGTGACCGAGGTCGACCTCGACGGACCCCGCGAGGGCGAACTGCTCGTCGAGATGGCCGCCGTCGGGCTGTGCCACACCGACGACCACGACGTCCCGCCGGGCAGTGCCCCGCCCCTGCGGCTGCCCTGGGCCGGGGGCCACGAGGGCGCCGGCGTCGTCGTGGGCGTCGGGCCGCACACCCCCGGCTGGGCCGAGGGCGACCACGTGGTGCTCAGCTTCGTCGCGGTCTGCGGACGGTGCCGGATGTGCTCCACCGGTCGGCAGAACCTCTGCGACCTCGGGGCGCGGCTGTTCAGTGGCGCCCGGATCGAGGACCCGACCAGCTTCCGGATGTCCTACCAGGGCAAGCCGGTGGGCCAGGCCTACGGCCTGTCCGCGCTGAGCGAGCACACCGTCGTCGACGCCCGGTCCGCGGTGAAGATCGACCCGGGCGTGCCGCTGGACAAGGCCGCGCTGGTGGGCTGCGGCGTCCCGACCGGGTGGGGGTCGGTCACCAAGATGTCCGACGCCCGGGACGGCGACGTGGTCATCGTCATGGGCGTCGGCGGGATCGGCATCAACAGCGTGCAGGCCGCCCGGGCCATCGGCGCCCGCGCCGTCATCGCCGTCGACCCGGTCGAGTTCAAGCAGAAGACCGCCCTCGACCTCGGGGCCACGCACGCCGCCGGGACGATGGCCGAGGCCACCGAGCTCGCCCGCTCCCTGACCAACGGCCAGGGCGCCGACGCGACCATCGTGGCGGTCGGCGTCGTCACCGGCGACCACGTCGGCGAGGCGGTCAACTCCATCCGCAAGGCCGGCACCGTCGTCCTCACCGGGACGGGGAGCATGCGCCACGGGGGCGGCATCCCGGTCAACCACACCATGTTCACCGTGTTCCAGAAGCGGCTGCAGGGTGCGCTGTTCGGCGGCTGCAACCCCCGGTGGGACATCCCCCAGCTGCTCGCCCAGTACACGGCCGGCACGCTCAAGCTCGACGAGCTCGTCACCCGGACCTACACGCTGGACCAGGTCGCCGAGGGCTTCGACGACATGAAGGCCGGCCGCAACATCCGGGGGCTCGTCGTCTTCCGGTGAGCGCCGCGTTGACGGTGCGGGGTGGGGCGGCCACGCTGTGCAGATGACGGTGCTGCCCCTCCCCGACCGCGGACGGTGGGTGTGGGACGCCCGCGACCGGACCCGCGCGGTCCGGGTGTCCACCCACGGCACGGCCGGCCTGCTCAACCTGAGCCTGTGGCGGGACGACGTGTGCGTGGGCACGGTCAAGCTGCGGCCGGACGAGGCCGCCGAGCTGGTGGGCGCCCTCACCGAGGGCCTGGCGCGGCTCACCGGGCCCCCGGCACCGGACGCCGCCCGGCTGGCCGCCGTCGAGGACCGGCTGGCCGGGCTGGAGGCCCGGCTGCACACACCGCCCGCCCGGCGGGCGGTCGACGACGCCCGGGCCGCCGCGGCCGCGCTGGTCGGGCGGCTGCTGCGCCGCCTGGGCTGAGCCCGCCCCCGGGCAGGCTCAGCCGGCGGGGCGGCGGAGGACCAGGTTCATCGCCGTCATGCTGAGCACCGCGGTGCCGTCCTGGCGGACCAGCTCGATGCCGGTGCGCACCAGACCCCGGTCGGGCTTCGACCGCGACGGCACGGCGTCGGCGACGGTGGTCCGCAGCGTGAGCTCGTCGCCGGGGCGCACCGGGGCCCGCCAGCGCAGCTCGTCGATGCCCGGCGAGCCCAGGCTGGAGACGGGGGAGAGGTACTCGTCGGCCAGCAGCCGCATCATCAGCGCGCAGGTGTGCCACCCGCTGGCGATCAGCCCGCCGAACGGGCCGGCCGCCGCGGCCTGCGCGTCGACGTGGAACGGCTGCGGGTCGAACCGGCGGCCGAAGTCGACGACGTCGTCCTCGGTCACCCGCAGCGGGCCGTGCTCGGCGGTCGTCCCGGGCACGTAGTCCTCGAACCAGCGGTCCTCGCTCATGGGCTGCGACCCTACGGCCGGCCGGTCCGGGGGCCGACGGTGTGCGCCGGGGCCCGGTCCCCGTCGAACGACCGGGGCCCCGGCGCACACCGTCGCGGCGAGCGGGTGGGCCCGGCGCTACGGTCGGCCCCGTGCTGCCGCCCACCGGCCCCCTGGCGGGGACCCGCGTCGTCGAGCTGGCCGGGCTCGGGCCGGCGCCCTACGCGTGCCTGTTGCTGGCCGAGCTGGGTGCCGACGTCGTCCGGGTGGACCGCCCCGGCGGTGGCACGCTGCTGCTGCCGCCCGAGCAGGACGCGCTGGGCCGCAGCCGCCCGTCGGTCGCCGTCGACCTGAAGAGCCCGGCCGGCCGGGACGTCGTCCTGCGGCTGGTGGAGTCCGCCGACGTGCTGGTCGAGGGGCTGCGCCCGGGCGTCACCGAGCGGCTCGGCGTCGGGCCGGACGCCTGCCTGGCCCGCAACCCGCGGCTGGTCTACGCGCGGATGACCGGCTGGGGGCAGGACGGCCCGCTGGCCGGCCGGGCCGGGCACGACATCAACTACCTGGGGCTCACCGGTGCCCTGCACGCCATCGGCACGGCGGAGACCCCGGTGCCGCCGCTGAACATCGGCGCCGACTTCGGCGGGGGGGCGGTGTTCCTCGTCGTCGGCGTGCTGGCCGCCCTGCTGGAGCGGCAGGGCAGCGGGGTCGGCCAGGTGGTCGACGCGGCCATGGTGGACGGCGCCAGCTCCCTGGTCACGATGGTGTACGGCCTGCTCGGTGCCGGCCGCTGGACCGACCGGCGCGCGGCCAACCTGCTCGACGGGGCGGCGCCGTTCTACGGCACCTACGCCTGCGCCGACGGCCGGCACGTCGCCGTGGGCGCCATCGAGCCGCAGTTCCACGCCCAGCTGCTCGCCGGCCTGGACCTCGACGCCGACGGGCACGGCGACCAGCTCGACGTCGCCCGCTGGCCGGAGCAGCGGGCGCGGATCGCCGCCCGCTTCGCCACCCGCAGCCGCGACGAGTGGACCGAGGCGTTCGCCGGCACCGACGCCTGCGTCAGCCCGGTCCTCGGGCTCACCGAGGCCCCCCAGCACCCGCACCTGGCCGCCCGGGGCACCTTCACCGACCGCGGCGGGCACCCCGAGCCGGCGCCGGCGCCGCGCTTCTCGCGCACCCCGGGTGCGGTCCGCGGCGAGCCGCGCACCCCCGGCCAGGACACCCGCGCGGCGCTGGCCGCGTGGGGCTTCGACGAGGACGAGGTGGCCGGCCTGCTGGCCGCCGGCGCCGTCGTCCAGGCGGACTGAGGAGGTCGGGTGGACGAGGTGCGGGTCGAGCGGCGGGACGCCGTCCAGGTGATCACCATCGACCGGCCGCAGGCGCGCAACGCCCTGACCCGCGCCGTCGCGGAGGCGATGGCCGCGGCGGTCGACGAGCTCGACGCCGACGACGACCTCGCGGTCGGCGTGCTCACCGGGGCGGGGGGCACCTTCTCCGCCGGCATGGACCTCAAGGCGTTCCTGCGCGGGGAGTCCCCGGCCATCGAGGGCCGCGGGCTGGGCGGCATCACCCGCACCCCGCCGCGCAAGCCGCTGGTCGCCGCGGTCGAGGGCTGGGCGCTGGCCGGCGGCTTCGAGCTGGTGCTCGCCTGCGACCTCGTCGTGGCCGCCGAGACCGCCCGCTTCGGCGTGCCGGAGGTCAAGCGCTCGCTAGTGGCCGCCGCCGGGGGCGCGCTGCTGCTGCCGCACCGCGTCCCGGCCAACGTGGCGATGGAGATGCTGCTGACCGGCGACCCGATCGACGCCCGGCGGGCCGCGGAGATCGGGCTGGTCAACCGGCTCACTCCCGAAGGCGGCGCGCTGGACGGCGCCCTCGCCCTGGCCGCGACCGTCGCGGCCAACGGGCCGCTGGCCCTGGCCGCGACCAAGGCGGTGGTCCGCGGCAGCGCCGACTGGGGCCCCACCGAGGGCTGGGACCGGCAGGCCCAGCTCGTGGCCCCGGTGTTCGCCAGCGAGGACGCCCGGGAGGGGGCGGCGGCCTTCGCCGAGAAGCGGCCGCCGGTCTGGCGGGGCCGCTGAGCCGGCGGGACCCTGGCGGGTCCGGTCCCGGCGGATCCGTCAGGATGGGCGCGGACCCTGGGGGAGGAGGCCCACCGTGGGCAAGCACCGGGCACCTGACGCGGACCCCACCGACTTCGACGCGGCCACCATCGCGCTCGACGACGTCACCGGGGACTACGAGGTCGACGCCGCGCACACCCGCATCGGCATCCGGGCCCGCCACGCCATGGTGACCACCGTGCGCGGGTCGTTCGGTGAGTTCTCCGGCACCGCGCACCTCGACGTCGCCGACCCGCCGGCCAGCTCGGTGCAGCTGCGCATCGCCGCGGCCAGCATCGACACCGGCGTGCCCGACCGGGACGCGCACCTGCGCTCCGCGGACTTCCTCGACGTCGAGGGCCACCCCGAGATCGTGTTCCGCTCCACCGACGTGGAGCAGGTGGACCCGCAGACCTACGCGGTCACCGGCGACCTCACCATCCGCGACACCACCCGCCCGGTGTCGGTCGACTTCACGCTGACCGGCTCGGCCCGGGACCCGTTCGGCGCCCTGCGGGTCGGCTTCGAGGGGGCGCTGGCCATCCGGCGCAGCGACTGGGGCCTGACCTGGAACACGCCGCTGGACACCGGCGGGGTGCTGGTCAGCGACCGCATCCAGATCGAGTTCGACGTCTCCGCCGTCCGGGTCACCTGAAAGAGGACCACCCTTCCCCCCAGGAAGGACCTCCCTGCCCCCCCACCACTCGCAGGCTCGCGGCGGGGCCCTGCAGGAAGGCCACGTGGGCTCGACGCGGGCCCCTGAAGGGTGGCCGCACGTGCCCCACCGGGGGCGTACCCTCCTCCCGGCGACAACGCAGGTTGCACCGGACCGGAGGCGCAGGACGACGTGACGGATGCGGCAGTGCCCGCGGCGCTCGTCACCGCGCCGGCGGCCACCCGGCAGCCGGCGGTCGCGGTCTTCGACGGCGACTGGACGCTGGTGTCGGTCGACCAGGCCACGGCCGACCTGCTCGGCCGCCGCCACGAGGAGCTGGCCGGGCGCAACATCTGGATCGCGCTGCCCGAGCTGGCCGGCACGATCTTCCACAGCTTCCTGCTGCACGCGCGCAGCGCCGGTGGCCGGGTGACCTGGCGGGGCTTCTACCCGCCGGTGAGCGCCTGGATCGACGCCACGGCGCAGCGGGACGGCGACGCGCTGCACGTGTGGCTGCGGCGCAGCGCCGGCCCGGTACCCGACGGCCCCGGTGACCCGGTCGCCGACGTGGCCGAGTACGACCGGCTGCGGTTCCTCGCCGAGGTCAGCGAGGCCATGTCCAGCACCCTGGACCCCGCCCAGTCGGTGGCCACGCTCGCCGAGCTGGTGGTGCCCCGGCTGGCCGACTGGTCGATGGTCAGCGTGCTCGGGGAGGACGGCGCGCCGGTCGCGGAGGGCCGGGCGCACCGCGACCCGGCCGGGCGGGCCGACCTCGACTTCTACCTGGACAACCGCACCCGGGGGGCCGCGGAGGACAACCCGCTGGTGACCGCGCTGCTCACCGGCGAGCCGATCCACCTGCCCACCATCGACCCGGCGATCGTCGAGCCCAGCCTCGGCGGGCGGCCCGAGCTGCGGGCGGCCTGGGAGCGGCTGGGCGCGGGCTCCATGACCGTCGTCCCGCTGCGGGCGCGCACCGAGACCATCGGCGTCATCGCCCTGGTCAACGGCGTCGACCGCCCCCAGCACGGCGAAATGGAGATCGCCACCGCGGTGGAGGTCGCCCGCCGCGCCGCGCTGGCCATCGACAACGCCCGGCTCTACGACCGGCAGCTGGCCGTCGCGGAGACCCTGCAGCGCAGCCTGCTGACCCCGCCGCCGCAGCCCGACGACCTGGAGATCGCCGTCCGCTACCTGCCGGCGTCGAGCAGCCTGCACGTGGGCGGTGACTGGTACGACGCCTTCCAGCAGCCCGACGGCGCGACGCTGCTGGTCATCGGCGACGTCGTCGGCCACAACGTGGACGCCGCGGCCGCCATGGGCCAGGTGCGCAGCATCCTGCGCGGCATCGCCTACGACCGGCAGGAGGAGCCGGCGCAGGTGCTCACCCGGGTCGACGCCGCGCTCACCGGCCTGCGCATCGGCACCCTGGCCACCGCGCTGATCGCCCGCATCGAGCAGCCCGCCGAGCTGACCGGCAGCGGACGGCGGCTGCTGCGCTGGTCGTCGGCCGGCCACCTGCCGCCGCTGCTGCTGCACGCCGACGGCCGGGTGGACCTGCTGTCGGCCGAGCCGCAGACCCTGCTGGGGGCGGAGTCCACCCGGCCGCGCACCGACTCCGTCGTGCGGATCGGCGCCGGCGACACCCTGCTGTTCCACACCGACGGGCTGGTCGAGCAGGGCCGCACCGGCATCGACGAGGGCACCGAGCGGCTGGTGGCCGCCGTCCGCGAGCTCGGCCCGGTCCCGCCGGACCGGCTGTGCGACGCGCTCATCGAGCGGATCGTCGGCAACCACCCGGAGGACGACGTCGCCGTCGTCGCCGTCCGCTGCGGGGCGCAGTAGCGCGTGCGGCATGCTCTCCGGGCCGCACCCTGCGACCCCGTGGAGGCCCTCCCGATGTCCGCCCTGTCCGCGTTCGCCGCCGCGCTGGCCGGCGGGGGCATCGAGGTCGTCGACCTCACCGCCCCGCTGTCGGCGCAGACCCCGGTCATCGCCCTGCCGCCGCAGTTCGCGCAGACCGCGCGCTTCGAGCTGGAGGAGCTCAGCCGGTACGACGACCGCGGCCCGGCCTGGTACTGGAACAACTTCCGCACCGGGGAGCACACCGGCACGCACTTCGACGCGCCCAACCACTGGGTCACCGGCGCCGGCGGGGAGGACGTCGCATCCGTCCCGGCGGCCCGGCTGGTCGCGCCGGCCGCCGTCCTCGACTTCTCCGCCGAGGCCGCGGCCGACCCCGACTTCCTGCTGGAGGTCGACCACGTGCGCGCCTGGGAGGCCGAGCACGGTCCGCTACCCACCGGCGGCTGGCTGCTGTACCGCACCGGCTGGGACGCCCGCAGCGCCTCGCAGGAGGACTTCCTCAACGCCGACGACACCGGCCCGCACACCCCCGGCGTCTCCCCGGAGTGCGCGCGCTGGCTGGCCGAGGAGGCACCGGTGCTCGGCCTGGGCGTGGAGACCGTCGGGACCGACGCCGGCGCCGCGCACTCCTTCGACCCGCCGTTCCCCTGCCACGCCGGGCTCATGGGCAGCGGGAAGTACGGGCTGACCCAGCTGCAGAACCTGGCGCTGCTGCCACCGACCGGCGCGGTGCTGGTGGCCGCGCCGCTGCCGATCGTCTCCGGCTCGGGGTCCCCGGCGCGGGTGCTGGCCCTGGTCGAGCGCGGGTGACGCGGCCGGGGGCGGGCGGGGGACAGGGCGGCACGGTCGCCGAGGCGGTGGGGACGGCGCTGGCCGACTGGGGCGTGGACACCGCGTTCGGCGTCGTCGGGTCGGGCAACTTCCTGGTGACCAACGCGATGGTCGCCGCCGGGGCGCGGTTCGTGGCCGCCCGCCACGAAGGCGGGGCCGCGACCATGGCCGACGCGCACGCGCGGGTGACCGGCCGGCCCACCGCGCTGACGCTGCACCAGGGCTGCGGGCTGACCAACGCGCTGACCGGCATCACCGAGGCGGCCAAGAGCCGCACCCCGCTGGTGGTGCTCGCCGCCGAGGCGGGCTCGCCGCTGTCCAACTTCGCCGTCGACCAGTCCGCCCTGGCCGCCGCCGTGGGCGCGGTGCCGATGCGGGTCGCCTCGGCCGCCGGGGCGCTGGACACGGTCGCCGCCGCCGTGGGCACCGCCGTCTCCGGACGGCGCACCGTGCTGGTCAACCTGCCGCTGGACGTGCAGGCCCAGGAGCTCACCACCCCGGCCGCGCTCCCGCCGCTGCCCGCGCCCGCCCCGGTCCCGCCCGACGCGGAGGCGGTGGAGCGGCTGGCGGCCGCGCTGCGCGCCGCCCGGCGCCCGGTGTTCGTGGCCGGCCGGGGGGCCCGCGGCGCGCGGGCGGAGCTGGCGGCGCTGGCCGAGCGGTGCGGCGCGCTGCTGGCCACCTCGGCGGTGGTGCGCGGCCTGTTCGCCGGTCACCCGTGGTCGGTGGGCGTGTCCGGCGGCTTCGCCTCCCCGCTGGCCGCCGAGCTGATCGGCGGTGCGGACCTGGTGGTCGGCTGGGGCTGCGCGCTGAACATGTGGACGATGCGGCACGGCCGGCTCATCGCCGAGGGCGCCGTCGTCGCGCAGGTCGACGACGACCCGGCCGCCGTCGGCGCGCACCGCCCGGTCGCCGTCGGCGTGGTCGGGGACGTCGGGCTGACCGCGGCGGCCGTCGAGGCCGCGCTCGGCGGTCCCGCCGTCCCCGGTTACCGCTCCGGGGAGGTGCGGACGGCGATCGCCCAGCGGGGGCGCTGGCGGGACGTGCCGTTCACCCCCGCCGCCGTCCCGGGCCGGATCGACCCGCGCACGCTGACCATCGGGCTGGACGACCTGCTGCCGGCCGAGCGGGTGGTCGCGGTCGACTCGGGCAACTTCATGGGCTACCCGAGCGCGTTCCTCGACGTCCCCGACGAGGCCGGGTCCTGCTTCACCCAGGCCTTCCAGTCCGTCGGCCTGGGGCTGGCCACGGCGATCGGCGCGGCGCTGGCCCGGCCGGACCGGCTGCCGGTCGCGGCACTCGGCGACGGCGGCGCGCTGATGGGGGCCGCGGAGCTGGAGACCGTGGTGCGGCTGGGCCTGCCGATGGTGGTCGTGGTCTACGACGACGCCGCGTACGGCGCCGAGGTGCACCACTTCGGCCCGCACGGGCACCCGCTGGACACAGTGCGCTTCCCGGAGACCGACTTCGCCTCGATCGCCCGCGGCCACGGGTTCACCGCGGTCACGGTGCGGGCGCCCGGGGACCTCGCGGGGGTGGCCTCCTGGGTGGCCGGCCCGCGCAGCACGCCGCTGCTCGTGGACGCCAAGGTGGCCGCCGAGGAGCCGTCGTGGTGGCTGGCGGAGGCCTTCCGCGGCCACTGAAGAAGGACCTCCCTGCCCCCCACCGCTCGCGAGCTCGCGGCGGGCCCCTGCGGGGAGGCCGTTCCAGCCCGCCGCTGGCTGCCGAGGGGGCGGAGGAGGTCGCACCGGGTCACGATGGCTCTCGTGCCGGGCTCCCGCCCGGTGCCCCACCGGACGAGGAGGCAGCCGTGATCGGACGACCGACGCCCGGAGCGCGACCCGGCCGCGACCGGGCCGGCGCACTGCCGCCGGCCGCGACGACCGGTCGCTCGGTGGTGGTCTTCGCCGACCCCGCCGAGGACACCGCGGCCGCGATGCGCCGGATCGCGGGGCTGTCCGACGTCGCGGACTCCCGCGACGTCGAGCCCGGCGACGTCGACGCGGGCCGGCTGCGCGACGCCGAGGCAGTCGTCTTCCCCGGTCTCGGGCTGGCCGTGGCCACCGTGGACCCGCAGCGGCTGGCCGGCGACGCGGCGGTGCTCGCGGTCACCCCGGAGCTGGTGCACCACGTGCTGCCGGAGGTCCCCGAGGGCTACCTGGCCGGTTACCGGGACGCCGTCGCCGACCTCACCGGGCGCCTGCTCGGGGCGGCCGCGGCCCCGGCGCCGACCGCGCCGCTGTACGCCGACACCCCGCAGCACACCTGGGGGCTGCAGGCCACCGAGGCCGCCACCTCGCCGCGCACCGGGCGCGGCATCCGGGTCGCGGTGCTCGACACCGGGGTCGACCTGGCCCACCCCGACCTCGCCGGGCGCGCGCTCACGGCGACGTCGTTCGTCCCGGGCGAGTCCGCGCAGGACGGGCACGGGCACGGCACGCACTGCGTGGGCACGGCCTGCGGGCCGCGCGTCCTGGACGGCGCCCGCGGCTACGGCGTCGCCCCGGAGACGGAGGTGTTCGTCGGCAAGGTGCTCAGCGACGAGGGGTCGGGCACCGACGCGGAGATCCTCGCCGGCATCGCCTGGGCGGTGCGCAACGGCTGCCAGGTGGTCTCCATGTCACTCGGCGCGGACACCCCGGAGCCCAGCCCCGCCTACACCGCCGCCGGCCGGCGGGCCCTGGAGCAGGGGTCGCTCATCGTCGCCGCGGCGGGCAACAACGCCGACCGCCGCTCCGGGCAGGTCGGCTTCGTCGGGGCGCCGGCGAACAGCCCGGACATCATGGCCGTCGGCGCGCTGGACGCCGCCCTCGAGGTCGCCTGGTTCTCCGCCCGCAGCACCGCCGTCGCCGGCGGGCAGGTCGACCTGGCCGCGCCCGGCGTGGACGTCTACTCCTCGTGGCCGCTGCCGGACCGCTACAACACGATCAGCGGGACCAGCATGGCCACGCCGCACGTCGCCGGGCTGGCCGCGCTCTGGGCCGAGCAGACCGGCCTGCGCGGGCGGGACCTGTGGTGGGCGCTGGACCGGGCCGCCCGGCGGCTGCCGCTCCCGTCGGTGGACGTCGGCGCCGGGCTGCCGCTCGCGCCGCGGTGACGCGACGTCGTCCGGCGCGACGTCGTCCGGCGGGGGCGGCGTCACCCGCGGGGGCGGCGTCCGCGGGAGCACCGCCCCCGCGGCGGCCCGACCGCGGCTACGGTGCGCCGGTGACCGCCGTGATCGTGACCGTCGACGACGCGCACCTGGCCGACCTGGGCGCGGTCGCCGCGTCCCTGCGCGAGCGCGGGATGCAGGTCGACCAGGTGCTCACCGAGATCGGCGTCATCTCCGGCCGGCTGCCCGCCGGCCGGCCGCTGGCCGAGCTGCGGGTCACCGGGGTGGCCGCCGTGGAGGAGGCCCGCCGGGTGCGGCTGCCGCCCCCGGACGCGCCGGTCCAGTAGCCGGCGCCGGGGGAGGAGGGGGGACCGTGGACCGACCGCCGGCGTTCGCGCTGCTCGGGCTCGGCGAGGCGGGGTCGGAGATCGCCCGCGACCTGGTGGCCGCCGGGGCCGACGTCCGGGGCTACGACCCGCGGGTGGCCGCCGTCCCCGGTGTGCAGCCGCGGGACGGCGAGGCCGCCGCGGTCGCCGACGCGGACGTGGTGCTCAGCGTCAACAGCGCCGCCGACGCGCCCGTCGCGCTGCGCTCCGCACTGCCGGCCCTGCGCCCGGGCACCGTGTGGGCCGACCTGAACACCGCGGCGCCGGGCGTCAAGCGGGACCTGGCCGCGACCCTGACCGGGCGGGGCGTGCCGGTGGCCGACGTGGCCCTGCTGTCGACGGTCCCCGGCAAGGGGCTGCGGACCCCGATGCTGGTCTCCGGCGACGGCGCCCCCGGCTACGCGCGGGCGCTGGCCGGCCTCGGCGTCATCGTCGACGTCCTGGACGGCCCGCCCGGCGCGGCCATCTCCCGCAAGCTGCTGCGCAGCGTCTTCTGGAAGGGCGTGGCCGCCGCCGTCGTCGAGGCGGTGGAGGGGGCCGAGGCCGCCGGTGTCGCCGACTGGCTGCGCGCCGACATCGGCGCGGAGCTGGACCGGTTCGCCGCCGCCGACGTCGACGCGTTCGTCACCGGGTCCCACCGGCACGCCCGCCGGCGGTCCGCCGAGATGGCGGCGGCCGCCGAGCAGCTGCGTGACCTCGGCGTGCCGCCGCGCGTCGCCGAGGCCGCCGCCGACCAGCTCGCCGCCCTCGCCGACCGACCTGCCGGTCCGCGGCGCGCTGGGTAGCGTCCGGGACCTGCCCCCGCCCGACGACGACGGAGCCGCCCGTGCCCGCGACGACCATCCCCGGCGGCGCCAGCGCCCCGCAGCTGCGCGCCCACCTCGCCGTCCCCCCGGTGGGGGAGGGCCCGTGGCCCGGCGTGGTGGTCGTGCACGAGGCCTTCGGGCTGACCGACGACACCCGCCAGCAGGCCGACCGGCTGGCCGCCGCCGGCTACCTGGCGCTGGCCCCCGACCTGTTCAGCGCCGGCGGCGCCGCGCGCTGCCTGAAGCGCACCTTCGGTGACCTGCTGCGGCAGGAGGGCACCGCGTTCGGCGACCTGGAGGCCGCCCGCACCTGGCTGGCCGGCCGGCCGGACTGCACCGGCCGGGTCGGCGTCCTGGGGTTCTGCATGGGCGGCGGCTTCGCGCTGCTCGGCGCCACCCGCGGCTTCGACGTCTCGGCGCCCAACTACGGGCTGGTACCGGAGAACGCCGAGGAGGTGCTGGCCGGCGCCTGCCCGGTCGTGGCCAGCTACGGCCGCCGCGACCGGGCCTTCCGCGGGGCGGCGCAGCGGCTGGAGACCCTGCTGACCGACCAGGGCGTGCCGCACGACGTGCGCGAGTACCCCGACGCGGGGCACTCCTTCATGAACCGGCACAACACCGGCCCGTTCGCCGTCCTGGAGCGGGTGGGCGGGTTCAGCTACCACCACCCCTCCGCCGAGGACGCCTGGGCGCGCATCTTGCGCTTCTTCCACACCCACCTGCGGTAGTGGAGGCAGGCAGCGCAGGATCCCTGCGCTGCCCGCCTCCACTACCGCGCGGCCGCCTGGCGACGGCGGCGGTGCGCGGCCATCCGCACCGGGGCGTCGGCGGTGCCGTAGCCGTCGTAGCCGCCCAGCCGCTGCACCACCTCGAAGAACACCCGGTCGCCGAGCACCTCGGTGGCCAGGTGCAGGTAGCCGCCGTGGGCGTCCTCCTCGTACATGAGCCCGTGCTCGCGGACGGCGGCCAGCACGTCCGCGGGCAGGTCCAGGCGGGCCTCCAGGTCGTCGGCGTAGTTGACCGGCAGCGCCAGCAGCGGCGCCCCGGCGTCGCGCAGGGCCCGGGCGGTGGCCACGAGGTCCGCGGTGGCCAGCGCCACGTACTGCGGCTCGGGCACGCCCGGGGCCCAGCCGCCGCGGCGCAGCGTGGCGGCCGACAGCGCCAGGCGCACCGACCGGCCGGGGTCGGTGACCGCGCGGGTGCGCACCAGCCCGAACGGCGCGGCGGCCTCGGTCACCTCCTGCGGCTCCAGGCCGAGGACGGCGCGGTAGAACAGCCCGGCCTCGTCGAAGGAGTCGAACGGCTGGGTCAGCCCGACGTGGTCGACGCCGGTGATGCCGGCCCCGGTCCCGGGCCGCTCGCCGGTGGGCAGGAAGTCCGCCGGCCACCCGTCGGGGACCGTGCGGGTGAAGAACACCTCGGTGCCGTCGGGCGCCTCGACCGCGGACAGCTCGGCCTCGGCCGTCCCGCGCGTGCGGGGGAGGACCGTCGCGCTCATCGCCTCCGCGCGCGCGGCGGAGCGGCCCGGGTCGGCGCTCTCCAGGCCCAGGGCGGCGACCGAGGCGACGCCGGCCGCGGCCGGGCGGACGACGGACGCGTTGACCAGCACCCGGGCGCGGCGCGCCGGGTCGGCCCCCTGCTCCCACAGCTGCACCGGCTTGGAGCGGTGCTGGCCGGTGTGCGCGAAGCCGAGGGCGGCCAGCACCTGCGCCGCCCGCGGTCCGGAGACCCCGTCGACCGCGAGCTCGGTGAACGACCAGCCGGACAGCGCCGGCGCGGCCGGCGGCGGGGTCGGTCCGGTGCCCGGGGAACGCAGCGCCAGGGCCTCCTCCAGCCACTGCAGCGAGCGCATCGCGTCGACCGCCGTCCGGGCCGGGTCGGCCTGCCGGTAGACGTCGTTGAACACCTCCAGCGACAGCGGCCCGGCGTACCCGGTGGCGAGCACCGCGGCGAGGAAGGCGAGCAGGTCGAAGGCGCCCTGGCCGGGGAAGAGCCGGTGGTGGCGGCTCCACTGCAGCACGTCCATCGCCAGGCGGGGTGCGTCGGCCAGCTGCAGGGAGAACAGCCTCTCCCCGGGGACGTCGGCGAAGCCGGCCGGGTCCCCGCCGCGGGAGAGCACGTGGAAGCTGTCCAGGCACAGGCCCAGAGCCGGGGAGTCCGCGCGGCGGACGGCGTCCCACGACCGCTCCCAGGTCGAGACGTGCCGGCCCCAGGCCAGCGCCTCGTAGGCGATCCGCGACCCGCGCGCACCGGCGCGCGCGGCGGCCGTGGCCAGTTGGCCGGCCAGCTGGTCGGGGTCGGAGACGGCGTCCGGGGCGACCGAGGAGCAGACCAGCACGGTGTCGGTGCCGAGCGCGGCCATCACGTCGAGCTTGCGGTCCAGGCGGTGCAGGTTGCGGGCGAAGCGGGCCGGGTCGGTGGAGTCCAGGTCGCGGAAGGGCTGGTAGAGGTCCACCGACAGGCCGAGGTCGGTGCACCGGGCGGCCAGCTCGTCCGGCGTCCAGGGGGAGGCGACCAGGTCGGGCTCGAAGACCTCGATGCCGTCGAACCCGGCGGCGGCGGCCGCGGCCACCTTGTCCTCGAGCGTGCCGGACAGGCAGACCGTGGCGATCGCTCGGCGCCTAGGAGACACGGGCGCCGGAGACCAGCTCGGTGAAGTGGGCCAGCATCCGCCCGGCGTCGGGCTCCACGCCGGTGAACAGCCGGAAGGAGTCGACGGCCTGGAACACCGCCATGCCGCCGCCGTCGAGCACCCGGCAGCCGCGTTCGCGGGCGGTGCGCACCAGCGCGGTCCGCAGCGGCCGGTAGACGATGTCGGCGACCCACAGCTCCGGGCGCAGCAGGGCGGCGTCCAGCGGCAGGCCGGGGTGGGCGGCCATGCCGGTGGGGGTGGCGTGCACCAGCCCGTCGGCGCCGGCCAGGGCCGCGGGCAGCCCCGCGAGGTCGCCGCCGTCGGCGCGGCCGACCCCGAACCGCGCGGCCAGCGACCCGGCCAGCGCGGCGGCCCGCTGCCCGTCCACGTCCAGGACGGTGAGCCGCGTGGCACCCAGGGTGAGCAGTGCGTGGGCGACCGCGGCGCCGGCGCCGCCGGCCCCGAGCAGCACCACGCGGTCCAGCGCCGCCTCGGGCAGGCCGCGGTCGAAGGCCCGGGCGAAGCCGGACCAGTCGGTGTTGTGCCCGACCGCCCGCCCGCCGCGCAGCACGACGGTGTTCACCGCGCCCAGGGCCGCCGCGTCGGGGGAGAGCTCGTCGAGGTGACCGAGGACCAGCTGCTTGCACGGGTGGGTCACGTTGAGCCCGTCGTAGCCGGCCAGCCGGGCGGCGGCCAGGACCTCGCCGACCGCCGACGCCGGGCGGGCCAGGACGTCGAGGTCCAGCCGCCGGTAGAGGTAGCGCAGCCCCAGCTCGTCGGCCTCGCGCTCGTGCAGCGGCGGGCTCAGCGACGGGCCGATGCCGCTGCCGACCAGGCCGACGAGGAATTTCTGCGCGTCGTCCGTCACTCGGACCGCCCCCTGTGTACCAGTTGGTGAGTTGGTGTGCAGCAGACCACGGCCGGGGGATCGGCGCCAGCGTCGGCGACGACTCCGGGACGGGGTCTTGTGCTCTCCGCCACGCTAATGTACCAAGTAGTTCATTGCGGTCGTGGGACTCGTCACGGGCCGCGCCAGCACCGCCGTCCCCGCGCCGACCGGCGCACCCCGCCCCTGGAGGACCGATGCGCGACGCAGTGGTCGAGCCCCCCGGCTCGCACGAGCCCAGCCAGTTCGAGAAGACGCCCAGGAAGGCCGCGGCCAGCGGCTGGATGGGCAGCGCGCTGGAGTACTACGACTTCTTCATCTACGCCCAGGCCGCCGCCCTGGTCTTCCCGACGATCTTCTTCCCGGACACCGACCCGCAGATCGGGGTCATCGTCTCGCTGGCCACCTTCGGCGTCGGCTACGTCGCCCGCCCGATCGGCGCCTTCGTGCTGGGCCACTGGGGGGACACCCGCGGGCGCAAGAACGTTCTGGTGCTGTGCATGCTGCTGATGGGCGTGTCCACGTTCCTCGTCGCCCTGCTGCCCACCTACCAGCAGGTGGGCCTGCTGGCCCCGGCCCTGCTGGTGGTGCTGCGGCTGGTGCAGGGCTTCGCCGTGGGCGGGGAGATCTCCGGCGCCAGCGCGATGATCGTCGAGCACGCCCCCTTCGGCCGGCGCGGCTACTACGCCAGCTACACCCTGCAGGGGGTGCAGGCCGGGCAGATCCTGGCCGCCGCGGTCTTCCTGCCGCTGGCCTCCCTCCTGCCCGACGCGCAGTTCGAGTCGTGGGGCTGGCGCATCCCGTTCCTGCTGTCCGCGCTCGTGGTGCTCGCCGGCATCGTCATCCGGCGCCGCGTCGACGAGACCCCGGCCTTCCAGGAGGAGGCCGTGCACGGTGAGGTGCCCAAGGCCCCGATCGTCCAGGCGGTCCGGGAGAGCGGGCCGGACATGCTGCGGGTGATCTGCATGGCGCTGATGAACGCCGTCCCGGTGGCCACCACCGTCTTCGGCGCCACCTACGCCACCAGCGAGGCCTACGGCATCGAGTTCGACACCGCGACCTACCTGTGGATCTCCGTGGTCGGCAACGCGGTCGCCGTCCTGCTGATCCCCTTCGTCGGCGACCTGTCCGACCGCATCGGCCGGCGGCCCTGCATCATCGCCGGCGCACTGGGCTCCACGCTGCTGTCCTTCGCCTACCTCTACGCGATCAGCCAGGGCTCGGTGGTCGGGGCCTTCGCCCTCGCCATCCTCATGTGGGGCGTGGTCTACCAGGGCTACAACGCGGTCTTCCCGGCCTTCTACCAGGAGCTCTTCCCCACCCGGACCCGGGTGACCGCCTTCGCGGTCTCGCAGAACCTGGGCACGATGATCACCGCGTTCCTGCCCACGCTGTACGCGATCGTGGCCCCGGGCGACGCCAACGTGCCGCTGATCGTCGGCAGCATCACCTTCGGCATCGGGGTCGTCGCGGCGACGGCGGCCTGGTCGGCCCGGGAGACCCACCGGGTGCACCTGGACGACCTGGGCCGCGACGACGCCCCGGTGGTGCCGCGCGAGGAGTACGAGCGCATCCGCACCTCGGCGTGAGGCAGCGAGGTGGCCGGGCCGACGTCGTGTCGGCCCGGCCACCTACGCTCGCAGGCCCCAGACCGCACCGGGAGGACCACCGCCGTGCCGCCGTCCGCCGTCCAGCCACTGCCCGACGACGACGGGGCGGCCGGTTCCGTCCGTCCCCTGCCGCGCTCGCGCGACGCCGAGCGCACCCGCGCCGAGATCCTGGACGTGGCCACCAGCGAGTTCGCCGACCGGGGCTACGCCGGGGCCCGCGTCGACGAGATCGCCGCCAAGACCAGCACCACCAAGCGGATGATCTACTACTACTTCGGCGGCAAGGAGCAGCTCTACGTCGCCGTCCTGGAGCGGGCCTACAGCCGCATCCGCGACCTCGAGCAGCGGCTCGACGTCGAGCACCTGGACCCGGTGGAGGCGATCCGCGCCCTGGCCGGGCTCACCTTCGACCACCACGAGGCCCACCCGGACTTCATCCGGCTGGTGAGCATCGAGAACATCCACCGCGCCGAGCACGTCGCCAGGTCCGACCGCCTGTCCAACCTCAACACCCGCGCCCTGGACGTCCTCGGGCGCATCCTCGCCCGCGGACGCGAGGCCGGCGTCTTCCGGGACGACCTCGAGGCGCTGGACGTGCACCAGGTGATCAGCGGCTTCTGCATCTACCGCACGGCCAACCGCTACACCTGGCGGGCGCTGTTCGGCCGGGACATGCTCGACCCCGCCCTCCGCGACCACCAGCGCCGGATGCTCTGCGACCTCGTCGTCGCCCACCTCACCACCCGCCGCTGAAGGACCCCGCTGGCCCCACCGCAGTGTGGTGACCTTCTGGAGCGGCCCCGTCGCAGGGCCCCTCCGCGAGTGTGGTGACGTGCTGGAACGGCCCCGTCGCAGGGCCCCGCGCCCGGCCCTCCTGCAGGGTCCCGCCGCGAGCTTGCGAGTGGCGGGGGGCAGGAGGGTCCTTCGTCAGTGCAGCTGCGCGATCCAGTCGGCGGGCACCCGGCCACGCGGGCCGGGGGCGGGCTGCTCGCGCGGCCGGTGCTCCGGGGGCGCCAGTTCCGGGCCGTCCAGGGGCTCCTCGCGGGCGAAGTCCCAGAACCAGGTCTCGCCGGGCTCGAAGCTGCGCATCACCGGGTGCCCGGCCTCGGCCGCGTGCCGGCGGGCGTGCTTCGCGGGCGAGGAGTCGCAGCAGCCGACGTGCCCGCACCGGGCGCACCGGCGCAGGTGGAACCACCACCCGCCGGTGGCGTCGCACTCCACGCAGCCGGTCCCGCTGGGCGGGACCGAGGGGTCGATCGCGGTGCGGACGTCCACGGCGGTCTCCTCCGGTCCGGGGTGCCCACGGTAGGCGTGCCGACGGCGTCCGGGAAGCCGTCCGCGGGCGGGCCGGGCACACTCGGTGCCCGGGGGGAAGGAGACGGCATGGGCACCGACGGGCTCTCCGGCCGGGACTTCGCGGCGGTGACGGCCGCGGCGGGCATCGTGCTGGTCGACTTCCGCGACGAGGCCTCCGGCTCCAGCCGCGCGTTCGCCACGGTCTTCGACGCGGCGGCGCGGCGGCACCCCGACCTGCGCTTCGCCCGCGTCGACGTGCGCGCCGAGCCCGACCTGGCCGCGGCCGTCGGGGTGCAGCGGGCGCCGAGCCTGATGGTCTTCCGCGACGGCGTGCCGGTGTTCGCCGAGCCGGGCTGGCTGCCGGCGGACTCCGTGGAGCTGCTCATCGCCACGGTCCGCGAGCTGGACATGACCGCGGTGCGCGAGACCTTCCCGGAGCCGGTCCGCCGCCGCTGAGCGGCCGTCGAGGCCGTCGCCCGGGGCCGCGCAGGGGCTACCGTGGACGGCGGCCGGCGACCACGCCGTCCTCCCCGCACACCGACCGGTCCGCCCGGTGGGCCGGCCAGGAGGCGTCATGGCCCGACCCGTCCTGCTCACCGTCGACGACGACCCCGGGGTCTCCCGGGCCGTCGCCCGTGACCTGCGCCGTCAGTACGGGGAGCGGTACCGCGTGCTGCGCGCCGGCTCCGGTGCCGAGGCCCTGGAGGCGCTGCGCGAGCTGAAGCTGCGCGGGGACCCGGTGGCGGTGCTGTTGGCCGACCACCGGATGCCGGAGATGACCGGCGTGGAGTTCCTCGAGCGCGCGATGGACCTCGTCCCGCGGGCCCGCCGCGCGCTGCTGACCGCGTACGCCGACACCGACGCCGCGATCGCGGCCATCAACGACGTCGACGTCGACGCCTATCTGCTCAAGCCGTGGGACCCGCCGGAGGAGAAGCTCTACCCCCGCGTCGACGAGATGCTGCGGACCTGGCACGACACCCCGGACCCGGAGGTCGCGGGCGTCAAGCTGGTCGGCCACCGCTGGTCGGCGCCGTCCTTCCGGGCCCGCACCCTGCTGGCCCGCAACGCCGTCCCGTTCACCGCGTACAGCGTCGACGAGCCCGAGGGGCAGCGGGTGCTCGCCGCGGCCGGCGCGGGGCCGGACGACGTCCCGGTGGTCGTCACCGCCGACGGGCAGGTGCTGCGGCACCCGGGCGAGGCCGAGCTCGCGGCCGCCGTGGGGCTCGGGGTCGACCCGCAGGAGGAGTTCTACGACCTGGTCGTGGTCGGCGGGGGGCCGGCCGGGCTGGGCGCCGCGGTGTACGGCACGTCCGAGGGGCTGCGCACGGTGCTCGTGGAACGCGAGGCCACCGGCGGGCAGGCCGGGCAGAGCAGCCGGATCGAGAACTACCTGGGCTTCCCGGGGGGCGTCTCCGGCGCGGACCTGGCCGAGCGGGCCCGCCGGCAGGCGGTCAAGTTCGGCACCGAGCTGCTGCTCACCCGGGACGTGGTCGCCCTGGAGGCGCACGGCCCCAAGCGCGTGTTGCGCCTGGACGACGGGCGCAGCGTCGCCGCGCGCGCCGTCGTGCTGGCCACCGGCGTCTCCTACCGCAGCCTCGGCGTTCCCGGCTGCGACGACCTGACCGGGCGCGGCGTGTACTACGGCTCGGCCACCACCGAGGCCGCCGACTGCGCCGACCGGGACGTCTACGTCGTCGGCGGCGCCAACTCCGCCGGGCAGGCGGCGGTGTTCTTCGCCCGCTACGCCCGCTCGGTGACCCTGCTGGTGCGCGGCCCGTCGCTGGAGGCGTCGATGTCGCACTACCTCATCGAGCAGATCGCGCAGATCCCGTCGATCCGCGTGCGCACCTGCAGCACCGTGGTCGGGGTCCAGGGCGACGGGCACCTGGAGGCGATCACCGTGCAGGACGCGCAGAGCGGGGAGCGGGAGACGCTGCCGGCCAGCCACCTGTTCGTCTTCATCGGGGGCGCCCCGCGCACCGACTGGCTCGACGGCGCCGTGGTCCGCGACGCGCGCGGCTTCATCCCCACCGGGCCCGCCCTGGTGCACGACGGCCGGCGCCCGCCGGGCTGGTCGCTGGACCGCGACCCCTACTTCCTCGAGACCAGCGTGCCGGGGGTCTTCGTGGCCGGGGACGTGCGCGCGGACTCGGTGAAGCGGGTCGCCTCGGCCGTCGGCGAGGGCGCCATGGCCGTCACGCTGGTGCACCGCTACCTGGAGGAACGGTGACCACCGCGGCGCAGCGGCTGTCGGCGGCGGAGCTGCGGGAGCTGTTCCTCTTCGCCGACCTCGACGAGGAGCAGCTGGCCTGGGTCGCCGCGCACGCCGACGTCGTGTCCTACCCGGCCGGGGCGGCGGTGTCGGTGGAGGGGGAGCCGGCCCGCTGCTTCTCGGTGCTGCTCGACGGCACGCTGCGGATGTCCCGGCTGGTGGGCGGCGCGGAGGTCGAGACGGTGCGGACGTCCCACCGCGGCGTCTACTCCGGTGCGGTGCAGTTCTACATGGGCGACCGGCTCGAGCAGCGCTACCCGACGTCGGTGCACGCGGTGACCGACTGCCGCTTCCTGCAGCTGCCGGCGGCCGAGTTCGCCGAGGTCTTCCGCCGCTGGTACCCGATGGCGGTGCACCTGCTGGAGGGGATGTTCCTCGGCCAGCGCAACGCCGCGGAGCTGGTCGCCCAGCGGGAGCGGCTGCTGGCACTGGGCAAGCTGACCGCCGGCCTCACCCACGAGCTGAACAACCCCGCGGCCGCCGCGACGCGGGCCGCCGCCGCGCTGCGGGAGCGCTTCGCCGGCATGCGGCACAAGCTGGCGCTGCTGTCGGAGGGCCGCCTCGACGGCGCGGTGCTGCGGTCGCTCACCGGGCTGCAGGAGGAGCTGGTCGCCCGGGTGGGCCGCGCCCCGGAGCTGTCGGCGCTGGAGCGCGGCGACCGCGAGGACGCCCTCGGCGACTGGCTGGACGAGCGGGACGTCAGCGGCGCCTGGGACCTCGCCGGGGTGTTCGTCGGGGCGGGCCTGGACACCGAGGACCTCCAGCGGGTCGCCGACACCGTGGAGCCCGCGGCGCTGGAACCCGCACTGCGCTGGCTGGCCTACGCGGTGGAGACCGAGTCGCTGCTGGCCGAGATCACCGACAGCACCGGGCGGATCTCCGGCCTGGTCGACGCCGCCCGCCAGTACTCCCAGCTCGACCGCGCCCCGCACCAGCCCACCGACCTGCACGCCGGGCTGGACGCCACGCTGGTCATGCTCGCCGCGCGCACGCCGCCCGACGTGCGGGTGGTCAAGGACTACGACCGGTCGCTGCCGCCGGTGCCCGGCTACCCCGGCGAGCTCAACCAGGTGTGGACCAACCTCATCGTCAACGCCCTCGACGCCATGGGGGACACCGGGACGCTCACCCTGCGCACCGCCCGGGACGGCGAGCAGGCGCTGGTGGAGGTGGCCGACACGGGCCCGGGCATCCCCGAGGAGCTGCGGCAGCGGGTCTTCGAGCCGTTCTTCACCACCAAGCCGGTCGGCCAGGGCACCGGCCTGGGGCTGGACGTCTCCTACCGCGTCGTGGTGACCCGGCACGGCGGTGACCTGCGGGTGCGATCGCAGCCCGGCGACACCCGCTTCCAGGTGCGCCTGCCGCTGACCGAGCCGCCCGCGGCCTGACGTCGCGGCGCGCGGCCCTCCGCCGCCGTCCCCCCGTGATCATCGGCAGGTGGTCGGGCGACTCGCCGGCGCGGGCAGCCACCCGCCGATGGTCACGGGGGAGGAGGACGGCGCGGCGCCCCGGTCGGCCCGCGGCCCGAGCGGCGGCGCGAGAGGCGCCCCTGCGGCCGGACCGGCGGTCCGATGGGCACCGAGGCCGCGGAGCCGCCGCCGGAGCCGCGCTGCAGGGCTGCTGCGGCGGTCGCACGGCGGCTCCCATGGGGCGACTGTGGCGGTCGCACGACGCCTCTCGCCGGTGATCACGGCGGCTCTCGTGCGGCGCGCCGGTCGCCCTGCAGCCCCGCCCGGTCCGGCGGAGGATCGCGGGGGACGGCGACGCGCACCCCGGCGCCTGCCCCAGCACCCCGGAGGCGCCCGTGACGGCCCGGCCCGACCTCGACCGGACCGCCGGGGAGGAGGCCTACGAGCCGGACCCGCGGCGCTGGCACGCCCTGTGGGTGACCCTCGTCGCGGGCTTCATGAGCCTGCTGGACGTCAGCATCGTGTCGGTCGCCCTGCCCACGCTGCAGCGCGACCTGGGCGCCTCGCCCGCGGCGGTGCAGTGGGTGGTCTCCGGGTACGCGCTCACGTTCGCGCTGATGCTGGTCCCCGCCGGCCGGCTCGGTGACGCCCTGGGCCGGCGCCGGATGTTCCTCATCGGGATGGCCGCCTTCGTGCTGTGCAGCGCCGCCGCCGGGGCGGCGCCGTCCGTGGGCCTGCTCATCGCCGCCCGGCTGGCGCAGGGTCTGGCCGCCGGCGTGCTCGCCCCGCAGAACTCCGGGCTGATCCAGCAGCTGTTCCGCGGCGGCGAGCGCGGCCGGGCCTTCGGCGCGTTCGGCGCCGTGGTCGGGATCTCCACCGCGGTGGGCCCGGTCCTCGGCGGGCTGCTGCTGCAGGTGGCCGACTGGCGGTGGATCTTCTGGGTCAACGTGCCGATCGGCGTGGTCGCGTTCGTGCTCGCCTGGCGGCTGCTGCCGCGCAGCGGCTCCGGCCGGCGCGGGGGGATCGACGGCGGCGGGGTGCTGCTGCTGGGCGCCGGGTCGCTGGCCCTGCTGCTGCCGCTGGTGCAGGCGGAGTCCGGCGGGCTGACCCGGCTGTGGTGGCTGTTCCCGGCCGGCGCGCTGGTGCTGGTCGCCTTCGTCGCCTGGGAGCAGTGGGAGGTGCGCCGCGGCCGCGACCCGGTGTTCGACCCGCGGCTGGTGACCCAGACCCGCGGCTACGGCCTGGGCGCGGCGCTGGGCACCGTCTACTTCGTGGGGTTCAGCGGCATCTGGCTGGTCTTCGCGCTGTTCTTCCAGACCGGCCTGGGGCTCACCCCGCTGCAGTCCGGGCTGGCCGTGACCCCGTTCGCCCTCGGCTCGGCGGTCGCCGCGGTGGTCGCCGGTCGGGTGGTGGAGCGCGTCGGGCGGCTGCTCACCGTGCTGGGCCTGCTCGGCGTGCTGGCCGGGCTGGGCGCCACCGTCGCCGTCCTGCTGCTCGTGCCGCCCGACGCCGTCCCGTGGGCCGTGGCGCCGGCGCTGCTGGTGGGCGGGCTGGGCGGCGGGTTCGTCATCTCCCCGAACATCACGATGACGCTGCGCGACATCCCGGTGCGGATGGCCGGGGCGGCCGGCGGCGGGCTGCAGACCGCGCAGCGCTTCGGGGCCACCATCGGGACGGCGGCACTGCCGGGCCTGTTCTACGTCGTCCTCGCCTCGACCGGGCAGGACTACCCGCTCGCCGCGGCCGCCGGGCTGGGCGTGGCCCTGGTCGGCATCGCCGGCGCGCTCGCGCTGGCCGTCGTCGACCTGCGCCGCACCCGCCGGGAGGAGGCCGCCGAGCGGGAGGCCGACGACCACGACGACCGGCACTGGCACGCCGTCCACTCCTGAGCCTCCGACGCGACGCGGCCGCACACCCCCCGTGGAGGTGTGCGGCCGCGCCGGGTCGGGGGCGGGTGCTCAGCGCAGCGCGGCCTCGGCCAGCCGGCGCTGCTCGGCCTCGGCGTCCCGCTGGCCGGGGCCGGCGTTCGTCGCCGAGGACGGCAGGTCGGCGTCCGGGGAGGCGCCGCCGTGGTCGTCGAGCATCGTGGTCTCGTCGAACGGGCTGTCGCCGGACAGCGCAGCGGTCAGCTGCCCGCGGTCCAGCTCCTTGGTCCAGGTGGCGATCAGCACGGTGGCGACGGCGTTGCCGGCGAAGTTGGTCACCGCGCGCGCCTCGGACATGAACCGGTCGATGCCGACGATCAGGCCGACGCCGTCGAGCAGGTCGGGGCGGTGCGCCGACAGCCCGCCGGCCAGCGTGGCCAGGCCGGCGCCGGTGACCCCGGCCGCACCCTTCGAGGCGATGATCATGAAGGCCAGCAGGCCGATCTGCTCGCCGACGCTCAGCGGGTCGCCGAGGGCCTCGGCGATGAACAGCGAGGCCATCGTCAGGTAGATGGCGGTGCCGTCGAGGTTGAAGGAGTACCCGGTCGGGACGACGATCCCGGCGACCGGCTGGCTGACCCCGGCGTGCTCCATCTTGGCGATCAGGCGGGGCAGCGCGGTCTCCGACGACGAGGTGGAGACGATCAGCAGGAACTCCCGGCCCAGGTACCGCAGCAGCGAGAACACGTTGACCCCGGCGACCAGGCGCAGCAGCAGGCCCAGGAACACCAGCACGAACACCGCGCAGGTGGCGTAGAAGCCCAGCATGATCACCGCGAGGCTGGTCAGGGCGTCCACGCCGGTCTCGCCCACAACCGCGGCGATCGCCCCGAAGGCGCCGATCGGGGCCACCCACATGACCATCGCCAGGATGCGGAAGACCAACTTCTGGAAGTGCCCGATGCCGCGCAGGAGCGGCTCGCCGCCGCGGCCCATGGCCTGGATGGCGAAGCCGGTCAGCAGCGCGACCAGCAGCGCCTGCAGCACCGAGCCCTCGGTCAGCGCGGAGACCAGCGTGGTCGGGATCAGGCCCAGCAGGAAGTCCGTCGTCCCCCCGGACTCCTCGGCGTCCCCGGCCAGCTCGGCGCCCTCGCCGCGCAGCTCCTCGGACAGCTGCAGCCCCTCGCCCGGGCTGAGCACGTTGCCCACGACCAGGCCGATCGCCAGCGCGACGGTGGACATGAGCAGGAAGTAGCCCATCGCCAGGCCGCCGATCCGGCCGACCTTGGCCGCCTGCCGGATGGCGCCGATGCCCAGCACGATGGTGCAGAAGATGACCGGCGCGATCAGCATCTTGATCAGCGCGACGAACGCGGTGCCCAGCCACTTGAGCGAGACGGCGAACTCGGGGAACGCGAAGCCCACCCCGATGCCGCCGAGCACCGCGGCGATGACCGCGATGTACAGCCAGTGCGTGCGGTCCCGCCGCGTCGCGGGAGGTGGCTGTTCGGCGACCGTGCCTGAGGCCATGAGAGCTCCTGGGGAGTCCGAGGGGGGAGGGGCGCCGCCCGTCCCGGGCCGGCACGTCCACGGTGCGGGTCGCGGGTGACCGCGGTCACGCATTCGTTCATTGCGTACACGGACGCGGCACACTGCGGGCGTGCCCGCCCTGCTCCCGCGCCGCCGCGGCGAGGCGAGCCTGGCCCGGCGGCTGCTGCTGCTCCAGGCGCTGGTCGTGGGCGCCGTCGTGCTGACCGCGACCGCCGAGGCCTACCGGGACGCCCGGGCGTCGGTCGAGACGGCGGCGGAGGAGCGGACCACGGCGATCGTCGAGTCGATCGCGGACTCCCCGCTGGTCGTGCAGGCGGTGACCGGCCCGGACCCGACCGCGGTGCTGCAGCCCTACGTGGAGGCGGTGCGCGCCGACACCGGCACGTCGTTCATCACCGTGCTGGCCCCCGACCGCACCCGCTTCACCCACCCCGACCCGGCGCAGATCGGCCGGCCCTACATCGGCACGGTGGAGCCGGCGCTGGCCGGGGACACCTTCACCGAGACCTACACCGGCACGCTGGGCCCGTCGGTCCGGGCGACCGGCCCGGTGCGGGACGGCGACGGGGACGTCGTCGCGCTGGTCTCCGCCGGGGTCACCGTCGAGGAGATCGGCGAGGACCTCGCCGCCGCCGTCCCCGGGATCGCCGGCGCCGGCGCGGTGGCCCTCGGCGTTGGGGCGCTGGGCAGCGTGGCGCTGTCCCGGCGGCTGCGGCGGCAGACCCACGGGCTGTCCCCGGCGCAGCTGGCGCGGATGGTCGACTACCACCACGCCGTGCTGCGCGCCGTCCGCGAGGGCCTGCTCCTGGTGGACGACGAGGGCCGGGTGCAACTGGTCAACGACGAGGCGCGCCGGCTGCTCGGGCTCACCGGCGACCCCACCGGCCGGCACGTCGCCGAGCTGGGCCTGCCGTCGGGGCTCACCGCCGCGCTCGCCCAGCAGCGGACCGCCGTCGACGAGGTGCACGTGACCGGCACCCGGGTGCTGGTGGTCAACCAGGCGCCGCCGCGGCCGGGCGGCCGCGCGGCAGGCGCGGTGGTCACGCTGCGGGACCACACCGAGCTGCAGGCGCTGACCGGTGAGCTGCACGGCATCCGGGCGTTCGCCGAGTCGCTGCGCGCCCAGGCGCACGAGGCGGCCAACCGGCTGCACACCACGGTCTCCCTGGTGGAGCTCGGCCGCACCGAGGAGGCGATCGACTTCGCCACCGCCCAGCTGGCGTCGGCCCAGCGGCTCACCGACCGGGTGGTGGACGCCGTCGGCGACCCGGTGCTGGCCGCGCTGCTGCTGGGCAAGGCGGCGACCGCGCACGAGCGCGGCGTGCTGCTGGAGGTCGACCCGGCGACCGCGGTGGGGGAGACCGGCATCCCCGGCGGCGACCTGGTCACCGTCGTTGGCAACCTGCTGGACAACGCGATCGACGCCGCCCTGGCCGGCGACCCGCCGCGGGAGGTCCAGGTCGCCGCGGAGGTCTGCGGCGGGCGGCTGGAGGTCCGCGTCGAGGACACCGGGCCCGGGGTGCGCGAGGAGGACCTGCCGCACCTGTTCGAGCGCGGCTGGAGCACCAAGGACACCGGCGAGGCGCCGTCCGGGCTCGGCCGCGGGCTGGGCCTGGCGCTGGTCGCCTCGACCGTCGCGCGGCACGGCGGCACGCTGACCGTCCGGCCCGGTCCCGGCGCGCTGTTCACCGTCGCCCTGCCGGTGGTCTCCCCCGTCGGGACGGCGCGGTGATCCGCGTGCTGGTCGTCGAGGACGAGCCGGTCGCCGCCGAGGCGCACCGCGCCTACGTCGACCGGACGCCGGGCTTCGCCACCGCGGCGGTCGCCGGCACCGGCGCGGCCGCCCTCGACGCGCTGTCGCGGGTGCCGGTCGACCTGGTGCTGCTGGACATGAACCTGCCCGACGCGCACGGCATCGACCTGTGCCGGCGCATCCGCGGCGCCGGCGCGGCCGTCGACGTCCTCGCCGTCACCTCCGCCCGGGAGCTGACGGTCGTGCGGGCGGCGGCCGCGCACGGCGTCGTCGGCTACCTGCTCAAGCCGTTCACCTACCCCGCGCTGCGCGACCGGCTGGCCGCCTACGCCGAGTACCGGTCGCGGTCGCGGGAGCCCGGCGACGCCGCCGGGCAGGACGACGTGGACCGGGTGCTCGGCGCGATGCGCCCGACCCGGCCCGCGCCGCTGCCCAAGGGCATGGGCCGGGAGACCCTGGACGCCGTCGTCGCCGCCGTCCGGGCCGCCGGGGAGGGGCTGTCGGCCGCGGAGACCGCCGAGCTGATCGGCGCCTCGCGGATCACCGCCCGCCGCTACCTGGAGTACCTCGCCGACGCCGGCCTGGTCGACCGGGCCCCGCGCTACGGCGGCACCGGCCGCCCGGAGCTGGAGTACCGCTGGCGCTGACCGGACGGCTCCCGGTGCCTACGAGATGCCGTCGCCGACGGTCGGTGCACCGCCCATCGCCCCCGCCGCAGCGATTCCGACGGCGAGGGGGACGACGCCCAGGACGGCGGTGGTCCACAGCGTGCCGAGGATCCCGTCCAGCGACAGTGCCGGGGAGAGCAGTGCCCAGGACAGGGCGAACAGCGGCACGGTGACGACCCCGGTGCCGAGTGCAGCCGACCACCGAGCCTGTCCGCGACTGGCGAACAGCGCCCCGGCGAGGACGGCGGGGAGGAAGGTGAAGAGCCAGTGGAAGACGGGGATCACCGCACCGAACGCGATCGTCGACAGGGCCGCCGCGTAGAGGGCGTTCCACACCAGCGCCGCCGCGGCGATCAGCAGGAGGGCCAGCCACAGCCAGGTCCGGACGTCCCCCCGGCGCAGGGGCTCCACCGATCCGGTGAGCCGCACCGCGGTGCCGACGCAGCCCACGGCGGTCGCGAGCACGACCACCCCGAGGGAGACGGGCACGTCGGCGAGCAGCCACGCCGAAGCCCCTGCCCACCGCGGCCGTGGCCACGGCAGTGAGCCGAGCAGTGTCGCGCCCAGCGCCAGGACCCCCGCGGCCACCATCGGCGCCCGTGGCACGCGGGGTCCCCGCGGCGGTACGCGCGGGGCCGGATCCACGAGCGCCACTGTCCCTGCCTGCCCCCAGGACGGGAGGTCCCTTCCCCCGGACGGGTGACCGCACCCGGCGGCTCCTCCGCCTGGCAGCGCGCCGAGTACGAGGACCGATCCCGCGGGAGCGCCGTCGAGGTCCGGAGTCCGAGGACGTTCCCGCGGAGACGCCTCGCGGGCGCCTCAGCAGAGCCGGGTGGTCCCCCGCTGCGCGAGACGGGCGGCCAGCGCCACCGCCGACCCGGCGACCACCGCGCCGGTCGCGTTGAGCGCGGCGTCGACGGGGGAGACCACCCGCCCCAGGGGTAGCGCCCACTGCAGCAGCTCGATGGCGGCCCCGGCGGCCAGCGCGAGCGGGAGCAGGCGGGCCGGGGTGCCCAGCGCGGGCCACCGGAGGACGGCGAGGCCGGCCAGCGGCGCGAGCAGCACCAGGTTGCCGACCAGCTGCAGCAGCGTGGTCCCGGAGTCCAGCCCGGTCGCGTACCAGCGCAGCTCGGTCAGCGGCGCCCCCCACGCCCACCCCGACCCGCCGGCCGGGGTGAGGGTCAGCCAGACCACCGCGAGCACGGCGAGCAGCAGGGCGGCGTCCAGGGGTCGGCGGGCGTCGGCGTCCATGCCCCCACGGTGCCGCGGCTGCCCGAGCGGAGCCTGCGAGGCGGCTGGACGTCGGCTGGCGGCGGCTGCCGGCCGACGCCTGGAGCACCCGTGCTGATCCGGTGGGGCGGCTGAACCCCTCTCCCCACCGGATCGGGGGAGAGGGGTTCAGCCGGACGTCGCCGCCTTGGCGTCGCGCAGCGTCTCGAGCGCCTGGATGAGGTAGCGGCGGAAGGTGGCGTGGTTCTCGCTCATGGGGAAGTGCCCGATCTCGGGCATGGCGATGAACGTGCCGTTCTTGATCTCACCGGCGGTGCGGGCGCTGTCCTCGGGCGTCGTGAGGTAGTCGTACTCCCCGGTCAGCATCACCACCGGACACCGGTCGCCGTCGATCTCCCCGAGCCGGCCCCGCAGGTCGTGGTCGACCGAGTAGAAGTACAGGTCACCCTTGAAGGCCTCCGAGCCCTGCGAGTAGTAGAACCACGTCTTCCAGCGGTCGGCCTCGGGGGACTGCGGCGCCATCAGGTCCCACACCCCGCTCGCGCAGACCTGCGCTGCGTTCGCGTGCGGGTGCTGCCACCAGTCGAGGTAGAAGCCGGGGGAGTAGTCGGCGCCCTCCACCGACAGGACGCCGGCGAACCGATCGGGACGGCGCAGGGCGAGCTGCAGTGCGACGTTCCCGCCGAAGGAGGAACCCATGAAGATCGGGTCCTCGAGCTCCAGGGCATCGCAGAGGGCGACGATGAAGTTGACGTAGTGGTCGGCGGTGAGCTGGTACTCCTCCTTCCACCACTCGATGTTCTCCGGCGGGTCGGACTTGCCGTGTCGGGGCAGGTCGTAGGCGATGACCCGGTGCTTCGCGGTAATCTCGTCGTCCTCCAGCAGGCCGCGCCACTGGTGGTTGTGGCAGCCGGCGGTGTGCTGGCACACCAGGGGCTGTCCGCTGCCGTTCTCCAGGTAGAAGACCTTGTACTCCAGGCCGTCGACCTCGAGCGTCACGTAGTGACCGGTGACCGGGGAGATCCTGCTCATGGCTGTTCGTCCTCCTCAGACGGGGGCGCCGACGACGCGCAACAGTTCGATCTGGCGGGTGATGCAGCGCAGGTTCTGCATGAGGACGAGCACCTGACCCTCCAGGCGCATGTCCCGCTGGAAGCTGGCCGCCCAGATGCCGTGGAACATCGGGGCGGGCACGGGCTCACCGAAACCACGCCACGTCTCCACGCCGGCCCGGATGGCGAAGTCGTAGGGCACGTCGAGCGGACCGGGGTCCACCGTGACGTCGGTGACCCGGCCGGACTGCACCTGCACCACGTAGCTGCGCTCGTCGGCGTCGAGCAGCCACGAGCAGGTGAAGTACCTGCCGTGGGCCCGGATCTCGGGGTCGGCGTTGCTGGCCTCGGCGAAGGCCTCGGCCCACGCCTGTGCCGACGGCGCTCGGGTCGCTGCGGTCATCGTCGTACTCCTCTCCGAGCCGGGTGTGACGACCGCCATGACAGCGGTGCGGGGCGGAGGCGTCCAATACCTGTCGGCTCCCCGTCGATAGCCGCCGACTATTGGTGTGACGGCGACCACGACTCCTAGGCTGGACGGGTGACGGACGCGCCGGAGATCCGCGTCCTGCGCTACTTCGTCGCGGTGGCAGAGGAGCTCCACTTCGGCCGGGCGGCCGTACGACTGCACATCAGCCAGCCCTCGCTGAGCGTGCAGATCCGCAAGCTCGAGCACACCCTCGGCGCGCGGCTGCTGGCGCGCACCAGCCGCCACGTCGAGCTGACCCCGGCGGGCGTGGTGCTCCTGGAGGAGGCGCACCGGCTGCTGGCCGGCGTCGAGCGCCTGACCGCCGCGACGCGCAGAGCGGCCGACGGCGCGGCGGGCAGTCTGGTCGTCGGCTTCCAGGCCAACGCGGCAGCGGAGCTGACCCCGAAGATCCTCGCGGCGTTCCAGGCCCGCTGTCCCCGGGTGCAGGTGGAGATGCGCTCGCACGACTTCGCCGATCCCTACGTCGGACTGTCCACCGGCAGCGTCGACGTGGCGTTCGTCCGTCCACCCATCGTGGTGCAGAGCTGGCTGTCGATGGAGACGCTGTTCGTCGAGCCGCGCGTGCTGGTGACCTCGACCGACTCGCCGCTCGCCGCCCGCGGCCGCATCACCGTCGCGGACGTCGTCGACGAGCCGTTCGTCGGCCGCCGGGCCCCGGACTACTGGCGGGACTTCTGGCTCGCCGTCGACACCCGTGGCTCGCACACGGTCCGGCTGGGGGCGGAGGTGGCCGGCGTGGACGAGTGCTTCGAGGCCATCCTGTCCCGGCGGGGCGTGGCCTTCACGCAGGCCTCCACCCAGCGCTTCTACGACCGGCCCGGACTGGCCTTCGTGCCGGTCGACGGGTTGCCGCCGTCCGCGGTGGCGATCGCCTGGCGCAACGACATGGACGCGCAGCCGGTGCGGGACTTCGTCGACACCACGCGGGCGCTCGCCGCGCTGGACCTCGTCCCGTCGTCCTCCCCGGCGGCCGGTGCCGCCCTGGCGGCGACGACCATCGCGGCCGTCGCCCGCTGACCGGGCGACGCCGCGGCGTCCGGCCTCCGCACACCGCGTCCAGGGGGTGGGTCGCCTGGACGCCTCTGGGAACGCGCGGCGCCGCCGTGCCAGGCTGGCGGCCGTGACGGTGGAGCGGACGGTGCGGCTGCACTTCGGGGACACGGCGCGGGCGGCCGGGACGCACACCAACCTCTCGGCGGTCCGCAGCGACGGCCCGGTGCTGTGGGTGGCCGGCGACGAGACGGCGACCATCGAGCGCCTGGTCGCCGACGACCCCGCCGCGCCGGCGGAGTACCGCGACCACACCACGTTCCGGCTCGCCGACCTCGTCGACCTGCCCGGCTCGGGGGACGACGAGGAGGAGGCCGACATCGAGGGCCTGGCCCGCGACGGGTCGTTCCTGTGGGCGGTGGGCTCGCACAGCCTGCGCCGCCGCCGGGTCAAGGACAAGCACGACGACCGGCAGGCGCTGCGCCGGCTGGCCCGGGTGAGCGGCCAGCCGAACCGGCAGGTCCTGCTGCGCATCCCGGTCCGGGACGTCGACGGGCTGCCCACACCGGTGGCGGAGTCCGTCGTCGACGGCGTCCGCAGCCGCGCCGCGGTGTTCGGCACCACCGGCCCGGACCTGCGCGACCTGCTGGCCGACGACGAGCTGCTCGGCCCCTTCCTGCCCATCCCCGGCAAGGACAACGGGCTGGACGTCGAGGGCATCGCGGTGGCCGGCCGGCGGGTGTTCCTGGGTTTGCGCGGACCGGTGCTGCGCGGCTGGGCCGTCGTCCTCCAGGTACAGCCCGAGAGCGACCCGCACGCGCCCGGGCGATTGCGGCTGCGGCCGTTCCCCGACGGCCGCCCGTACCGCACGTTCGCGCTGCGCATGCGCGGCCTGGGCGTGCGCGACCTGTGCCCGCAGGGCGAGGACCTGCTCGTGCTCGCCGGCCCGACCATGGACCTCGACGGCCCGGTGCACCTGTACCGGTGGCACGGGGGGATGGCCGGCGACCCGCCGCGGGTCGTCCGCGGCGAGCGGCTCACCCGCGAGCTCGACCTCCCCTACGGCGAGGGCGACGACCACGCGGAGGGCATCGGCCTGCTGGGCCCGCCGGAGGACCCCCGGCTGCTGGTCGTCTACGACAGCCCCGCGCCCGACCGGCTGGCCCCGGACGGCGCGGTGACCGCCGACGTGCTCCGGCTGCCCGGGCCGGCGCGCAGCTGACCCTCAGCCCACCTCGCCGGAGCCGTAGTCGCCGAACGTCTCGGTGGCGACCGCGCTGACCGGCACCTCGGCCAGGGCCACGCCGGCCGCGTCCAGGGTGCGCACGTCGCGCGCCCCGGGCGGCAGCAGCACCGTGCCGCCGCCGTCGGGCAGGGGCACGGTGGCCAGCACGCCGCCGCGCTCGTCCAGCACCGCGGCGGCGGTGGCCGGCGCCGGGGCGGTGACCACCAGCCACCGGCCCTCCGCGGACGGCTCGGCCTCCGGGGAGGACAGGTCGCACACCCGCGCCACCACCAGGCCGGCCACGTCGGTCGTCCCCGGCGGCGTGGACACCCCGCAACCGACCGTGCGCCCGGCGCTCCCGGTGCCGAGCTGCCCGGCCCGCGTCGTGACGACCAGACCGCCGCCGGGGCTGCGCCCGACGACGACGGCGACGCTGCCCGCCACCTCGGGCATGGGCAGCGTCCCGGACCACAGCAGCTGCGGCTCCAGCGCGGCCGGCTCCGCGCCGAGGGGGACGGCGATCGCGGTCAGCGCCTCGGTCACCAGCCGGTCGGCGGGGCGGACGGCGGCCGGCCGCAGCGGCTCCAGCGGCGGCACCGCGGCGGGGCCGGCCGGGAGGTCGGGCGCGGCCACCGCGGCCCGGTACACCGGCGTGCCCGCCCGCAGCACCCGGACGCTGGTGCCGGCGCCGGCCGCGGTGGTCGGGACGGTGGTGACCGCGAGGCCGCCGTCGGAGGGGACGGGGTCGTAGGTGCGCCCGACCGTGCCGCGCGGGCCGACCTGCAGCCGCGGGGAGACCTGCACCTCGTCGCCGGGGGCGGTGACCACCACGAGGCTCGCGGACCCGGGCCCGCCGACGAGCAGGGCCGCCGGCCGGTGCGGGCCCAGGGTCTGCGGCACGTACGGGCGCAGCCGGTCGACCGGGGTGCCGGCCGGGCCGGTGAGCCACACGCCGCGCATGTCGCCCTCGACCGTGCCGGCGAGCAGGACCACCCGGCCGTGCGGGGTGTCGGTGGCGAGGACGACCTGGCGTTCGGCCACCGGCGGCGCGGTGAGCGCACCCCAGTCGGCGCGCCGGGCGGCCTCGACGAACGCCGCGTCCCCGGCCAGCGAGCCGCGGGGAGGTCCGGTGAGCACCGCCACCTCGGCCGGCCGGTCCGGCGCGACGGCGGCGGTCGGCGCGGACGGCGGCCCGTCGGGCACCCGCGGCACGACCAGGGCGACGGCGGCGAGCGCGACCAGCGCGGCCCCGGCCAGGCCCCCGGTGCGCAGCCGGCGCCGCCGGCGGGCCCGCGCGAGGGCGTCGGTGGCGGCTGCGTCGGCGTCCAGCCGCCAGCCGGCCGCCGGGACGTGGACCGGGGAGGTGCGGTCGTCGAGGGACCCCAGCACCTGCCCGCCGCGGCCGGCGGCGTCGTGCAGCGCGTCGGCGGCGGTGACCGCGGGGTCGGCGCCGCGCCGTCCCCAGGACAGCCGGGCGCGGGCCAGGGCGTGCTGGACGGCGTCCTCGGCCCGGTCGGGGTCGCCGGTCAGCCGCAGGGCCTCGGCGAGCAGCCGGTCGCGCTCGGCGGCGACGAAGCGGCGGAAGGCCGCGTCGGCGCCGTCGGTCATGCCGGCCAGTGTGCGCCGGGCACCGCGACCGGCGCCGGAGCTACCCTCGCGCGGGTGCCGGGCAAGCCGCTGCGTGACGTGATCGCCCCGGGTCTGGACGTGCTGTTCTGCGGCATCAACCCGTCGCTGACGTCGGCCGCCCGCGGGCACCACTTCGCCCGGCCGGGCAACCGGTTCTGGCCGGCGATCCACCTGGCCGGCTTCACGCCCCGGCGGCTGGCGCCCGAGGAGGACCGCGAGCTGCTGACCCACGGCCTGGGGGTGACCAACCTGGCCGACCGTCCGACCCGCACCGCCGCCGAGCTGACCGCCGAGGAGCTGCGGGAGGGCGCCGCCGCGCTCGACGCCCTGGTGACGCGGTACCGGCCGCGGGTGCTCGCCGTCCTCGGGGTCACCGCCTACCGCGCCGGCTTCGGCCGGCCCCGGGCGGTGCTCGGCCGCCAGGAGGAACGGGTCGGCGGCGCGCGGACCTGGGTGGTGCCCAACCCCAGCGGGCTCAACGCCCACTACCAGCTGCCCGACCTCGCCCGCGTCTACCGGCAGCTGCGGGAGGAGCCGCCGTAGCGCCGGGTCAGGCCACGCCGGCGGCGCGCAGGCCCGCCGTCACCACCACCGCGGCGAGGACGGCGACCAGCACCGGCGCCCGGCGCCACAGCAGCAGCCCGGCGACGGCGACGCCCGCGGTGTCCGCGCCGACGGCCGGCCGGTCGCCGTCGGCCAGCGCGGTGGTCACGACCAGCGCGGCCAGCAGGGCCGCGGACAGCAGCACCACCACCCGCACGACCGGTGCCGGCAGGGCCCGGTCGCCAGTGGCCGCCGGCCCCACGCCGCGGATCAGCGCGGTGCCCAGCGCGCACAGCACCACCAGCGCCCACACGGTCGCGGCGCTCACCGGCCGGCCCGCAGCCCGACCAGCGCCGCGGCGGTCGCGGCGAGCACCGGCAGGCCCGGCGGGGACACCGGCACCAGCGCCAGCGCGATCACCGCTCCGGCGAGGGCCACCCCGAACCGCAGCCGGTCGCGCACCTCGGCGACCAGGATGGCGAGGAAGAAGACGGGGAAGACGGCGTCCAGGCCGAGGGCCCGGCTGTCCAGCCCGGGCACGAACACGCCGACGGCGGTGCCGAGCACCCAGGCGACGTACTGGGTGCCGGAGTGGCCGAACAGGTAGCGGCGGTCGAACCGGCCGTCGCCGCGGGAGGCCATCGCCCAGGCGGAGTCCACGGTCGCCTGCCCCTCCAGGGCGCGGCGCAGCCGGCTGCCGCGCAGCGAGGGCCCCAGCGCGAAGCCCATGGGCAGGAAGCGCGAGCTGACCAGCGCCGCGGCGCCCACGGCGGCGGCGATCCCGCCGCCGGCCGCGGCGATGCCCACCGCGGCGAACTGCGCCGAGCCGGAGTACACCACCGCCGACATCACCACCGCGGCGACCGCCGGCACGCCGAGGTCGACGGCGACCACCCCGAACGACACGGCGAGCACGAAGGTCGCCGCCGCGTACGGCGTGCCGTCGCGCACCCCCTCGCGCCACCCCCGGTCGGCCTCCGTCGACCCCGCCACGCCCACCTCCGCCCGCCGTCCGGTCCGCCGCCGGCCCAGGACGCCGGGGCACCGGCGACCCTGCCAGGCGGCGCGGCGGGGAGGACCGGGAGGGCTACACCGGCTGGGGGCCGGACGGCGGCGGCGCGGTCGGGTCGGCCGGGCCGGGCACCGGGTACGGGGCCGGCTCCGGCGGCGGCACCGGGTCCACGGGGGACGGCGTGGGCGACGGCGGGCCGGGAGGGGGTGGCACGGTCATGCGCCGACGCTAGACCCCGGGCCGGCCGGGGGCCGCGGGCGAGCGCCCGCGGCCGCGACGACCTACCGTCCCGGGACGTGGGCAGACGCGTGGTCGTGATCGGTGGGGACGCCGCGGGCGGGAGTGCCGCGTCGCAGGCGAGGAAGCGGCAGCCGGACCTCGACGTGGTGATGTTCGAGCGGGGCCGGGCGACGTCGTACTCCGCGTGCGGCATCCCGTTCTGGATCAGCGGCGCCGTCGACTCCGAGGCCGACCTGATCGCCCGGACGCCCGAGCAGCACCGCGCCAACGGCATCGACGTGCGGATGCGCACCGAGGTCACCGGCATCGACCTCGACCGCCGCGTCGTGCACTGGCGCGGTCTCGAGGACGGCGGCAGCGGGGTCGAGCCGTTCGACGAGCTGGTGTACGGCACGGGCAGCGTGCCCATGCGCCCGCCGGTGCCCGGCATCGACGCGGCGGGGGTGTACGGCGTCCAGACGCTGGACGACGGCGCGGCGCTGCGGGCCGAGCTGGAGGACGGCGACGTGCAGCGGGTGGTCGTCGTCGGCGGCGGCTACATCGGCCTGGAGATCGCCGAGGCCTGCCGGGTGCGCGGGCTGGACGTCACCGTCGTCGACATGTCGGCCACCCCCGTCGGCACCTTCGACCCCGACGTGGGGCAGCACATCGCCGACGCGGTCCGCCGGGAGGGCATCGAGCTGGTGCTCTCCGACGCGGTCGCGGCGGTGGAGACCGACGCCTCCGGCCGGGCCCGCGCGGTGGTCACCGCCAGCGGCCGGGAGCTGCCCGCGGACCTCGTCGTGCTCGGCCTGGGGGTGCGGCCGGCCGTGCGGCTGGCGCAGGAGGCCGGCATCCCGCTGGGCACCTCCGGGGGCATCGCGGTCGACACCCGGATGCGCACCCAGGTGGAGGGCGTGTGGGCCGCCGGGGACTGCGTCGAGTCGGTGCACCGGCTGTCCGGGCAGCGGGTCGTGGTGGCCCTCGGCACGCACGCCAACAAGCAGGGCCGGGTGGCCGGGATCAACATCGGCGGCGGCTACGCCACGTTCCCCGGCGTCATCGGCACCGCCATCACCCGCATCTGCGAGCTGGAGGCGGCCCGCACCGGGCTGTCCACCGCCGAGGCGGAGGCGGCCGGGTTCCAGTTCGTCACCGCCGTCGTCGACTCGACCACCAAGGCCGGCTACTTCCCGGGCGCCCAGCCGATCCGGCTGAAGATGATCGCCGAGCGGCGCAGCGGCCGGCTGCTGGGCGCCCAGGTCGTCGGCAAGGAGGCCGCGGCCAAGCGGGTGGACGCGCTGGCCATCTGCATCTGGAACGAGATGGGCGTGGACGAGATCCTGTCCCTCGACCTGTCCTACGCGCCGCCGTTCGCGCCGGTCTGGGACCCGGTGCTCATCGCCGCCCGCAAGGCCTTCGAGGCCGTGGAGGCCGACGTCCGGACGCTGTGACCGGCCGGGGTCTCGCGTCTCCGCGCGTGATCATCGGCGGGTGGCGGCTCGACACGCCGAACCGGGCAGCCACCCGCCGATGGTCGACCGCCGGGCCGCACCGGCCCGCCGGCACCGCGCCGGGCCCGCCGGCACCGCACACCAGCGGTGCCGGCGGGCCCGGTCGTGGGTCAGGCGGGGTCGACCCGGTCGGCCTGCGGGCCCCGCTGCCCCTCGCTGGCCGCGAAGTCCACCCGCTGGCCCTCGTCGAGGCTGCGGTAGCCGCCACGGTCGGAGATCGCCGAGTAGTGCACGAACACGTCGGGGCCGCCGTCGTCGGGCTCGATGAACCCGAAGCCCTTCTCGGCGTTGAACCACTTCACCGTGCCGTTGGCCTGACCGCCGCCGGAGGGACGGCGTCCGCCGCCACCGCGCGGCCCGGCGTCCCGACCGCCGCCACCGCGCGGCCCGGCGTCCCGGTACCCGCCGCCGCTGCGCTCGCGCGGTCCACCGGCGTCCCGGTACCCGCCACCCCGCGGGCCGGCGTCCCGACCGCCGCCGCCACCGCCGCGGCCGGCCGCCCGCACGTCCTCGGCCTGCGGGCCGCGCTGGCCCTGGGTGAGGTCGAACTCGACCTGCTGGCCCTCCTCCAGGCTGCGGTAGCCGCCGTGGTCGGCGATCGCGGAGAAGTGCACGAACACGTCCGGCCCGCCGTCGTCGGGCGTGATGAACCCGAAGCCCTTCCCGTCGTCGAACCAGGACACCGTCCCGGTGCTGCGCCCGCCGCGCGACGGCGGCCGGCCCCGGTCGCCGTCGCGCCCGCGACCCCCGTCGCGGTCGCCGTCGCGCCCGCGGCCGCCCTCCCGGCCGTACCCGGCGTCCGGGCGCCGCGGGGCACCCCCGCCCAGCGGCCGCACCGAGTCCGCCTGCGGCCCGCGCTGCCCCTCGCTCGCCTCGAACTCCACCGTCTGGCCCTCGTCCAGGCTGCGGAACCCGCCGTCGTCGGCGATCGCGGAGAAGTGCACGAAGACGTCGCGCCCCCCGTCGTCGGGTGCGATGAACCCGAAGCCCTTCTCGGCGTTGAACCACTTCACCGTGCCCTGCGGCATCCACGTGCTCCTGCTGCTCGTCGCCGGCGGGTCGGTCCCACCGGCCGTCCTCCGGCCACCCTCCCCCCTCGGGGGCGCGGCCGCGCCCACCAGCGTCCCCCACCCGCGGCGCGCGTGGGCGGGCACCCGGCGGGCGACCGGCCGGACCGGACGCGCCGGGCGCCGGACGGCGTGTCCCGTTACCCGCGCGCGACGGGGGGTAGGGGCGGCCTCCGAGACGGCACGGTCGACCGGTGGAGGACCCGATGAGCAGCAACAGCGACGACCACGTGGTGGCCCAGGCGGTGCACGACCTCGGCTCGGCCCTCTGGTTCGGCGGCGCGGTGATGGGCATCGCCGGCGTCAACAAGTCCGGCGCGGACCTGACGCAGGGGATCGACCGCATCCGGGTGGCCGGCTCGGCCTGGCAGCGCTTCCAGCCCGCCCAGGTCGGCGGCATCGCGGCCACCCTGCTCGCCGGGCTGCGGCTGACGCAGGTCGGCGGCCGCCGGCTGGCCCTGCAGGAGGGCTTCGCCCGGGTCGGCGCCGTCAAGGCCGGGCTGGCCGTGGCCGGCGCCGCGGCGACCGGCTACGCCGCCTACAGCGGCAGCCGGATCGCCCGGCTGGCCGAGGAGGCGCAGCGGCGCGGGGAGACCGTGGAGGTGCAGGACGCCACGCTGCCCACCGACCGCACCCCGGCGGAGATCCGCACGTGGCAGGCCAGGCAGCGGGTGACGCAGTTCCTCGTCCCGGCGCTGGCCGGCGCCAACATCGTCTGCAACGCCTGGCTGGTGCAGTCCTACCGGCCGGTCGCCACGGCCAAGGGCGTGCTGGGCCGGTTGCTGCCGGGCTGACCGCCACGTCCCCTGCGGCCGTTCCCGCGCGGGAGGCTGCGGGGCGCTGCTGGCCTCAGCTGATGACCACGTTCCACGGCCGGATCGTCCACGACGTCACCAGGCCGTGGACGACGTACGGGTCGGCCTCGGCGAACCGCTGGACCATCTCGCGCGGCGCCGTCCACACCAGCAGCGCGCGGTCGTAGGGGTCGGGCAGGGCGCCGGCGAGCAGCAGCTCGCCGCGCTCGTGCGCGGCGCGGGCGAGGGCCAGGTGGTCGCCGCGGAGGGCCTCCCGGCGCTGCAGGTAGTCGTCGGCCAGGGCGTACTCGAGGACGAGGTGCACGCCGCCACTGTGGCAGGGGCTGCCCTCAGCGGCGCAGGTGCGCCCGCAGCGCCGCGACGACCATCCGGTGGTCGGCCAGCTGCGGCAGCCCGGAGACGACGACGGCGCCGACCGGGCCCACGGAGCGGACGACGACCGGGACGGCCCCGCCGTGGGCGGCGTAGCGGGCGGGGTCCAGCCCGAACTCCGCCTCGAACGTGGTGCCCCGCTCGATCGAGGCCTGCCGCACGTACAGGCTGCTGTGCCCGAAGCGGTCGACGACGCGGGTCTTGCGCCGGATCCAGGCGTCGTTGTCTGGGCTGGTGCCGGGCAGGGCGGCGTGGAAGAGCTGGTGGCCGTGCCGGGTGACGTCGACGGTGACCGCGGCGCCGTCCCGCCGGGCGGCGGCCACCAGCGCCGAGCCGATGTCCCAGGCGTCGTCGTTGGTGAAGCCGTCGAGGACCAGCTCCGCCTCCTCGGTGGCGAGCTGGGCCACGGAGGGCATCTCCCCCGGCAGGCTGGGATCGGTCATGCTGCCCTTCCTACCGGGCCGGGTACCCGGGCACCGGGCGGGGCGGACGGCGACGGGGTGGACCATGAGGTGGACCGAGCGGCTCGACCGCTTCCAGCGCCGGCACCCGGCGGCGGGGTTCCCGATCGCGGTCGTCTACAAGTACCTGGACGACGACGGCCACTTCCTCGCCGCGCTGATCACCTACTACGGCTTCCTCGCGCTGTTCCCGACGCTGCTGCTGCTGGCCACCGTGCTGGGCCTGCTGCTGGCCGGGGACCCGCAGCTGCAGCAGCAGCTGCTGGACTCCGCGCTGGGGGAGTTCCCGGTGATCGGGCCGCAGCTGGCCCGCCCGGAGGGCCTGGGCGGCGGGGCCACCGGGATCGTGGTCGGCGGGCTAGTCGCCCTCTACGGGGCCACCGGGCTGGGCCAGGCGATGCAGCACGCGATGAACAACATCTGGGCGGTGCCCCGGCACAGCCGGCCGGACCCGGTCACCTCCCGCGGCCGCAGCCTGCTGCTGCTGTTCACCCTCGGTCTGCTGCTGCTCGCCAGCACGGTGCTCTCCGCGGTCGGCACGGGTGTCGCGGCCTACGGCGGCAGCTCCACCGGCTGGTTCCAGGTGCTGGTCATCGCCGCCTCGGTGGCCGCCAACGCCGCGGTGTTCGTGCTGGGGTTCCGCATCACCACCGCCCGCCGGCTCACCACCCGCCAGGTGCTCCCGGGCGCGCTCACCGCCGCGGTGCTCTGGCAGCTGCTGCAGTCCTTCGGCGGGGTCTACGTGGCCCGGGTGGTCGCCAACGCCAGCGCCGTGGACGCCGTCTTCGCCCTGGTGCTCGGCCTCATCGCGTTCGTCTACCTGGCCGCCACGGCGCTGGTGCTGTGCGTGGAGATCGACGCCGTGCGCGTCGACCGGCTCTACCCGAGGGCGCTGCTCACCCCCTTCGTCGACCACACCGACCTGACCGAGGGCGACGAGCGGGTGTTCACCGACGCGGCACGGGCCCAGCGCGCGGTGAAGCACCAGGAGATCGACGTGCGCTTCGGGACGGGGGACGACGCGACGCCGCGGCCGTGATCCCGGAGGAAAACCGGTGGCGGGCCGATGAGCCCGGCGCGCACAGTCCGTCGTAGGGGTGGAGGACGCTGCGCCGCACCACCACGTGAGGGAGTCGGGATGACGTCAGGGAGCACGCTGGCCATCGAGGCGACCGGCCTGGCCAAGTCCTACGGCGCGACCCGCGCCGTGGCCGGGGTCGACCTCGCCGTCCCCGCGGGCGCCATCTACGGCGTCCTGGGTCCCAACGGCGCCGGGAAGACGACGACCATCCGCATGCTGGCCACGATCGTCCCGCCCGACGCCGGCACCGCCCGGGTGCTCGGCCACGACGTCGTCACCGAGGCCGACGCCGTCCGCGGGCTGGTCAGCCTCACCGGCCAGCTCGCCTCGGTCGACGAGGAGCTGACCGGCCGGGAGAACCTGGTGCTCATCGGCCGGCTGCTCGGGCACCGCCGGGCCGCCGCGCGCGCCCGGGCCGACGAGCTGCTCGAGGCCTTCGGCATCGCCGGCGCCGCGGGGAAGCTGGCCAAGCACTACTCCGGCGGCATGCGCCGGCGGCTGGACATCGCCGCGAGCATCGTCGTCACGCCGCAGCTGGCCTTCCTCGACGAGCCGACGACCGGGCTGGACCCGCGCTCGCGCAACCAGGTGTGGGAGATCGTCCGGGCGCTGGTGGCCGAGGGGACGACGGTGCTGCTGTGCACCCAGTACCTGGAGGAGGCCGACCAGCTCGCCGACGGCATCGTGGTCATCGACCGCGGCCGGGTGATCGCCGAGGGCACCCCGGGCCAGCTCAAGGCCTCGGTCGGCACCGGGGCGCTGCACGTGCGGCTGCTGGACCCGGCCCGCCGCCCGGAGGCCGCGCGGCTCCTGGAGGCCGTCGTCGGCACGGTGACTCGGGAGCCGGACCCGGCCGCCCTGTCGGTGGCGTGCAGCGACGCCGACCGCGCGGCGACCGCGGTCGGCGAGCTCGGGCGGGCCGGCATCGGCCTGGCCGACTTCTCCCTGGACCAGCCCAGCCTGGACGAGGTGTTCCTGTCCCTCACCGGCCACCCCGCCGAGGAGTCCGCCCCGACCCTGGAGCAGGCGTCATGACCGCCACCGCACCCGCGACCGACACCGACACGGCCGCCGTCCGCCGGGCCATCGCCTCGACGGCGCGCCCACCGCGCCCCGGCCCGCTGTCCACGGCGCTCACCTTCGGCTGGCGCGGCATGCTCAAGGTCAAGCACGTGCCCGAGCAGCTCATCGACGTCACGATCACGCCGGTGCTGTTCGTGCTGATGTTCACCTACCTGTTCGGCGGTGCACTGGCCGGTTCGACCGACGCCTACCTGCAGTACCTGCTGCCCGGGATCCTGGTCCAGTCGGTGGTGTTCACGACCGTCTACTCCGGCGTCGCGCTCAACACCGACCTCACCAAGGGCGTCGTCGACCGGTTCCGGTCGCTGCCGATCTGGCGGCCGGCGCCGCTGCTCGGGGCGCTGCTCGGCGACAGCGTCCGGTACGTGATCGCCGGCACGGTGATCCTGGTGTTCGGCGTGGTGCTGGGCTACCGGCCGCAGGGCGGGGCGGTCGGCGCCGTGGCGGCGCTCGCGCTGGTCGTCGTCTTCTCCTTCGGGCTGTCCTGGGTGTACTCCGCGGTCGGCCTGGTGCTGCGCTCGCCCAGCGCGGTCCTCAACGGCGGGTTCATGGTGCTGTTCCCGCTGACCTTCCTGTCCAACGTCTTCGTCGACCCGGCCACGCTGCCCGGGCCGCTGCGTGCCTTCGTCGACGTCAACCCGATCTCCGTGCTGACCACCGCAGCCCGCTCGCTCATGGCCGGCACGCCCGACGGCACCGCGATCACCGTCTCCCTGGCCGTGGCGGCGGGGCTGGCCGCGGTGTTCCTGCCGGTCACCACGCGCCTGTACCGCAGCCGCTGAGCGTCCGGGAGGCCGCCCGGGGCCGGTGGTGGGACGCTGCTCGTACGCCGCCGCCGGGCGGGCGCGGACAGGAGGTCGGACACGGTGCACGCTCCGCGCGACGAGTCCGGTGACCACGGCTACGACGAGGTGCACGCCGACCTGGCCGCGGCCACCCCGCCGCCCGCGGGGGCCGCACCCCCGCCAGAGCCGGCCGGTGGGGACGGCGCCACCGGCGGTGACCTCGGCTACGACGAGGCGCACGACTTCTGACGGCGGCCGGGTGCGGTGGCCCGGGGGCGGGGTAGCGGGCGGTCATGCCGGAGCAGCCAGGTCACCCAGCGTCCGCCGGACCCCGCGACGGGGAGCTGCGGCTGCCGGACGGGCGGACCCTGGCCTGGGCCGAGTACGGGGACCCCGCCGGGCGGCCGGTGCTCGGCTGTCACGGCTCGCCGAGCTCGCGCCTGGAGCGCCACGTCGAGGACCCGGCGGACTACGCCCGCTGGGGCGTGCGCCTCGTGGTGCCCGACCGGCCGGGCTTCGGCCGCTCGGACCCGCAGCCGGGCCGGCGGGTGACCGACTGGCCCCGCGACGTCGCCCGGCTGGTCGACTCCCTGGGGATCGGGGAGTTCGCCGTCCTCAGCCTGTCCGGCGGCGCGGCCTACGCGCTTGCCTGCGCGCACGCCTTCGACACCCGGGTGGTCGGGGTCGGCGTCCTCGGCGGGGCGCCACCGCCGGACGTCCCGTGGGCCTGGCCGGGGTGGCTGCCCAAGCGGATGCGGGCGGTGGCGCACCGGCCCTCCCCGGTGGCCTCGCTGCTGCGCCCGGTGTTCGCCCCGGCCGCGCGGCGCCCGGAGGCGATCCCGGGCTACCTGCAGACCCGGCTCGCCGCGGCCGACCGGCGGGTGCTCGGCCGGCCCGGCGTCCGGCGCGTCCTGGTCGACATGTTCACCGAGGCCCTGCGCAACGGCACCGCCCCGGTGGCGGAGGACCGGGCGCTGCTGTTCCGCCCCTGGGGGTTCCCGCTGGCCGAGGTGCGCCAGCAGGTGCACCTCTGGCACGGCACGCAGGACTGGCAGGTGCCGGTGGCGCTGGGCCGGGTGCTGGCCGCGATGCTGCCCCGCTGCACGCCGCACTGGCTGCCCGGCGAGGGTCACTTCGCCGTCTTCGACCACGCCGCGGAGGTCCACGCGGCGCTGCGGCCCTGACCGGCGGGGGCGAGGTCCTCCTGGCGACCGGGCGGCTGGTGCTGCGGGCGGTCACCCCGGCCGACGTCGACGACCTGGTCGCCCTGGACGCCGACCCCGAGGTCACCCGGTACCTCACCGGCGGGCGCCCGACCCCCCCGGTGGACCGTCGAGGAGGAGGTGCTGCCGCGGCTGCTCCACCGGCACCCGGCCACGGGGCGGCCCGGGTACTGGGCGGCGGAGGACCGTGGCACTGGCCGCTTCCTCGGCTGGTTCGCGTTCCGGCCGCTGGACGACGGCGGCGCCGAGGTCGAGCTCGGCTACCGGCTGCGCCGCGCGGCGTGGGGGAGGGGCCTGGCCACCGAGGGTGCGCGGGCGCTGGTCGACGACGGCTTCGCCGGCCCGCTCCTGCAGCGGGTGTGCGCGAGCACGATGACCGTCAACGCGGCGTCCCGGCGGGTGCTGGAGAGGACCGGCCTGCGGCTGGTGCGCACGGTGCACCTGCCCTGGCCGGAGGTGATCGACGGCTCCGAGCACGGGGACGTCGAGTACGCGCTCACCCGGGCGGAGTGGGCCGCGCGGCGGTGACCGGGCGTCAGCGCGCCAGGAAGTGCACGCCGAGCCACACCCAGGCGAGCAGCACGACCACCCGGCCCGGCGTCGTCCGCAGGACCGCGCCGAGGGTCTCCGCCGCCGTGGCCGGCCCGGCGCCGCGGCGGGCGGCGGCCTCCAGCACCAGCGCGGTGACCAGCAGCACGCCGAAGCCCACGGCGGCGGCGGTCAGGAGGGCCGCCGCGGACGGGTGACCAGCCAGGCCCCGGCCGCCAGCCACCCCAGGGTCGCGGCGCCGCGCGCGAGCGGGGAGGCCAGCACCGGGTCGGCCAGGTCGCTGAGCGTCGGCAGGCCGGCGTCGGCCAGGGTGACCAGCTCCCACGCCAGGGCCGCCGCCAGCCAGCCGAGCCACGGGAGCCCGCGCCGGCCGACCGGCGGGGCGCCCGCACCGGCCCGCCGGGCCAGTCCGACGCCGGTCACGGCGGCACCGGCGGCGGTGACGGCGAGCAGCGCGCCCGCGGAGAGCTCACCGGCGACCGCGACGACGGCGACCACGGCGGCGCAGCCGAGGGCGGCCACGACCCAGGTGATCCGGCGTCGTCCCCGGGAAGACCCCACCCGTGCATGCTGACGCAGCCGACCACCGCCGGGTGCTGGTCCTCACCGCGGCCCTGCTGCCGGTGCTGCTCGCCTGGAACAACCTGCTCGTGCACCGGCTGCCCGGCCGGCCGGGGTCCTACGTCGTGGCCAACGTGGCGGCGGCCGCCGTGCTGCTCGCGGCGGCCCGGGCGAGCGGGCTGTCCTGGGCCGAGCTGGGCCTGGCCCGCCGCCGGCTGGCGGCCGGCGCCCGCTGGGGCGGGGCCTGCGCGGCCGTGGTCGCGGCGGGCTACGCGACGGCGCTCGCGGTACCGGCCCTCCGGCCGCTGCTCGCCGACGGCCGGGTGGCCCGCCTCGACGGGGCCGAGCTCGCCGTCGCCGCGCTCGTCCGGATCCCGCTGGGCACCGTGCTGTGGGAGGAGGTCGCCTTCCGCGCGGTGCTGCTGGCCGCGCTGGCCCGCCTGCTGCCGCGCGCCGCCGCGATCGGGGTGTCCGCGGCGGTGTTCGGACTGTGGCACGTGCGGCCCACGCTCGGCGCGCTGGCGGCCAACGACCTGGCCGATGGTCCGGCGGCGCGCGCCGTCGCCGTCCTGCTCGCCTGCTTGGCCACCGCGGCCGCCGGTGTGCTGTTCGCCGTGCTGCGGGAGCGCAGCGGCAGCCTGCTCGCCCCCGCCCTGCTGCACCTGGCCACGAACACGCTGGGCCTGCTGGTGGCGGCCGCCGCACACGACTGAGCGGCCCCCTCGCAGGGGCCCGCGGCGAGCCTGCGAGCTGCGGGGGGCGAGGAGGTCCTTCTCCTAGACTCGGCACCGATGACGACGGGGAGGTGGCGGGCGGCGCTCGCCGTCCTGGCCCTGCTCGCCGGCGCGGCGGCCGTGCTGACCAACGCGGCCCTGTTCCCGCTCTACTCGCTCAACCGCGACGACTCGGTCTACGTGGCCATGGCCGAGCTGCTGCAGACCGGCGCGGTCACCCTGCCCGCCGAGGCCGACGCCTTCCGGCCGTGGGCCTCGGCGGTCGTGGGCGACCGGGTGGTGCTCAAGTACACACCGCCGTGGCCGGCGGTCATCGCGGCCGCCGACCTGCTCACCGGTTCCCCGCGCGCGGCGCTGGCGCTCAGCGCCGCCGCGGCCGCGGTGCTGGTCGCGCTGCTGGCCGCCGAGGTGCTGCGCGACCGGGTCGCCGCGGTCACCGCCGGTGGGCTGTTCGCCCTCTCCCCGGTCGTCTTGGTGCAGAGCGGCACCTACCTGCCCTACCTGCCGGCCCTGGTGCCGGGGCTGGGTGCTGCGCTGCTGCTGCTGTCCGGGGCGCGGCTGGGCTCGACGCCGCGGCTGGTCGCAGCCGGCGTCGTCGCCGCGGTCGCCGCCTTCGCCCGGCCCTTCGACGCGCTGCTGACCGTGGCGCCGTTCGGGCTGGCCGTCCTGCTGGGCCGCGAGCGGGGCGGGCTGTCCCGGTCGGGGCTCGTGCTCCGGGTCGCCGCCGGCGCGCTGCCGGTGCTGGCCCTGACGCTGGTCTACAACGCGACGGTGGTCGGGGGCGCGTTCCGGCTGCCGTTCACCGTCACCGGCCCGCAGGACACCTTCGGCTTCGGCGAGCGCGGCGTCTTCCCACAGCACACCTCCCCGTTCACCCCGGCCGACGCCGCGGCCGGCCTGCTGGCCAACCTGCGCGGGACGCCCGGCTGGGTGGCCGGCGGGCTGGTGCTCCTCGCGCTGGCCGTCCTCGGCCTGGCCCGGACGGACGGCGCCGCCCGACGGCCGCTCGCGGCGCTGGCCGTCGTCGTGCCGCTGGGCTACCTGCCGTTCTGGGGGCCGTGGGCGATGGGCACCCAGTGGGAGGGCCTGGCGCTGTTCGGGCCCTTCTACTGGCTGCCGGTCGTCGTCCCGCTGGTCGTGTTCGGCGCGGCGGGCCTGGTGCAGGTGGCGCGCCGGCGCCGGCCGGTCGCCGTCCTCCTCGTGGTGGCGATGGCCGGGCTCACCGCGCTCGCCGTGCCCGGTCCGGTGGCCGGTCACCGGGCGGTGACCGAGGACTTCCGCGCGGTGCAGCGGGTGGTCGAGGACGCCGATCTGGACGACGCGGTGCTGTTCCTGCCGCGGCGCGGCGACCTCGGGTTCCTCAGCGACACGCCGTTCCTGCAGAACGACCCGTCGCTGCGCCAGCCGGTGCTCTACGCCGCCGAGCGCGGCGCGGCCGACCTCGAGGTGGCCGCCCGCTTCCCGGAGCGGTCCCTGCACCGGCTGGCGGAGGACGACGAGGCCCCACCGGTCGTGGAGCCGCTGCGGGTGGACGCCGGTGAGCAGGTCACCCTGCGGCTGCGGGTGACCGTCCCCGCCGGCGCGTCGTCGGCGGTCGCGTACCTGCGGACGGGGGACCGCACGTACGAGACCCCGCTGGACGGCTCCGGCGAGGTGGTCTGGACGGTGGCCGCACCCGGCGCGGCGGCCGGCCCCGGCGCGGTCGTCCCGGCCGACGACGGCGTGCTCGCCGTCGGCCTGACCGTGCGCGCGCCGGGGGACGACGGCCCCGGCGACCGCTGGGAGCGGCGCGTCGTGCACCGCACCGTGGACGGCGGCGCGCGGGTGGAGCTGCTGCGACCGGGGCAGGCCTGGGCGCAGGTGGACGGCGGCGACTGGGCGCCCGACGCGGTGGGCAGCCCGGTCGAGGAACTCCCCTGACCGTCCCGGAGCGGCCCACTCACGGACAGCTGCGAGGACGTTCCCGCGGGAACGTCAGGCCACGGGTCGAGGCGTTCGGAGCAGCAGGTGAGTGGACCTGGCGAGCGGCCGAACGGTGTGCGCCGAGGCCCGGTTTCCCGCTCGAGCGCAGGTCCTCAGCGCACACTCCCCCGGGAGGAGGTGGCCCTGAAGCCGCCTTCGGGGCGAGCCGGGGGTGGTGGCGTCCCCGAGCGGCCATTCCCGCGGACACGGAGGAGACTCGACCAGACGAGCCCTGACACCGGGAGTGAGCACCGCCCGCCCGGAACGGCGTGGTCGACGGTCTCGGCGGTGCGGTCGCCGCCGCTGGCGCTGGTGCCGGCCCACGCAGTCGTCCTCACGGCGGGGCAGGCGGGGCGTCGTCCTCAGGGCCGGCGGCGAAGGTCAGCAGGGCGGCCAGCGCGGCGGCCGGGTCCGGCCCGCGGACGCCGACCCGCGCCCGGTCCGGGGCGGACGCGGCCCGCGCCGTGCCGTCCGGTGCGAACTCCACCAGCCCGCCGGGGAGCTCGGCCGCGGTGACCGCGCCGGCCCGCGCGGCGGCGGCCAGCCAGACGGTCGCCGCCTGCGGGTCCCAGCCGGCCGGCACGGGGGCGCGGGCCCACCGTCGTCCCTCCGGTGCCGGCGCCGCCGGCCGGGCGGCCGCCCACAGCTCGCCGAGCGAGCCGACCGGGTGGGCCCGGCCGGTCGGCGTGGCCAGCAGGTAGCCCCCGCGCCAGGGCGTGACCCGCAGCCGCCGCCCGGTCAGCAGCCGGCCGGCGGCCGCGGCCCGGGCGGCCCGCTGCGCCGGACCGGCGCCGGCCAGCACGTCCTCCCACGGCGGGGCGGTGCGGCCGGTGCCGCAGGCGCCGCACACCGGGTCAGGCCGGGCGGGGCGAGCGGCGCAGGAAGTCCTGCGCGATCTCGTCGAACGTCGCCCAGCGCACGCCGTCGTGGCGGTTGATGTGCGCGATGAGCCGCTCGAGCATGAGGAGCACCTGCGGGCGGCCGGCGACGTCGGGGTGGATGGTCATGGTGAACACCGCGTAGTCCTGCTCGCGGTACACCCAGTCGAACTGGTCGCGCCACATCTCCTCGAGCTGCCGCGGGTTGACGAAGCCGTGGCTGTTCGGGCTGGCCTTGACGAACATCATCGGCGGCAGGTCGTCGAGGTACCAGTTCGCCGGGATCTCCACCAGCTCGGTCTCCCGGCCGCGCACCAGCGGCTGCATCCAGGTGTCGGCCGGCTGCGAGTAGTCGATCTTCGTCCAGCTGTCGCCCACGCGGACGTAGTACGGCTCGAAGTCGCGGTGCATGAGCGAGTGGTCGTAGGTGATGCCCCGTTCGAGGAGCAGCTCGTTGGTGACGGTGGAGAACTCCCACCACGGCGCGACGTAGCCGGTGGGGCGGCGGCCGGCGCGCGCCCCGATCAGGTCGATGCAGCGGTCGAGCACCGCGGACTCCTGCTCGCGGCTCATCGCGATGGGGTTCTCGTGGCTGTAGCCGTGCACGCCGATCTCGTGGCCGGCGGCCACGCAGGCGTCGAACTGCTCGGGGAACGTCTCGATCGAGTGCCCCGGCCAGAAGAAGGTCTGGGTGATCCCCTCGCGGCGGAACAGCTCCAGGATCCGCGGCACGCCCACCTCGCCGGCGAACACGCCGCGGGAGACGTCGTCGGGGGAGTCCTCCCCGCCGTAGGACCCCAGCCAGCCGGCGACGGCGTCGATGTCGACGCCGAAGGACACGAAGACCTCCTTGGTCACGCCCGTTCTCCTCCCGGGTCGAGGTGGCCGGCCAGGACACCGGCCGGGTCGTGCGGGTCCACCGCGAGCGCGGCGGACAGCAGCAGCCGCCCCTGCCAGGGGCTCAGGTCGCCGCCGAACAGGGCGCCGTCGCGGGCCAGGCTCGCCCCGCCGCCGGCGTAGAGCGGCGCGACCGGACCGGCGGGCACCCGCGAGCAGACCAGCACCGGGGTGCCACCGGCGACCAGCTCGGCGGCGGCCGCGGCCACCGGCGGTGGGACGTTGCCCACCCCGAGGGCCTCCAGCACGACGCCGGCCGCACCGGCGGCGACCGCGGCGCGCAGCAGGGCGTCGTCCGCGCCCTGGTGGCAGGCGACGACGTCGACGCGGGGGAGGGCCGCGCCCAGGTCCAGCGGCAGGGCGGGCGACCGCGGGGGGCGGGCCAGGGGGCGGACGGCGCCCGCGGCGACCCGCAGCACCGGTCCGCGGCCGGGCGCGTCGAAGGCCGCGCTGCGCAGCGTGTCCACCTTGCGCACCCCGCGGGCGGCGAACGCCAGGCCGTCGAAGGCCAGCAGCACGCCGAGGCCGCGGGCCGCGGGGTCGGCGGCCACCCGCAGCGCGTCGGCCAGGTTGGCCGGCCCGTCAGGGGCCGGGGCGTCGAACGGCCGCTGGGCGCCGGTGAACACCACCGGTCGGTCGTCGTCGTGCACCAGGTCGGCGAGGAGGGCCGACTCCTCCATCGTGTCGGTGCCGTGGGTGACGACGACGCCGTCCACACCGTCGGCCAGCTGCTCGCGCACCGCGCGGACCAGCGCGCGCACGTCGGCCTCGGTGAGCGCGAAGCTCGGCACCGTGGTCAGGTCGCTGACGGTGACCTCGATCCCCGGCAGCGCCCCGGCCGTGGCCAGCAGCTCCGCCGCCGGCGTGGTGGCCGACAGCCCGCCGTCGGTGCGCCGGCTGGCGATCGTGCCGCCGGTGGCGAGCAGGTGCACCCGTGCCACGACCCCTCCTCCCACCTCGCGTGGACCACAGGTGACCACGGCCCCGGGGACGGCGCACCTCCGCGACCGCTCCCACCGAGCGGCGGCGGGGGCGGGTGCCGACAATCCACTCCCGGAGCAACCGCTCCCGTGCCCTGAGGAGACCCGATGGCGTCGTTCGGCCCCGTCCCGCTGACCCCGACCGCCTTCCTCGAGCGCTCCGCGCGGGTGTTCCCCGACCGCACCGCCCTGGTCGACGGCGACCGGCGGCACACCTACCGCGAGTTCGCCGACCGCTCCCGTCGGTTGGCCGGTGCGCTGGCCGCCCGGGGTGTCTCCCCGGGGGACCGGGTGGCCGCGCTGTGCGCGAACGGCGCCACCATGCTCGAGGCGCACAACGGCGTGCCGTGGGCCGGGGCGGTCCTGGTCCCGCTCAACACCCGGCTGTCCGCCGGGGAGCTGGAGTACGTCCTGCGGCACTCCGGTGCCGCCGTCCTGCTCGCGGACGCCGTGTTCGCGGCGACCGCCACCGAGGTCGCCGCCGCGGTGGGCATCCCGGTGGTGCTGGCCGGCGGCGAGGACGCGGAGTACGAGCAGCTGCTGGCCGCCGCGGAGCCCCTCGCGCTGCCGTGCGCCGACGAGGACGGGCTGCTGGCGCTCAACTACACCTCCGGCACCACGGGCCGGCCCAAGGGCGTGATGTACAGCCACCGGGGTGCCCACCTGCAGGCACTGGCGATGGCGCTGCACACCGGGCTGGGCCCGACCAGCCGGTACCTGTGGACGCTGCCGATGTTCCACTGCGACGGCTGGTGCTTCCCGTGGGCGGTGTCGGCCGCCGGCGCCACGCACGTGTGCCTGCCCAAGGTGGACCCGGCCCGCATCTGGTCGCTGCTGCGCACCGAGGGCATCACCCACTTCAGCGCGGCGCCCACCGTGCTCACCATGATCGCCAGCGCCGAGGAGGCGCAGGCCGGCCCGCTGTCGCCGCGGGTGGCGGTGCAGACCGGTGGCGCGCCGCCCACGCCCACCCTGCTGGCCCGCATGTCGGGGCTGGCCATGGACGTCACCCACCTGTACGGGCTGACCGAGACCTACGGGCCGGTCGCGGTCAACCAGTGGCACCCCGAGTGGGACGAGCTGCCCGCCGAGCGGCAGGCCGAGCTCAAGGCCCGCCAGGGCGTGGGCAACATCGTCGCCCAACCGCTGCGGGTGGTCACCGACGACGGCGCCGACGTCCCCGCCGACGGCGCGACGATCGGGGAGATCGTCGCCCGCGGCAACGACGTCATGCTCGGCTACTACCGGGACGAGGAGGCGACCGCGGCGGCCACGCTGCCCGCGCCGGACGGCGGGCCCGGCTGGTTCCGCACCGGGGACCTCGCCGTCGTGCACCCCGACGGCTACCTGGAGATCCGCGACCGCAGCAAGGACATCATCATCTCCGGCGGCGAGAACATCTCCTCCGTCGAGGTGGAACGGGCCCTGGACGCCCACCCCGCCGTGCTGGAGTCGGCCGTGGTCGCCGAGCCGCACGAGAAGTGGGGGGAGGTGCCGGTCGCCCACGTCACGCTGCGGCCCGGGGCGGAGGTCGGCGACGCGGACCTGGCGGCGTTCGTGCGCTCGCGGCTGGCGGCGTTCAAGGTGCCCAAGCGGTTCGTCTACGGCGAGCTGCCCAAGACCTCCACCGGCAAGGTGCAGAAGAACGAGCTGCGGACCCGCCCGGCCGGCTGACCGACGCGCGCGGTCAGACGGCGGCGGTGCCGATCAGGCCCTTGCGGGTCACCAGGGCGGCCAGCTGCTCCTCGGACATCCCGTCGGTGCCCTCGGGCCGGCGGGGGACCACCACGTACCGCGACTCGGCGCTGGCGTCCCACACGCTGATGCGCACGTCGGCGGGCAGCTCCAGGCCGAACTCCGCCAGCACCCCGCGCGGGTCCCGGACGACCCGGGAGCGGTAGGCCTCGCTCTTGTACCAGGCCGGGGAGGGCCCCAGCAGCGCGATCGGGTAGCAGGAGCACAGCGTGCAGACGACGACGTTGTGCTCCTGCTCGGTGTTGGCGACCACCTTCAGCCGCTGCTCCTGCAGGCCGCCGGCCATCGTGAGGCCCACCTCCCTGATCGCCGCATTGGCGTCGGTGAGCAGCCGGTCGCGGAAGCCGTCGTCCACCCACGCCCGGGCGGCGATCCGCGCGCCGTTGGCCGGGGAGCCCCCGGCGAGGAACTCGTCGATGCGGCGGTCGATCTCCCCGGCGTCCACGAGGCCGCGCGCCTCCAGCAACGCCTCGACGTGCCGCACCCGCTCCGAGATCGCCGAGCTGCCGTGGTGCTGTCCGCTCACGGTGTCCCTCCCTGCTGTCCGGGTGGCTGGTGGTCTGCGGGCTCCAGGTAGTCCTCCCAGAGCTCCACGGTCACGGCGTGGTCGCCGTCGCCGAACAGGTCCGCCGCGGCGAACCGCACGTGGTAGACGGCCTGCCTCGTGCCCGCCCGGCCGCGGGCCCGGTCGTCGGCGAGGGGGTGGTGCCCGGCCAGCTCCACCACCTGCCCCACGGCGCCGCGGGCGTACCGCGGCAGCCGGGTGTGCCACACCGGGTCCGCGGTGCTGGTGCGCACCGCGTCGCCGGGCGCGAAGCGGTCAGGCACCGGCCAGCTCCTCCGGCGTGGCCAGTTCCTCCGGCGTGGCCACGCCCTTCTCGGCCAGCAGCGTGGTGATGGCCGTGAACCACTTCTCGTAGTAGGAGCTGGCGAGGTAGCGCTCCGGCGGCATCCGCTCGATGGCGTCGCGGAACTCGTCGAGGTTGTAGACGCCGCGGCGGATGAGGGCGGCATTGAGGGCCAGCACGTGGGCCTCCCAGTCGGCGTGGAAGGCCGGCTCGTCCGGCTCCTCCACGATCGCCGGGAACCCCACCATGCCGCCGACGTCGTTGATCCGGCTCACCCCGCGATCCTGTCCCCTCGCGGCCGTCCGGTCCAGCGGGCCCGCTCAGCCCGCGGGTCGACGCCCGCCCAGGTGCGCCAGGACCGCCGCGGCCAGCAGCAGCGACCAGCCGGCCTGGACGGCGGCCAGCAGCGGCGTCGGGCCCCCGGTCACCAGCGCGACCAGCACCGGCAGGCTGCCGAGCACCCCGACGTCCACCCCCTGCACCAGGCCGGCGCCGGCGCCGGCGGGCACCACGCCCATCGGGGTGGAGACCACCGGCCCGGCCCAGTCCACCTCCGGGCGGTACGCCCCGCGCAGCGCCGCGGCCGCCCACGCCGGCGCCACCGCCAGGCCCAGCAGTGCCCAGGTGCCGGCCGTCCCGGTGCCGGCGCCGAGCAGCAGCGCGCTCAGCGGGCACACCACGGCGGTGACCGCCAGCGGCAGCACGGCCCGGCTGCGGATGACGGCCGCGGCCGACAGGGCGTGGGACCGGTCCACCTCCGGGGCCGCGTACGCCTCCCGGGCCGGGCGGCCCGCGGCGGTGGCCGCCAGGCACCACCCGACCAGGCAGCCGGCCCACACCGCCGGCGGCAGCGCGCCGAGGCCCTCGGTCCGGCCGACGACCACGGGGACGGCGACCGCGACGGCGAGCTGGCCCAGCTGCCACCGGCCGCGGGTCAGGACGGCGAGGTCACCGGCCACCACCGCCTGCCAGGGCCGGCGCACCCGGCGGAAGCGCCGGCTGCGCCGCGGCGGTGCGTCCCGGCCGGCCAGCGCCCGGCCCAGCTGCCGGGTGTCCAGCCACACCAGCGAGCTGCCGGCGGCGCCGGCCATGACGCCGTGGGCCAGCAGCGTCCCGGCGTCCAGCCGGCCCAGGCCGCGGTCCGCCCGCACGAGCAGCACCAGCGCCGCGACCGCCGCCACCGCGAGCGCCCACCCCGGCGGGGCCGTGCCCACCGGGAGGTCGAGCCGCCCACCGCCCACCGCGGCGAGCGTGCCCGCGACCGCGGGGAGCACCGCCGCGGCGGCGGCCACCGCGCCGGCCGTCCCAGCCACCGCCCCCGGGCCGCGGCGCCGCACCGGCGGCGGCCCGGTGCCGAGGGCGGCCCGGCGGCGGGTCTGCAGCAGCGCGGTGCCGCCGACCGCCGCGCCGGCCAGCGACCCGGCCCAGCCCATCCCCTGCAGGACCGCCCCCGGGGTGGGGGACGACGTGCTGCCCAGTGTCAGGGGCAGGGTCAGCAGCGCGGCGGCGGCGACGACCACGGCGGTGAGCCGCAGCGGTTCCGCGCGCAGCAGGGAGCGCCGGTCGGCCGGCAGCGGCAGCCACCACGCGGCGACCGCGGGGGTGGCGCTCACCGGCCCGAGCCGGGCCAGGACGACGACGGTGCCGGCTGCGGCGAGCACGCCCAGCGCGGTCGCGGCGAGCGCCGCGGACAGCGACGGCGCGGTCACCGGCGCCCCCGCCAGGGCGATCTCCTCGCGCAGCGACACCAGGCCGCTGCCCGCGACCGCGACACCGGTCGCCGCGGTGACCAGCACGCCCCACGCGTCGCCGATCCGGGCGGCCAGCGTGGTCCGTGCCCGCGCCGCGGTCGCCCGGCGGGTCAGCCGGCGCACCGCGGCGCCGTCCAGCGGCGTCACCGCGGGGGACACCACGGCTCAGAGCCCGGGGATCCGGGCGGCGGCCTCGGCGGGAGCCAGCAGCCGGCAGGCGTCGTCGTCCACCACCAGAACCTCGTCGGCGACCGACCCGACCACCTCGGCGTCGTGGCTGGCGAACAGCACGGCCGTGCCGGCGTCCCGCAGCGCCGCCAGCCGGGAGGCCAGCCGGACGCGCATGCCGGCGTCCAGGCGGCGCTCGGGCTCGTCCAGGACCAGCAGCCGGGCCGGGCGGACGAAGGCGCCGGCCAGCGCGAGTCGCCGCCGCTGCCCCGACGACAGTGCCGAGGGCAGCGCGTCGGCCCGCTCACCGAGCCCGAACGCCACCACCTCGGCGTCCACGGCCTCCGCGGCCGCGGCCACGCCGTGCCCGAGCGCGGCCAGCAGCAGGTGCTCGCGGCCGGTGAGCGAGGCGAAGAAGGCGTCGTCGTCCAGCACGGCGGCGACGTCGCGGCGGAACCCGGCCGACCGCTCGTCGACCGGGGCGCCGTCGAAGGTCACCGTCCCGGCCAGCGGCTCCAGCAGCCCGACCAGCGTGCGCAGCAGCGTGGACTTGCCCGACCCGTTGGGCCCGACGACGGCCAGGGCCCGGCCGGCGGTCAGGCAGACGTCGACGGGGGCGCACACCGGTGTCTCGCCGTACCCGACGGCGAGGTCCTCGGCGACGAGCAGGTCGAGCGAGCCGGTCGAGTTCCGCATGGCCGGTCCACCGTAGTGCCGTCGCGATCCGGCGCAGCACGACCCCGGGACCGTGTCCGCGCACCGACCACGACCGGGTGACCGGTCAGGGGGTGACGGTGCCGGTCACGGTGGCTCCCGCGGTGGGCGTCGGGTCGGCGGTGCCGGTCGGTTCGGCGGTGGGGGTCGGTTCCAGGGACGGTGCCGCGCTGGTCGTCGGCGTGGCGCTGGTCGTCGGCGTGGTGCTGGTCGTCGGTACCGCGGTGGGGGACGGGGTGGCGCTGGGTGTCGGCGTGGTGCTGGTCGCGGGCACGGGGGTGGGGGACGGGGTGGCGCTCGGCGTCGCGCTCGGGGTCGGGGTGGGCGTCGGCGTCGGCGTCGGGGTCGGGGTCGGGGTCGGGGTGGGTGTCGGGGTCGGGGTGGGTGCCGGCGTCGGGGTGGGTGTGGGCGCCGGCGTCGAGGTGGGTGTGGGCGCCGGCGTCGAGGGGGCCGCGGTGGTGGCCTGGGCGGCCGCGGCGCTCGAGGGCGCCGGAGCGGGAGCACCGGACGGGCCGGCCGCGGAGGCGGTGGACCCGGCCGTCGGGGTGGCGCTGCCCGGCACAGCGGCGGTCGTCCCGGGGGCCTGCCCGGGGCTGCCGCCGGCCGGGGTCGGGGTCGGGGGCGCGACCCCGACGGAGGTCGGCGTCGGACCCACGGTCGGTGCCGGGGGCCTCGCCACCGCGGCGCCGGACCGGGCCGCCGTCGGCTGCGGCGACGGGCCGGGCGCAGGGTCCTCCGGGACCGGCGGTGGCGCGGTGTCCTCCTCCGCCGGGGAGGCCGGACCGGGCGGGGCGGCACCCGGGGCCGCCGCCACCCCGGCGCCGGCCGCGAGCGCGCCCGCCCCTCCGGGTGCCGGGGCGAACGGGTCGAGCACGATCCCGCCGAGCCCCAGGAGGACCCCGAGGACGGCGACGGCGACCACCAGGCGCGCCCGCAGCGGGAGCCCCGGCCGGGGGCGGACCACCGGTGTCCGGACGGTGGGCGCGGGCGTGGCGGTGGCCGGGGTGCCGGCCGCGCGGGCGGCGTTCCGGCGGGCCTGGATGCCGGACTCGGTGGACAGGGTCAGCTGCGGCAGGAACAGGAAGACGACGGCGCCCACCGCCGTCACCGCGGCGACGACGAGCAGCACCAGGTCGACCGAGCCGGCGAAACCGGTCCGGAACGGCTGGGCGACCGCGGCGGGCAGCTGCTGCACGAACGAGGTGTCGGAGAGGTCGGAGCCGACCCCGTCCAGCGGAGCCAGCCGGGGCGCCAGGGCCGGGTCGGCGCGGACGGCGTCGCGAACCGCGCCGTCCACCTCGCCGGGCAGTCGGCTGAACAGCAGGGCGAGGAAGGCGGCCGTGCCCGCGGTGGCGCCGATCTGGCGGGCGAAGGCCACCGACGACGTCGCCACGCCCATCTCGGCCGGCGGGACGGCGGCCTGCACCGCCACCACGACCGGCTGGAACGTGCAGCCGACGCCCATCCCGAACAGCACCAGGAACGGCACGAGCACCCCGTAGGGCGTGTCCGGGCCCACCACCAGCGACAGGCCCAGCATCGCCACCGTCATCAGCGCCACGCCGACCAGCGGGAACGGCCGGTAGCGACCGGTCCGCGAGATCACGATGCCCGACCGCGCCGCCCCGGCCATGATCCCGACGACCAGCGGCAGCATCTGCAGCCCGGCGAGGGTCGCGCTGGAGCCGTGCACGATCTGCAGGTACTGGGGCACCAGCAGCAGGCCGCCGAACATGCCGGCCCCGAGGACGACGCTGCCGAGGGCGGTGACGGTGAAGCTGCGCACGCCGAACAGCCGCAGCGGGAGCAGCGCGTCGTCCCCGTGGGCCCGCTCCGCGCGCACGAACAGGGCCAGCCCGGCGGCGGCGAGCCCGTAGCAGGCCAGCGCGGCCGGCGAGGTCCAGCCCCACCCGCGGCCCTGCTCGGCGACGACCAGCAGCGGCACCACGCAGGTGGCCAGCGCGAGAGCGCCCGGCCAGTCGATGCGGTGCTCGCGCCGCTCGTGCGGCAGGCGCAGCACCCGGTGGACGACGGCGAACGCGAGCGCGCCCAGCGGGAGGTTCACCAGGAAGATCCAGCGCCACCCGTCGACGCCCAGCAGCGACGTCTGGCCGGCGAGGAAGCCGCCGAGGACGGGGCCCAGCACGCTGGAGCTGCCCCAGACGGCCATCGTGTAGCCCTGGTACCGCGCGCGTTCCCGCGGCGGGACCATGTCGCCGATGATCGCCAGCGCCAGTGACATCAGCCCGCCGGCACCCACGCCCTGCACCGCGCGGTAGGCGGCCAGCTCGTACATCGACCCGGCGGTGCCGCACAGCACCGAGCCGACGACGAACACGGTGATCGCGAACAGGTACCACGGCCGCCGTCCGTGCAGGTCGGAGAGCTTGCCGTACAGCGGGGTGGAGATCGTCGAGGTGACGAGGAAGGCCGTGGTCACCCACGCCTGCAGGGTGAAGCCGTCCAGGTCGTCGGCGATGGTGCGGGTCGCGGTCGCCACGACCGTCTGGTCCAGGGCGGCGAGGAACATGGCCACCATCAGCCCGGCCATGACGGTCAGGATCTGCCGGTGGGTGAAGGCGCCGTCCTCGGCGAGGGTGACGCCGGCACCCGGCGCGGTCGGGTCGGGCTGGTGGGGTGGGCGCGGCATGCGGGCTCCAGACGCAGGTCGGAGGCAGATGGTGCCGGGGACCCGCGGCGGCGCGGTCGGTGGTGGACGGCGGCCCGGCGGGGGAGCGCGTGCCGTGACCGTGGGGTCGCCGCCACGCTCGGGCGGGTGAGGGGCCGGGATCTGGTTCACTGGTGGTTGAACGCGCAACCGATTTGAGGAGGACAGCCGTGCACGTCGGTGTGGACAGCTTCGTCGCGGCGGTGACCGACCCCACGACCGGACGGCGGATCGGCCCCGAGGAGCGCATGGCGCACCTGCTGGAGGAGATCGCTCTCGCCGACCGGGTCGGGCTGTACTCCTTCGGCATCGGTGAGCACCACCGCGCGGAGTACTACGACTCGGCGCCGCCGGTGATCCTCGGCGCCGCGGCCGCGCGCACCGAGCGCATCCGGTTGGGCAGCGCGGTCACCGTGCTGTCCGCCGCCGACCCGGTCCGGGTGTTCCAGCAGTTCGCCACCCTGGACCTGGTCTCCGGCGGCCGGGTCGACCTGGTGGTGGGCCGCGGCTCGTTCACCGAGGCGTTCCCGCTGTTCGGCCTGGACCTCGCCGACTACGACGAGCTGTTCGAGGAGAAGCTGGACCTGCTGCTGCGGTTGCGGGAGTCCGAGCGGGTCACCTGGTCCGGCCGGCACCGTCCGGCGCTGCGCGGGCAGGGCGTGTACCCCCGGCCGCTGCAGGACCCGTTGCCGGTGTGGGTGGGCGTCGGCGGGACGCCGCAGTCCTTCGTCCGAGCCGGGTTGCTCGGCCTGCCGCTCATGGTGGCGATCATCGGCGGGGAGCCGCGCCGGTTCGCCCCGCTGGTCGACCTCTACCGGCGGGCCGGGGCCCAGGCCGGCCACGCGCCGGAGCGGCTGCAGGTGGGGCTGCACGTCTTCGGGTTCGTCGCGGAGAGCACGCAGGCCGCGGCCGACACGATCTACCCCGGGTGGCACGAGATGTTCGCGTCGATCTCCCGGGAGCGCGGCTTCGCCACGCCCACGCGGGCGCAGTTCGACGCGACCAGCGGGCCGGACGGCGCGTTCTTCATGGGCGACCCGGACACCGTGGCCGAGAAGCTGGTGCGGGTCTCCGCCCAGCTGGGCGGGGTCGACCGGATCTCCCTGCAGATGACCAACCCGCGGCTGGCGCACGACGACCTGCTGCGCGGCATCGAGCTGCTGGGCACCGAGGTCGCCCCGCGGGTGGCCGGCGTCTGACGACGACCGCTCCGGCGGGACACCGCAGCCCCCGAGGGGCGCGGGGTCAGGCCACCGGGGACGGCTGGACTCGGCGCGCCGTGGCCAGCAGCACCGGCCGGTCCTGCCCGGCCCAGGTGCCGGCGAGTGCCGCTGCGCCGTCGGCGGTCGCCGCCGGGTCCAGCACCCGGCGCACGACCAGCTCCAGCCCGCCGGTGCGGACGGTCGTCGCGTCGGCGGAGTCGGTGACCGTGAGGTCGCCGAGCGGCCCGGCGTCCCCGGCGACGCCGGAGCCGCCCACCCGGGCGGTCGGCTCGCGCCGCTCCTGCCTGCCGTCGGTGACGACCAGCTCCTCGGCCTGCGGGGCACCGGTCAACGCCGCGGCCACGTACACCGGGTCGCCGCAGGCGTCGTAGACCCAGCGCCGGCCGAGCACGGAGTGCTCCAGGGTGCCGACCAGGTGCGCCGCCTGCGCCGGCGCCGGGGCGCCCCGGTAGGTCAGCGGCACGTGCAGCAGCACCCCGCCGGCGCGCAGCACGAACGTCTCGACGCCGACCTCGCCGGCCGGGTCGTCGAACCGGTAGGCGCCGACCTGCTCCAGCGCCGCCGCGACCCCCCATGGGCGACCGGGCACCCACCCGGCGAGCAGCTCCAGCTTGGACGGTCGCAGCTCGGCCCGGTGGATGATCGCCATGCACCGACGCTAGGCCGGTGGTGCTCGTTCCACCACCGTGCGGCGACCGTCCGGTCAGGGGGCGCCGCCGGTCGAGAGGAGACGCCGATGCCCACCCCACCGACGAGCGCCGGGACCTGCTGACCGTCATGGCGCACATGCGCGCCGAGCCGGGACAGGAGGACCGGCTGCGGGAGGCCCTGACCGCGCTGGTCGAGCCGACCAGCGAGGAGGAGGGATACGTCGACTACGACCTGCCCGAGTCGGTCGAGGAGCCGGGGCTGCTCTTCTACGAGAACTGGGAGACCGCGGCGCACCTCGACGCGCACCTGCAGACCCCGCACCTGGTGGAGTTCGCCGGACGGCTGGAGGAGCTGCTCGACGAGCAGGGCCTGACCATCACCCGGCTGCGCCGGATCGCCTGATGGCCGACTCCCTCGACGTGCGGGTCGTCGGCCCCGAGGAGCGCGACCCGGGGACGGCGCAGACGCCGGGTCTGCAGCGGTTCGCGGCGGTCTCCTTCGGCACCACCGGCTCGCAGCACACGTGGATGGGCTACGCCGTCCTGGAGCCGGGCGGCAGGACCGGCGTGCACCACCACGGCGAGTCCGAGACGGCGATCTGCGTGGTCAGCGGGGTGACCCGGTGGTGGGTGGGCGACCGGCTGGACGACGTCCGCGAGGCCCGGGCCGGGGACTTCGTGTTCATCCCGCCGGGCATCGTGCACTGGGAGCAGAACGCCGGCGACACCGAGCCGGTGGAGATGGTCGTCGCGCGCAGCACGCAGGAGGCGATCGTCGTCCCGGTGACCGGGCACCCGCACGCCCCCGGGCACGCGGACTAGAGCCGGGCGTACTGGCCGGGGCCGAAGGGCAGGTCGAGGAAGAACCACACGGCCAGCACGCCCGCCCAGGCCAGCCAGAAGCAGACGGTGAACGGCAGGAACCGGGAGATCAGGGTGCCGAACCCGGCGGCCGGCTCGTACCGGCGCAGCATGGCCAGGACGATGACCAGGTAGGGGTTGAGCGGGGTGAGGATCTGGGTGGCGGAGTCGCCGATCCGGAACGCCGCCTGGGTGAACCCGGGCTCGTAGCCCAGCAGCGCGAACAGGGGCACGAAGACCGCGCCCATGATCGTCCACATCGACGACCCGGACACGATGAACAGGTTGAGCAGCGAGCACAGCAGGACGAAGGCGAGGATGGCGCCGAAGCCGGTGAAGTCCAGCGAGGTCAGCCCCGCGGCGCCGGTGACCGCCAGCCAGGTGCCCACCCCCGACCAGTTGAACAGCGCGATGAACTGGCCCAGGACGAAGGCCAGCACGATGAAGGAGGACATGTCCTTGACCGCGTCGGCCATCGCGCGGGGCACGTCCCGGACCCGGCGGAAGGTGCCGGTCACCCGCCCGTAGACCAGCCCGGGCACGGTCAGCAGCGCCACCACGATGAACACGACGGAGTCCAGCAGCGGGGACTCCGGCAGGTACCCGCCGTCGGCGTTGCGCAGCGGCGCGCCCGGCGGCAGGGCCAGCAGCAGCGCGACGGCGGTCAGCAGCGCGGCGACGCCGGCCAGGCGCAGGCCGCGGCGGGCCGTGTCGTCCAGGGTGAGGTCCGCGACGTCCTCCACCGCGCCGAGGGTGTCGCCGTCCTCGCTCTCGCTCTGCTGGCGCGGCACGCCCAGGCGCTGCAGCCGGGGCTCGAGCACCCGCGTGATCAGCAGCCCGCACACCACGGTGAGCACCAGCGAGCTGGCGATGTTGAAGTACCAGTTCGACACCGGGGTGACCGGCGTGCCCGGGTCGGGCAGCGAGCCGGTCACCGCGGAGGTGATCCCGGCGAACAGCGCGTCCAGGCTGGTGACCACCATCGACGTCGAGTAGCCCGCCCCGGCCGCGGCGAAGGCGCCGAGCAGGCCCGCGACGGGGTGCCGGCCGGCCGCGGCGAAGACCATCGCGGCCAGCGGCGGCAGCACGATCATCACCGAGTCGGCCATGACGCTGCCGACGGTGCCGACCAGCGCGACCGCGTAGGGCAGCGCCCAGGACGGCCAGCCGGAGAACGACCGCTTGATCAGCGCCGACAGCAGGCCGCTGCTCTGCGCGATGCCCACCGCCAGCAGGATCACCACGACGGTGCCCAGCGGCGGGAAGCCGACGAAGTTGTCCACCAGCGTGGTGGTCAGCCAGCGCAGCCCCTCCACGGTGAACAAGCCCCGGACGACGGTCGGCTCGTCGGCGCCCTCCACCTGTGCCTGCACCCCGGCCAGCGCCATCCCGGTGGAGACGACGGCGAGCACCGTGAACAGGCCCACGAACAGCACGAACGGCTCGGGGATCCTGTTGCCCACCCGCTCGATGCCGCCCAGCACGCGGTCGGTGCGGGTGCGGCTGCCCGTGTCGGTCACCCCAGGACCCCCGCCAGGTCGAGCACCCCGCCGGCGGCCTCGAACTCCGCCCGGGCCGCCGCCAGCACGGCCGGGTCGCACAGCACGTCCAGCGCGGTCAGCGCCAGGCCCACCGCGCCGTCCAGCACCGCGGCGTCCCCGGCCGGCGAGGCCGCCGCGGCGGCGAACTGCGTGGTGTGCAGGGAGACGTCCGGGTCGGCGATGGCGATCATCGGGTGGATCGCGGGCACCCGGACGCTGACGTTGCCCAGGTCGGTGGAGCCAGCCAGCGACGCCGGCGTCACCCCCGGTGGCAGCGCGGTGCGCCCGCGCCGCTCCTGGTGGCGCGTCCAGCGGGCGGCGAGCTCCAGGTTGGCCCGGACCGGGAGGTAGGCCGGCTGCTCGTCCCAGTGCAGCTCATACCCGCAGCCGGTCATCGCGGCGGCGGCCACCGCGATCGCCTCCACCCGGGAGCAGAGGTCGGCGAGGGTCTCCGGCGTCGCCGAGCGCACGTAGTACAGCGCCGAGGCCGTCTCCGGGACGACGTTCGGCCGCTGCCCGCCGTCGGTGATCACCCCGTGCACCCGGTCGGTGTCGGGGACGTGCTGGCGCAGCATCGCCACCCCCTGGTAGCCGGCCACCACCGCGTCCAGGGCGTTGCGGCCCATGAACGGCTGCGCCGAGGCGTGCGCGGCGATGCCGGTGTAGGTCACCTGCAGCTGGCGGCGGCCCAGGAAGGGCTGCACCGCGGCGTCGTAGGTGAACGGGTGCAGCATCACCACGGCGTCCACGCCGTCGAGGGCGCCGTCGCGGGCCATCAGCTCCTTGCCGCCGCCACCCTCCTCCGCCGGGGTGCCGAGCAGCAGCACCGTGCCGGGCACCCCGCCGGCGGACAGCACGGCGTGCAGCCCGAGGAAGGCCCCGACGGCCGAGGCGCAGATGACGTTGTGCCCGCAGCCGTGCCCGATGCCCGGCAGCGCGTCGTACTCCGCGAGCACGGCCACGGTCGGCCCACCGCTGCCGGTGCGCGCCCGCAGCGCGGTGTCCAGGCCGTGCACCCCCACCTCGGCCTCGACCCCGTGCCGGCCCAGCAGGTCGGCGACGGCCCGCACCGAGCGGTGCTCCTCGTAGCCCACCTCGGGGTGGGCGTGCAGGTCCCGGCTGAGCGCCAGCAGGTCGTCCGCGGCCGCCTCGACCGCCTGCTCGGCACGGTCCAGCACCTCCCCCGGTGCGCCGTCGTGCGGGGAGGACAGCGGCTCGGCGGTCGCGGCTGCCCGGTCCGTCGCCGCCCGCAGCTGCTCCAGGTGGTGCGGGTCGGCCGGGCGGGGGGTCCGGTGGTCGCCGTCGGCAGCCTGCTCGGTCATGGGTCGTGTCTACTCCCGCCGGGGTGCGGGCGCAGCGGCTCCGCTCAGCCGCCGGCGAGCAGCGCCCGGACGGCGTCGAGGGTGTCGGCGTCGGCCGCCGTCCGGTCCGGGCGGTAGCGCAGCACCCGGGCGAAGCGCAGCGCCAGGCCACCGGGGTAGCGGGGGCTGCGCTGGGCGCCGTCCAGGGCCACCTCCACGACCAGCTCCGGCCGCAGCTGCACGCCCCACTCGGGCCGCTCGCGGGCCAGCGCCGGGAAGGTGGCGGTCTGCCAGTCCAGCAGCTCGTCGGTCATCCCCTTGAACGTCTTGCCGACCATCACCGGCTCGCCGCCGTCGGGGTCCCGCGCGCCGAGGTGGATGTTGGACAGCTTCCCGGCCCGCCGGCCGTACCCCCACTCCGCGCCGAGCACGACCAGGTCCAGGGTGTGCACCGGCTTGACCTTCTGCCACGCCCGCCCGCGCCGGCCCGCGGCGTAGGCCGAGCCGAGCGCCTTGACCACGACGCCCTCGTGGCCGGTGCCGAGCGCCTCGTCCAGCACGTCGGCGGCCTGCTCCGGCGTCGGCCGGCGCACGCCGGGCATCCGCAGCGCGGCGTGCTGCTCGCCGGCGAGCAGGCCGGCGAGCGCGTCGAGGCGGGCGGCCAGCGGCTCGTCGAGCAGGTCGGCGCCGTCGAGGTGCAGCAGGTCGAAGAAGAACGGGCTGAGCAGGACGTCGGCGTCACCCGCGGTGGTGCCGAAGCGGCTCATCGTGTCCTGGAAGGCGCGCGGGCGGCCGTCGTCGTCCAGGGCGAGGGTCTCCCCGTCGAGGACGGCGGTGCGGCACGGCAGCGACCGCACCAGCGCGACCACCTCGGGCACCCCGTGGGTGACCTCGCGCAGCGTGCGGGTCCAGACGCGGACGGCGTCGCCGTCGCGGTGCACCTGGATGCGGGCGCCGTCGAGCTTGTGCTCCACCGTGACCTCGGCGCCCAGGTCGGCCAGCGCGGCGTCCAGCGAGGAGCCCGGGCTGGCCAGCATCGGGCGCACCGGCCGGCCGACCCGCAGCCGCACCGCCGCCAGGGCCGGGACACCGCCGGCCAGCGCGGTCGTGGCGGTGGCCGGCAGGCTGCCGGACAGCATGAACGCTCGCCGCACGGCGGCGGCCGGGACGTCGGCGGCGGCAGCGGTCGCGTCCAGGACGACGCCCTCCAGCGCCCCCTGCCGCAGCTCGCCGGTCAGCAGCCGGACCAGGAACCGCTGCTCGTCGGCGGTGGCCGCGGCGAACAGCTCCCCGAGCAGCGCCTCCCGACGGGCCGCCGACCCGGTGCCGGTCGTGCCGGCCAGCCCGGTGAGCGCGGAGTCGACGTCACCGACGGCCAGCCGCGGCTCCCCGGCCGGGTCGGTCGCCAGCCGGGTGAGCGTGCGCCAGCCGACGCCGACCCGGCCCTGCAGGGTGTCGCCGGCCAGCCAGGCGGTCACCGCGGGCACCTCGTCGTCCCCCGCGCGGCGCAGCAGCCCGGCGATCGCCGCGGCCTTGGCCGTGCGCGAGCGGGTGGCCGCGACCTCGGCGGAGGCGGCGACGACGTCGGCGAGCAGCACGGCACCATGATCGCAGCCGGGTCCGACGGTCAGCGGCGGAACGGGGATCAGCGGCGACCCCGGCGTCCAGGCGGTGCCCGGTCCAGCCCTGACGTGCCCCTGTTGGCCCGGTCGCCGTTCGTCGGGAGAGGATGCCGACCGGTCCTCGGTGACGAGCGGTGCACGTCCTCGACGCCCGGACGCCGTCCGCCGACCACCCGCCCGTGCCGCACGACCTGCCCCTGGAGTCCTCCCATGAGTGAACGAACGGCCTCCCCGGAGGCCACCACCGAGCCCGAGCCGCCGACCCGGATCAAGGGCCCGGTCTTCTACGGTGCGGCGACCGGTGTGGTGGCGATCGCGCTCTGGGCGATGGTGTCCCCGGCTGCCGCCGGGGACACCATCGGCGCGCTGGTGGGCTGGATGTCGCAGTGGTTCGGCTGGTTCTACATCCTGTTCGCGACCGCCGTCCTGGTGTTCGTGCTGTTCCTGGGCGTCTCCCGCTACGGCACGACCAAGCTGGGGCCGGAGCACTCCGCCCCGGAGTACAGCACCTTCGCCTGGGCGGCCATGCTCTTCGCCGCCGGTATCGGCACCGACCTGATGTTCTTCGCGGTCGCCGAGCCGGTGACGCAGTACCTCGCTCCGCCGGTCGGCGAGGGGGAGACCGTGGCAGCGGCGCGCGAGGCGACCGTCTGGACGCTCTTCCACTACGGCATCACCGGGTGGGGGATGTACGCCCTGATGGGGATGGCGCTGGCCTACGCCGCCTACCGCCGGAACCTGCCGCTGGCGATCCGGTCGGCGCTCTACCCCGTCTTCGGCAAGCGGATCCACGGCGCCCTCGGGCACGGCGTCGACCTCGCCGCGATCCTGGGCACGATCTTCGGGGTGGCCACGTCGCTGGGCATCGGCGTCGTCCAGCTCAACTTCGGCCTGAGCGTGCTCTTCGGCATCCCCGAGGGGCGTGCGGCGCAGATCGGGCTGATCGTCCTGGCCGTCGGAGCGGCCACGGTGTCGGCCGTGAGCGGCATCGACCGGGGGATCAAGCGGCTCTCGCAGCTGAACGTCCTGCTGGCCGTCGGCCTGGCCCTCTTCGTCCTCGTGGCCGGGAGGACGACCTTCCTGCTCGACGCGCTCGTCCTCAACGTCGGGGACTTCGTCAGCACCTTCCCGAGCCTGACGATGCAGACCTTCGCCTTCGACCGCCCCGTCGAGTGGCTGAACGCCTGGACGTTGTTCTTCTGGGCCTGGTGGACCGCGTGGGCGGCCTTCGTCGGCCTGTTCCTCGCCCGCATCTCCCGGGGGCGGACGATCCGCCAGTTCGTGGCCGGGACGATGCTCATCCCGTTCAGCTACATCGTCATGTGGATCTCGATCTTCGGGAACAGCGCCATCGACCGGGTGCGCAGCGGGGACGCAGCCTTCGGGGAGCTGGCCGCGAACACCCCTGAGCAGGGCTTCTACACCCTCCTCATGGACTACCCGGCCTTCCCGTTCATCGGCGCGGTCGCCACCTTCGTCGGCCTGCTCTTCTACGTCACCTCGGCCGACTCCGGCGCCCTGGTGATGGCCAACCTGTCGTCCCACCTGGCCAGGCCGAAGGACGACGCCGGCGCGGGCCTGCGCATCTTCTGGGCAGTGGCGACCGGACTGCTCACCGCCGCGATGCTCGTCGTGGGCGGCGTCCCCGCCCTGCAGAACGCCACGATCATCATGGGACTGCCGTTCGCGTTCGTGATGGTGCTGGTCATGGTCGGCCTCCACCGGGCCCTGCGGCTGGAGTCGCTCCGGGCGTCCGGTCCCCTGCCGGCCCTCCCCGGACTGTCGAGCCGGGTGCTCGCCGCCCCTGCGGGCGGGCGCCGACCGTCGGGGCGGCGCGTCCGGCGGAGGCGGGCCATGGCGTTCGCCGGTGAGAACTCGGCCGAGGACTACCTCGAGGAGGTGGCGGTGCCCGCGCTCCGGGAGGTCGCCGGCGAGTTGTGCGGCCAGGGCATCGACGCCCAGGTGCGACGGTCGGCCGGCGCGCTGGACGGGTCGTCCACCGAGCTCACGGCGGACCTCGGGAGCGAGCACCCGTTCCACTACCGGCTCCGCATGCGGGCCCTACCGGTCCTCGGTCACGGGGGTCGGACCCGCGCGCACGGGGACACCTACCCGCGGTTGCAGGTCCAGGTGGGGGAGGGAGCGCTGGGCCACGACGTCATGGGCTACACCCACTCACAGTTGATCGACGACGTCCTGGACCACTACGAGCGGCACCTCGAGCTCCTCCGGCTCCAGGAGCCGACCCCCGCCGTCCGTCGGTCGAGCGCCGAGGGGCCCACCCGCGACTGAAGGAGGATCTCCCTGCCCCCGTGAAGGACCTCCCTGCCCCCCACCGCTCGCACGCTCGCGGCGGGCCCCTGCAGGAAGGCCGTAGCCGCTCGGGGTGGGCCCCTGCAGGAAGGCCGTTCAGCCGGACAGGTGGGCCTGCTTGGGGGCCAGGCCGCGCAGCGCCTCGGCGGCGACCCGGTCGCGGTCCGCTCCCGCCGCCGCGGTGACCGCGGCACCGACCAGCCCCTCGACCAGCGGTGCGGGGGAGAGGACGACCCGCTCGCGGACGTCGTCGTCCAGCAGCTCCAGCGCGGTCTCGGCGGACAGCACCGCGCTGCCGAGGTCCATCAGCACGACGACGCCGTCCCCGCTGTCGGCCGCGGTCACCGCGTCGGCGATCGCGGTGGCGTCGGTGCCCAGGCCACCGTCGACGTCGCCGGCCGCGACCTCGATCGACTGCTCCCGGCCGGGCAGCATGCCGCGGGCGAGCTCGACCGCGGCATCGGCCAGCGCGCGGCTGTGCGAGACGACCACCAGCCCGACGGGCACGCCGTCAGCCCCTGCCGGCCAGCGCGGTGGCGGCAGCCTCGACCAGCAGCGTCACCGACGCCGCACCGGGGTCGACGTGGCCGGCGCTGCGCTCGCCGAGGTAGCTGGCCCGGCCCTTGCGGGCGACCAGCGGCGCGGTGGCGTCCCGCCCGGCGGCCGCCGCCTGCGCGGCCGCGCCCAGCGCCTCCTCCAGCGGCTTGCCGGCGGTGAGCGCCTCGTCGAGGGCGTCGCACGCCGGGCCGAGCGCGTCGAGCATCGTCTTGTCCCCGCGCTCGGCCTTGCCGCGGGCCACCACGCCGTCGTACCCGGCCCGCACCGCCTTCGCCAGTGCGGCGCCGTCCGGGCCGTCCAGGGCGCCGGCCGCGCGCAGGAAGAAGGTGCCGTAGAGCGGGCCGCTGGCGCCGCCGACGGTCTTGATCAGTGTGGTCGCGGTGGTCTTCAGGACCGCCGCCGGCTCGCCGGCCGACTGGGCCTCCAGGGCGGCGACGGCGGCGGTCATCCCGCGGTCGAGGTTGGCGCCGTGGTCGGCGTCCCCGATGGCGGAGTCCAGCCGGGTGAGCTCGTCGCGCCGCTCGTGCACGAGGCGGGCGAACTCCCGCACCCAGGCGGTGAGCGCCTCGGCGTCCACCACGGTCAGACGCCCCAGCGCAGCGCGGGGGTGCGGACGGGGGCGTCCCACAGCCGGAGCATCTCGTCGTCGGCCTTGACCAGGGTGACCGAGCAGCCGGCCATGTCCAGGCTGGTCATGTAGGACCCGACGAGGTTGCGGGCCACGCCCACGCCGGCCTTCTCCAGGACGGCGACCACCTCGGCGTACACCAGGTAGAGCTCGATCAGCGGGGTGCCGCCCATGCCGTTGACGAAGGCGATCACACCGTCGCCGCCGGTCATGTCCAGGTCGGCGAGCACCGGTTCCAGGAGCATCTCGGCGACCTCCCGGGCCGGCGCCAGCGGCACCCGGCGCCGGCCGGGCTCGCCGTGGATGCCGATGCCGATCTCCATCTCGTCGTCCGGCAGGTCGAACGTCGGGCGGCCCGCCGCGGGCACGGTGCAGGAGGTCAGCGCCATGCCCATGCTGCGGCCGGCCGCGTTCACCCGCCGAGCGACCTCGGCGACCTCGGCCAGCGGGCGGCCCTCCTCGGCGGCGGCGCCGGCCAGCTTCTCCACCAGCACGGTGACGCCGACGCCGCGCCGTCCGGCGGTGTAGAGGCTGTCCTGCACGGCGACGTCGTCGTCGGTCACCACCGCGACGACCTCGGTGTCGGTCTCGGCGGCCACCAGCTCCGCGGCCATCTCGAAGTTCATGACGTCGCCGGTGTAGTTCTTCACGATGTGCAGCACCCCGGCGCCGCCGTCGACGCCGCGGGTCGCGGCCGCCACCTGGTCGGGCACCGGCGAGGTGAACACCTCCCCGGCACACGCGGCGTCGAGCATGCCCATCCCGACGAAGCCGCCGTGCATGGGCTCGTGCCCGGACCCGCCGCCGGAGACGAGGCCGACCTTGCCCTGCCGGGGTGCGTCGGCGCGGAACACCACGCGGTTCTCGTGGTCGACCCGGAGCTCCGGGTGGGCCGCGGCCATGCCGCGCAGCGCGTCCGCGACGACGTCCGCGGGGTCGTTGATCAACTTCTTCACACTGGCTCCTGACCTCGGCGTGCCCGGTGACGGGGGTCACTGGTCAGGAGGCTAGGAGGGGTCCGCCGCCGCACACAAGCGCGGTCGGAGCGCTGCCGCCCGCGGCTGTGCGAGCCGGGTGCCGCCCTGCCGTCCGGGTGGGCCAGTAGGTCCGGAGCGGCCTGCCCGCCGTCGTCCGTGCGGTAGCGCGGTCGCCTGCCGGAGGTGGCTGGTCGCGGATCCTCTCAGCGTCCTGAACTGCACTTTCGTCTTGCTCCGGTCGTTGCCGGGGATTATGATCGAACACGTGTCCGACACTGTGCCGCCCCGCAGCGAGGGTCTGGCTGCGCCGGCGGTGGGGTGGGCGTCGGGTGCGTTGGGTGTGGTGCAGGCCGCCGATCGAGAGATCGCCCGGCAGGTGGCGGTGCGGGCGCGGGCGGTGGCGGAGTTCGCCGCGTCGCGGCCGGCGTCGGTCGACCGGGCGCAGGGTGTGCCGGGGGCGATGTCGGCTGATCGGTGGGCGGGCCGGGCGGAGGTGCTGCGGCCGGTCAGTGAGTGGGCCACCGCGGAGCTGGCGGTCGCGCTGAACCTGACCCAGCCGGCGGCGGAGGCGTTGCTGGCCGAGTCGTTGACGGTGGTGCACCGGTTGCCGGGCACGCTGGTCGCGCTGGAGGCCGGCGTGCTGCACCGCGGGCACCTGTGGCACCTGGTGGACAAGGTCGCTCCGATCGGCGACGACGTGCTGCGCGGGCAGGTGGAGGCGGAGCTGCTGGACTGGGTGGGCCGGCGGCGGCAGGTGACCACCCCGGCGCAGCTGGGGGCCCGGGCGCGGGTGGTGGTGGCCCGCCGGGACGCGGCGGCGGTGGCGCGGCGGTTGGCCGCGGCGCTGACCGAGCGGGGGGTGTACCTGCGGGCCGAGCGGGCCGAGGGGATGGCGTGTGTGTCGGTGGTGTGCACGGTGGCGGAGGCGCGGGCGCTGCACGCCGCACTACTGGCGTGTGCCGACGCGCTGACCGACGACCCGGACGCCGACAGTGTGGGCGCCGACGACCCGGACACCGGCGGCGGGGACGCCGCGGGGGCGGTCGCCGACGACCCGGACACCGGCAGCGGGGACGCCGCGGGGGCGGTCAGCGGTCCGCCGCGCACGCGGGGGCACAAGGCGGTGGATGCGCTGCTGGACCTGGTGCTGCGCCCGGGGGAGTCCGATGTGCCGCCGGTGCGGGTGTTGCTGCACGTGGTCGCGTCGGTGGCCACGCTGCTGGGTGGGGACGCCCCGGGTGAGGTGGACGGGGAGCCGGTGCCGGCGGAGATGGCCCGCCAGCTGGCGCGTGCCTTTGCCGGCCTGCACCCGGTCGCCGGTGACACCCCCGACGCGGCCACCACTACCGGCGACGCCGCCGTCGCTACCGCGGCCGCCGACGACGTGACTGCCGACGCCGTGACTGCCGGAGCCGTGAGCGCTGCCGGCGCCGGTGTCCTGGCGCCCGCGGCCGGGTGGGCCGGTGCGGACCCGGTGGACGTGGAGGGTGGGCCGATCGAGCGGGCCGAGGCCGAGCTCGACGCCGACGACTTCGACCGGTGGCTGGCCCAGCTGGTCGCCGAGGCGTTCGGGGACGCCCCGGCACCGGGTGAGCCCGGTTGGTCACCCGGCGCCCCACCCGAGCCGGAGCCACCCGGGCCGGAGCCACCCGAGGCGGAGCCACCCGGTGTCGGGGATCGCAGGTGCGGGGGAGGGGACCTCCGGGGGTGGGACGCCGGTCGTGCACTCGACCACCACGACGCCACGGCAAGCGTGACCACCGACGGTGTGCCCGGCGGTGGGTGGTGGGCGGCGGCGGACCGGGCGTTGGACGACGCCGGTGCCGCGGTGCACGCCGCCGGCCTGGCCCTCGCCCACGCCGACCGGACGGTGGGCACCGCCCTGCGCGCCCACGCCGCCGTGGAGACCGACTGGGCCGCGGGCCCGGCCGGGCGGGTGAACGCCGCCCACGACACCCTGGGCGCGCTGGCCGCCGCCACCGACACCCAACGGGCCGAGCTGGCCGCGCTGCTGGCGGCCACCAGCGGCGGCGGACTGGCCGACCGGCCCCGCATCGTGCTCACCGACGCGGTCACCGGCGCCCTGCGCGCCCTGACCGACCTGCCCGGCCTGCGCCGCGCCGCCCACTGCGACCGCCCCGCCTGCCGACGGCGACCGGACACCTGCGGGCACGACCTCACCGCCCGCCCCGGCCTGGGCCCACCCGCGCCCACCGACGGCTACACCCCCGGCGCGGCACTGGACCGCTGGGTGCGCGCCCGCGACCGCCGCTGCCGCTTCCCCGGCTGCCGCCGCCCCGTGCCCGCCGGCGGGGAGCTGGACCACCACCGCCCGCACGCCGACGGCGGGCACACCTGCGCGGCCAACCTGGCCGGCTACTGCACCACCGACCACCGCGGCAAGCACCAGGCACCCGGCTGGACCCACACCCTGCACCCCGACGGCACCCTCACCGTCACCACCCCCACCGGCCTGACCGCGGTCACCACACCACCGCCGTACTGACCGGGGGACTCGTCGAGTTGCCGGGCACGGGAGGACGAGGAGCCCGCGGTGTGTCGCTCAGCCCGTCGGTGAGGGCAGGGAGATGGGGTCGGGTCGCACCTCGGGGTCCTCGTTCGGGAAGTCGAACGGCGTGCCCGGGTCCTCCTCGGCGGAGACCATGACGTCGACCGTCACCTCCCCGGCCTCGGCGAAGGTGAACGTGACCGGGATGGACTGCGACGAGCCCAGCTCCCGGCCCAGGTCCTGCAGCGTCACGACCGGCGGGCCCTGCGCGCCGACGTAGAGGTTGCCGTCCGGGTCGACGGTCAGGGGCAGCCCGCCGCCGCCCTCGGTCTGCACGTCCACGCCGGCGAAGTCGGGACCGGACACGTCGGTCAGCACGACCGGGTCGGTGCCGGTGTTGGTGACGGCCACGTACAGCCGTGCGTCCTCGCCGGCCTCGTAGACGCCGTCCCGCGGGGAGGCCAGCTGCACCTGCTGGAGGCCGAGGTCGTCGTCGACCCGGACGTCCGGGCCGACCGCGCCGCCGTCGACCTCCGCGCCAGGGTCCTCTGCGGGCGCGGCCTCCTGCAGCGCGGTGTCGCTGCACGCGGTGAGCAGCAGCGCCGCGCCGGCGGCGGCCAGCGTCCGGCGGGCGGGGGAGCGAATCGTCCTGCGGGGGGTCATCGGGGCCTCCTGGGGTGCGGTCGGGCGGGGGAGCGGCGCCGGCGTCAGGGCGCGGGTGCGAGCACCTCGGCGGGGAGGAACGGCTGGCCGTCCCACTCCGCGAGCTGCTCCGGCCCCACGTCGAGGGCGAGCTCCTCGGCCACGGCCCGGGCCTCGAGGGAGACGTCCGGCGTGGCGGCGACGACTAGGGGTGTGCCGGGCTGCGGCTCGACGTCCCCGGCCTCCTCGGTGGCCACCACGAGCACCGGGCCCACCTCCCCGCCGTCGGGGGAGGAGACGGTGAACACCCGCGGCGACACCACCTCGACGACCTCGGCCAGCAGGGTCACCTCGATCCCGTCGTAGGCCGGCAGGTCCTCGTGGAAGCCGGCGTCCAGGGCGCCGGTGTGGGGGTCGTCGAGGTCGTCCTCCCCGCGGATGTCGGGCACCTCGACCGGGCTGTCCGGTGCCGTCGCCGCGTCGTCCTGGGCGCAGCCGGCCAGCGCCAGGACGGCGGCCAGCGTGGTCCCGGCCAGCGGCCGGCGGCGGTGTGCGCGCACGACGGGTCCCACCCTCCTCCGGGCGGACTGGACCCGGCCCGCTCCGGATCTCCTGCCCGCGACACCGGGGCCGACCCGCCGCCGGACGGTTCGTCACGGGACCGTCATCTCGCCGCCCGCGCGGGGTAGGAACCCGTCGAGGTGGTGGGCCTGCCGCCACTCCGGGTCACCTCGCCCGACGGGGTCAACCGCCCGGCACGAGCTCGAAGAAGGCGACCTGCGGCGGCGCGTTGACCCGGATGGGGGCGACGCTGAAGCCGATGCCGCAGGTGACGAACAGGCGGTTGCCCGGGGCGCCGTACCCCTCGGGCGCCCACCCGTCGGCGACGATCCGCTCCTCGCTGGTCAGGGCGAGGTAGGCCCAGTCCGGGGTCCCGGGCAACGCCACCTGCCCGCAGTGGGTGTGCCCGGCGACCGTGAGAGGGGCGGTCCCGGCCGGGAACTCGTCGAACACCGTCGGGTTGTGCATCAGCACCACCCGCGGCGCGTCGTCCGGGACGCCGGCCAGCGCCTCGTCGACGTCGGCCAGGCCGGGGGTCTCCGGCCCGACGCCGACGACGTACAGGTCGCCGCCCAGCCCGGGCACGGTCACCGCCTCGTTCCGCAGCACCGGGACCCCGGCGTCCTCCAGCGCGGTGCTGAGCTCGTCGGCGGCGTCGACGGCGTGGTCGTGGTTGCCCAGGACGGCGTAGGTCGGGATGCCGGAGTCGAGCACCGGCCGCAGCAGCTCCAGCAGCGTGTCGACCTGGGTCTCCACGCCCGGGTCGGTGCTGTACACGAAGTCCCCGCCCAGCAGACGACGTCCGGTCCGGCGGCCACGATGGTCTCCACTGCGGTGCGCACCATGCCCTCGTTGGCGAACCACATGCCGATCTGCAGGTCGCTGACGACGGCGACCTCGGTGCCGGCCAGCTCCACACCGAGCCCGGGCACGGCGACCTCGGCACGCTCCTCGTCCAGGATGAAACGCGGCTCGACGAACACCCCGTAGATCACCAGGAGGACGAGCAGCACGCCCAGTGCTGCCGCGACCCGGACGAGCCAGCGCCTCACGAGGTCCTCCGTCCGGGGGCGGTCCGGCACCGGTCCACCAGGTCCAGCAGCGCCGGCGTGACGGCGCCGGGGTGGGTCAGCGGCACCAGGTGCCCGGCGCCGGGCACGAGTTCCAACCGGGCCAGCGGGCCGAGCCGCCGCGCCAGGCGCTCGGCGGCGGTGGGCGGGATGGTGGCGTCGTCGGTGCCGGCCAGCACCAGCACCGGCACGCCGCGCAGCGCGTCGAGCACGCCGCGCCGGTCGTAGCGCGCCAGCCCGGGCAGGTGCGCCGTCAGCACCGCGGTCGGCGTGTGCTCCCAGGAGCCGGTCATCCGGCGGACGGCGTCCCGTGGCGGGTCGCCGGCGAACAGCCGGCGGCGCAGCAGCCGGCGCACCGGCCCGGTGCGGACGGGGTGCAGCGCGTCCACCAGCGGGGAGACCAGCCACCCGGCCCAGGCGGCGGCGCGCGCCAGTGCCGTCCGCAGGGGGGCCCGCCCGCCGGTGCCGGCCACGGCCAGCGGACCGGCCAGGGTGGACAGCAGCCCGACGCCGGTCACCCGCGTCCCGAACAGCTCCGGCCGGGAGCCCGCCAGCGCGAGCACGGCCATGCCGCCCATCGAGTGCCCGACCAGCACCACCGGCCCGGGCCCGGCGCACCGGTCGAGGACGAGCCCCAGGTCGCCGGCCAGGTGCTGCAGGTTGCCCCGGGGCCGGCCGGCCCACCCGCTGCGCCCGTGCCCGCGCAGGTCGAAGCGCACCACCCGCGCGTGCTCGCGCAGCACGGCCCACTGCCGGTGCCACATCCCCGACCGCGCCGCGAGGCCGTGCACCAGGACGACGGTCACCGGCGCGTCCGGGGGGCCGGCGACCTCGACGTGCAGGGGCACCCCGTCGTCGGTGCGCAGGCCGGCGGGGTCCCCGGGCTGTGCCCGCGCGGCGCGCCGGGCCGCCCACAGCCGCAGCGCGAGCGCCCCGCCGAGGACGGCGGCCCCCGCCAGCAGCGCGCTCACCGGACGCCCGCCGTCCCGGCGCGCACGCCCCGTCCCGGCGCGGGGAGCAGCCACCGCGCGCAGGCGCACACCCAGACGCCCCCGAGCGCCGCCCCGGCCAGCACGTCGGTGGGGTGGTGCGCTGCGACGTAGACCCGCGAGGCGCCGATCGCCACGACCAGCAGCAGCGGGACGGCGAGGACCGGCCACCGCCGCGGCGCCCGGGCGTACACCACCACCAGCGCGGCCAGCGCGCCGTACAGGGCGGCCGCGGCCGCCGCGTGCCCCGACGGCCAGCTCGCCGCGCTGGGCAGCCCGCTGGTCAGGTCGGCGACGGCGGGCCGGGCCCGCGACACCACCTGGGAGCTCAGCGAGTAGAGGGCCACCTCGCCGAGCAGGGTGACCACCACGAAGACCACCGGGCGCCAGCTCGCCGCGACCGCCAGTCCCAGCACGGCCAGCGCCAGCCCCGCGGCGATGACGGTGCGGGTGCCCGACAGCGTGCTGACCGTCTCCATCACCGTCGTCAGCGCGGGGCTGCGGAGGTCGGCGGCCCACCGGACGGCCGACCGGTCCGAGCGGCCGATCCACGTGTCGGTGAGCACCGCGGTCACCAGCAGCCCGAGGACGCTGAGCGCGGCGAACAGGCCGGCGGCGACGGCCACCAGCCGCAGCGCCGCCGTCCGGCCCCCGGTCGGCACCGGGCCGGCGGCCGGTGCCAGGTGCACCGCCTCGGCGGGCGGCACGTCGAGCGGGTCCAGCGGCTCCTCGACCGACCCGGCCCGGTCGTGCTGCCAGCCCCGGAACGCCGCCGCGGTCACCGCCAGCCACCCGGCGCCCAGCGCCCACCCGGCGAGCACGTCGGAGACGAAGTGGACGCCGAGCGCCAGCCGGGTGAGCCCCACGAGGACCACCAGCAGTGCCGTCGCCGCCACCAGCCACGGCCGGGCGCGGCGGCGGACCGACGGCAGGGCGACCAGGAGCAGCGCGCCGTACACGACGACCGCCGTCATGGCGTGCCCACTGGGGAAGCTCGCGTTCGACGGCGTCTCGACGACGGGGGAGGCGACCACCGGCCGGGCCCGGTCGACGACGGCCTTGGCCACCGGACCGAGGACGGCCAGCCCGATCCCGGTGGTGGCCACGAACGCCGCCAGCCGCCGCTGCCCCCGGACGAGGAGGAACACCGTGGCCAGCACCATCACGAGCACGGCGGCGCCGGTGCCGCCCAGGTCGGTGACCCCCTGCAGCACCGACACCAGCAGCGGGGAGCCGCTGACCTCCTCGTTGAGCCCTGCGGCCACCTCCCCGTCCAGCGAGCCGAGCGGCGACCAGGAGCGCTGCACGAGCAGCCAGAGCAGCAGGAAGGGCACGGCGCCGGCCAGCAGCGCGACCCAGCCGAGCAGCGCGCGCAGCCCGAACCGACCCACCCCGGTGGCGTCCGTCCGTGCCGCGCCGGGGGGCGGCGTGCGCACTCCGGTGTCCCGTGTCATCGGGAGGGGGGTACCCGCGATCAGCGGGCAGTGAGGCGACGGCGCTTTGCGGTCCCGTGACACCACCGCCGCGGCGGTCGCCGGCCGGGGGTGGACGGCGCGGTGCTGCCCGGCGTCGGTGCCGCCGGGGGCTCGGACGGCGGAGCGCCCGGGGTCGGCGCAGGCGGCGGGGGCTCGTCGGCCGCCACCGACGCGTAGTCGTCCCGGTCGACCGGCCCGGCGGTCAGGCCGTCGTCGGTGGGCACCTCCACGGGCGCGCCCTCGGCGGTGACCCGCACTGCCTGCACGCCGGGGAACCCGGTCACCGTGAACACCACCTGGGCGGTGGCCAGCAGCTGGTCGTCGCCGGCGACCTCGGTGAACTCACGGGTGACCTCGACGGTGACCACCGGCTCGGCGGGGGTGGGGCGGCCGGGTGCCAGGCCCTGCGGTACGAGCGCGGTGCGCAGCCCGTCCACCGCCTCGGCGCGGGTCGGCCCGCCCGCCAGGGCGTCCAGCGCGGCGCCGATGTCGGCGCGCCCGGTGACCCGCTCGGCCGCCTCCAGCCGCGCGCCCCGGACGAACCAGACGGTCACCCGGGGGCCGTCGGGTGCGGCGCCGGACTCCGGTGCCGGTGCCGGCGCCGGCGGGATGGGAACCGGTTCCGGCGCGTCCTGGGGGCCCACCCCGCACGCGGCCAGCGCCAGCAGCACGGGCAGCAGGGAGGCCGGCCGCCTCACGGTCGCCCGCCGGCCGGGTCGACCGCGGGCAGCCGGACGACGAACCGCGCGCCGCCGCCGGGGGCGTCGGTGACGGTCACGCTGCCGCCCATCAGCTGCACGTGCCGGCTCACCAGGGCCAGGCCCAGCCCGCTGCCGTCGGAGCTGGCCCGGGTGCTGCGGCTGCCGCGGGCGAACCGCTCGAACACCACGCCGCGCTCCTCCTCCGGGACACCGGGGCCGGCGTCGTCGACCAGGACGCACGCGTGCGGCCCGGCGCGCTCCACGGTGACCGCGGTCAGGCCCCCGCCGTGGGTGTCGGCGTTGTCCACCAGGTTGCGCAGCACCCGCTCCAGGCGGCGCTTGTCCGCCCGCACGACCACGTCGGCGGCCGCGGCGGCCACGGTGGGCCGCGTGCTCCCCCCGCCCGCGGCCGCGCGGCGGGCCAGGGTCTGACCCACCAGCGCGGCCAGGCGGACGTCCTCGACGACCAGGTCGGGGTCGCCGGCGTCGGTGCGGGAGATCTCCAGCAGGTCGGCGACCAGCCGCTCCAGGTCGCGCACCTCCGAGCGCAGCAGCGCCAGGCCCTCCCGGCCGTCGGGGTCCAGCCGGTCGGCGTGCGCCTCGACCAGGGAGACCGCGGCGAGCACGGTGGTCAGCGGGCTGCGCAGCTCGTGGCTGACGTCCGCGGCGAACCGGGCGTCGGCGCGGACCCGCTGCTCCAGCGCCGCCGCGGTGGCGTTGAACGACGCGGCGATCGGCGCCAGCGACGGGTCGCCGCGCGGGTCGATGCGGGCGCCGAGGTCCCCACCGGCGATGGCGGCCGCGGCGGCCGAGATGCGCTCCAGCGGCCGCAGCGCCGGCCGGGTGACCCACCAGCCCACGGCGGCCGCGAGCGGGGCGGCGGCCAGCACCGACGAGGTCAGCACCACCCCGAGGACGCGCACGGTGTCGTCGAGTTCGTGCAGCGGGAAGACCTCGAAGTAGGCGTCCTGCAGCCCGGGCAGCGGCAGGCCCACGGCCAGGTAGGGGTCCCCGTCGACGGCGATGCGCTGGCGGGACGGCTCACCCCGGGCGACGGCGGTGCGCAGCGCCTCGGGCAGCTCCTCGCGGCCGATCCGCAGCGAGGTGGTGCTCCACTCGCCGTCGTCGGCGAGCAGCGAGACCGAGCCGGTCTCCCGCGGCAGCTGGGAGAGCAGCTCCGCGGGCAGGAACCCCTCGGCGGACAGCCCGCGCTGCACCTGGGCGGCGTTGGCGACCGCCTGGGCGAGCGTGACGTTCTGCCGGGTGTACAGCAGGTACTGGGTGGCGGAGACCCAGACGCCGACGGCGAGCGCGGTGGTCAGCGCGACCGCGACGGCGGTGAGCGCCAGCGTCGCCCGGCCGCGCAGCGAGGGCGGCCAGGGAGCGCGGCGCCGCCGGAGGGTGCCGCCGGCCGGGCCGTCGGCGGGCGGCGGGGCCACGACGGCCGTCGGGCTCACCCCGGCAGCCGGTAGCCCATGCCGCGCACCGTCGTCACGATCGCGGGGTCCGCGGGGTCGGCCTCGACCTTGGTGCGCAGCCGGCGCACGTGCACGTCGACCAGCCGGGAGTCGCCGAAGTAGTCGTAGCCCCAGACCCGCTCGAGCAGCTCCTCGCGGCTGAGCACCCGGCCGCGCTCGGCGGCCAGCTCGACCAGCAGCCGGAACTCCGTCCGGGTCAGCGGCACGACCTCCCCGCGCCGGGTGACCACCCCGTCGGCCGGCGCGATCACCAGGTCGCCGACGACGACGCGCGGGCGGGCGCCGGGGGACCGCGTGCGGCGGGCCAGGGCGCGGATGCGGGCGGAGAGCTCCTCGGCGACGGACGGCTTGGTGACGTAGTCGTCGGCACCGGCCTCCAGGCCCGCGACGACGTCGCGGCTGTCGGCCCGGGCGGTCACCATGATCACCGGGGTGGCGGACACGCGGCGGATCTCCCGGCACACGTCGAAGCCGTCCCGGCCCGGGAGCACCAGGTCCAGCAGCACGACGTCGTAGGGCCGCTCCGCGAGCCGGGCCAGGCCCTCCTCGCCCGAGCCGGCCTCGGCCACCTCCAGGCCCTCCCGGCGCAGGGACAGGGAGACGACGCGCCGGATGCGCTCGTCGTCCTCGATGAACAGCACGGAGCGGGGCATGCGCAGCCGGGTCTACAGCCAGCCGCGGCGGGCGCCGAGCTGCCGGACGGCGGCGTCCAGCTGCGCGGCCACCGCGCGGACGTCGGTGTCGGTGTGGGCCAGCCGCAGCCGGCCGCCGACGTCGCGGCCCTCGCTGAGCAGCCCGCCGCGCCGGTCGACCTCCAGGACGACGTCCACGCCGTGCGGGTCGGCGAGGAAGGTGACCTCCAGCTCCCGCACCCGGCCGCGCAGGCCGGGCGGCGGGGCGAACTCGACCTCCTGGTAGAACGGCAGCTCGCTGCCCCGGATGCGGCCCTTCTCCACGTCCGCGCCGCGGAAGGCGAAGCCCAGGCCGTCCAGGGCCTGCAGCACGGTCCGCTGCACCGGCAGCGGCAGCACGGTCACCGGGTCCAGGTCGCCGGGGTCGACCGACCCGGGGACGTCCAGGCGGGTGCGCAGGCCCACCCGCATGCCGCGCAGGTGCCAGCCGTCGATCGCGGTCACCGGGCACTGCCAGGGCACCGGCAGCCGGAACGGCAGGGCGTGCCGGGCGCCGGGCTCCACCCGCGCGGCGCCGGCGACCGCGACCGTGCCGAAGGTGACCTCCTCACGCCAGGAGGAGTCCCCGCTCTCCACCTCGACGGTGGCCTGCAGCGCGACCCGGACCTCCGTGACGTCCTGGGCGACGGTCCCGCCGGTGACGTGCACGGTGCCGGTGACCGCGCCGCCCGGGGTCGTGTCCGGCCGGTCCAGCACGGTCTCGACGGTGGCGCCGCCGGAGCCCAGGCGCGCCATGATGCCGCGGAAGGCCATCGGTCCTCCTGTTCGCAGGGTCGGTGCCCGCAGCCTGGCACGGCCGCCGAGCACGTGTCACCGGCCCATCGGCCGGGCACCCCGCCGCGGGAGACCCCTGCCGCCGGAGACCCCCGGCCGACCCGGGGACCCGTCCGCGAGGAGCACCGTGAGAGAGACCTTCGGCCTGGGCCGGATCGCCGGCATCCGCGTCGGCGTGAACGCCAGCGTGCTGGTGATCGTGGCGATCATCGCCGGGGGACTGGCGTTCGGCCGGTTCCCGCTCGTGCTGCCCGGCCGCGGGGCGGCGGCGTACCTGACCGCCGCCGTGGCCGCCGCGGTGGCCTTCCTCGCCTCGCTGCTGGCCCACGAGCTGGCGCACGCGCTGGTGGCCCGGCGCAACGGCGTCGAGGTGGAGGGCATCACCCTGTGGCTGCTCGGCGGCGTGGCCCGCCTGCGTGGCGGGGCCCGCACGCCGGGGGCGGAGTTCCGCATCGCCGGCGTCGGCCCGCTCACCAGCCTGGTCCTCGGCGTCGCGTTCGGCACCGCCGCGCTGCTCGCCCGGCTGGTCGGGGCCGACGGCCTGCCGGTCGCCGTCCTGGACTACCTCGCCGGGATCAACGTGGCGCTGGCCCTGTTCAACCTCGTCCCGGCCGCGCCGCTGGACGGCGGGCGGCTGCTGCGCGCGCTGCTGTGGCGGCTGCGCGGCGACGCCTGGTCCTCCGCGGTGACCGCGGCCCGCGCCGGGCGGCTGTTCGGCTTCGCGCTGATCGCGCTGGGCTTCCTGCAGCTGGTCACCGGCCGCGGCTTCGGCGGGCTGTGGCTGGCCCTGGTCGGGCTGTTCGTGGTCAACGCCGCGACGGCCGAGGAGCAGCACGCGCAGGTGTCCGGCCGGCTGGGCGGGCTGCCGGTGGGCGCGGTCATGAGCAGCCCGGCGCTGGTCGCCGACCCCGACCGGACGGTGGAGACCTTCCTGCACGAGGTGGCCCTGGTGCGGCGGTTCAGCACCTACCCGCTGGTCGACGCCACGGGCGCGCTGGTCGGCCTGGTGACGCTCAACCGGCTGCGTTCGGTGCCACCCGCGGCCCGGGCCACGACCCGGCTGCAGGACGTCGCCTGCCCGCCGGCCGAGGTCCCGGTCGCCGCGCCCGGCGAGCCGCTGACCGAGCTGCTGCCGCGGCTGGCCGGCTGCAGTGACGGCCGGGCGGTCGTCGTCGACGGCGGCCGGGTGGTCGGCGTGGTGTCACCGAGCGACGTGGCCCGCACCCTGCAGCTGGCCGACCTCGCCGCCTTCGACCGCTACCCGTCGGCGGGCGGCGGCGCCGACGTCGCCCGCGTGCCGGACGCCGGCCGGCCCTGAGCGGTCCGGCCGGCGAACCGCCGCTCGGCGCGGGCGGCCAGCACCGGGTACAGCCGCGGCGCCAGCCGGACGAGCAGGTCGGCGACCCGCGCGTCGGTGCCGACCAGGATCCGCGGGCGGCCGGCCTCCACCCCGTCCACCACGATCCGGGCGGCCTGCTCGGCCGGCATCCGCAGCAGCTTCTCGGTGTACAGGCGGGTGCGGGCCTCCTCGTCCGGGGTGACCTCCCGGCCCGACGCCCGCGCGTGCTCCAGCGCCGCCGTCGCGATGTTCGTGCGCACGCCGCCGGGGTGCACCACGCTGACCCGCACCGGGTGCCCGGCGGCCAGCAGCTCCGCGCGCAGGCTCTCGGTGAACCCGCGGACGGCGAACTTGCTGGTGCAGTACGCGGTCATCCGGCCCTGGCCGAGGATCCCGTTGAGGCTGGACACGTTGACCACGTGCCCGTCCCCGGAGGCGACCAGGTGCGGCAGGAACGCCTTGGTGCCGTGGAGGACGCCGAACAGGTTGACCGACAGGACGCGGTCGTACTCGGCCCACTCGGTCTCCAGCACCGCGCCGCCACCGGCCACCCCGGCGTTGTTGTAGACCTGGTGGACGACGCCGAAGTGCCCGGCCACCGTCTCCGCGTACGCCTCGACCGCGGCCCGGTCGGCCACGTCCAGGCGGGCGCTGTGCGGCTGCGCACGCAGTGCCCGGGTGCGGTCGGCGGTCCCGGCCAGGCCGGCCTCGTCGACGTCGGACAGCGCGACGCGCGCCCCGCGCCGGGCCAGCTCCAGGGCCAGCGCCCGGCCGATGCCGGAGCCGGCGCCGGTGACGACGGCGACCTTGCCGCGGACGCCGCTCACGCGGTCACCGTCGCCGCGGTGGCGGCGCGCGACAGGTGCAGCTCCGGGTCGGTGACGCTGCCGGCGCGCAGCAGCTCCACGTCGGTGGCGTAGCTCGTCGAGGTCAGCCACGGCACCCGGTCGCCCTGGCGGGGCAGCTGGTCGACCGCCCGCTGCACGTAGCCGGCGGCGAAGTCCAGCAGCGGGCGGGTCGGCATGTCCGGGTCGCTCGGCCGGGGCACCGCGACGTCCTGCCCGTGCGCGTCCAGGTGCGCCAGCAGCCGGCAGAAGTGCTCGCAGAGCAGCCCGATCTTCAGCGTCCAGGAGGAGTTGGTGTAGCCGATGGCCAGCACCAGGTTGGGGACGCCGGACAGCATCATCCCCTTGTAGGCGACCGTGTCGGGCAGGTGCACCGGCTGCCCGTCCACGGTCAGCGCGATGCCGCCGATGGCCTGCACGTTCAGCCCGGTGGCGGTCACGACCAGGTCGGCCTCGAGCTCGCGGCCGGAGACCAGCCGCACCCCGGTCTCGGTGAACGTCTCGATCCGGTCGGTGACCACCTCGGCCGTCCCGTTGCGGATGGCACGGAACAGGTCGCCGTCGGGGACGGCGCACAGCCGCTGGTCCCAGGGGTCGTAGGGCGGGTTGAAGTGCACGTCGACCGGATAGCCGGCGGGCAGCTGCTTGCTCGTGACCCAGCGGATCAGCTTCCGCGCCGCCCGGGGGTGCTTCTGGCAGAACCGCCAGATGCCGGTGCCGCGGGCGATGTTCTTGCGGCGGGTGAGGGCGAACCCGCGCTCCTCGCCGAACAGGGCGGTCAGCTTCTGCGCGAGCACGTCGGTGCGCGGCACCGGCATCACGTAGGACGGCGTCCGCTGCAGCATCGTCACGTGCGCGGCCGTCTCGGCCAGCGCGGGCACCAGGGTGACCGCGGTGGCGCCGCTGCCGATCACCAGCACCCGCCTGCCCGCGTACTGCAGGTCCTCCGGCCAGGCCTGGGGGTGCACGACCGGGCCACCGAAGCGCTCCCGGCCGGGGAAGACCGGCGTGAAGCCCTCGTCGTAGCGGTAGTAGCCGCCGGCGCAGAACAGCCAGCCCGCCGACAGCTGCAGCCGCTGCCCGGTGTCGGTGCGTTCGACGTCGACCAGCCAGCGGGCCTCCGGCGTGGACCAGGCGGCCGACAGCACCCGGTGGGAGTAGCGGATCCGCTCGTCCAGGCCGTTCTCGGTGATCGTCTCGCGGAGGTAGGCGAGGATCCGCGGCGCGTCGGCGATGGACTGCTCGTCGCGCCAGGGCTTGAACTCGTAACCGAACGTGTGCAGGTCGGAGTCCGACCGGATGCCGGGGTAGCGGAACAGGTCCCAGGTGCCGCCGGACGCCGTGCGCGCCTCCAGGATCGCGAAGCTCTTCTGCGGCGGCTCGGTGGTCAGGTACCGCCCGGCGCCGATGCCGGAGATCCCGGCCCCGACGACCAGCACGTCGAGGTGCTCGACCGGCGTGTGCGGAGTGGTCACCTCCGCGACTGTCCCCGGTCCGCGCCGCGTTGCGCCAGCGCGGACGGCACCAGGATGCTGCCCGGGTGGTGCACGGTGCTGCAGGCGACGTCCGCTGGCCCGAGGTGTCCCCGCGGACCCGGGAGCTGTTCCGGCGGGGGGCGGAGGCCGAGCTGGACCCCCGGGACGACTGGGTGGAGGAGCTGCACGCCGCCGCCCTCGGCGGGCCGCGGATGCGCCCGGTCGCCGAGGACCCGGTGCTCGCCGCGGCGACCCGGCGGGTCACCCTGGCCGACCTGCTGCACTGGGCGGCGGCCAACGTGCAGCACCCCGGTCAGCGGGTGCCGGCCAACACCGGGCCGGAGTCGCTGGAGGCGGCGCGCGACCTGGTGCGCCGCGGCCTGGACGAGTCCGCGCTGGACGCCTACCGCGCCGCCCAGGGGGTGGCCTGGCGGCGGTGGATGCGGATCTGCTTCGACCTGACGCCCGACCCCGCCGAGCTGCGCGCCCTGCTGGACGTCTCGGCGCTGTCCATCGCCACCTTCATCGAGGACACGGTGGCCGCGGTGTCGAGGCGGATGGCCGCCGAGCGGGCCGAGCTGACCCGCGGCGTGCACGCCGAGCGCCGGGCCGCGGTCACCCTGCTCCTGGAGGGCGCCCCCATCGGGCGGGCCCGCGCCGAGGCGCAGCTGGGGTACCGGCTGTCCGGCCCGCACACCGCCGCGGTGGTGTGGAGCGGCCCGGGCACGGCGTCCGGGCAGCTGGAGGCCGCCGCGGAGGCCGTCGTCCGGACCGCCGGCGCCACGCACCGGCTCACCGTCGTCGCCAGCGCGGCCGCGCTGTGGCTGTGGCTGCCCGTGGCGAGCGCGCCGCACCCCGGGCGGCTGGCCGCGTCCCTGGCCGGGCACCCCGACGTCCGGGTGGCCGTGGGCCGCCCCGGCCGGGACGTCGACGGCTTCCGGCGCAGCCACCTCGACGCCGCGACCACCCAGCGGATGCTGGCCCGGCTCACCTCGCCGCAGCAGGTGGCCCGCCTCGAGGACGTGCAGCTGGTCGCGCTGCTCACCCGCGACCCGGCGTCCGCCGAGGAGTTCCTCGCCGACACCCTGGGGGGCCTGCTGCACGCCGACGCGGACACGCGGGCGACCGTGCTCGCCCACGTGCGGGAGCTGGGCAGCACCTCGCGCACCGCCGCGCGGCTGCACACCCACCGCAACACGGTGCTGCGCCGGCTGGCCCGCGCTGACGAGCTGCTGCCCCGCCCGCTGGCCGAACACGCCGTCGACGTGGCCGCGGCGCTGGAGGTGCTGCGCTGGCGCGGCACGGCGAGCTGACGTGACGTCGCCGGGTGGCCTCGCTGCAGGGGCCCGCCGCGAGCGCGCGAGCGGTGGGGGGCAGCGAGGTCCTCTCTCAGCCCAGGCTGGCCGTCATGGTCACGGCGTCCTCGGTGACGGTCGTGCACTCGACGGTCAGCGGGCCGGCCGCGACGCTCTCGCCCTGGCTGCAGGCGAGCTCCTGGCCGCCGACGGAGATGCTGGCCCGGCCGTCCGCGACTGTGCCCAGGGTGATCGGCGTCCCCAGGACGTCGACCTGCGCGCCGTCCCCGGTCAGGGTCACCTCGCAGGAGGTGCCGGAGCAGTTGACGCCGGCGTCCGTGCCGCCGTCGGTCCCGGGAGCCGCGGCGGTGTCCTCCGCCCCGGCGGTCGCGGTGGGGTCGGCGGTGTCCTCCGCGGGGGCGGACTCGGTCGCGGTGGTCTCCGGGGCGGCGATCTCGTCGGCGGTGCTCCCGCAGCCGGCCAGCAGCAGCCCCGCGGCGAAGACCCCGGCGGCGATGCGGCGGGTGGGGGTGGTCTGTGTTCCCATGTCCCGTCGGTAGGCGGGCCGGCCGCCGCCCATGCCGCGGGCGGCGGATCGTCACGCGCTCGTCATGCGGCCGCCCGGTCAGGAGCTGAGGACGACGCCGTCCCCGGAGGACCGGACGGCCAGGCCGTCCGGTCGCACCGCGACGTCGACGCCGCGGCCCTCGAACAGCAGCGGGTCCAGGGGCACCGGGACGGTGAACCGCTGCCGCACCAGCAGCTCGTCGACGCCCTCGAGCGGGGCGGCGGTGTCCAGCCGCGCGGGTTCCAGCAGCAGCGCGCCGTCCTCGGCGGTGACGTCCACCAGGGCGGAGACCGGCCGGACCGCACCGCCCACGTCGACGCTGCCGGAGAGGCGCAGCTGCCCCTCCCCGGCCGGCTCGGCGTCGAGGAGGCGGCCGGTGAAGCGCAGGTAGCGGTCGAGGTCGTCGTAGGTGAGCAGGGCCTCCTCGGCGGACCGCTGCACGTACACGCCGCCGGTGGCGCCGTCGAGCAGGTCGGAGAAGGACAGGTACACGCCGCCGAGGTCGGCCGACAGGCCGCGCAGCCGCACCGGACCGGACGACACCACGTCGAGGTCGACCGAGACGTCGTCGTAGCGGCCCCGCAGGGCCTGCAGCAGCACCGGCCCGCCGCCCACGTCCACCTCCGGAGGCTCCAGGACGCCGGTCCGCTCCTGCACGGTGCGGGCCAGCACGGACTCCGCGCCGATGCGGGCGAGCCGGTCGGCTCCCCACAGCAGCAGCGCGGTCCCCAGGACGACGACCACCGCCAGGACGGCTGTCGGCCAGCGGCCGGCGGGGGCCGCGTCGGGGCTCACGGCGGCCCGCCCGCCCCCACCGCGGTGCGCGGCGGTGCCTCGGTGCGCCGCCGCTCGGACTCCTCGGCCAGCAGCCCGCGCTGTTCCTCGGCCCCCGGACGGTCGTCGGTGGTCCGGATCCGCCGGCCGGGCCAGCCCCCGGCGCGGCCGAGGAGGGTGAGCGCCGCGGGGGTGAGGACCGGCCGGACGAGGAAGGTGTCGACGAGCAGGCCGACGGCCATGGTGAACGCGATCTGCCGGAAGGTGGACAGCGGGATGATCGCGACCATGGCGAAGGTGGCGGCCAGGATCACGCCGGCGGCGCTGATCGCCCGGGCGGTGGCGGGCATGGCGACGGCGATGGCCCGGGCCAGCGGGTGGCGGGCGGCCTGGTCCCAGATCGCGCCGACGGCGAAGACGTTGTAGTCCGCGCCGAGGGCCAGCAGCAGGACCGCGGTGGCGAACGGCACGTAGAACGTCAGGCCCGGCTCACCGAGCAGGCCCTGGAAGACGAACACCGTCAGGCCCAGGGTGGCCGCGACCGACAGGGCGCTGAGCGCGAGCAGCGCCACCGGCGCCAGCAGCGCGCGCAGGAACAGCACGAGGATGAGCAGCTCGACCAGCAGCACCGCGACCAGCGTGCGCTGCAGCTCGTCGCGGGTGATCCGGTCCAGCTCGCTGGCGATCGCGGTCTGGCCGGTCACCCCGACGGTGACGTCCTCGACGCCGGCCCGGGCGACCAGCTCGTCCAGGTCCTCCTGCAGCGCCCGCAGGTCCGCGACGGCGGTCGCCGCCAGCGGGTCGCTGTCGAGGACGACGACGAACCGGGCGGCGTCCCCGTCCCGCGAGAAGACGATGCCGTACTCCTCCGGCAGCGGGTTCTGGGCCGGCCCGAGCACCGCCGCCACCCCGGGCCGGGCGGCCAGCAGCTCCTGCAGCCGCGTCAGCGCGTCCCGCTGCGCGGCGACGTCGGCACCCTCGAGCAGCACCTCGGTCGGCGCGGTGATGCCGCGCACGCCGGTGTCCTCGAGGACCTGCGCGCCGCGCTGCACCGGGTCGTCGCCGGGCAGCGCGCCGGAGAAGGACACCCCCAGTCGCATGTCGGCGAGGGGGACCACCGCCGGCACCAGCACGGCGACGCCCAGCACCAGCCCGGCGACGGCTCCCCGCCGGCCGGCGAGCACCCGCGCCAGCCAGCGCGTCCCGCGCCCGGCGCTCTCGTCCAGGGCCCGCCCGCCGCGGACCCGGGACGGCGCGAACAGCCACGGGCCCAGGACGGCCAGCACGGCGGGCACGAGGGTGAGCGACACCAGCAGGCCGACCACCACGGTCAGCGCCAGGGCCGGCCCGAACGCGCGGAACAGGGCGAAGTCGGCGATCAGCAGGGCCGCCGTGCCGGCGGCCACGGTCACCCCGGCGACCGCCACGATCGGGCCCTCCGTGAGCACCACCCGGCGGGCCGCCTCGTGCCGGTGCAGGCCCCGGTCCAGGTGCCGCCGGAAGCCGGAGAAGAACAGCACGCAGTAGTCGGTGATCACCCCGATGAGCAGTGCCGCGGTCAGCGGGCGCAGCTGCTCGGGCAGCGCGAAGCCCAGTGCGCCGGCGGCGACGGCCAGCACCTGCACCGCCACGAGGTAGCCCAGTCCGGCGACGAACAGGACGACGACGGGCGCGACGACCGAGCGGAAGGTGAGGCCGACCACGACCGCGATGAGCACGAGGGTGGCCACCTCGAACAGCAGCAGCCGGGACTCCAGGTACTCGGCCTGGGCGACGCGGGCCGGTGTGAGCCCGGTGACGTGGGTCTCCAGCGAGGCCTGGTTGTCGAAGTGGCTGGCGTACTGGCGGCCCAGCGCGGTGGCCTCCGCCAGTGACGTCCCCCGGGTCACGTACAGGTAGGTGACCGCGGTGTCGGGCGTCGAGGTGGGGATGGGCACCGCCGCGACCACCTGCTCGCCGGTCGGCGACACGCCGCCGTCCAGGGTGGCCTGGGTGTGCGCGAGGGCCCACAGGGCGACGTCGGCCCGGGTGAGCGGGTCCAGCCCCTCCGGGTCGTGCACGACGACCGTGGTCTCGGAGAGCACCGGCACCTGGAACAGCTGCAGGCTGCGCTGCTGGACGGCCACCGCCTCGCTGTCCGGGGGCAGCAGCC